>NZ_JBBCXG010000007.1:0-314895 GCF_037145535.1 Oerskovia sp. USHLN155
GTCGGCGGTGGAGGAGCAGACCGCGACGACGACGGAGATGTCTCGTGGGGTGCAGGAGTCCGCGACGGGTGCTTCGGAGATCGCGGGCAACATCACCGGCATCGCGACCGCTGCGCAGGAGAGCGCGGCGACGATGCAGCGGATGAGCGTGGCGGTCGACGAGCTTGCCCAGGTCTCGGTCGAGCTGCGCACCCGCGTCGCCCAGTTCCGGATCTGAGCCCGCCGGTGAAGCACAAGGCGTCGACCGCGCGCCCGGCCGGGAGCCCTCAGGGGTCCTCGGCCGGGTGCACGGCCCTGCCCGCCGTCCCAGGAGGACTCGCGTGATCCGGGTGCTCGTCGTCGACGACTCGGTCGTCATCCGGCGCCTCGTCACGCAGACCCTCGAGCGGGACCCAGAGATCACGGTCGTCGGCACCGCTGCCGACGGACGCCTCGCCCTCGCGAAGGTCGAGCAGCTCGAGCCCGACCTGATCACGCTCGACATCGAGATGCCCGTGCTCGACGGCATCGAGACGGTGCGCGCGCTGCGCGCCGCCGGCCGGCGCATGCCGGTCATCATGTTCTCGACGCTCACGGAGCGCGGAGCAGGGGCGACGCTCGACGCGCTCACGGCCGGGGCGACGGACTACGTGACGAAGCCCAGCGGCACGGGCTCGGTGCAGACCGCCCTCGAACGGGTAGGGCTCGAGCTCGTCCCCAAGATCAAGGCTCTCGTGCCAGGTGCCCGTCGACCGGCAGCGGCGGGGCCCGGCAGCGCGGTCGCGGCCGCCGTGCCGACCACGCGCAGGGCGGCGCCGCGACGCCCGGTCCGTGCCGTCGTCGTCGGCTCCTCGACCGGGGGGCCCGACGCGCTGCGCAGGGTCTTCTCGGCGATCCGTGAGCCGTTGCCCGTGCCGGTCCTCGTGGTCCAGCACATGCCGCCCGTGTTCACCCGCCAGCTCGCGGAACGGCTCGACCGTGAGGGGCCCACGACCGTGGTCGAGGCCGTCGGAGGAGAGATCCTCGCGCCTGGTCACGCCTACCTCGCGCCCGGCGGGCGTCACCTCGAGGTCGTGCGCCGGGGCTCCAGCCTGGCGACCGCCGTCACGGACGGCCCACCCGTCAACTTCACACGCCCCTCGGTCGACGTCCTGTTCCGGTCCGCGGTCCAGGTGCTGGGTGGCGACCTTCTCGCGCTCGTCCTGACCGGCATGGGCTCGGACGGGCGCGACGGCGCAGGAGCGGTCACCGGGGCCGGGGGACACGTCGTCGCCCAGGACGAGGCCTCGTCGGTCGTGTGGGGCATGCCGGGTGCCGTGGTCACGGCGGGGCACGCCCACCAGGTCCTTCCGCTCGACCACCTCGCCCGAGCCGTCGTCTCGGCGATCGAAGGAGCACACGCATGACCGTGTCCACCCAGTCGTTCTCGTTCGTGAGCGACCTGGTCCGCCGGCACAGCGCGATCCAGCTCGCCCCTGGCAAGGAGTATCTCGTCGAGTCGCGGCTCGGACCGTTGGCCCGGGAGAAGGGGCTCCACGGGACCGACGCCGTCGAGCAGTACGTGCAGAGGTACGTGCGCACGGGTTCGAGCGGCGAGATCGTGCGCGTGGTCGAGGCCATGACGACCAACGAGACGTCCTGGTTCCGTGACACCTCGCCGTTCACGGCCCTGCGACGCGTCGTGCTGCCGGCCCACGGCGACGGCGACCTGTCGATCTGGTCGGCAGCGTGCTCGACGGGCCAGGAGCCCTACAGCATCGCGATGGTCCTGGCCGAGCAGGGGCACCAGCGCTTCCGGATCCTCGCGACCGACATCAACGCGCAGGTGCTCGACCGTGCCCGTGGCGGCCGGTACAGCCAGCTCGAGGTCAACCGCGGGCTGCCCGCCCCGATGCTCGTCCGCCACTTCCGACGGGCCGGCGCGGAGTGGGAGGTCGACCCCGCGCTGCGCCGGAACCTGACGTTCGAGAAGCACAACCTGCTCACGCCGCCTCCGGGCGTCGGGACGTTCGACGTGGTCTTCCTGCGCAACGTCCTCATCTACTTCGACATGCCCACCAAGCAGTCGATCCTCGCCCGGCTCCGTAGCCGGGTGAGACCTGGCGGCTACCTGATCCTGGGTGCCGCCGAGACGACCGTCGGTGTCGATCCCGCGTGGGAACGCGTCGACGGCGCACACGGCTCCATCTACCGACTCCGAGGAGGCAGCGCATGAGAGCGCTGGTGATCGACGACTCGCGCGTGATGCGCCGCATCGTCGCGTCGACGTTGAAGGGTCTCGGCTTCGAGATCGCCGAGGCGGGGGACGGGCGCGCAGCGCTCGACCTGCTCGAGGCCGGTGAACGCTTCGACCTGGCGTGCGTCGACTGGAACATGCCCGTGATGGACGGCCTGGAGCTCGTCCAGGAGGTCCGCAAGCGCCGGGACTGGCGCGACCTCACGCTCATGATGGTCACGACCGAGTCCGAGCAGAACCAGATCGTGCGTGCCCTCGCGGCCGGGGCGCACGAGTACCTCATCAAGCCGTTCACCCCTGATGCGCTCGAGGCGAAGCTCGACATGCTCGGGCTGCTGCCGCAGAAGGAGCTCGCATGACCGACACCACCTCGACGCTCGCACAGAGCGTCGTCCCGATGGCGCAGGACCTGTTCACCGCGATGGTCGACGGCGAGCCGGGGTTGCTCCTGCCCATGGAGGCCCTGGAGGAGCCGATCACCGACCCGCTGTACGCCTGGGTCGACATCGTCGGACCGGCGGTCTCGCGCACGCTGGTCGTGACGGCCCGTGAGACCGCGGACCGTCTCGCCCGCTCGCTCCTGCTCAAGGAGGACGACGAGCCGGTGACGCTCGAGGACGTCCAGGACGCGCTCGGGGAGGTCGCGAACGTCGTCGGTGGGAACCTCAAGGCCATGATGCCCGAGGGGTCGTCGCTGACGCTGCCGGTCGTCGAGCACGCCGAGCCCTCAGCCTCCCGCCCGGCTGATCACGAGCAGGCGCTGCTCTGGTGGGGCGGCCCGATCCTCATCCAGCTGTGGACCTCGACGAACGGAGAAGACCTGTGAGAGTCCTCGTGGCGGACGACAGCCGCGTCATGCGACAGATCGTCCTGCGCACCCTGCGTCAGGCGGGCTTCGGCGACTGGGACGTCGTCCAGGCCGGTGACGGTGCCGAGGCGCTCGCCCTGACCCGCGCGGAGAAGCCCGACCTCGTCCTGTCGGACTGGAACATGCCCGAGATGAACGGGATCGACTTCCTGCGTGCGCTGCGCGCGGGCGGTTCGAGCGTCCCGTTCGGCTTCGTCACGTCGGAGGGCTCGCCGCAGATGCGCGAGCTCGCCGAGAGCGAGGGGGCGCTGTTCCTCATCGCCAAGCCCTTCGACGCCGGCACGTTCGAGTCGGCGTTGCGTCCGCACTTCCGCTGACCTCATCCACGCGCACCCCCAGCGCACCACCCACCGAGAGACCCCGGAGGACCCCACTCGTGACCACCACGCCCCTGCCCCAGCTCAAGGAGATCAAGGACCTGTACGCGGGCCTGGTCGGCCGTGCGTGCACGGCCGTGCCGGCCGGCCGGCTCATGACGCCCGAGACGAAGGGACTCGTCGTGGCCACCTACCTGAGCAACCGCGGCCAGGTCGAGGCCGTGGTCGCGGTCGACGTCCCCCTGGGCGCGTACCTCGGCGCGTCGATCGGCCTCATGCCGCCCGGACCGGCGAAGGACGCCGCGGCGGACGGGAGGCTCAGCGACGTGCTGCTCGAGAACGTCTCGGAGGTCCTCAACGTCACGGCCGGGCTCTTCAACACGCAGGATGCCCCGCACCTGGTGCTCGCCGACGTGTTCGACTCGACGCGGGCCGCCCTGCCGGGCACCGCCGTGTCGTTCCTGCGCAGCACGGGTCGTCGGCTCGACGCCGAGGTGGAGGTCGCGGGCTACGGCGGAGGAGCCTTCACGGTCGTCCTGCGGTAGTCCTCCACGGCTCGACGCACGAAGGAAGGCCCGTCCGGTTCCCCGGACGGGCCTTCCTTCGTGCGTCGAGCACTGCGTCGAGCGGGCCTGCGTGGAGCAGCGCACCCGGTGCGGCGGGGGACGGTGGTCAGGCCGGGACGAGCTCTCGCCGCAGGTCCAGTCCCTGGCCGTCGAGGATCGTCTGGATCGCGGCACCGGTGTCCGGGTGTACCAGGACCGGGGCCATGAGGTTGACGCTCACGACCCCGGCGCGTGCGCTCGCGACCACGAGGACCACGGGGTCCTGGTCGGACGCTCCGATGAGCGCGAGGTCGCCCGCCGGGATCGCGGGGGCGTAGTCGGGCACCCAGCGGCCCGGGTCGACGACGAGGAGCTCGACGCCGGGGACGTCGAGAGCCGCGAGCGTGTAGACGCCTTCGGCCTGCTCGTCGAGCAGCTCGAAGCGGCGCGCGGTGAGGCCCGGGGGCGGGGTCACGAAGGTGATGGTGGTCATCGGAGATAGTCCATGAGAGTGGGCTGCAGGAGGTTGGACCCGATGCTCAGCGTCGCCTGGTAGGCGACCTGCTTGAGCTGGAGGTCGATCGCGATCTCGGCGATGTCGGCGTCCTCGATCCCGGCGCGCTGCGTCTTGAGCGCGAGCTGAGAGTCGGCGTTGGTGTCCGTGGCACGTTCGAGCTGGTTCTGCCGTGCACCGACGGTGGTGTGCTGGGTCAGGACGGCGGACAGCCGGGAGTCCACGGCTGCGAGGTGGCCCCGGACGTTCGTGCCCGTCCGCAGGTCGGCCACGACCGTGTCGAGGAGGGCGAAGACCGATCCCGCTCCGGTGCCGAAGACCGCGGCCCCGTCGATGTCGACCTGGACGGTCGAGTCGGCACCGATACGACGCTCGACGCTGCTGCCAGGGACACCGGTGAAGCTGTAGTCGTCACGGAACGCGACGCCCTCGTCGGACGTGCCGGCGAACACGTTGCGCCCCAGGTAGGTCGTGTTCGACTGGCGCAGCAGCTCGGAGCGGAGCTCGTCGAGCTCGACCGCGATGGCTTCGCGCGCGTCGGGCGACGCCGTGTCCGAGGCTCCCTGCATCACGAGGTCGCGCACGCGCTGGACGACGTCCGTGACGGACCCGAGCGCCGAGTCGAGCGTCGAGAGCCAGCCGTCGCCGTTCTCGATGTTGCGCTGGTACTGCTTCTCGGTCGCGAGCTGGTTGCGCACCGACAAGGCGTCGGCCGCCGCAGAAGGGTCGCTCGACGCGCGGACGAGCTTGCGTCCGGACGTGCCCTGCTCCTGGAGCTCGGCCATCCGGGCGAGGTTGGCCTGCATGCTTCGTGTGACGAACGAGGCCTGCATCTGGTTGGTGATGCGCACGGTTCTCCCCTAGGAGGCGGGTCGGGCGGGCGGGCCGGCGGGCCGACGCGGCGGACGGTTCGGGTGGGTCACAGGCCGACGCGGCCCGTGCGGTTGATGAGCTGGTCGAGCATCTCGTCGACCGCGGTGAGGACACGCGCGGCCCCCTGGTAGGCGTGCTGGTACTGGACGAGGTTCACGGTCTCCTCGTCGAGCGAGACGGCCGAGTTGGACAGCAGGTCGGAGAACGCCGCGGTGGACGCGATGGTCGCGAGCTTCGCGTCGTACGTCGCCGAGCTCGACTTCACGGCGATCGTCGCGACGTGTGCGGACCAGCCGGCGTCGGGACCGTCGGACGCGACGCCGAGTCGGGCGATCTTGTCCGCGACGGATCCGTCGAGCGCGCCGCCGCCGCCGCTCGCAGCGACCTGCGAGGGGTCGGTGACCGCGACCTTGATGCCCGACGCCGGGGGCTTGCCCGCGTCGAAGACGAAGAAGGGGCCTCCCGGCGCGCCCGTCGTCGTCTGGGCCGTCGTGTGGAGCGCGTTGACCTGGGCGGCGATCGTCGAGGCGAGGGTGTCGTAGCCCGCCGCGGCCTGGGCGTACACGCCACCGGACGAAGCGGGTGCCAGGGCGGACAGGTGCCCTGCGAGGTCTCCGCCCTCGAGGGCGACCTGCGCCCCGGCGCGGTGCGCCCACTCGAGGCGGACAGGGTCCGTGGTCACGCCGTCCATCGACTGCGAGCCCGCCAGCTTGACCGGGTTGGTCGTGGTGCCGTCGACGAGCAGGTTGCCGCCCAGCAGGACGCTGACCGTGCCGTCCGGGTTCATGCTGGCCTGGGCGCCGGCGACCTGTGCGAGCGAGGCCGTCACCTGGTTCCGGTGGTCCACGAGCTCGTTGGTCGAGACACCCTGGCCTGCGGCGTCGCGGATCTGTGCGTTGAGCGCCGCGACCTTGTCCGCCATCGCGTTGACCTCCGAGACGAGGGAGGTCGCGCTCGTGCGGGACTGCTGCCACTGCCCGGCGACCTCGGCGCGCCCCGCGACGAGCCGGTCGACGATGCCCACCGCGCGCTCGATGACCACGCGCGCCTGGGCCTCCTTGCCGGGGGCGTTCGCGACGTCCTGCCAACCGCTCCAGAACGACTGCAGGGTCGCGGACATCCCCGTGTCCGAGGGCTCGCCGTGGATGTCCTCGACCGCGTTGAAGGCCGTGGCGCGCACCACGGAGTACCCCTCGTTCGACGCGGTCTGCCGCACGCGGGACTCGAGGAAGAGGTTCCCGAGACGGGCGACGCCGTCGATGCTCACGCCCTGGCCGTTGCGCACGGGCTGGGCGAAGCGCGCCAGGCCCATCTCGGCCAGCGGGGAGACGGACGACTGCTGGATGCGCTGACGCGTGTAGCCGTTGGTGTTGAGGTTGGCCACGTTCTGACCGGTCACGTCGATACCGGCCTGGGCGGCGTTCAGGCCCTGGCGGGCGGTGTTGAGGATGGCGAACGAGCTCATGGGCGCGGTTCCTTACAGGATCGTGTCGAAGAGGCGGGCGACGGCGGACTGCGCCGTGGCGGCGCCGGTCGCGTCGTAGGTCCGCGCCTCACCGCCGAGCGTCGCGAGGGTCTCCTGCGTCGAGCGTGAGGCGTGGTTGACGATCTGGGTGTTGGTGTCCCGGACCGTCTTGATGCGCACCGTCAGCTCGGTCAGGCCGGCGAGGTGCCCCTCGAAGATCTCGCGCCACGGTCCGGTGCTCTGCGCGGCCGCCGCGATCTCACGCAGCGTCGCGTCGGGGGACAGCCCCCAGGACGAGGCGACCGTCTCGGAGGCGACGGTGCGCACGAGGGTCGCCTCGCGCACCTTCTCCATGACGGTCTCGACCTCACGGTTGGCGTGCGCGAGCCAGCGGGTGCGGCCGGCCGTGAGGAGCAGCTGCTCCTCCTCGAGCTTGAAGAGCAGCATCTCCAGCAGCTCACGCTCTCGCCACAACAGGGTCGACAGCTCCTGAGGGCCCAATGCGGCTCTCCCTTACGTGCGGCGTGGTCGGTCGGGACGGCGGGCCGCGAGGCCCGCTCGGAGACCACTGTCGGTCGCTGCGGCGCGGATGTGGCGACTGATCGTCGACCGATCCGCATGGGAGTCCTTGACGCGGTCGCCACCGCGTACCTCGCAGCGTCCTCCCCGGTGCCCTCTCGGGGCGGTGCGACGCAGGGTGCCCAGCAGATGCCCAGCAGAAAGGTGCTTCGGCGTGAACCTCTCCGAGCGCAATGCTCTCGTCGTCGACAACCTTGCCCTCGTCGGCTTCCTCGTGTCCGACCTGTGCGCCCGAGCGGACCACCTCTCGCGGGAGGACCTCGCGTCGGTGGGGGCGATCGCGCTGACGACGGCCGCGACGGCGTACGACCCGGCCCGCGGGGTGCCCTTCGGTGCGTACGCCCGACGCCGCATCGTCGGTGCCCTCTCGGACGAGCTGCGGTCCCAGGACTGGGCGCCCCGGTCGGCGCGCAAGCGGATCAAGGAGCTCACCGCGGTCGAGGCCGCGCTGACGGCGTCGTTGGGCCGGGAGCCGACCGACGTCCAGGTCGCCGAGGCCATGGGCGTCGTGGTCGCGGACGTCCGGGCGATCCGCGACGACGCCGGCCGCTCGATCGTCGCGGTCGACGACACGATGTACGAGCACGTGGTCCTCGATGCGCCGAGCCCCGAGGAGCAGGTGCTCGCGACCGAGGAGCGGCACGTCGTGCGCGAGGCCGTCGCGGCCCTGCCCGAGCAGCTGCGGTACATCGTGGAGGAGGTCTACTTCGCAGGCCGCACCGTCGGCGCTCTCGCCGAGGAGCTCGGCATCGGGCACTCGACGGTCTCGCACGCGAGGATCGAGGCGGTCCGCCTGCTGCGTGAGGGGCTCGAGGCGCACTACTCCGACCGGGAGTCGCGGGGCTCGACGGCGCCGCTGTCCGCGCGGCGTCGTGAGTACCTGGCCGACGTGGGGGACAGGGTCGCGGGTGGCGCGACCCGCCGTGCCGCCTGGTCGACCCCCGCGGCCTCCTGACCTCAGGGTCGCCGGGCGCCGGCCCGCGACCAGATCTCACCCGCTCGGTGCCAGACGACGACGTGATCCGTGCCGACAGTCGTGGTCGACCGGCCCATGGATGGGCTGGGGGACCATCTTTCTCGCCCGTCTCACGGAGGACTCATCATGGGCTTCAGCGTCAACACGAACGTCTCTGCACTGAACACGTTCCGTAACCTGACGAACACGCAGAACAGCCAGAGCAAGTCGCTCGAGAAGCTGTCGTCGGGTCTTCGTATCAACCGTGCGGCCGACGACGCCGCGGGTCTGTCGATCGCGGAGGGCCTCAAGGCTCAGGTCAACGGCTACTCGGTCGCTGCTCGTAACGCGCAGGACGGCATCAGCGTCGTGCAGGCTGCTGAAGGTGCGCTGGGCGAGTCCCAGTCGATCCTGCAGCGTATGCGTGACCTCGCGGTTCAGGCGTCCTCGGACACGAACAACGCCGACGCCCGCACGGCGATCAAGTCCGAGCTCGACGAGCTCGCGAACGAGCTCACCCGCGTCGTGCAGTCGACGAACTTCAACGGCATCAACCTGCTCACCGCCGCGGCGACGGACCTCACGGTCCAGGTCGGCGCGGAGGGTGCCGGCAGCGGCAACACCATCACCATCGCCCTCGCGGCGAACGACCTCGAGACCATCATCGGGGCCGGGATCTCCGCCGCCGGTGGTGGGTCGTCGCTGACGGTCGCCACGGCGGCGAACGGTCAGGCCGCGATCGAGACGATCGACACGGCGCTCAAGGCTGTGTCGACGGCTCGTTCGAACTTCGGTGCGACGCAGAACCGTCTGGAGTACGCGATCTCCAACATCAACGTCGCCGCGGAGAACCTGACCTCGGCGGAGTCGCGCATCCGCGACGTCGACATGGCCAAGGAGATGATGAACTACTCGCGCACCAACATCCTGTCCCAGGCCGGTACCGCGATGCTGGCCCAGGCCAACCAGTCCAACGCCGGAGTCCTGCAGCTCCTCGGCTGAGACTGACAGCCACTGGCGGTCGCCCTGAGGGGACCTGCCGACGACGGCGCCGCACCGGAGGACCGGTGCGGCGCCGTCGTGCATCCCGGGACGGCCACGGTGGGCCTCCGCCGACGTGCGTGCCGGGAGCCAGGCACCGGGGCCGGCACCGATTCACCCGATCCCCGCTCACGCCGGTGCCCGCGATGCCGACAGTGGTGGATGACCGGCCCATGGATGGGCTGGGGGACCATTCTTCTCGCCCGTCTCACGGAGGACTCATCATGGGCTTCAGCGTCAACACGAACGTCTCTGCACTGAACACGTTCCGTAACCTGACGAACACGCAGAACAGCCAGAGCAAGTCGCTCGAGAAGCTGTCGTCGGGTCTTCGTATCAACCGTGCGGCCGACGACGCCGCGGGTCTGTCGATCGCGGAGGGCCTCAAGGCTCAGGTCAACGGCTACTCGGTCGCTGCTCGTAACGCGCAGGACGGCATCAGTGTCGTGCAGGCTGCTGAAGGTGCGCTGGGCGAGTCCCAGTCGATCCTGCAGCGTATGCGTGACCTCGCGGTTCAGGCGTCCTCGGACACGAACAACGCCGACGCCCGCACGGCGATCAAGTCCGAGCTCGACGAGCTCGCGAACGAGCTCACCCGCGTCGTCGACTCGACGAACTTCAACGGCATCAACCTGCTGACGGCAGCGGCCACGGACCTCACGGTCCAGGTCGGGGCCGAGGGCGTGGCCGGTGGTGGCAACACCATCACCATCGCCCTCGCAGCCAACGACCTCGAGACGATCCTCGGGGACGCAGCAGGGAGCATCTTCTTCGCCACGGGCGCCGCTGCAGGCACCGCCCCCGGGACCGGCCTGACCGTCGACACCGGGGCCAACGCCCGTACGTCGATCGAGACGATCGACACGGCGCTCAAGGCTGTGTCGACGGCTCGTTCGAACTTCGGTGCGACGCAGAACCGTCTGGAGTACGCGATCTCCAACATCAACGTCGCCGCGGAGAACCTGACCTCGGCGGAGTCGCGCATCCGCGACGTCGACATGGCCAAGGAGATGATGAACTACTCGCGCACCAACATCCTGTCCCAGGCCGGTACCGCGATGCTGGCCCAGGCCAACCAGTCCAACGCCGGAGTCCTGCAGCTCCTCGGCTGAGACTGACAGCCACCCGACGGGCCCCTGAGGGGGCCTGCCGACGACGGCGCCGCACCGGAGAACCGGTGCGGCGCCGTCGTGCGTCCGGAACTCACCCCCCACGAAGCCGGGGGCCCTGCCGAGAGTGGTGGGTGACCGGCCCATGGATGGGCTGGGGGACCATTCTTCTCGCCCGTCTCACGGAGGACTCATCATGGGCTTCAGCGTCAACACGAACGTCTCTGCACTGAACACGTTCCGTAACCTGACGAACACGCAGAACAGCCAGAGCAAGTCGCTCGAGAAGCTGTCGTCGGGTCTTCGTATCAACCGTGCGGCCGACGACGCCGCGGGTCTGTCGATCGCGGAGGGCCTCAAGGCTCAGGTCAACGGCTACTCGGTCGCTGCTCGTAACGCGCAGGACGGCATCAGCGTCGTGCAGGCTGCTGAAGGTGCGCTGGGCGAGGCCCAGTCGATCCTGCAGCGTATGCGTGACCTCGCGGTTCAGGCGTCCTCGGACACGAACAACGCCGACGCACGTACCGCGATCAGCTCGGAGCTCGACGAGCTCGCGAACGAGCTCAACCGCGTCGTCGACTCGACGAACTTCAACGGCATCAACCTGCTCACCGACACGGCCGCGGACCTCACGGTCCAGGTCAGCGCGGAGGGCGCCGGCAGCGGCAACACCATCACCATCGCCCTCGCAGCCAACAACCTGCAGGACATCATCAAGGACACGGTGTACGACGACGCGGGCGGCGCCGGCGGCACCGCGCTGAACGTCGTGGACGCCACGAACGCCCGTACGTCGATCGAGACGATCGACACGGCGCTCAAGGCCGTGTCGACGGCTCGTTCGAACTTCGGTGCGACGCAGAACCGTCTGGAGTACGCGATCTCCAACATCAACGTCGCCGCGGAGAACCTGACCTCGGCGGAGTCGCGCATCCGCGACGTCGACATGGCCAAGGAGATGATGAACTACTCGCGCACCAACATCCTGTCCCAGGCCGGTACCGCGATGCTGGCCCAGGCCAACCAGTCCAACGCCGGAGTCCTGCAGCTCCTCGGCTGAGACTGACAGCCACCCGACGGGCGGCGGCGTCCGCACAGGTCGCCGCCCGTCGGGTGCTCTTCCCTCACCGACCTGACCCTGGCTGACCCAGCCGACCCAACGTCCTGGAGGCATTTCCCGTGGGCATCACTCTCTCCGGTCTCACGTCGAGCGGGCTCGACGTCAAGGCGCTGGTGGCGGACCTCATGAAGGTCGAATCGATCCCCCAGCTCAACCTCCAGGCCAAGGTCAAGCTCCAGCGCACGGAGATCACCGCGCTCCAGGACCTCAACACGCGCATCGCCGCGCTCGCGAAGTCTGCCAAGGACCTCACGTCCCCCAACGCCCTCGCCCAGTTCAAGGCGACGAGCTCGTCGGACGCCGTCGCGGTGACGGCCAAGCCGGCGGCCGGCGCGGGCACGATCGACCTCGTCGTCGACTCCGTCGCCGCGGGCCAGAAGTCCGTGACCGGGGCCATGAGCACGGCCCCCGGCACGAAGTTCACGATCACCGACGCCAAGGGCGCGCACACCGAGGTCACGGCGGCCTCGACCTCCCTCGACGACGTCGTCGCGGCCCTCAACGGGTCGGACACGGGCGTCCGGGCCGTCAAGGTGTCCGCAGGCACCGACCCCGGTACGGGCGAGAAGCTCTTCCGCCTCCAGCTCACGTCGACCGAGACCGGTGCCGAGAACGCGTTCTCGTTCCACGCCGGCACTGCGGCCGAGGTGGACGGCGGCACCGCGACCAACCTCCTCACGGCCCCGGGGGCCGCGACCGTGACCGCCGCCGCCGACTCGAAGGTGCGCCTGTGGGCAGGGACGCCCGCCGAGCAGACCGTGACGTCGTCCACGGCGGTCTTCACCGACCTGCTCCCGGGGGTGGACGTCACGGTCGCCAAGGCCTCCGCCAACCCGGTGACCATCACGGTCAACGAGGACACCGAGGCGCGGACCGCCACGGTCAAGGGCTTCGTCGACTCGGTCCAGTCGATCCTGTCCCGCATGGCCGCGCTGACCAAGGTCACGATCGCGGCCGACGGATCGACGTCGGGCGCGACGCTGGCCGGCGAGTCCGTCGTGCGCAACGCGCGCCAGACGCTGACCGACGCCGCGTCCTACCCGATCGACGGCGAGTCGCTGTCCGCGATCGGCATCGAGATCACGCGCACCGGCGAGGTCGTGTTCAACGCCGAGAAGCTCGACGCAGCCCTGGCGGCGGACCCGAACAAGGTCACGGCCACGTTCAACAAGGTCGCGGCCCGTGTCCAGGAGGCCGCCGAGTCGCTGTCGGACAAGTACGACGGCCAGCTGACCACCTCGATCCAGAACCGTGAGACCAACGCGAAGCGGATGGACGAGCAGATCGTCCGGTGGGACACCCGGCTCGAGCAGCGCTACAACCGGCTCAGCGCGCAGTTCACCTCGATGGAGGTGCAGCTCGCGAAGCTCGACTCCCAGCAGCAGTGGCTCACAGGACAGCTCAACGCCCTGAACCCGTCCAAGCGCTGACCCTCCCGCGAAGGAAACCCCGTGACCAACCTCGCCCAGAGCGCCTACGGGCGCGACGCCATCCTCACCGCGTCGCCGGCGCGTCTGCTGACCATGCTCTACGACCGGCTGGTGCTCGACCTGCGCCGGGCCGAGGTCGCGCAGGGCGAGGAGCGCTGGACGGCCGCCTCCGAGCAGCTCCTGCACGCGCAGGCGATCGTCGCGGAGCTCATGGGCTCGCTCGACACCTCCGTCTGGGACGGCGGCGAGGACCTCCTCGCCGTGTACGTCTACGTGCACGAGGCGCTGGTCGCGGCGAACGTCCACCGGGACATCGCGCGCACGCACGAGGTGCTCGAGCTCGTCCTGCCGCTGCAGGAGACGTGGCGCCAGGCCGCCGAGGTGCTCCCTGCGGGGCACGACAGCACCTCGTCCGTCCGCACGGGCGGTGTGTCCGGTGTCGCCTGACTCGCAGCTCGTGACAGCCCGGCCCGGGACGGCGGCGCCGGCAGCGTGGGAGCTGCAGGAGCCCTCGCGGGTGCAGGGCTCGCCGGCCCTCGCGGACGCGTCCGAACCGTCGGTCGCTCCGGAGCCGGACGCCGCCCTCGACCGTCACCGAGCCCTCGACCCGCAGGGTGCCACCGACGCTGTCGCGGACCCGCACGCCGCCTGGTCCCGCGTCCTGGACGACCTCGCCGCGATGTCGGCGGGGGCTGGTCCCGACGCCGGCGCCGAGGTGATGGACAGGCTCGTCCGCTGGACCCCGCCGACCGACCTGGGGCGCCTGCCGGCGAGCCTGGTGGACCGCGCGCTCGAGGTCCTGGCGGGCCATGCGCACATCGTCGACCACCTGCACGACGCCGTCGCGGAGAACCGTCGGCACGCGCGAGCGCTGTCCGCCGTGCCGACCGTGCACGACGCGCCGGTCGCCGCCTACCTCGACGTCGAGGCCTGACCCGCTCCGTTCCGCGCGCGCCTGGCGGCGCCGCGCACGCCCCTCGCGGCGGACGACGGCTGACTCCCCGCAGCCCTGCATAGGGCTCGAAGTGACACGACGACGCATCCCTTCGCCCCCGACCCGGGGCAGGGCACGCGACGCACGACGGCCGCCCTGCGGCCGAGAGATCACGGTGAGCACGGACGACTCACCCCGTAGGCCATGGGACGGCCGACACCTCCGACGTGGGGATACCGCGATCGTGTTCGACTCCGTCACCTCCTTGGCGCTCCAGAGCGCGCTCGACGGGCTCTCCGCCCGTCAGCGTGTGATCGCGGAGAACGTCGCCAACATCAACACCCCCGGGTACACCGCGAAGCGGGTCCAGTTCGAGCAGGCGCTGGCCTCCTCCGTCGCCTCGGGCGAGGGGCGCGTCGCGTTCAGCGTGTCGCGCTCGCTCGAACCCACCCAGCTCAACGGCTCGAACGTCAACCTCGACACCGAGACGCTCTCCAACATCGACACCGTGCTGCGCTACCAGTTCGCGACGCAGGCTGTCGGCGGCGAGGCGGCCTCGCTGCGCGCGGCGATGAGGACGAGCTGAGATGACGTTCGACGCGATCGGCATCGCCAGCACCGGCCTGACCGTGCACCGCAAGTGGCTCGACGCGGTCGCCGACAACCTCTCCAACGTGAACACCGTGACGTCGACCGACGACGCCGCGTTCCGCGCCCGCTACGTGACCGTGCAGGAGGGTGGCAACGACACCCCCGGCGCGTTCGTCGCGGGCGCCGCCTGGGGCAGCGAGGAAGGGCGCGTCACGTACGAGCCGGACCATCCGCTCGCCGACGAGGACGGGTACGTGCGCTACCCGGACATCGACATGTCCGAGCAGATGGGCAGCCTCATCCTGGCCCAGCGCGGGTACCAGGCGAACGCGGCGGTCGTCGACCGGGCCAAGACGGCCTACGAAGCAGCCCTCCAGATCGGGAAGTGAGCCCCATGCCTGTGTCTCCTATCGAGCCCACGACCGCGACCGGCTACCTGTCGGGTGCCGAGGCTGCGTCGGCCCTGTCAGGCCTGTCGCCCTCCGCCGCCACCGCGTCCACGGGGCAGGTGGGCGCGAGCGCGTTCGCCGAGGTCCTCGGTGGCGCGGTCGACAACACCCAGCAGCTGCAGGCCGCCTCCAACGAGCTGACGATCGCCGCGGTGTCGGGCGACCTGGCCGACATCCACCAGGCGACGATCGCCTCGACGCGTGCCGCTACCACCCTCGAGCTCGTCGCCACCGTGCGCAACAAGGCGGTCGACGCGTTCAACGAGATCATGAGGATGCAGGCCTGACATGCCGGAGAAGATCAAGTCGTCGTTCGGGCGCGCGTTCGGCGCCGTCCGCGACTTCACGATCGCGCAGCGCACGCTCGCGGTCCTCGCCCTCGCGATCCTCGTGGTCGCCGTGGTCGGTCTCGTGTCCTGGGTGTCGCGCCCCAGCTTCACGCCCCTGTACTCGGGCATGTCGAGCGCGGACGCCTCGGCGATCGTGGACCAGCTCAGGTCGCAGGGCGTCCCCTACCAGCTGACCGACGGCGGAGCGACGGTGCTCGTGCCCGAGGAGCAGGTCTACGAGCAGCGGCTCGCCGCCGCCGCGGCGGGGCTGCCGGCCGACGAGTCGACCGGCGGGTACTCGCTGCTCGACGAGATGGGCGTGACGTCGAGCGAGTTCCAGCAGGACGTGACGTACAAGCGTGCGCTCGAGGGCGAGCTGGCGCGCACGATCGGCGCCATGGACAACGTCTCGACCGCGACCGTGCAGCTCGCCATCCCGGAGGCCACGGTCTTCGCCGCGGAGAAGGGCACCCCGACAGCGTCGGTGTTCGTCGCCCCGGCTCGCGGCAAGTCGCTGGCACCGGAGCAGGTCGAGGCCATGGTGCACCTGGTGTCGGCCTCGATCGACGGCATGTCGCCCACCGACGTCGCCGTCGTGGACCAGAGCGGCGCCGTCCTCTCGGAGGTCGGCGTGGGCACCCGGTCGTCCGGCAAGCAGAGCTCGGAGTACGAGGAGCGCACGGCCCGGGCGGTGCAGGCCATGCTCGACCGCGTCGTCGGTGCGGGGAACTCCACCGTCGCGGTGACGGCCGAGATGGACGTGTCGAGCTCGGAGCGTCTCGAGGAGAAGTTCACCGCTCCCGAGAACGGACCGGTGCTCAACGAGTCGACCACGACCGAGGAGTACTCCGGCACCGGCGGAGGCGGGGCAGGCGTGCTGGGGCCGGACAACATCGCGGTCCCGAACGGCGGGAGCGGAGACAGCACCTACACGTCCCAGGACGCGACGCGCAACAACGCGGTCGACAAGACCACGGAGACGACGACGCGGCCCGCAGGCGCCCTGACCCGTCAGACGGTGTCGGTCGCGCTCAACGCCGACGCGGCCGGCGCGGGCAACACCGCGGCGATCACGAGCCTCGTGGCGGCCGCGGCCGGCATCAACCCGGACCGCGGGGACGTGGTCGAGGTCGAGCGGCTCGTGTTCGACACGGGGGCTGCCGACGCCGCCCAGGCCGCGCTCGCCGCTGCCGAGGCAGCGGCCGCCGCCGAGAAGCAGGGCCAGATGCTGCGGACCGGAGCGGTCGTCGCGGGCATCCTGCTGCTCCTCGTCCTGGGCCTCGTGGTCTGGTCGCGGGCCCGTCGCCGCCGTGAGCGTCGCGAGACGGTCGACATCGCCGACCTCGAGCTGCGCCCCGTGGGCGACGGTCTCGACGAGTTCGGGCCGATGCACGGTGGCCGGGACGACGGTGACGGGCTGCTGGAGCCGGTGCCTACGCGCCCGGAGATCCAGCCGCCGACGCCCCGCTTCTCGAGCCTGGACCAGCGTCGGGCCGAGGTGGACGCGCTCGCCGGGGCCGACCCGGACAAGACGGCCGAGTACCTGCGGGTGCTCCTCGCCGAGGACAGGGCGGTGCGGCGATGACCGTCACGACGAACGCGCCCGGTACCGGCGTGCAGGACGCACCGACGGGTACCCCGGGTGCCCCCGCGGCGAGCGTCACGCAGACGATCACGATCGACGCCCCCGACTCCGGGGAGTCACGCCTCCCGGTCGAGACCCTGCGCCGGATCGCCGGCATGTCCGGTGTCCAGAAGGTCGCGCTCGTGCTCATGCAGATGAGCCAGGACCGCGCCGCCACGGTCATGTCGCTGTTCTCCGAGGAGGAGACGGGCGAGGTCGCCGCGGAGATCATGCGGACGCAGGTCGTCGACCCGGACCTCGCGGTCGCGGCCCTCGACGAGTTCTACGACATGGCGCTGTCCGGCAGCCCTCGTCCCCGAGGCGGCAAGGACCTCGCGGTCGGCCTGCTCGAGGCGTCGCTGGGGGTCGACAAGGCCGCCGACGTCGTCGAGCGCCTTGTGGCGAGCATGCAGGGCAAGGCCTTCGAGTACCTCGACGGGACCGAGCCGGGTCAGATCATCTCGCTGCTCGACGGTGAGCACCCGCAGACCGTGGCCCTCGTGCTCGCGCACCTGAGCGCGACGGTCGCGTCGTCGGTGCTGGCCAACCTGGCCGACGAGTACCGCACCGACGTGGCCCAGGCGCTGGCCACGATGGGTACGGCGTCGCCCGAGGCGGTCAAGCTCGTCTCGGACCAGTTCCGTGCCCGCATGGGGGCGAGCATCGCGCCGCGTCAGCCGGTCGAGATCATCGGCGGGGTCCAGCCGCTCGTCGACATCATCAACCGCTCGGACGTCGCGACCGAGAAGGCTCTCCTCGAGGGCCTCGAGGCGCGCGACCCGGCGCTGGCGGACGAGGTCCGCTCGCGCATGCTGACGTTCGAGGACATCGCCTCGTTCGAGGCGCGCGACGTCCAGATCATCCTGCGCGGTGTGGAGATGGCGGTGCTCGCGCTCGCGATGAAGGGGACGACCGCACGGGTCGTCGAGGCCGTCACGACCAACATCTCGGCGCGCAACCGCACGCTCCTCGACGAGGAGATCGCGGGCCTGGGGGGCGTGCGCGTGAGCCAGGTCGAGGAGGCGCGGGCCGAGATCGTCCGCATCGTCCGGGACCTCGAGGCCGACGAGAAGATCACGATCCACCGCACGGACGGGGACGAGCTTGTCTACTGAGTCGGCGTTCGTCCCGAGCGCGGTGCCGGTGCTGCACAGCTCGCGGGTCCAGGAGGTCGAGGCGGCCGCGTCCGCCCGTGGCTACGCCGCGGGGTACGCCGCGGGTGCCCGCGCCGCCCAGGAGGGCATGGACCGGCTGCGGGCCTCCCTCGAGGAGGAGCACGCGCGCCGCGCCGCCGAGCAGGTCGAGAGCATCCGGCGCACGGTCACGCTGCTGCACGAGGCGGCCCGTGCGCTCGCCGAGCGCACGGTCCCGGTCGTCGAGGCCGCGCAGGACGCCACGTTGCGCGGTGCGCTGGGGCTCGCCGAGGCGATCGTCGGTGTGCAGCTCACGGACCGCTCCCAGGCCGCGCACGCCGCGCTCGCCCGGGTGACGTCGAACGCCGAGGCTGCGGTCGTCGAGGTGCGCCTGCACCCCGACGACGTGCGCCTGCTCACCGAGGCCGGGGTCAGGGAGCCCGTGCTCGTGCCGGACGCGACGCTGCGCCGGGGCGACGCCGTGGCGGACCTCGAGCACGGCTTCCTCGACGCCCGCGTCGGGGCGGCGGTCGAGCGGGCCAGGACCGAGCTCGCGGAGCTCGTCGAGGTCGCGGAGCTCCCGGGCACGACGGGGCTCGACGAGGTCGCCGAGCGTCGCAGCTCGGGGCGTCCCGGGGTCGGGAGGGCGGGGGCATGACGGCGGTCGACGTGATGGACAGGGCGACCGCCCGTCCGCTCTCCGGTCCGGCACCCTGGCGTCCGGCCGCGCTCGACGACCTGGCCGCCGCCGCCCGCCCCGAGCGGGTCGGTGTCGTGTCCTCGGCCGTCGGCCTGAGCGTCGAGGTCGCAGGACTGCGGTGCGCCCTGGGGGACCTGGTCCACATCGGGGAGGCGCCCCACGGCGTCGCGGCCGAGGTCGTGGCGACGTCGGAGGGGCTGGCCCGGTGCATGCCGCTCGGCAGGCTCACGGGGGTCGGCGCCGGTGCGCCCGTGCGCACGAGCGGCACGGGCATCCTCGTCCCCACGGGGCGGGGACTGTTCGGCCGCGTGATCGACGCGCTGGGGCGACCGGTCGACGGCCTGGGCCCGATCGTCAGCGACGTGCGGGTCCCGGTCGACAACGAGGCGCCCTCGGCCATGGACCGCGCCCGCATCGACACGCCGCTCCAGACGGGCGTGCGCGTGCTCGACTCGCTCGTGACCCTCGGCCGTGGGCAGCGCATCGGCCTGTTCGCGGGCTCGGGTGTGGGCAAGTCGTCGCTGCTGTCGATGGTGGCGCGCGGGACCGACGCCGAGGTGTCGGTCATCGCCCTCGTCGGCGAGCGTGGTCGTGAGGTCCGCGAGTTCCTCGAGGACGACCTGGGGCCCGAGGGCCTGGCGCGGTCGGTCGTGGTCGTCGCGACGTCGGACGAGCCGGCCATGATGCGTCGTCGGGCCGCGTTCACGGCGACCCGGATCGCGGAGGCCTTCCGGGACGAGGGCGCCCACGTGGTGCTCATGATGGACTCGCTGACGCGCGTGTCCATGGCCCAGCGCGAGATCGGTCTGTCGGTCGGGGAGCCCCCGGCCACGCGCGGGTACCCGCCGTCGACCTTCTCCCTCATGGCGAACCTGCTCGAGCGGGCGGGCACGGGCGTGCGCGGGTCCGTGACGGGGATCTACACGGTCCTGGTCGACGGCGACGACCACAACGAGCCGATCGCCGACCAGGCGCGCTCGATCCTCGACGGGCACGTGGTGCTCGACCGGGCCATCGCGGTCTCGGGCCACTACCCGGCCGTGGACCCGCTCGGGTCGATCTCGCGGGTCGCGTCACGCGTGACGACCCCCGAGCAGCGGTCGCTCGCGCTGACCCTGCGCAAGGTCCTCGCGGCGCGCCGCAAGGCGCAGGACATCCTCGACATCGGGGCGTACAAGAAGGGCACCGACCAGCTTGTGGACGCCGCGATCACGCACGAGCGCGCGATCGACGCCTTTCTCCAGCAAGCCATGACGGACGGCACACCGGCCGAGGAGACGTGGTCGCGCCTCGCGCGACTGACCGAGGCCCTGATCGACGGGGAGGCGTGATGAGCACGAAGTTCCGGCTCGCGGGGGTGCTGCGGCTGCGGCGGCTCGAGGAGGACACGGCCAAGGCGCGTCTCGCGAGCGCCCACGCGGACCTCGCGCAGACCGTCGAGGAGGCGGGCGGGCTCTCGGCGTACCTCGAGTCGTCGCCCGACCGCGCCACGACAGGTGCTTCGCTCGCCGCGATCGCGGCGTCGCGAGCCGCCACGAGCGCGCTCTTCGCAGCCCTCGAGGCCGAGGCGCGCCGCAAGTCGGCCGAGGTCGACGCGGCGTTCAGCGGGCTCCAGGGAGCGCGGACGGCGCGCCTCGGGCTCGAGAAGCTCGAGGACCGCCACGACGAGGACGTCGCACGCGCCGAGGGGCGCGCCGAGCAGGTCACGCTCGACGAGGTCGCCTCGTCGACGTGGCGGCCGACCACCGGAAGGACCACCGGACCATGAGCATGACCCAGGCCCTGACCCGCGTCGGGGAGATCCGCACCGAGATCTCGGCCCTCCAGGACCCGACGGCTGCGCGCGGCGCGTCGTCGACGGGCACGACGGGCACGTCCTCGGGTACCGGCACGGCGAGCGCGACCGACTTCGCGTCGGTGCTCGCGGCGGTCGGCGCCGGGGACGCGAAGGGGTCGTCGGACCTGTTCGGCAGCCTGCTGTCGTCGCTGACCGGCACCAGCACGGGGACCGGAGCCGGCACCGGCGCCTCTCCGGGGTCGCTCGATCTCGCGGGTCTGTTCTCCTCGCTCGCGGCCGGTGCGACGTCGGCCGGCAGCGCGACCTCCGCGGGCGCGGCGGCCGCCGCGACGCCGTCGGCAGCGGCCACGAACGGCGCCACGTCCGGTGCCGCGGGCAAGGCCGGGGCGATCCTCGACACGGCCAAGCAGTACCTGGGCGTGCCCTACGTCTGGGGCGGCGAGAGCCTGGCCGAGGGTGGTCTCGACTGCTCGGGTCTCGTCCAGCTCGTGTTCGGCGCGCACGGTGTCGACCTCCCGCGGGTCGCGAAGGACCAGATGCGTCAGGGCACCGAGGTCGCCTCGCTCGCGCAGGCGCAGCCCGGTGACCTCATCGTCCAGCGAGGTGGCAAGCACATCGGCATCTACCTGGGCGACGGGCAGATGATCCACGCGCCCAAGCCCGGCCGGACGGTCGAGATCACGCCGGTCACGGACGCCTCCGTGACCACGATCCGCCGCGTGCTGGGCTGAGGGGCGCCGTCATGACCGCTGTCACGTCGTCGCTCGCGAGCATCCTCGCCCCTCCTGCCACGCCCGGCCCGCGCCGCGGCGCGGGGGACTCCTCGGACGCGTTCGGCCGGTCGCTCGCCGCGGCGTCGGACGAGGCCGCCGGGCAGGCAGGCACGCCGTCGCCCGGCGAGGGGCCGGGCGTCGTGGGCACCCTGCCCGACGGCGCCGCTCACCCGGGGAGCGTCGGTGCACCTGGCGTCCCGGGCAGCCAGGCAAGCTCCGGAGCGTTCGTCGAGGGGATCGTGCCCGGTGAGGGCGGGACGGGTACGGCCTCCGACGGTGTCCTCGGCAGCGAGGACACCGACGAGACCGACGGTGCCGGCGAGGGGACGGGCGTCGAGGGGGCTGTCGTGGTCGACGGGCAGCTGCCGGCTGCGCTTGCCGTGGTCCCGCCGTCCGCGCCGCCCGGCTCGGCCGTGCTCCCGGAACCCGTCGGTCTGCCGGGGACCGCAGGTGCCGTCGTCGACACCGGTACTGCGACCGGAGTCGTCGGGCCGTCCTCTGCCGGACCGGAAGAGCAGGCCACCGGGCCCGTGCCACCGGCAGGCAGCGCGGCGCCGACCGCCGGGGAGCCTGGGGCGTCCGTCGGACAGGCCGCCGCGGGGGGCGCCGCCCCGCGTGGTGCCTCGACGGCGACCGGCGAGGCAGCGCCGACGGACGCCGGCCCGCTCGGCGACACGGCCGTGCCTCCCGTCGCGGCCGGGCAGGCGTCCGGCGGGGGAGCGGGCGGCGCGTCCGAGGGGTATCGGCAGCCCGCCGGGGGGCCCGTGGTGACCGCCCCGGCAGTCACCACGACGCCCGTCGCGACTCCTGCACGTGTCCCGGCGGACGCCGGGACGACGACCGAGATCGCCGCCGAGCCGACGGCGGCGCCCGTGCAGGTCGTCCCCGCGCCCGTGCCCGTGGTCCAGGCCCCGGTGAGCGCCGCCGTCGGGCAGGTCGCCCCCGCCCCTGCCACGCCCCAGGCGGCGCCCACGCTCCACGCCCAGGTCTCCGGCCCCGTGTTCCAGCTCCTCGACGCGGGCGACGGCGACCACGTCCTCACGCTCTCGGTGACCCCCGACAACCTGGGGCCCGTGACCGTCCGGGCGCACATCGCGGGCGGCGAGCTGCGGATCGAGCTCTTCGCCCCGCACGACGCGGGCCGTGAGGCCCTGCGCGCTCTCGCGGCCGAGCTCCGCCGCGACCTCGCAGGCATCGCGCCGACGGCGTCGCTGTCGGTCTCGGACGCGAAGGAGGCTCCGGCGCAGGGGACCGGCCACCAGGCCGGGGCCGGCCACGGCACCGCGGGCGACGGAGGGGCCGGGAACGGTGCCACCGGTCGCCCGGGCGAAGGGCACCCGTGGCAGTCTCGACCCGGCGCACGGACCGGCGTCCCCGGGGCGACCACCGACCAGACCATCCAGCCGACAGTGGACGACACGACGCCGGGTGCCGCCCGGCGCCTCGACGTCCTCGTCTGAGAGAGGAACGACGTGCCGGTCACCCCCGTCACCGGGCCCGTCTCCGCCCCCGTGGAGACCGCCCCGCGCACGCAGAACGCGCGCGCCCCCAAGCAGGAGTACGACAGCGAGCTGTTCCTCGGGCTGCTCGTGACCCAGCTCCGCAACCAGGACCCGTCCAGCTCCATGGAGACCAGCGAGATCGTCGCCCAGACGACGTCGCTGGCCATGATGGAGTCCCTCAGCGCCATGCGGACCCTCGTCGAGGACTCCGCGGTGCGACAGCAGGAGGCGTTCGCGCTGCAGATGCGCGACGCGGCCGCCACCCTGCTCGGCAAGGAGGTGTCCTACCTCGACGCGGACGGCGTCGAGCACACGGGCATCGCCACTGCGGTGTCCTACAAGGACGCCGTCCCCACGGTGACGATCGGCGACAAGAGCATCGCGCTCGACAAGGTCTCGGGCGTCACCGGCACGGTCAGCACGGATGCCACCGAACCCCCACCCGCCACGGACGGCGCAACCGACAGCCAGGCCGGCGCAGCCGCCTGACCCGAAAGGACTCTCGTGCTCCGTTCTCTCAACACCGGAATCTCCGGTCTGCGCGCCCACCAGACCATGCTGGACGTGACGGGCAACAACATCGCCAACGTCAACACGACCGGCTTCAAGTCCTCGCGCACCCAGTTCCAGGACACCCTCTCGCAGCTCGTCGCCGCAGGTGTCGCCCCTGACCAGCAGGTCGGTGGATCCAACCCCGCACAGATCGGCCTCGGCGTCACGACCGCGGCGATCACGACGCAGTTCACGCAGGGCGCGTCGCAGGCCACGGGCGTCGCGACCGACCTCATGATCGACGGCGACGGGTTCTTCGTCGTCGAGAGCGGCGGCCAGCAGCTCTACACCCGCAACGGGGCGTTCGACTTCGACGCGAGCGGCCGCCTGGTCAACGCCGACGGCGCGTTCGTCCGCGGCTGGACCGCGGTCAACGGGGTCGTCAACACGAGCGGCCCCCTCGGCCGCCTCACGATCCCCGTGGGCGACGTCGCCCCGCCCGAGGCCACGACGAGCGTCACGCTCGGCGGCAACCTGCCCGCCGACGCGAAGGACGGCACCAAGGTCGTGCGCGACATCGAGATCTTCGACGAGCTCGGCACCTCGACCAAGCTGTCGCTCGAGTTCACCGCGACCGGCGGGACGTGGTCGGTGAGCGCGCTCGACGCCGCGACGGGCACGGTCATCGGGGGTCCGCAGGACCTGACCTTCACCGACGGCGCCCTCACGACCGGCGGATCGCTCACGGTCGCGGGCGTGGCCATCGACCTCAGCACCGTCACGTCCTACGCGGGCCTGTCGAACGTCGCGGTCTCGGCCAAGGACGGTGCGGCGGCGGGTTCGCTCAAGTCGTACTCGGTCTCCGGCAACGGGTCCATCATCGGCACCTACTCGAACGGCAAGACGGCCGTCCTCGGGCAGGTGGCGCTCGCGTCCTTCACCAACATGGGCGGCCTCGAGAAGGCGGGCGGCTCGACCTACGCGGCCACGCAGTACTCGGGCGAGGTCATCGTGGGCGGCGCGGGCGACCAGGGCATGGGCAAGATCACTGCCGGCTACCTCGAGATGTCGAACGTGGACCTCTCGCAGGAGTTCACGAACCTCATCGTGTCCCAGCGCGGGTTCCAGGCGAACTCGCGCGTCATCACCACCTCCGACGAGGTGCTGACCGAGCTCGTCAACCTCAAGCGTTGACGACGGCCGCGCGCGGGGCGGCGCGCGGTCACCACGGCGCCCCCGGGACGGTTCGTCCCGGGGGCGCCGTCGTGCGCCGAGCCGCGGGGGGACCAGGCCCGACCTGCTCGACCGGTTCAGCCCCCCTCCCCGTTCACGAGAGCACGAGGGCTGCCGAGAGTACGGATCAGCGGGGCACGGCCGACCGGCGGTGCACCGCGCCCCGAGAGGCCATGCTCGTCGCCCTCGCCCCCTCCGACCGACCCGACCCGAAGGTGGAACCGTGATCGTCCTCACGCGCTTCAGCTCCGAGCGCATCGCGATCAACGCGGACCTCGTGGCCCGTGTCGAGACCAACCCGGACACCCGGGTCACCCTGATCGACGGTTCTCGATACATCGTCACCGAGTCGATGGAGGACGTGATCCGACTGGTCGAGGAGCACAAGGCCCGCGTCCTGCTGCTCGCGCAGTCCATGACCAGCATCGGTGAGCGCACGCCGCTCGGCATCGTGCCGGACCGGCCCGATCCAGAGGCCGACGACCGGGCCCCGGTCGCCGTGACCCCGCTCCCCACCCCGAGGAAGTAGGCCCCATGGATCCCGCAACCATCATCGGCATCCTGTTCGCGTTCGGTGCGCTCGTCGCGATGGTGCTCCTCGAGGGAGCCCAGATCACGTCGATCCTGCTGCCCGCGCCGATCATCCTCGTCTTCGGGGCCAGCATCCTCGTCGCGGTCGCGTCGGGCACGGTGCGCGACGCGCTCCAGGCGATCAAGGCGCTGCCGAGGGCGTTCGTGAGCAAGCCGGCCCGCCCGGCCGACGCGATCGAGGAGGTCGTGCGCGCCGCCGAGATCGTGCAGAACGACGGAGGCCTCCTCGCGCTCGAGGCGGAGTCGCAGAAGACCGACGACCCGTTCCAGCGCAGCGCCCTCCAGTCCTTGGCGGACGGTGCCGACGCCGACCAGCTCCGCACCCTGCTCGAGGAGCGGATCGAGACCAAGAGCCGTGAGGACGCCGTCGCCTACGACTTCTACAACGCCATCGGCGGGTACGCCCCGACGATCGGGATCGTCGGCACCGTCGTGTCGCTGACGCACGTGCTGGAGAACCTGTCGGACCCGGCCCAGCTCGGCCACATGATCGCCGCCGCGTTCATCGCGACGCTGTGGGGCATCCTGTCGGCGAACTTCATCTGGCTGCCCATCGGCGCCAAGCTCAAGCGCATCTCCGACCTCGAGATCCAGCGCCTCGACGTCCTCCTCGAGGGATACATGTCGATCCAGGCGGGCGCCCGAGCCCGTGTCATCGACGAACGGCTCAAGACCATGGTCCCCGACTGGTCGCTGCCCACGGGCAAGGCCGCCTGATGAGCGGCCGCTCGGCGGGGCACGGTCGGCGCCGACGAGGTGGCGGCGGGGGAGGCGGCGGGGGAGGCCACGACACGAGCGGCAGCGGTCGCTGGATGGTCTCCTACATGGACATGGTCACGGTCATCATGTGCCTGTTCATCGTGCTCTTCGCCATCAGCTCGGTCGACCAGGACAAGTACCAGGAGCTCAAGTCGTCGCTCGCGGCAGGCTTCGGCACGATCGAGGACGCCGACGTCGTGGAGGCGGTCATCGACAACCCGGCCACCGAGCCTCCCGCAGACGTCGAGACCGACCTCGAACGGGCCCTGGCCGAGGTCGCCGACCTGACCGCGTTGCGCGACGCGATGGCGAAGGACCTGGAGTCCTACGGGATGTCCGAGACCGTGAGGTTCGAGATCGACGAGCGCGGCCTCACGGTGCGCCTGGTGTCGGCCGACACGTTCTTCTCGCCGGGCAGCGCCGACCTCACCGAGGAAGCGGGCGGGGTCCTGCAGATCGTCGGCCCCGTGCTCGCCCCGACGCCCTACGAGATCCAGGTCGAGGGGAACGCCGACTACAAGTCGACCGTGGGCTCTCGATTCCCCACCAACTGGGAGCTGTCGTCGTCGCGCGCCACGGCGGTCCTGCGCTATCTCGTCGAGCACAGCGGCCTGACCGAGCACCGGATCGCCGCCGTGGGGTTCGGGTCGGCGCGGCCGCTCGCTGCGGGGACGCACCCCGAGGCGCTCGCCGCCAACCGGCGCGTCGACATCATGGTCCTGTCCGCGCAGCCCGAGGCCGTGCGAGCGCTCATCCCCGAGGTCCTCGGTGGCACGCTCACCGCGGCGGACGTCCCGGCGGCGGAGTCGGCGCAGCGCGCGGCCCTCGCGGGCGTGGCGGAGGCCACGGCCGAGACCGGCTGATACTCCGACGGCACCTCCTGGCGGGTGCGGGCCCGCTCGCCGTCGCCCGCCGCTGCCCGTCCGGTCGGCGTGCAGGCTCTCCGTCGCCTGCCTGCATAGGAGACCGACGTGAGCACGACGACACCCGTCAGGGTCCAGGGTCCCGCCGAACGGCGCAAGGTAGAGGTCTACGACTTCCGGCGCCCGACGACGCTCGTGCGTGAGCACCACCGCATCCTCGAGATGGCGTTCGAGAGCTTCGCCCGTCAGTGGGGCACGCAGCTCACGGCGCGCGTCCGGGTCGTCTCCCAGGTGAGCCTGGCGGCGGTGACCATGCGCACGTACGACGACTACGTGGCGGACCTGCCGGTCACGACCGCGGTCGTCGTGTGCGAGATCGACGGTGTCAACCCGCGGGCGGTGCTGCAGTTCCCGCACACCGACGCCCTGACGTGGATCGCGCACATGCTCGGCGCCGGTCCCTACATCCCGGCGATCGACCGCAAGTTCACCGACGTCGAGCGCGCCCTCGTCACCTCGCTGGTCACCGAGACGCTGCGCGACCTGCGCCACTCGATGGGCCGGCTCCTGGAGACGCCGTTGAAGATCGGCTCGATCCAGCACAACTCCCAGTTCGTCCAGGCCGCGCCGACCGCCGAGCTCATGATCGTGGCGGAGTTCAACCTGCGCGTCGGGGACGGGCCGTGCACCGCGACCCTCGCCCTGCCGGCGACCGCCCTGCTGCCGCACCTCGGCGAGGCCAACCCGGCCGACGACCCGGCCGACGCGGCCGCCCGCACCCGGCGACACCTCGCCCGGTCCCTGGTCGACGTCACCGTCGAGCTGTCGAGCGCGGTCATGACGCCGGTCGAGGTCGTCGAGCTCGCGGTCGGCGACGTCATCCGCCTGCCGCACAACCGGTCCCGCC
This sequence comes from Oerskovia sp. USHLN155, assembly GCF_037145535.1. Classification (NCBI taxonomy): domain Bacteria; kingdom Bacillati; phylum Actinomycetota; class Actinomycetes; order Micrococcales; family Cellulomonadaceae; genus Oerskovia; species Oerskovia sp. USHLN155. The sequence goes on from NZ_JBBCXG010000007.1 coordinate 27,710, forward strand.
CGCTCGACGTCATCGTCGACGGCCACGTCCTGGCACGCGGTGCGGTCGGCTCGTCCGGCTCCCGCCTCGCCTGCCGCATCGTCACCACCGAGGAGAACTGAAGCATGAGTACCGCCACCACCGCCGACCGCACGGCCGTCGAGGCCGCGGTCGAGGCCGCACGGGCGCTCGTCGAGCTCGTCCCCACGAGCACGCCTCTCTCCGCCGCGCTCTCCGGCGGGGCTCCGGTCGGCCCGCAGGCCGTGACCGCGGTCGTCGCCTCGTACGTCGGGGACACGGGGACCGACATGGCGCTCGCGCTCATCGACGAGACCTCCCTCGCCGACGCGTCCGAGACCCCGACCCTCGACGTGACAGACCTCCTGCGCCCGGCGCTCGAGGCAGCGGGCGCCACGACGGGCGTCGGTGTGCTCGGCGACGTCCGTGTCGCCGACGCGACCGAGCTCTTCGAGGACGAGGAGGCCGTCGTCTTCGAGCTCTCCGCGGGCGGCGGGCCGACGGCCGGCTGGTTCGTGGTGCGCGCGCGCAAGACCCTGCGCGGCCTGCCCGACGAGGCCATGACGGGCAGCCGGCTCGCGCGCATCTCCAACGTCGAGATGCGGCTCGCCGTCGTCGTCGGGCACACGCGGATGCCCGTGCGCGAGGTGCTCAACCTCGAACCCGGCGCCGTCGTCGAGCTCGACCGCTCGGCAGGCGCGCCCGCCGACGTGCAGCTCAACGGCCGGACCATCGCCAAGGGGGAGGTCGTGGTCGTCGACGGTGGCGACTACGGCGTGCGGATCACCAAGATCCTCGACGCGGACGACTGAGCCCGTGGACGTCACCACCGTGCTGCGGGTCGCCTTCTCCCTGGCGGTCGTCATGGGGCTGCTGTGGCTGTCGTACCGCGTCGCCGACCGGAGCAGGCGCCAGACGCCCGGGGGACGCGGCGCACAGCTCACCGTCGTCGCCCGCCAGGGGTTGAGCCAGAAGAGCGCCGCGGTGCTCCTCGACTCGGGCGGCACCCGCTACCTGCTCGGGGTCACCGAGTCGTCGGTCACGGTGATCGACCAGGGGCCGGCCCCCGCGGCGGCCACGGCGGCTGCGGCCGCCGGCCCCAAGCACGCGGTGCGCGACGCGACGGCGAGCCGCCTCGGTCCCTTCAACGTGGTGAAGTCGGCGGCCGGTCCCCGGTCCGCAGCCGCCCCGTCGGGCGGGGCTGCGGTCGCGCCGGTCGACCAGGGAGCGCCAGCCGACGTGATGGACGGGACCGACCCGGTCCCCGCAGGCGGCCTCGCCGGACGCCCGACGAGCCCGTCGTTCGACGAGGCCGTCCTGGCCGCGCAGGTTTGGCTCGACGAGACTCCGCTCGCGTCGGTCGCCGCACCGGCCCGACCCGGTCGCACGGTGGCCGTGACGGCCGCGGCCGCTGCGCCGTCGGGCGTGACCTCCGCGGGGCTGGACCCGGCCGCGGTGCGCTCCCTCCTGGCCGTCGACACCTGGCGCCAGGCCGCCCGTGCCGTGTGGGGGCCCAGGCGATGACCGTCGTCGTCCCGGCGCGCCAGGGGGCGCGCCGCGCCGTGGCGCTGGCCGCGGCCCTGCTCCTCGTCGCGCTCGTCCTCGTGGCGACCGTGCTGCTCGCCCCGTCCGCGAGCGCCGCCCCGACCGATCCCACGGCCCCGACGGCTCCCGTCGACCCGACCGCCCCTGACGGGGGCAGCAGCTTCTCGGTCGAGATCAACGGCCCGAACGGTGAGCCGTCGTCGTCCCTCGTGACGCTCGTGGGCATCACGCTGCTGTCGCTGGCCCCGACGCTGCTGCTCATGATGACGTCGTTCACGAAGATCTTCGTGGTGCTGTCGCTGACGCGCAACGCGCTCGGCACGGGGACCGTTCCGCCCAACATGGTCCTCGCCGGGCTCGCGCTGTTCCTGTCGATGTTCATCATGTGGCCCGTGTTCGGCGAGATCAACGACGCCGCCGTCCAGCCCTACCTCGAGGGCGCCACGACGTTCAGCCAGGCGCTCGACGCGGGTTCCCAGCCGCTGCGGGAGTTCATGCTGGCGCACACGCGCGAGGAGGACCTCGCGCTCATGACGCGCGCGGCCGACCTCGACAACCCGGCGACCATGGCCGACGTGCCGCTGACCACGCTCGTCCCGGCGTTCGTGATCTCGGAGCTGCGGGCCGCGTTCATCATCGGCTTCGTGATCTTCGTGCCGTTCCTCGTGATCGACCTGGTCGTGGCGGCGGCGCTCATGAGCATGGGCATGATGATGCTCCCGCCCACCATGATCTCGCTGCCCTTCAAGCTGTTGCTGTTCGTCCTCGTCGACGGGTGGGGGCTCATCACCACCTCGCTCATCGGCTCGTACGGGGTGGGGTGACATGGAGACCTCGGCCGTCCTCGACATCGCGACCCAGGCGATGATCCTGGCCGCGAAGCTCGCGGCCCCCGTCCTGATCACGTCCCTCGTCGTGGGGTTCTCGATCTCGCTCGTGCAGTCCGTGACCCAGATCCAGGAGGTCACGCTCTCGTTCGTGCCGAAGGCCGCGGCGGTCGCCGTCGCGCTCATCGTGTGCGGCAACTGGATGATCGGCGAGCTGGTCTCGTTCACGCACGCGATGTTCGACCTCATCCCGTCGCTGCTGGGCGGCGGCTGACGTCGGTGACGTTCGACATCGACCAGGCGTGGCTCCAGGCGACCCTGCTCGCCGGGGTCCGCCTGGCCGCGTTCATGCTGCTCGCGCCGCCGTTCTCCCACAAGGCCATCCCGCGCCAGGTGCGCGCGATCCTCGCGGTCTCGCTGGGCCTGGTGGTCTCGGGCCGGGTCGCGCCGACGTACGAGGCGGTGGGCACGGCCACGTTCTTCGCCCACGTGGTCGCCGAGGCGGCGACGGGCGCGATGCTGGGCACGCTCGTCATGATCGTCTTCTCGGCCGTGACCGCGGCCGGCTCGCACCTCGACCTGTTCGGGGGATTCTCGGTCGGCATGGCGTTCGACCCGCAGACGAACGTGAGCGGGTCGCAGTTCACGCGCCTGTTCGCGCTGGCCACGGTCGTCCTGATGTTCACCTCGGACGCCTACCAGCTCGTGATCCTGGGCCTCGCGCGCTCGTACGACGTGGTGCCCGTCGGGACGTTCGCCGAGGTCCCGGCCGGGGCGTTCGTCGACGCGCTCACGGGGTCGTTCGTCGCCGGTCTCCAGATCGCGGGGCCCATCGTCGTGGTCCTCTTCCTGGCCGACGTCGGACTGGGCCTGGTCACCCGTGTCGCCCCGGCGCTCAACGCGTTCGCGCTCGGCTTCCCGCTCAAGATCTTCCTGACCCTCTCGCTCGTCGGGACGGTGCTCATCGCCCTGCCGCACGCCCTGTCCGCGCTCACGGCGCAGGCCCTGAAGCTGATGGGAGGCGTGGGCTGATGGCGGACACGTCCGAGGAGAGGACCGAGCAGGCCTCCGACCGCAAGATGAAGGAGGTCCACGAGAAGGGTCAGCTCAGCCGGTCGCAGGACCTCACGGCCTGGGTCGGGATCGCGGTCGCGGGGGCCCTGCTGCCCCTGACGCTCGGCAAAGCGGCCGGTGCCGCGACCGAGCAGGTCCTGTCGATCCGCACCGTGATCGACAACCCCGAGCCCGCCGTGGCCCTCGTGCTCCTGCAGGAGGCGCTCCGCTCGGTCCTGCCCACGATCGGCGTTCTGCTCGCGGCGGTCGCGCTCGCCGCGATCATCGGCTCGGTCGTGCAGGGCGGCCTGCACCTGAAGAAGTTCCGCGGCGAGTTCCAGCAGTTCAACCCGGTCTCGGGGTTCAAGCGGATCCTCGGCCCCCAGGCGTTGTGGAACGGCGTGAAGGCGCTGCTCAAGACGACCGTGGTCGGGGTCGTGCTGTACGTCGTGATCCAGTCGCTCATGCCCGTGCTGCTGTCGGCGGGCGGGCTGCCCGTGGCGTCGCTGCTGGAGGCCGCCGGGTCGGGGGTCAGGTCGCTGCTGCTGTGGGCGACGGCGGCGGGGATCTCGCTCGCGCTGCTCGACGTGCTCGTCGTCGCCAAGCGCAACCGCAAGAAGACGCGCATGACGAAGAAGGAGCTCAAGGACGAGCACAAGAACAGCGACGGCGACCCCATGGTGAAGTCGCAGCGCCGCTCGATGGCCCGCTCGTTGTCGCGCAACCGCATGCTCGCCGCGGTGGCGGACGCCGACGTCGTGATCGTGAACCCCACGCACGTCGCCGTCGCGATCCGCTACGAGGCGGGCAAGTCCGCGCCGCGCGTCGTCGCCAAGGGTGCGGACCACCTGGCCGCGCGCATCCGTGAGAAGGCCGAGGAGGCCCGGGTGCCGATGGTTCGCGACGTCCAGCTCGCCCGCGCGCTCCACAAGGTGTGCGACGTCGGGCAGGAGGTGCCGGTCGAGCTCTACATGGCCGTCGCGCGCGTGCTCGCGTTCGTCATGGCCCTCTCGCGCCGCGGTGCCGCGGTCTCCTCGGTGCCGCACCGGTTGGGCCGCCCGGCGATCGCGCCGGGGGAGTGGCCGGCGGACGAGGACCCCGCGGGAGCGGGCGAGGAGCGCACGGCGTGAGTCGGGGCGCCCACCGCGCGAGGTGGGACGCACCGACCGCCGACCCGCGCTGCCGCCGACCGGACGTGCATAGGGAGTCGCGGCAGCACCTGCCACCATTCCGGACCGGGAAGGACCAGGGTTCCGCGTGAAGAACCGCTCCCTCGCCATGATCGCCGTCCCGCTCGGCGTCGTCGGCATCGTCCTGCTGCTCGTCGTGCCGATCCCCGCGGGGATGCTCGACGTGCTCATCATCGTCAACATCCTGCTCTCGCTCGTGATCCTGCTGACGTCGATGTTCGTCACCAAGCCGCTCGACTTCTCGGTCTTCCCGTCGTTGCTGCTCGTCGCGACGCTCTTCCGTCTCGGCCTCAACGTCGCCTCGACCCGCCTCGTGCTGGGCGACGGGTACGCGGGCGAGGTCATCAGCGCGTTCGGCCACGTCGTGGTCAACGGGAACCTCGTCATCGGCATGGTCGTGTTCCTGATCCTGGTGGTCATCCAGTTCCTCGTGATCACCAAGGGCGCCGAGCGAGTCGCCGAGGTCGGTGCGCGCTTCACCCTCGACGCGATGCCGGGCAAGCAGATGGCGATCGACGCGGACCTCAACGCGGGGCTCATCTCGGAGACCGACGCCCGTGCGCGGCGCGCCGAGGTCTCCGCGGAGGCGGACTTCTACGGTGCGATGGACGGTGCCTCGAAGTTCGTCAAGGGCGACGCGATCGCGGGCGTCGTCATCACGATCATCAACCTGGTCGGCGGCATCGTCATCGGCGTCGTCATGCACGGCATGCCCGTCGGGGAGTCGGTCGACACCTACTCGATCCTGACGATCGGCGACGGCCTCGTGACCCAGGTCCCGGCGCTGCTCATGGCCGTCGCGACGGGCATGATCGTGACCCGTTCCAACTCGGGCGAGGGCGACGTCGGCTCGCAGGCCTCGAGCCAGCTCGTCCAGTCGCGCCAGGCCGTCGCGATCGCCGGCGTCGCCTCGTTCGCGATGGCGTTCATCGAGGGCATGCCCAAGCTGCCGTTCATCGTGCTCGGGATCGGTCTCCTCGTCGCGGCGCAGCAGATCAAGGCGCGCCAGGACCGGGCCGAGGTCGCGCGGGCCGCGGCCGAGCAGCTCGAGCAGGGCGCGGCCACGTCGTCGGACGGCACGGAGAACCTCATCGAGCAGATGCGCGTGCACGCGCTGGAGATCCTGCTGGCCCCCGACCTCGTCGACCTCGTCACGGGCGCGCACGACGACCTGCTGGGACGCGTGCGTGCCCTGCGGCGCAAGATCGCGATGGACCTGGGCGTCGTCGTGCCGCCCGTGCGCACCCGCGACTCGATCGAGCTGGTCGCGTCGACGTACGCCGTGCGGATCGCGGGGGTCGAGGCGGGCCGCGGCCAGGCGCCCGCGGGCAAGGTCCTTGCGCTGGGCGACAACCTGGGGTCGCTGCCCGGGCAGGTCACCGTGGACCCGGTGTTCGGCATGGAGGGAAAGTGGGTGCCCGTCGAGATGCGGCACAGCGCCGAGATGGCCGGGGCCACGGTCGTCGACCGCGTCTCGGTCCTCGTCACCCACCTGTCGGCGATCATCTCGGCCAACGCCGCCAGGCTGCTCTCGCGCGAGGACGTCCGTGTGCTCACCGACGAGGTCAAGCGCACCAACCCCTCGGCGGTCGACGAGCTCACCCCGACCCTGCTGTCCCTCGCCGAGATCCAGCGTGTGCTCCAGGGCCTGCTCGAGGAGCGCGTCGCGATCAACGACCTGCCTCGCATCTACGAGGGGCTCGCGCTCGCGGCCCGGCGCTCCACGGACGCCGAGCACCTCGTCGAGTCGGCGCGGTCCGTGCTCGGCCCCGCGATCCCGGCGCGGTACACGGTCGACGGCACGATCCGCGTCGTGACGATCGCGCCCGTGCTCGAGCAGGCCATGCTCGCCGGGCGGCAGCCGGGCGGTGAGCACGGCACGGTCATCGTCGTGGACCCGGCGCGGCTCGACGCGTTCCGCACCTCGGTCGCCGACGTGGTCGAGGCCGCCCGAGGGGCCGGCCACGACGTCTGCCTGGTCTGCGCGCCGTCCCTTCGTCCGGCCGTCCGTCGCCTGGTGGCGACCCAGCTGCCCGACCTGGCGGTGCTCTCCTACACGGAGGTCACCTCGGGGAACGCCCTCATCGAGACGGTCGGGGTGGTGAACGATGCCCCGGCGATTGCGGCTCGCGGGTGACACCCTCGAGGCCATCCTCGACGACGCGCGGCGCGAGCACGGCCCCGACGTACGGATCGTGTCGGCCGAACGGATCATCACTGGCGGCATCAAGGGACTCTTCGGCAGGCAGCACTACGAGGCCGTGATCGAGGTCGCGTCGCCGCCCGCGCTCCACGTCACCGACCACCCCGTCCGTTTCCCGGCGGCGCGCAGGGCGGGGATCGCCGCCCTGCTCGACGACGCCGACGACGCCGACCGGCTCGAGCCGTCGAGGTCGGAGGACCTCGAGATGTCGACCGGGGGCGACGACTTCGCGGCGATGCTGGACGAGCTGATCGCCGAGACGGCTCTCCCCGAGCGCACCGGGGGCCCGAGGGAGACCGGCCCGTCGACGGCCCCGGGAGACCTCGTCGCGCTCGTCGGCCTGGGAGGCGACGCGGTGGCCGTCGCTCACGCGATGCGCGGTCGTCTCGGGCTCCTTACGGCCTCTGCGGGGCAGGCGCGCGACGCCGACGCCCCCCGGGTCGTCGACCATCGCAGCGCGACCGAGGCGAGGGCCCGCGGCGTGCACGCGGGCACGTCGACCGCGGTCGCCGTCGGCCTCACGACCGATCTCGCCGACGGGCTCCGGATCCTCGACGTCCTCGCACCCGAGCAGGTGTGGGTCGTGGTCGACGCCTCGCGCAAGCACGCGGACACCGCCGCCTGGGTCGACGGGCTGCGCGGTGTCGTGCACGTGCACGCCATGGTCGTCGTGGGACGGTCGCTGACCCGGACCCCGGAGACGGTCCAGCTCCTCGGGCTGCCCGTGGGGTGGGACGCGGACTGACGGCCGCTCGGCGCGCATAGGTGCCCCGGAAGGTCAGGACGACATTCGCGAACGTCAGGAGGACGTCGATGCTGGTGCTGGGGCGCAAGGTGGGTGAACGGATCCTCGTGGGCGAGGACATCGTCCTGACGGTGGTCTCCGCGGGACGCGACGGCGTGCGGATCGGGATCGAGGCACCGCGCGACGTACGGATCCACCGGGCGGAGATCGTCGACCAGGTGGCCGAGGGCAACCGTGCAGCCGTCGCGACCGACACGACGGCCGACGAGGTGCGTGCCCTGCTCGCGCTGCGTCCGGCGTCCTGAGTCACCGACGACGCGACGCGGCACACGGGTCCCCAGGATCCTCGGCACCTCGGCGGGAGCGCACGGCTACCGCCCCACCAGGTCGTCCGTGCGCGCTAGACGCGGGGGACCGAGCTCGCGCGGCCGTGACGGCGCTCGCTGACGCTCCGGCCCCGGCCGCGAGACCTGTCCGACCGGTCGTTGCGGTGACCGTTGCCGCGGTCGTCGTCCCGGTCCCCGTCGCCCCGCCCCTGGCCCCGCTGCTCGTCGCGCCCGTGCCGGTCGCCGCGCCGTTCGTCGTCGTCGTCCCGGTCGTCGTCCTCGTCGTCGCGCTCGTGCCACTCCGCGCGCCCGAGGTCGTCGTGGTCGCGCCAGCTGCTGCCGTTGCCGTGCCGGCCGCCCTCCTGGGGGACCTGCGGGCCGGTCCCGGCCCCGGTGCCCGGGACGGGGGCGACGGGTACCGCGGGCGGGACGGGGGGTGGCGGGACCGTCGGAGCCGGTGCCTGCTGCACCGCGGGAGCGGGCGTCGTGGGCGAGTCGACGGGGACCGGCACGACGGCGTCGGGGTCCTTGTCCTTGCCGTTGCCGACGAGGTTGTCCCACAGGCCGACGATGGGCATCGTGAGCCGGTCGACGAACGACACGTTCGACGTGCCCGTCTCGTCGACGGGGCGCTCCTCGGCGGGTGCCACCGCTGCGCCGACGACGATCGTCACGGTCGACAGCAGCGCCGCCGCACTCCATCTCAACGACTGCCGGGGCGACATGCCGTGGCCCAGGACGGTTCCGGGCCGCCGGCGGGCGTGCCGGGGGATGCCGGCCGACCCGGTGGTCCTGCGGGCCGCGAGGCCTACCGGGGCCTTCAGGACCGGCGCCACGCCGGCCCCGTCCGCGAGGGGGGCGGACGGAGGGATGGCCGACGCGACCCCGGTCGAGCCGACGGTGACGACGGCCGGTCGAGTGCTCGCGGCGGGCGGGACGCGGTCGGCCGCCGTCTCACGCACCGCGAGCAGGTTCGCGCGCTGCGCCGCGAGCCGCTGCCGGTACGGCGCCACGGCGACGGCCCCCTGGGCGGCCGACCGGCGCACGGCCCGTGCCGACTCGGCGCGCAGCGTGGGCACCCAGGTCCGGGGATCGATGCTCCGGTGACCTGCCGCGACGTCGCGGAGCAGCGCCTGCTGGGCCGTCGTCACGGCATCGAGCGCCGCCGTGCGGTCGGCGGGAGCCACCAGGTGCGCCCGCACGACGCGCCGCGCCTCGCGTGCGAGCTCGCCGGCGCGAGAGGCCCAGAACTCCGCGAGGGCGTGCTCACGGGCGCTGGCGGGCAGGGCGGCGAGACCGGACAGTGCGTCGACCCCGACGGGGCCGCGCGCAGGACGTGCGTCAGACATGCAGCGTTCTCCCCTGCCTACGGGAGCGCAGGCTGGTACGGCCGCCGTCACGGCGGTGGTGCGGCAGAGCGAGGGCACGTCGGCGCGAGGTCCTGGCGTCGACGACCGACGTCGCCGAGCCCTGCGCCGAGGCGCCCGGGCGGGAGATCGCGCTCACGCCGTCTCCAGGAGGTCGGCACCGATGCCCATCGCCCGCAGGCGTGCGGCAGCGAGCTCACGGACCCGGTCGATGTGCGCCACGGTGCTCCGGCGGGGCAGGCCCAGCGTCCGGGAGATCCACACGACAGTGTCCTGACCCGGGAGGGGACCGCCGCCGTCGTACGCCTCGGCCATCCACAGGGCCGCGACCTTGCCGCGCGTCGGGTTCTCGGCCCGTGCCGCGTCGACGACCGAGCGCACCAGGGTGGGCGCCTCGACGGGGTGCAGCACGCAGTCGAGCTCGTCCTGGACGAGACCGGGGGAGTCGAGGGCCTCGTCGAAGCACAGCGCCCCGGACAGCACCAGCTCGTCGGCCTCGGTGACGACCATGCCCTGCCGCACGACGTCGGAACGGTGCGCGGCGAGCCGGTCGTTGGTCGCCTGCACCGCCTCCTGCACGGTCGGCACGGTGCCGCGCAGGGCCGCGAGCTCGGCGCGCGTGCGGGCGAGCTCGCGTCGGCGCCGCTGGGCAGCGACCATGCCCGACGCGGGCGCCGTCGCGTGGTCCACGAACGAGCGCACCCTCGGGCGCGCGGTGTAGACGACGATCGCCAGGAACGAGCGCATGCCGGCCAGGTAGGCCGGGTCCTGCCTCGACTTCTCGAGCATCTCCCAGACGGTCTCCACGACGATCGACTCGACGTCCTCGAGGTGCTGGGCGACCTGCACCGAGTTCGTGCGGCACAGCCGGGCAGCGATCCGTCGCCAGTGGTCGCGGTGGCCCGCGATGAAGGCGGACACCTCCGTGCGGTAGCTGGCGTCGTCGCCGAGCACGACGATGCGCGCGACCTCCGAGCGGACCGCGTCGGCGGGTGCGTCGTGGTCGTCGTCGAGGGGCTGCTCCTCCGCGACACGCAGGGAGCGCGCTTCACGCGCCCGGTCCGGGCACGTGCCGGATGGGGGCCGCACGTTCATGCCATCAGCATGCGGCCGCTTCGCACTACTTTCACGTCTGAACACGGTTTTCACACCGGAGTTCACCCTCGGTGCTGCTATAGGTGGTGCCATGCTGGGAGTTGCCGCGGCCCGAGCCCGGGAATTCACCCGGACGGGCGGCGGTTCGTGTCGTTCGCCCCTTCTGCACCGGCACCGGGGATGGATACACTTCCGCGTCGGCGATCGCTCGCCGACCTGGGCGCGGACACGCAGACGAGCAGGAGGTGGAGCATGGGCGGCAGGACCTGCGCACCGTCCTCGGCGACGAGGCGTACCCCGGGCGACGTCCCGTCGGGGACGCTCTCGGCGGGCCGGACCGGTCTCCCTGCCGCTGGCCGTCGACGGCGTGCCCGGGCGATGCCGCGATGACGAACCCGGCCCCGTGGGACGACACCACCTGGGCGGCGTGGGCCGTCGGGCTCGTCGAACCCCTGATCGATCCTTACGACCGTGTCGCCGATCTCGAGGCGATGCGGGAGCAGGCCCGAGGACATCGGTTGCGGGCCGTGACCCTCCTCGCGGGGACCCTCTCAGACCTCCTCGACTCGCTGCCGGACGAAGACCCCTGGCGTCACGTGGACCCCGCGACGTTCGGGACCTACCGCGACGGGCTGGACCTCGTCCCGACCGAGGCCACCGAGATCCGGGAGGACATCGGTCTTGCTGCGCTCGCCCGTCCGCTGGGCCGCGAGGGTGCACAGATCATGAGCGACGCCGAGCACGGCTGGGAGAACGCCGCGCACAGGGCCAACGAGCTCGACGACCCGATCCCCGTGCTTGCCCGCGTCGTCTCCTGGGCGTCCTGGCGCCGCCGCGTCTACGTCGGCGAGGACACCTATCCCGTCCTGGTCGTCTTCTCGTGGCTCCGACGCGCGGCCCTGGTCGCGGCGGGCCAGCAGATCGACGACGCCGAGTCGCACGAGCGGACGAGGGCCTCGGCCAGGATCGTCGACGACCTCGTCTGACGTGCGACGTGACGGTCGGACGTCACCACCGCTCGTGCCGGGCCGACGACGGGTCGACGTGGTCGGCCACGATGAGCCCCAGGTCGATCCCCTTCGCGAGCGCGTCCTCCCGGCGGCGCACGCCCAGCTTGCGGTAGACGGACCGGAGCTGGCTCTTGACGGTGTTGACCGAGACGGTCAGGCTCAGCGAGATCTCGACCGCGGTCGCGTGCCGTCGCAGGCTGTCGAGCACCACGATCTCGCGGTCCGTGAGCGCCTGCGGGAAGCCCACCATCGCGGCGAACCTCTCGGGGACGGGACCCGCCGCCGCGAGGACCCGCTGCGCCGTCCTGTCCTTGCTGCGGGCGGCCAGGTCGACGAGCGCGAGGAGCTCCCGTCGCGGCGGGAGCGTGAGGGCGAAGAGCAGCTGGCGGTCGTCGGCGACCGCCGCGAACTTGCCCAGCGCGTCGCACGCGTGCGACTCGTCGGAGCCGTTGACGAGCGCCGCCGCGAGGAGCAGCGAGTGTGCGACCCTCAGCCGCGGCGACGCGTCGACCGGTGGGGTGTGCTCGACCAGGACGTCTCGTGCGACCTGCCAGGACTCGGTGAGCAGCGCGAGGTGGGCGCGCAGGAGCGGGGCGCTCGCCGACGACGGGGACGCGCCCCGCAGGGTCGCGTGGACCGCCCCCAGCCGGCCACGGGCGAGGTCGAGCAGGCCGGCGGCGTAGCCCAGCTGGTCGGTGTCCCGGACGGAGATCCGCTGCCTCCCCCGCTCGGACTCGATGTACCGGCGCAGCCGCTCGGCACCCAGCGCAGGCTCGAACGTCAGGAGGTCGACCGAGGCCTGGGCCAGCGCGAACTGCGGCCGCGACTCGAGCGTCGAGAGGAAGGGGCGCATGGCGTCCAGGTGGGCCTGCGCGCCGCGCGCGTCGAACCGCTCGATGCGCACGAGGGCGTGCGCCAGGTGGTAGACGTCCTGGCTGCGGCGCGGGGTGGTCTCGTCGTGCCGGGACGCCTCGACGACGGCCAGGTCCCGGCGCGCCTCGGGCATGTTGCCGTGCACGGCGTGGGCGAGCGCACGCAGCGCGAGACCGTGGAGCGCGGGTGGCTCACCGAGGGAGTCGCCGAGGTCCTCCAGGATCGCGAGGGACTCGTTCTCGGCGCCGCCGCGGAGCATCGAGCGTGCGATCTCGGCGCGCAACCGCGGCAGGTCGCGCGCCATGGAGCGTCGTTCGGTGACCCGGAGCTCGTTCAGCATGCGGCCTGCGCGGCGTGCCGGGTAGAGCGCGCGCTCGGCCGATCCGGTCGACCGCAGCGCGAGGCTCTCGAGGACCTCGAGCACCACGCGCTCGCTCGGGGTCGCGGGGCGAGGCGCGACCCGCAGCCCTGCGAGCGCTGCGTGGTAGAGCTCGATCGCCTCGTCGCGTCCGCCGGGGACGGCGTCGTAGTGGCGGGCGAGCGCTCCGGCGAGCAGGGGCCAGGGACGCAGCTCCGCGACGGGGACCGCCCGCAGGACGTCGAGGCTCGCGATCGTGCGCTCCTCGAAGACCTGGGTCCAGTAGCGGGACACCGCGGCCGAGGCGATCGACAGGTCGCCCGCCGTCACCGCGTGCCGGACGGCCTCGACCGGGTAGCCGTGCTGGAGGTACCACCGGGCGGTCGCCGCCTCGACCACCTGCGACGCCTCCGGGTCCTCGAGCCGGAACGTCTCCAGGAGCAGCGACCGCACGACGGGGAAGAGCACGAAGACGAGCCCCGTCGGTCGCCGTTCCCACGTGCCGAGGCCACGCGCCTCGAGGTCCGACAGGAGCTCGGGAGCGTCCGGGTCGAGGGTCAGGGCCACCGCGAGGTCGCCCGTCAGGATCTCGGGGACGACGCACCGTGCGAGGAACAGCTCGAGCCGGTGCCGCGACGGGCCCTGGAGCTGCTTGTCGACCGCTGCCCGCAGCAGCTCGGCGGCGACCTGGACGTGGGCGGGCGTGCCGTGGGACCCGGCCAGCTCGGCGGCGAGCATCGCGACCCGCAGGTAGAGGGGCTGGCCGCCCGTGCTCACGTGCGTCTGCGCCGGGTCGAGGTCCGCCCCGACCTGGCGCAGCATCCGCGCGGTCTCGTCCAGGGTGAGCGGGAGCTGGTCGGCGGTGATCACGGTGCGGTTCATCTCGAGGCCGACGACGGGTGCCTCGAGCATGGAGCTCGTGGTCGTCGCCAGCGCGACCGACAGGTTCGGGCAGGCGCGCAGCAGCGCGAGGACGTCCTCGTGGACCTCGGCGTCCCGGACGTTCTGATAGTCGTCGACGACGACCAGGACCTCGCCCCGGACCGTGAGGAACGCCTCGGCCAGCCGTACGGTCAGGGCGGCGGTCGACAGCTCGTCGAGGCCGATCGTCGTCTCCGAGCGCAGCAGCCCGGACTGGGTGGCGCGGCGAGCGACCGTGCGCCAGAGCTCGGTCCGGGTCGTGCCGGGCGACGTCGCGATCCAGACCCCTTCGGCCCCTCGTCGTCGGGCCCACTCGGCGAGGAGCGAGGTCTTCCCGCCGCCCGACGGGCCACGGACGACGCGCAGGGCTGCGTCGGCGTCGAGCCGGTCGACGAGCCGCTCCCGCACGAGCTCGAGGTGGGGTGGTCGCGGAGCGCCGTGCAGTCTGCCGGGGGTCGTGCTCACTACCGGCATCCAGCCTCCCGCCCTCTCCTGGTGAGGTGCCCGGGCAGCCTGCCGTCGGCTGCGTCGCCTCTGGCACTGGAGCCGGCACCGCGCCGCTCTCCGGAGAGCCACTTTATGTGACGAGGAGCGGTTTTGCGGGCTACGTGGTGAGCGACACCCCGCTGGGTCGCACCGGGAGGAACGGCGGACGGCGCGTGCCGGAGCGGGTCAGCCGCGGGGGAGCGGCCCGCCCTGCTGGTCCACGAGCGGGAGCAGCCGCTCCAGGACGTCACCCGTGCGCAGCCCGTCGTGCTCGAACTCGTTCGTGACGAGCGCCTGCACGTTCCCCACCCTGGACGCCGTGTCGAGCGAGAGGTGGGCGTCGACGAACATGTCGTCGTAGTAGACGGCTGCGGCGACGGGGACCTCGTTGGCCGCGAGCGCGTCGAGGTCGTACAGCTCGGTCCAGTCCTCACGACGCGCCAGCTCGTCGGCCGCGCCGCGGAAGGCGCGCAGGCCCGCGATCTCCTCGAACATCCAGGGGTAGATCATCTCGCCCGTGAAGAGCAGCGGCCGGGCGCCCGGGTCGAACTCCGGGTGCTCGGCGCGCACGCGCTCGGCGGCCCAGCCCGTGGCTCCGTGGCCCGACGCGTAGATCGACTCGTGCAGCACCGCGTACAGCGGGTTCGTCAGGTACGACGTCAGGTCCCTGACCTCGCTGAGGAACGTGTCGCTCAGGTCGTCGTCGCCGTGGTCGAACGCCTCGTCCAGCAGCCAGTGGACGCGCTCGAAGCCCGGCTTCATGCCGAAGTCCATCCCGAGCGTCTGGAGGCGGCGCACGGAGAGCGCGTCGCCGTCGGGCAACGTGACGTCACCCACCGCGATCCTGTCCGCGATGCGCGCGAGGCGTGCGACGTCGTCGGGGAAGCGCGCCGCGAAGCGGGCGTTCTTGGCCGCGGTGCGCGGGTACGTGCGGCGGTAGACCTCGGTCGCGTCGGCCTCCAGGCCCGCCAGGCCCCCGGTGACGTAGCAGGCCGCGAGCCCCTCCGGGGCGCGCGAGAGGTACGTGAGCGTCAGGAAGCCGCCGTAGCTCTGGCCGAGCGACTCCCAGCGGCGACCGCCGAACAGGGTACGGCGCAGGTGCTCGGCGTCCGCGACGATCGAGTCGGCCCGGAAGTGCGAGAGGTGCTCGGCCTGCGCGGCCGCGTCGCCGAGCGCCGCGAGCGAGCGGCCGCGCACGGCCGAGCTGCGGCCCGTGCCGCGCTGGTCGAGCAGGATCACCCGGTGGGTCGCGAGCATGGTCCCGACCCAGCCCTCGGGCCCCGTCGGACGCGGGCCCTTGCCGCCCGGGCCGCCCTGGAGGAACACGAGCAACGGCAGGTCCTCGCGCCGCCGCATGGGGTCGACGAGCTCGCGCGCGAAGATCGTGATCCGCCGCGAGTCCCGCTCGTCGAACCAGTCGAGGGGGACCTCGACCTCGTGGTCGGTGACGTGCATCCCGGGGATCGTTGCGCTCACGGAGGTCATGGCGACGAGCCTAGCCACAGAAGCCGCCGGGCACGCGGGAGCCGGTCGGTTCCTGACGTGCCGGAGCCGGCGTGACCTCGGGTCACGCCGGCTCCGGCGAGGCTGCGAGAAGGACTACTTCTCGACGTCCTCGTCGACCCAGTCGAGGGTCTTGCTGACGGCCTTCTTCCAGTTGCGGTAGAGGCGCTCGCGCTCGCCCTCGTCCATCGACGGGCTCCAGCGCTTGTCCTCGGCCCAGTTGGCGATGACGTCCTGCTCGCCCTGCCAGAACCCGACCGCGATGCCCGCGGCGTACGCGGCGCCGAGCGCCGTCGTCTCCGCGACCTTGGGCCGCACGACGTCCACGCCGAGCTGGTCCGCCTGGAACTGCATGAGCAGCTCGTTCTGGACCATGCCGCCGTCGACGCGCAGCTCGGTGAGGTCGACGCCCGAGTCCGCGTTCATGGCGTCCAGGACCTCGCGGGTCTGGAACGCGACGGCCTCGAGCGCGGCGCGCGCGATGTGGTTCTTGTTGACATAGCGCGTGAGGCCCACGAGGGCGCCACGGGCGTCGGAGCGCCAGTGCGGCGCGAACAGGCCCGAGAACGCGGGCACGAAGTACGCGCCACCGTTGTCGTCGACCTTGCGGGCGAGCCACTCGACGTCGGGCGCGTCCGAGAACATGCCGAGGTTGTCGCGGAGCCACTGGATGAGCGAGCCCGTGACGGCGATCGAGCCCTCGAGCGCGTAACGGGCCGGCTGGTCGCCGATCTTGTAGCAGACCGTGGTCAGCAGGCCGTTCTCGCTCATGACCTTCTCGGTGCCCGTGTTGAGCAGCATGAAGTTGCCCGTGCCGTACGTGTTCTTGGCCTGACCGACCTCGAAGCACGCCTGGCCGAACGTCGCGGCCTGCTGGTCGCCCAGGATGCCCGCGATCGGGACGCCGGGAAGGAGCCCGCCGGGGCGACCCTTACCGTAGACCTCGGACGACGACTTGATCTCGGGGAGCATCGAGAGCGGGATGCCCATGTCGGCCGCGATGTCCTCGCGCCAGGACAGCGTGTCGAGGTCCATGAGCATGGTGCGCGACGCGTTCGTCACGTCGGTGACGTGCACGCCGCCGTCGACGCCGCCCGTCATGTTCCACAGGACCCAGGTGTCGGTGTTGCCGAACACGAGGTCGCCGGCGTCGGCCGCCGCGCGGGCGCCCTCGACGTTGTCGAGGATCCACTTGACCTTGGGGCCGGAGAAGTAGGTCGCGAGCGGGAGGCCCACGATCGCCTTGTACTTCTCGGGGCCCGCGTCGCCGCCGAGCTCGTCGACGATCTTCTGCGTGCGGGTGTCCTGCCAGACGATCGCGTTGTAGACGGGCTTGCCCGTCTTCCGGTTCCACACGACCGCGGTCTCGCGCTGGTTGGTGATGCCGACCGCGGCGATGTCGGTGTACGTGACGTTGGCGCGGGTCAGGGCCAGGCCGACGGCCTCGCGGACGTTGTTCCAGATCTGCTCGGGGTTGTGCTCGACCCAGCCGGCCCGCGGGAAGATCTGGTCGTGCTCGAGCTGGCCGGAGGAGACGATCTCCCCGGAGTGGTTGAAGACGATGGCCCGGGAGCTGGTGGTTCCCTGGTCGATGGCGAGAACGTAGTCGGCCATGGTGTGTCAGTCCTTCACGTCGGTGTGGTTGAGCGGTGGTCGCGCGGTGCGCGACCGAGCATCGTGGCCGCGTTCGTCGAGCTCCTGCCCGACGGCGGCCGGTCGCGTGACCGGGGCGGGTCGCCCCGGTCACGCGGGGGAGGAGAGCGGGATCAGCCCCAGGCTGCCCCGAGGAGGCCGGCGAGCACACCACCGACGAGCGGACCCGCGACGGGGACCCACGAGTAGGCCCAGTCGCTCGACCCCTTGCCCTTGATGGGCAGCAGGGCGTGGGCGATGCGCGGACCGAGGTCACGAGCAGGGTTGATGGCGTACCCGGTGGGACCACCGAGGGACGCGCCGATACCGACCACGACGAGAGCGACGGCGAGCGGGCCGAGCCCGGACGGGGTGTTGCCCGACGCGACGACGAAGAACACGAGCACGAACGTCGCGATGACCTCGGTGATGAAGTTCCAGCCGTACGAGCGGAGCTCGGGGCCGGTCGAGAACACGGCGAGCTTGGTGGCGGCGGGCGCCTCCTCGTCGAAGTGCTTCTTGTAGGCGACGAACGCGAGCACGGCACCGAGGATCGCACCGATCATCTGCGCGCCGAAGTAGATGAACATGTTGCTCACGGTCGGCTCGATCGTCGCGGTGACCATGCCCTCGGGCCCGGTGACCGAGAAGAAGGGGCGGTCCGCGGTGAACAGTCCGATGGTCACGGCCGGGTTGAGGTGCGCCCCGGACTTGTAGGCGACGTACACGCCGGTGAAGACCGCGAGGCCCCATCCGAAGTTGATGAGGAGCCAGCCGCCGTTGAAGCCCTTGGTCTTGGGGAGGATCACGTTGGCTACGACGCCGGCACCCAGCAGGATCAGGGTCGCGGTGCCGAGTATCTCGGACCAGAAGGCGTTGAGGATGAGTGTGTCCATCAGATTCTCTCTTTCTTGGTGGACTTCGTTGTCGCAACCACCCCGACGCATCCGTGCGCCGGGGCCCCGGCGTGCGTCGCAGAGCGCGCATCCGTGAGGTTGAGGGGTGCCGGTCCGGCTCCGCCTCGCGCGAGTCGAGGCGGGCCGGGGGCCGGGCTATGAAGTTGTTCTCGGGGGAGCCGGCGTGGCTCCCGGTCGGTCGGCGGGGTGAGCCGGGTTGGTCAGGATCCGGACAGCGGCTTGAGCGGTGCGACGTCGTCGGCGGCGAGGCGTGTGCGCTCGGCCGTGGCGTCGTCGGGCTCCTGCTCCGCTGCCTCCTCGGCCGCGGCGCGTGCGGTGTAGGACGCGATCTCCTCTGCCTTGTGCTCGTCGTCCCAGCCGAGGAGCGGCGCCGCGATGTCGGCGATCTCGGGGAGGGCGCCGAGCCCGCGGTCGAGCACCTCGTAGTTGAGGCGCGTGCGGTGGAGCAGCAGGTCCTCGAGGTGCAGGGCGCCCTCGTGGGTCACGCCGTAGCTGATCTCGGCCCGCAGGTAGGCGGGAGCGTGCTCGAGGGGCCGCGCGAGCGTGGGGTCCGCCTCGCACAGGGCGACGATGTCGCGCAGGTTGGATCCGTAGCGGTGCAGCAGGTGGTCGACCATCTGCGGCGTCCACCCGAACTTCGAGGCCCACGGGCGGGCCTGGCGGCGGACCGCGTCGAGACCGACCGCGCCGACCAGGGGGATCTTGTCCGTGATCGAGGGCAGCGCTGCGGAGCGCTGACCGATCGCGAAGTCGACGGCGTCCTTGGCCATGACGCGGTAGGTCGTGAGCTTGCCGCCCGCGATGACCGTGAGGCCGGGGGTCGGGGAGGCCGTGGTGTGCTCGCGCGAGACCTTGGCCGAGCTCGTGCCCTCCTTGGTCCCGGGCTGGAGCAGCGGGCGCAGTCCCGCGTAGGTGCCGATGATGTCGTCGCGCGTCAGGGGCTGGGCGAGGACCGCGTTGGCGTGCTCGAGGATGTAGTCGATGTCCGCGGCCGTCGCGACGGGGTGCGTGAGCTCCTGCTCCCAGGGTGTGTCGGTCGTGCCGATGACCCAGTAGCGGGACCACGGGATGATGAACAGGACGGACTTCTCGGTCTGCAGGATCAGGCCGACCTGGCCCTTGATGCGCTCGCGCGGGACGACGATGTGGACGCCCTTGGAGGCGAGGACGCGCAGGCCGCCCTCGGAGCCCGCGAGGGCCTCGGTGTCCTCGGTCCACACGCCCGTCGCGTTGATGACGGCGCGGGCGCGGACCGTGATGCGCCGGCCCGTCTCGAGGTCCTCGAGGATCGCGCCGTTGACCGCACCGGTCGAGCCCTTGGTCAGCTCGACGACCTGGGTGCGGGAGGCGGCGTGGGCGCCGTAGGAGGTCGCGGTGCGGATGAGTGTCGAGACCAGGCGTGCGTCGTCGACCGAGGCGTCCCAGTACTGGACGGCGCCGATCGCCGCGTCGTGCGCGAGGTCGGGGAACTTGCGCTCCATCTGCTTGCGCGAGAGGTGACGGTGCAGCGGCAGGGCGCGCTTGCCGGGGGCCATGCTCGCGAGCGTGTCGTACAGCGCGATCCCGGCGCCGACGTAGGCACGCTCCCACACGCGGTGCTCGAGG
The DNA here is from genome assembly GCF_037145535.1 of Oerskovia sp. USHLN155. Lineage (NCBI taxonomy): Bacteria > Bacillati > Actinomycetota > Actinomycetes > Micrococcales > Cellulomonadaceae > Oerskovia > Oerskovia sp. USHLN155. The sequence continues at coordinate 47,363 of NZ_JBBCXG010000007.1, forward strand.
GGGTACAGGAAGGGGACCGGGCGCACGAGGTGCGGCGCGAGGTCCTTGATGAGGAGGTCGCGCTCGGTCAGGGCCTCGTGGACCAGGTGGAAGTCGAGCATCTGGAGGTAGCGCAGACCACCGTGGACCAGCTTGCTCGAGCGGCTCGACGTGCCGGACGCCCAGTCCTGCCCCTCGACGATCGCGGTCGAGAGCCCGCGGGTCACGGCGTCGAGGGCGATGCCGGCTCCGGTCACGCCGCCGCCGATCACGAGGACGTCGAGCTCCTGGTCCGCGCTCGTGCTCGCCTCGAGCGCGCTGAGCGCCCGCTGGCGAGACTCTGCGGTGAGTCTGCTGGAAGTCATCCGATGGCCTTCTCTCGTCGTCGATCTGGTGCGTCACCGGCGGGGCCCCGTGAAGGATTCCCTCCTGTGACGTTCCCACGGCTCCGCGTCCCGCGCTAGCGGTACGAGGCGGGACCCAGGAGGGCGCCGTGCCGCGGCACAGCGCTGTCGGAACGGCGCTGCACGTATTAACGTCAACATGTCAGGAACGAACGCGCAAGCGCAGTGCACAAACGTGCAGCACGAGCATCACCAGCGGCAGGAGACCAGCAGATGGCCGATCGGGAGCAGGACGTCCTCCGGGCCGCCTCGATGTACTACCTCCAGGACATGAAGATGGAGGCGATCGCCAAGCACCTGCGCACCTCGCGCTCGACCGTCTCGCGCTTGGTCAAGAGAGCCCGTGAGACGGGTCTGGTGGAGATCACGCTCCGGCCCACGCAGAGCCGGGCCCCCGGCCTCGGGGCGCACATCTCCGCCACCTACGGCATCGACGCCTACGTCGTCCCTGTCCCGGACTCGACGCAGCAGGTCGACCGGCTCGACCAGGTCGCCCTCACGACGGCCCGCCTGCTCGGGTCGTGGTTCGACTCCGACATGATCCTCGGCATCGCGTGGGGCACCACGCTCGCGGCGATCTCGCGACACCTGAGCCGCAAGCCCACGCGGGGCTCCGCCGTCGTGCAGCTCAACGGGGCGGCCAACACCCGCACCTCCGGGGTGCACTACGCGGGCGACCTCATCGCGGGGTTCGGCGAGGCGTTCGACGCCCACGTGCACCATTTCCCAGTGCCCGCGTTCTTCGACTACGCCGAGACCAAGCAGGCGATGTGGCGCGAGCGGTCGGTCCGGCGCGTGCTCGACGTCCAGGGGCGGGCCGACGTCGCGCTGTTCTCGGTGGGTGCGGTCTCGGGTGGGGTGCCGAGCCACGTGTACTCGGCGGGCTACCTGGAGGCCGAGGACATCGCGGTCCTGGAGGCCGAGGGCGTGGTCGGTGACGTGTGCACGGTCTTCCTGCGGGCCGACGGCACCTACAAGGACATCGCGCTCAACGAGCGGGCCACGGGTCCCGGGCCCGACGAGCTCAAGCGCATCCCGCAGCGCATCTGCGCGGTCGCGGGGGACAACAAGGTCGCCCCGCTGCGGGCCGCGCTGCGGGCCGGCGTCGTGACGCACCTCGTCGTGGACGAGATCACGGCCTCGCACCTGATCGAGCAGGAGACGGGGCGCATCGCGGTCGCCCGGACGCGACTCGAAGGTATGCAGTCGGGTGCATGAGTACGCGCCAGGCTTCGTGGAGGCGTAGATTGTCGGCGTGACGAGCAGCCCCACGCCCACCCTGACGCTCCGCCCCGCCCTGCCGGCCGACGTGCGCGCGATCCGGTCCCTCGTCGAGCCCTACGCCGAGGAGCGCATCCTCCTCGCCAAGGAGATGGTCGGCTACTACGAGGCCGTGCAGGAGTTCGTGGTCGCCGACGTCGGTGGACCGGGTGCCCCGCAGGTCGTCGGGTGCGGCGCGCTGCACGTCATGTGGGACGACCTGGCCGAGATCCGCACGCTCGCGGTCGACCGCGCGTGGCTCGGCACCGGGGTGGGTCACCGCCTCGTGGTCGAGCTCCTGGAGCGAGCCCGCGCACTGGGCCTGGAGCGCGTCTTCTGCCTGACGTTCGAGGTCGACTTCTTCCGCGCGCACGGGTTCGAGGCGATCGAGGGCACCCCCGTGTCGCCCGACGTCTACGCGGAGCTCCTGCGCTCGCACGACGACGGCGTGGCCGAGTTCCTCGACCTCGCCCGGGTCAAGCCCAACACCCTCGGCAACACCCGGATGCTGATCACCCTCTGAGCGCCCGCGCCTCGGACCGGGAGCCGGGCGGCGGGTGGACGGCCTCAGACCGGGAGCCGGTAGACCTCGCCGTCCTGCTCGAGCAGCCCGTCCTCGACCAGGCTCGCGACGCACCGCCCGAGCTGGGCCGCGTCGGGCCACAGGTCCGCGACCACGTCGCGGTGCACGGGACCGTCCGCACCGCGCAGCGCGGCCATGACCCGTCCCCGCGCCTGCCGGTCCGTGCCCTCCCAGGCCTGGGTCCGGCGTCGGGCGCCGTGCTCGTCCGGCGGGCTGCCCGCGGCGCGCCACGCGCACAGGTCCGCGACGGGGCACGCCTCGCAGCGAGGCGAGCGCGCCGTGCACACCAGCGCCCCCAGCTCCATCGAGGCGGCGGCCCACAGTGCGGCCTCGGCGTCCTCGGCAGGTGCGACCTGCGTCGCGAGCCGGCGTTCGGCCGCGGTGTACGACGGAGCGGGCAGCGCAGTCCCGGACACCGCGCGCGCCAGGACCCGCCGTACGTTCGTGTCGACGACGACCGCGCGCCGCCCGTGCGCGAACGCCGTGACCGCCGCGGCCGTGTACTCCCCGACGCCCGGCAGCGCGAGCAGCGCGTCGGTGTCGAGCGGGACCCGCCCCGCGTGGCGCTCGACGACCGCCCGCGCACAGTCCTGCAGGCGCAGCGCGCGGCGCGGGTAGCCGAGGCGCCCCCACGCCCGCAGGACGTCCGCCGTCGACGCCGCCGCGAGGTCCGCGGGCTCGGGCCAGCGCTCCATCCAGGCGCGCCACGCGGGCTCGACCCGCACCACGGGCGTCTGCTGCAGCATGACCTCGCTGACCAGGACACCCCAGGGGGAGCAGTCGTCGCGACGCCACGGCAGGTCGCGCGCGTTCGCGGCGAACCACTGCCCGACGGCGTCGCGCAGGTCTGCGTGCGGGTCCGGGCCGGGGAGGGGCGTCAGTGCTGCGCGGAGGTCCGTCGTGCGAGGGAGGGTCGTGCGAGGGCGGGTCGTCGGACCGGCGGCGGACGTGGCGGGGGAGGGCGACATGGTCCGACCATTCTCGCCGACGTCGCCACCCGGATCGGCACCCGGGTGCCGGGGATGCGGCCCGCTGCGGTGTGGCAGTGCGAGAACCGTCGCCACGGCGACGTACCGTTGGCCCCAGCGCAGGAAGGGCCCGCGCCGACCGTCGAACGGAGCCGTACGTGAGCACGCCGCAGGGCACCCGGCCACCCACCGGGGCGACCCCGGTCCAGGGGCGATCCTCGGACGGGTCCGGCGCCGCGTCGTCGGGCAGGCCGACGTCCAGGACCTTGCGGCTCCGCCGGGTCATGGCTCTCGTCCTGCTCGCGGTCATCGTCGTCGGCGTCGTGATGCTGGTCAGGGCCGCGATCGCGTTCGGGGCGGGCCTGCTCGCCGACGCACCACAGGGCAAGGTGGCCCCGCCCGAACCCCAGGAGGTCGCGGCGACCGGGTACAAGGCCTGCCAGGCCAAGGACGTGACGCTCTGGCTCGCGGCCTCGAAGACCGAGTACGCGGTCGGGGAGAAGCCCACCTTCACCACGACCCTCACGCACGTGGGGCCCAGGCCGTGCCTGATCGACGCCTCGACCGCCGTCCAGGAGATCACGATCACGTCGGGCACCGACCGCATCTGGTCGTCGGCCGACTGCCCGGCGGCGTCGAAGGACCTGCTCATGGCGCCGGGCGACGTGTGGACCGAGACGGTCACGTGGAATAGGGACCGCTCGGCCCCCGAGTGCGCGACCGGGCTGCCCGGTACACAGCCGGGGAGCTACAGCGTCGTCGCAGCGTCGAACGAGGCCGCGGGGATGACGAGCCCCGCCGTGCCGTTCACGCTCGTGGCCCCTGCACCCCCGCCCGAGGCGCCACCGGCGACCGAGGCGCCCGCTGACGGCGATCCGCCGGCGGACGGGACCGAGGTGCCCGCAGAGGGCGCAGAGCCTCCTGCGGACGGGGCGACCGCGCCCGAGGGCGGGGCCACCGCCCCCGCAGGGGACGCGCCGCCGCAGGGGTGACGGGCTGCCGCCGGGTGACGGGCTGCTGCCGGGAAGGGCTAGACGTACCGCTCGAGGATGCTCGACTCGGCGAGGCGTGACAGGCCCTCACGGACCGCACGCGCCCGCTGCTCGCCGACGCCGTCCACGGCCATGAGGTCGTCGATGCTCGCGGCCAGGAGCTTCTGCAGCCCACCGAAGTGCGAGACCAGGCGGTCGATGATCGCACCGGGCAGGCGGGGGACCTTCGACAGGAGCCGGTACCCGTGGGGAGCGACCGCGGCATCGAGTGCCTCGCCGCCTCCCGGGAGGTCGAGGACCCGCCCGATGAGCGTGAGGTCGAGGAGCTGGGTCGAGTCGAGCGCACCGAGCGCGTTCTTGACGTCCGCGAGGGAGCGGTCCTTGCGTCCGAGCTCGACGTAGTCCCGGATGACGGACTCGCGGTCCGAGCCGATCCCGCCGATGAGCTCGTCGAGCTGGAGGGCGAGCAGGCGACCGTCCGTGCCGAGCTCGACCACGTAGCCCGCGATCTCCTCGGAGATGCGGCCCACCATCTCGAGGCGCTGCACCACGGCGCACACGTCCCGGACGGTGACGAGGTCCTCGATCTCGAGGGCCGAGAGCGTGCCGCTGACCTCGTCCAGGCGGGCGCGGTAGCGCTCGAGCGTCGCGAGAGCCTGGTTGGCGCGCGACAGGATGGTGTCCGAGTCCTCCAGGACGTAGCGCTGGCCGCCCACGTACAGGGCGACGATCCGCATGGACTGGCTCACCGAGATCACGGGGAAGCCGCACTGCTTGGCGACGCGCTCGGCCGTGCGGTGACGCGTGCCGGACTCGGTCGTCTCGATCGTCGCGTCCGGCAGGAGCTGGACCGCGGCGCGCAGGATGCGGTTGGCGTCCCGGTCGAGGACCACGGCGCCGTCCATCTTGGAGAGCTCGCGCAGGCGGGTCGCGGAGAAGCCGACGTCCAGGACGAAGCCGCCCGAGCACATGGTCTCGACGACCTTGTCCAGGCCGAGGACGATCAGTGCGCCCGTCCGGCCGCGCAGGATGCGCTCGAGGCCGTCGCGGAGCTCGGTGCCCGGAGCCACTGCTGCGAGGGTCTCCCGGAGCATGTCGTCAGGGTGCACGGGGGAGTTGGCCACGTGGGCATCCTACGCTGCCGGGCCGTCCCAGGGGCGAGAAGACACCGTTCCTGGGACGACGAAAGGTCACGATGGCGCAACGGTTCTCACTCGTCGAAGCGCGTGCGCTCCTGCTGCGGCGGGAGGTGGCCCCCACGGGCGAGCTCGACGGCCTCGCCGAGGTGCTGCGCGGGCAGCACGGTCATGCCTGCCGGGGGCTTGGGGGTGGAGCCGCGAGGCACCACGGCTCGCGTGAAGCCGAGGCGTGCGGCCTCGCCCAGGCGCCGGTCCAGGCCCGAGACGGGGCGGATGTCGCCCGCGAGCCCGACCTCGCCGATCGCGATGGTCCCGGGCGGCATGACCTGGTCCTCGCGGGCCGAGAAGGTCGCGAGCGCGATCGCGAGGTCCGCGGCGGGCTCGGTCACGCGGGCGCCGCCGATCGTCGAGACGTACACGTCCTGGTCGACGAGCCGGACCCCGGCGTGCCGGTGCATCACGGCGAGGATCATCGCGAGCCGGCTCGAGTCGACACCGCTCGTGGTGCGCCGCGGGTTGGTCAGCGAGCTGGGGACCACGAGCGACTGGATCTCGAGCGCGAGCGGGCGACGTCCTTCGAGCGTCACGGTGATGAACGTGCCGGGTGCCCCGGCCCCCGCGTGCGACATGAACAGCCCGCTGGGGTCCGCGAGGCCAACGATCCCGGTCTCCGACAGGTCGAAGCAGCCGACCTCGTCGGTCGGGCCGTAGCGGTTCTTGATGGCCCGTACGAGGCGCAGGCGCGAGTGCCGGTCGCCCTCGAACTGGCACACGACGTCCACGAGGTGCTCGAGCGTGCGCGGCCCGGCGACCGACCCGTCCTTGGTCACGTGCCCCACCAGGATGACGGGCAGGTCACGCTCCTTGGCCGCGGCGATCAGCGCGGCCGCGACCTCGCGGACCTGGCTCACGCCTCCGGGAGACCCGTCGACCTGGGCCGAGGCGATCGTCTGGACCGAGTCGACGACGAGCAGGGCCGGGTCGGTGGCCTCGATGTGCCCGAGCACGGTCGCGAGGTCGGTCTCGGCGGCGAGCAGCAGCCCCGGGGCCAGAGCCCCGACCCGCTCGGCACGCAGCCTGACCTGCCCGGCCGACTCCTCGCCCGTGACGTACAGGACGGTGCGCGGCCGGGGCGCCGGACCTGTGGCGTCGTCGGGCGACGCGGCCTTGTCGCTCACGCCCGCCGCGACGTTGCTCGCGACCTTGAGCAGCAGCGTCGACTTGCCGACGCCCGGCTCTCCCGCGAGCAGCACCACGGCTCCGGGGACGAGGCCGCCGCCCAGCACGCGGTCGAACTCGGCGACGCCCGTGGGTGTGGCACGCGCGGTCTCGACGTCGATCTCCCCGATGGGACGCGCCGGGTTGCGGGTCGGGGCGACGGCCGCGGTGCGCGGCCCGGCGCTCGCGGCCGCCTCCTCGGTGACGGTGCCCCACTCCTGGCACTCGCCGCAGCGGCCCACCCACTTGGCGGTGGTCCAGCCGCACTCGCTGCACCGGTAGGCGGGCTTGGCCGGGCGCTTGCTCGTGGCGCGCGAGGCGGAGGTCGATGTGGTCACGCGGTCACGCTAGCCGTCGGTACCCACACGTCCCCGCAGCCACCCGTACCCCTCGGCCCAGGGCTGTGCCGGCGCGTGCCGGCGCGTGCCGGCGCGTGCCGGCGCATGCGGGCGTCCCGATGGCGCACCGGCGTGCTCGTGCCCATCATGAACCATGCGCAGGCTCCGGAAGGACAGCCCGTGGTGGACCGTCATCACCACGCTCGGCTCGCTCGCGGCGTGCCTGCTCCTCTACTACGGCGTGCCGCTCGGGGACGCGGACCGTGAGTGGGTGCAGATCCTGCTGTTCGCGGTCGGCTTCGTGGGGCTGTGCTACCTCATCAGGTTCCAGGTGCGCCGTCAGCTGCGCGCCGGGCGGGAGCCGAGCGTGCGGGTCCAGTCCGTCGTCGGGCTGCTCTCTCCCATCATCATCTTCTTCTCGATCGCCTACTACCTCCTGGCCATCAACAGCGACGCCGAGTTCGTGGGGATCGAGACCCGGACGGACGCGCTGTACTTCACGGTCGTCACGCTCGGGACGGTCGGTTACGGCGACGTCCACCCCGTGGGGCAGGCAGCGCGCGTCATCACGATGGTCCAGATCCTGTTCGACCTGGCCGTGATCGGCGTGCTGGTCGCCGTCGCGACGCAGCGGCTGAAGGAGCGCGCGGAGCTGCACCGCCCGCACCGGCCCGAGGGGAATTGACCCGGACGGGTCTGCGCGGCCTCCGTGGTCCGGGCGTGCGCGCGCACTAGTCTGGCGCGGTCACAGCGTCGCCACGAGGAGAGTGTCATGAGCCAGCAGACGGGACGCCCGCGTCAGTCGTCCCCGGCAGGCCCCGGGTTGCGGGACAGCCGTCACCACCGGGCTCCCTCGTCGTCCGTCTATGCCCGACGGCGCCTCGTCGCCCTGGTCGTGCTGCTCGCCCTCGTGGGCGGGGTCGTCGCCTTTCTCGCGCTCGTCTGGCCGGGGTTCGCCGCCGGAGGTGGGGCCGGGACGCCCGACGAGGTCACCGTGACCGCGCCGCCCGCGACGCCGACGATCGAACCGGTCGAGCGGACCGCGACGACCGAGCTCGCCAAGGCGATGCCCGCGAGCGTCCTGCAGTTCGCGCTCCGTGCCGAGGCGCCGACCGAGGCCTTCGCCGACGCGGGCGCGATCGAGGGCCACGAGCTGACCTACGCGGACGCCGAGGGCGACGGGGCGACCAGCGTCACGGTGCTCGCAGGCCAGTGGGGCACCGACGACGAGGCGGAGGCCGCCTACGACGAGCTGCTCGCGGCGGCCGTCGAGGCCGGGGGCGCGGCCACGTCGACGGGGGACGTCGAGGTCGGCGGCGAGCCCGCAGGGGCCTTCGCCGTCACTCCGGTCGCCCCGGTCGACGGAGCGGCGGCGTCGGCGACGGTCACGTGGCGCAACGGCACGGTCGTGCTGCAGGCGACGGGGCCCGTCGACGAGATCGAGGCGTTCTACACCGCGTTCCCCCTCTAGTCTGCGACGAGGCGCACCGGGCGGACGGTGGCCTCCGGTGCTCGTCGTCGGGCTCGCCCCGCGGGCCGGCAGCGACCGACCGGGACGCACGACCAGGAAGCAGGAGACGACCATGTCGACGACGACCCAGCAGGCCGAGCCCTCAGGCCCCACCCCGCGCCTCGCGGTCCTCGGGACCGGGGTGATGGGGGAGACCGTCCTCGCGGGCGCGCTGCGCGCGGGGTGGCCCGCGTCGGAGGTGGTCGCGACCGTGCGGCGCCCCGAGCGTGGCGAGGAGCTGCACGAGCGCCACGGCGTGACCACGACGACCGACAACGGCGAGGCGGTGCGGGGCGCCGGGCTGGTCGTGGTCGCGGTCAAGCCCAAGGACGTGGCCGCGCTGCTCGGGCAGGTCTCGGAGCACCTGGGCGAGGGCGCGGTCGTGGTGAGCGTCGTCGTCGGGCTGACGACGCGCTTCTACGAGGACCGGCTTCCTGCCGGGACGTCGGTCGTGCGCGTCATGCCCAACACGCCGTCCGTGATCGGCGCCGGGGTCAGCGCGGTCAGCGGCGGCTCGGCAGCGAGCGACGACGACGTGACGCTCGTCGAGCGGCTCCTCGGGCAGACCGGCCTCGTGGTGCGGGTCGCGGAGAAGGACCAGGACGCGGTCGGTGCGCTGTCGGGCTCGGGCCCCGCCTACGTCTTCTACGTCGTCGACGCGCTCGCCGAGGCCGGCGTGCTGCTCGGCCTGACCCGGGCCGTGGCGCTCGAGCTCGCCACGGCGACCGTGCTCGGCTCGGCCCGGATGCTCGACGAGACGGGGGAGCACCCCGTGATCCTGCGCGAGAAGGTCTCCTCGCCCGGCGGAACCACGGTCGCGGCCCTGCGCGCGCTCGACGAGGGCGGCGTCCGGGCCGCGTTCCTGTCCGCGCTCGAGGCCGCCCGTGACCGGTCGCAGGAGCTGGCCGCCGCCCTCGAGGAACGGTCGTGACCGGGGAACCGGGGCGGGCCCGTCCCCCGGCGATGTCCGACGTCGCGGAGCTCGCGGGCGTCTCGCACCAGACGGTGTCACGGGTCCTCAACGACCACCCGAGCGTGCGACCGCAGACGCGCGAGCGGGTCATGGATGCGATCGCGACGCTCGGGTACCGGCGTAACAGCGCGGCCCGTGCGCTGGTCACGGCCCGTTCGGGGACGATCGGCGTCGTGACGACGGGCTCGGCGCTGTACGGGCCGACGAGCACGCTCATCGCGGTCGAGGGGGCGGCACGCGAGGAGGGCTACTTCGTGTCGGTGGCGACGATCCGCAGCTATGACGCCGCGACCATGCACACGGTCCTCGAGCACTTCATGGCACAGGGGGTCGAGGGGATCGTGGTCATCGCGCCCCAGACGGACGTGGCCGCCGCGGTGGACTCGTTCCGCGCGCCGGTGCCGGTCATCCTCATCGCGGCGCGCGAGCCCGGAGAGGTGCCGACCGTCGAGGAGCGGGTCGGTGCGGCGAGCATCCTGCCCATCGCGGTGGACCAGCGCCTCGGGGCGCGTCTGGCCACCGAGCACCTGCTGGACCTGGGGCACCGGACGGTCGTGCACCTCAGCGGCCCTCTCGACTGGTTCGACGCGCGGGAGCGCGCCACGGGCTGGAACGACGCCCTCGCCGCGCGGGCGGTCCCGGAGCAGGAGCGGGAGATGATCCGGTGCACGTGGTCGTCGGACGCGGGGTACGAGGTCGGGCGAGAACTGGCCGCGCGTGTCCTGGCCGGGGACGGGCCGACCGCGGTCTTCGCGGGGAACGACCACCTGGCCCTCGGTGTCCTGCAGGCGTTCTGGGAGGCGGGGGTCGTGGTCCCGCGCGACGTGTCGGTCGTGGGGTTCGACGACGTCGAGGGGGCGGCGCACTTCATCCCGCCGCTCACGACGGTCCGCCAGCCCTTCGCCGAGCTGGGGCGCCGGTGCATGGCGCTGCTGCTCGACGCCTTCGCGGGCGTGACGCCCGAGTCGACGCAGATCCCCCCGATCCTCGTGGTGCGGTCGAGCTCGGGGCCCGCCCCGACCGGGGCGGCCTCTGCGTAACGGTCCGGTCTCGGACCGGGCAGGTTCTTGACACGTCCAGATGTGAGCGCTAACAATGATCTCGTTCGACACGGAAGTTAGCGCTCACATCCTTGCGAGGTCGCAAGGGAGAACGACTGGAGAGACACACCAATGGCGGTGGAGCAGGCAGTGCAGCCCCCCTCGTACGTGATCGGCGTCGACTACGGGACGCTCTCGGGACGAGCGGTCGTGGTGCGCGTGAGCGACGGGGCCGAGATGGGCAGCGGGGTGCACGAGTACTCCCACGCCGTCATGGACACCGCGCTCGTCGCGGGACCCTTCGAGGGCACCGCCGGCCTGCCCCTCCCGCCCGAGTGGGCCCTGCAGGTGCCCTCCGACTACGTCGACGTCCTGCGCACCGCCGTCCCGGCCGCGCTGCTCGCGGCGGGGGTCGACCCCGCCGACGTGATCGGCATCGCGACCGACTTCACGGCCTGCACCATGGTCCCCACGACCGCCGACGGGACCCCGCTGTGCGAGCTCGAGCGGTTCGCGGGCCGTCCCCACGCCTACGTCAAGCTGTGGAAGCACCACGCGGCCCAGGCGCAGGCCGACCGCATCAACGCCCTGGCGCACGAGCGTGGCGAGCAGTGGATCTCACGCTACGGCGGCCTGATCTCGTCGGAGTGGGAGTTCGCCAAGGGGCTCCAGCTCCTCGAGGAGGACCCCGAGGTCTACGCCGCGACCGACCACTGGGTCGAGGCCGCCGACTGGATCGTGTGGCAGCTCGGCGGCGTCTACGTGCGCAACGCGTGCACCGCGGGCTACAAGGGCATCTACCAGGACGGCCGCTACCCCTCGACCGAGTTCCTCGAGGCGCTCAACCCCGAGTTCGCGGGCTTCGTGGCCGACAAGCTCGAGCACACGATCGGTCGGCTCGGCGAGGTCGCGGGCACGCTCACGGCCAAGGCGGCAGCCTGGACCGGACTGCCCGAGGGCATCGCGGTCGCGGTCGGCAACGTCGACGCGCACGTCACGGCTCCGGCCGCGCAGGCCGTCGAGCCCGGGCAGATGACCGCGATCATGGGCACGTCCACGTGCCACGTCATGAACGGCGAGGAGCTGCACGAGGTGCCCGGCATGTGCGGGGTCGTCGACGGCGGGATCGTCTCGGGCCTGTGGGGCTACGAGGCGGGGCAGAGCGGCGTCGGGGACATCTTCGGCTGGTTCGTCGACACCGCGGTCCCCGGCTCGTACGCGCAGGCGGCGGCGGACCGTGACCAGTCGGTGCACGAGTACCTCACCGATCTCGCGGCCGGCCAGGAGATCGGCGAGCACGGCCTCGTCGCGCTCGACTGGCACTCGGGCAACCGTTCGGTCCTGGTCGACCACGAGCTGTCGGGCCTGCTCGTCGGGCAGACGCTCGCGACCCGACCTGAGGACACCTACCGCGCGCTCCTGGAGGCCACGGCGTTCGGGACCCGGACCATCGTCGAGGAGTTCCAGCGCGCCGGCGTCCCGGTCGTCGAGCTGGTCGTCGCGGGCGGGCTGCTCAAGAACCGCCTGCTCATGCAGGTCTACGCGGACGTGACGCGACTGCCGCTCAGCACGATCGACTCCGAGCAGGGGCCGGCGCTCGGGTCGGCGATCCACGCGGCCGTCGCCGCGGGCGCCTACCCCGACGTGCGCGCCGCTGCCCAGGTCATGGGACGGCGCACGGTCGCGGCCTACCTCCCGATCGAGGAGAACGCGGTGCGCTACGACGAGCTGTTCGCGCTCTACTCCGGGCTGCACGACCACTTCGGACGGCTCGAGACCCCCGGTGCCGACCCGGTCATGCACCGCCTCAAGGCGATCCGCCGCGAGGCGCGCTCGCTGCGCGCGGGCGTGGCGCCGTCGGGTACCGGCGCGCAGGGCGTCGCTCTCGAGGGGGTCCCCGCATGAGCACCACCACCAGCCCGACGGCGGAGCTCGCCCCCGCGGTCCGCGCGGCGGTCGAGGCCTCGCGCGAGCGGGTCGCGGCCCTGCACCGCGAGCTGACCCGCTACGAGCTCGTCGTCTGGACCGCGGGGAACGTCTCCGAGCGCGTCGAGGGCGCCGACCTGTTCGTCATCAAGCCGTCCGGCGTCGCGTACGACGACCTGACCCCCGGGTCGATGGTCGTGTGCGACCTCGACGGGAACCTGGTCGAGGGGACGCGCGCACCGTCGTCGGACACCGCGGCGCACGCGTACGTCTACCGGCACATGCCGCACGTCGGGGGGGTCGTGCACACGCACTCGACGTACGCGACCGCCTGGGCCGCGCGCGCCGAGCCCGTGCCGTGCGTCCTGACGATGATGGCCGACGAGTTCGGCGGCGAGATCCCCGTAGGACCCTTCGCGCTGATCGGCGACGACTCGATCGGCAAGGGCATCGTCGACACGCTCCGCACCTCGCGGAGCCCCGCCGTCCTGATGCGCAACCACGGCCCCTTCACGATCGGCAAGGACGCGCGCGGCGCGGTCAAGGCCGCAGTGATGTGCGAGGAGGTCGCGCGGACCGTGCACGTCGCGCGCCAGCTCGGCGAGCCGCTGCCCATCGCGCAGGGCGACGTCGACTCGCTCTACGACCGCTACCAGAACGTGTACGGCCAGGCGCCCGCGGGCGGTTGACCCGCGGGCCCCGCCCACCCCACGACCAGAACCACCGCGTGCTATTTCAGTGAGGAAACGACGCACATGAAGAACCCCTTCGACACCAGGGAGATCTGGTTCCTGACCGGGAGCCAGGACCTCTACGGCGAGGAGACCCTGCGCCAGGTCGCCGCGCAGTCCCAGGAGATCGCCGCGGCGATCGACGCCTCGAGCGACGTCCCGGTACGTATCGTCTGGAAGCCCGTGCTCAAGGACTCGGACGCGATCCGGCGGGCCGCGCTCGACGCCAACGCGGACGACGCGTGCGTGGGGCTCGTCGTGTGGATGCACACGTTCTCCCCGGCGAAGATGTGGATCCGCGGGCTCGAGGCCCTCGGCACCCCGCTGCTCCACCTGCACACGCAGGCCAACGTCGAGCTGCCCTGGTCCGAGATCGACATGGACTTCATGAACCTCAACCAGGCCGCCCACGGCGACCGCGAGTTCGGGTACATCCAGTCGCGGCTCGGGGTCTCGCGCAAGACCGTCGTGGGTCACGTGAGCAACCCGGACGTCACCGCGAGGATCGGGACCTGGGCGCGCGCCGCGACGGCCTGGGCCGAGGTGGGCTCGCTGCGGCTCGCCCGGTTCGGCGACAACATGCGCGGCGTGGCCGTGACCGAGGGCGACAAGACCGAGGCCGAGGTCCGGTTCGGCGTCTCCGTCAACACGTGGGGTGTCAACGACCTCGTCGAACGGGTCGACGCGGTCGACGAGAGCGACGTCGACATCCTCGTCAAGGAGTACGTCGGGATGTACGACGTGGCCCCCGAGCTGCTCCCCGGTGCCGAGAGGCACGCGTCGCTGCGCTACGGGGCGCGCATCGAGCTGGGCCTGCGCTCCTTCCTCGAGGAGGGCGGGTTCGGCGCCTTCACGACGAACTTCGAGGACCTGGGCGGGCTCCGCCAGCTCCCGGGGCTCGCCGTCCAGCGCCTCATGGCCGACGGCTACGGGTTCGGCGCGGAGGGGGACTGGAAGACCGCGCTGCTCGTGCGCGCCGCGAAGGTCATGGGCCACGGGCTGCCCGGCGGCGCCTCGCTCATGGAGGACTACACCTACGACATGGTGCCCGGTGCCGAGCGGATCCTCGGGGCGCACATGCTCGAGGTCTGCCCGAGTCTCACGACGGCGCGGCCCCGCCTCGAGGTGCACGCGCTGGGGATCGGGGGCCGCGAGGACCCCGTGCGGCTCGTGTTCGACACCGACGCGGGTCCCGCACTCGTCGTCGCCCTGAGCGACATGCGCGAGCGGTTCCGCCTCGTGGCCAACGTGGTCGAGGTCGTGGCGCCGGAGTACGACCTGCCCAGGCTGCCCGTGGCACGTGCCCTGTGGGAGCCAGCGCCGAGCTTCGCGGTCTCGGCCGAGGCGTGGCTCACCGCGGGAGGCGCGCACCACACCGTCATGACCACGGCGCTGGGGCTCGAGGCCTTCGAGGACTTCGCCCAGATCGCCGGCACGGAGCTCGCCGTGATCGACGAGTCCACGACCACCCGGTCCTTCGCGCGAGAGCTGCGATGGAACCAGGCGTACTACCGGCTCGCGCAGGGCTTCTGAGGACGGACCTGCTCGTAGACCGGACGCAGTGTGGGGGGACCCGGGCGATGGGGAACACTTACCGCCCGGTAGCCCCGGTAGCCCCGGTAGGCCGAGTGCTCGTGTGAGCGCTCACCACGCACGACCGACCATCCAATCGACTGACAGGGCCCAGGCCCGCAAGAACCGTTCGACGCCCACGGCGGGCGCAGCGGGACATCTCAAGGAGGAGATCATGTTCAACAAGACCACGGCACGCGTGCGGTTCACCGGGATCCTCGCAGGCGCAGCGGTCCTCGCGCTCGCGGCCTGCAGCGGCGGCAGCACCGACTCGGCGGACGGCACCGCCGGAGCGGGCGGAGGCGGCGAGAACATCCGCGTCGGCTTCTCCCAGCTCGGCGCGGAGAGCGGCTGGCGCACCGCCAACACCGAGTCGGTCAAGGCCAACCTCACGGCCGAGAACGGCATCGACCTGACGTTCGTCGACGCGCAGCAGAAGCAGGAGAACCAGATCAAGGCCCTCCGCGACTTCATCGACCAGGACGTCGACGTCATCGCGTTCTCCCCGGTCATCGAGACCGGATGGGACGAGGTCCTCCAGGAGATCAAGGACGCCGAGATCCCCGTCGTCCTCGTGGACCGCACGGTCGACACAACGGTCGAGGACCCGTTCGTCACCTGGATCGGCGCCGACTTCACGGCAGAGGGAGTCACCGCGGGCGAGTGGGTCGCGGAGAACGCTCCCGACGCCAAGGTCTTCGAGCTCCAGGGCACCATGGGCTCGGGCGCCCAGACCAACCGTCAGGAAGGCTTCCGCTCGGTCGTCGAGGACCAGATCGTCGGCGAGGCGACCGGCAACTTCACGCGCGCCGAGGGCAAGGCGGCCACCGAGGCAGCGCTCCAGGCCTACCCCGACATGAACCTCATCTTCGCCCACAACGACGACATGGGCCTCGGCGCCATCGAGGCCATCGAGGCCGCGGGCAAGGTCCCGGGCAAGGACATCCAGATCGTCACGGTCGACGGGGTCAAGGACGGCCTGACCGCGCTCCTCGACGGCAAGTTCAACTTCGTGGTCGAGTGCAACCCGGCCTTCGGCGACCAGCTCCTCGAGCTCATCAAGCAGGTCGCGGCCGGCGAGGACGTCGAGAAGGAGACCATCGTCGTCGACCAGGCGTTCGACCAGACCATCACGCAGGACGTCATCGACGCCCGCTCGTTCTGACGCGCAGCACCTGACGGCCCGCCCGGCCGCCGCCCTCCGCGGTGCGGCGACCGGGGCGGGCGCACACACCGCGCGGCAGGGACGAGCCCCTCGTCCCTGCCGGCCGGTGCCTGAGCTCCAGCCCCTTCCCCAGGACGGAAGAACACATGTCAACGACGACCGCCGCGTACGCGGCGCCCGTGGTGGAGATGACCGGGATCACCATCGAGTTCCCGGGCGTCAAGGCTCTCGACGGCGTCGACCTCACCCTCCGCCCCGGCGAGGTCCACGCCCTCATGGGCGAGAACGGCGCCGGCAAGTCCACTCTCATCAAGGCCCTCACGGGGGTCTACCAGATCGACGCGGGCCGCATCGTGGTCTCCGGTGCCGAGCACCGGTTCACGCGGACCCGCGACTCCCAGGACGCGGGCATCAGCACCGTGTACCAGGAGGTCAACCTCTGCTCGAACCTCTCGGTCGCCGAGAACATCATGCTCGGGCACGAGATCCGGTTCGGTCCTTTCATCAACTGGCCCGCGACGCGCCGCAAGGCCCGCGAGCACCTCGCCCTCCTCAACCTGGACATCGACCCCTCGTCGGCCCTGTCCTCCCACTCGATCGCCGTGCAGCAGCTCTGCGCGATCGCGAGGGCCATGGTCGTCGACGCGAAGGTCCTGATCCTCGACGAGCCCACCTCGAGCCTCGACAAGGCCGAGGTCGCCGAGCTCTTCGACGTGATCCGCTCGCTGCGGGACAAGGGCGTCGCGATCCTCTTCGTGTCGCACTTCCTCGACCAGATCTACGAGATCACCGACCGCCTGACGATCCTGCGCAACGGACGGCTCATCTCCGAGCACCTCACGAAGGAGCTTCCGCGCATGGAGCTCATCTCCGCGATGATCGGCAGGTCCGGGGAGGCCCTGGCCGACGTCGAGGAGCGCGCGCACCGCGTCGCCTCCGAGCACGACGAGGAGCCTCTGCTCCGGGCCGTCGCGCTGGGACGCGACGGCTCGGTCGAACCGTTCGACCTCGACGTGCACGCGGGCGAGATCGTCGGCGTCGCGGGCCTGCTCGGCTCGGGCCGCACCGAGGTCGCCCGCCTCCTCTACGGTGCCGACAGGGCGGGCAGCGGAAAGCTGACCTTCGACGGCGCGACGCGTGGCGCGGCCCCCCTGACCTCGATCAAGCGAGGCGTCGCGTTCTCCTCGGAGGACCGCAAGAAGGAGGGCATCATCGGGGACCTCACGGTCCGCGAGAACATCGCCCTCGCGATGCAGGCGAGCCGCGGCCCGTGGCGCCCCGTCCCGGCCAAGGAGCTGGACGCGGTCGTCGACCGCTACATGAAGGCGCTCAACGTCTACCCGGCGAACCCGAACATGCTCATCAAGAACCTGTCGGGCGGCAACCAGCAGAAGGTCCTCCTGGCCCGCTGGCTCGCGACCGCACCGCGCCTCATCATCCTCGACGAGCCCACGCGCGGCATCGACGTGGGGGCCAAGGCCGAGATCCAGCGGCTCGTCGCCGAGCTGGCAGGCGACGGGATGGGCGTGGTCTTCATCTCGTCCGAGCTCGACGAGGTGCTGCGCCTGAGCCAGCGCGTCGTCGTCATGCGTGACCGCCAGAAGATCGGCGAGATCACCAACGGCCCGGACGTCACGTCCACCACGATCCTCGAGACGATCGCAGCGAGCGGGAGCGCATCATGAGCACGACCACCACGACTCCGACGACGCCGTCGGCGTCGCCGCCCGTGTCCGGCGGTCCCGCACCGCGTGCCGCCCAGGGCGCGCTGCGCCGCGTGACGCACCACCACCTGTTCTGGCCCGTCGTCGCGCTCGTCGTCATGCTCCTCGCGTGCGGCCTGCGCAGCCCCGGCTTCCTCGACGTGACGATCATGGACGGCCACCTGTTCGGCCAGCTGATCGACATCATGCGCGCGAGCGCGACCCCGCTCCTGCTCGGCATCGGCATGTGCCTCGTGATCGCGACGGGCGGGATCGACCTCTCGGTGGGTGCCGTCATGGCGATCTCGCTCGCGGTGTCGCTGACCTACATCGACGCGAGCGGCACGGGCGGGACGGTCGGCACCGCCCTGACCGCGGTCGCGATCGGCCTCCTGGTCGCCGCGGTGATCGGCGCCTTCAACGGCTTCCTGGTCACGGTCCTGGGCATCCAGCCGTTCATCGCGACCATGATCCTCATGGTCGCGGGTCGCGGCATCGCGATGCTCATCACCAAGGGCCAGATCACCACGACCACGAGCCCGCCCTTCAAGTCGATCGGCTCGGGCTTCGTCCTGGGCATCCCGACCCCCGTGGTCATCGCCGCGGTCGTGTTCGCGCTGGTCGCGCTGCTGGTGCGTCGGACGGCCCTCGGCATGCTGGTCGAGTCGATCGGCATCAACCGCGAGGCCAGCCGCCTCGCGGGCGTCCAGTCGCGCAACATCACGTGGTTCGTCTACCTGCTGTGCGGCCTCCTGGCCGGGCTCGCGGGCATCGTCTACGGCGCCCCGACGATGGCGGCCGACGCCAACAACATCGGCCTCATGAAGGAGCTCGACGCGATCATGGTCGTCGTCCTGGGCGGCACCAAGCTCGACGGCGGCAAGTTCAGCCTCGCGGGCGTGGTCGTCGGGGCGCTGCTCCTGTCGACGCTCGAGCGGGCCGTGGTCATCTTCCACATCAGCTCGCAGATCACGCCGCTGTTCAAGGCGCTCGTGCTGATCGTCGTGTGCATCGCGGCGTCCGAGCGTCTGCGCTCGCTCCTCACGTCCCGACGACCGAGGAAGCGACCCATGCCGAGCGCGGGCGCGGCGACGACGAGTGCGAAGGGGGCAGCAGCATGAGCACCGTCCAGACGGCGCCCCGGGCGTCGAGGAATCCCCAGCAGGGCAAGGGGCCGCGCGGAGGCCACGACACGGGCTTCGTCGCCCGCCTCATGACCAACCCCGTGGTCCGCAGGCTCTCGGACCGCCGGCTCCTGCCCGTCACGGGCACGCTCGTGGCCCTCGCGGTCATCCTGGTCGTGGGCCAGGTCCGCTACAGCACGGACCGCCGCGACTTCCTGAGCATGCGGCTCTTCTCCAACCTGCTGGTCGACAACTCGTACCTGATCGTCCTGGCGATCGGCATGACGTTCGTGATCATCACGGGTGGGATCGACCTGTCGGTCGGTGCCGTGGTCGCCCTCGTGGGCCTGGTCGTGGCCAAGCTCCTGATCGCGGGGGCGCCGCTCCCCGTGGTCCTGATCCTGGGCGTGCTGATCGGCACGACGTTCGGCCTGCTGATCGGCGTGATGGTCCAGTACTTCGACATACAACCCTTCATCGCCTCGCTCGCCGCGATGTTCCTCGCGCGCGGCCTGGCCAACGTCGTGAGCGTCCAGTCGCTCGCGATCAAGGACGAGGGCTTCGCGGCCCTGGCCTCGTGGAAGATCAAGTTCGGCGAGGGGCGTGAGGCCTGGAGCATCAACCTGAGCATGGTCGTCGCGTTCGTGGTCCTGTTGATCGCGATCTACCTGCTGCACTACACGCGCTTCGGCCGCACGGTCTACGGGCTCGGCACGGGCGACAACGGCACGGCCGTGAACCTCATGGGTCTCAAGGGCAGCTCGACCAAGGTGTGGGTCTACGTGATCAGCGGCACGTGCGCCGGGATCGCGGGCATCCTGTTCGCCCTCTACACCAAGTCGGGCTTCAACCTCACGGGCATCGGCATGGAGCTCGACGCGATCGCGGCGGTCGTGATCGGTGGCGCGCTCCTGACGGGTGGCGGCGGGTTCGTCCTGGGGTCGGTCGCGGGCGTGCTCGTCTACGGGCTGATCCAGGTGCTCATCGCCCGCGAGGGCCTGGACTCCTGGTGGACCAAGGTCTTCATCGGCGTGGTCCTGCTCGCGTTCGTCCTGCTGCAGCGGGCCATGACGTTCCGTCAGGGACGAGGGGCCGCCACCTAGCACCTCCCAGCACCACCGCCTCGCGCGGGTCGGCCATGGAGCCGGGCCCCGTGCGAGGCGTCACAGCGCGGACCGTCGAGGGTGACGGGCCGAGAAGGACCCGGAGGCCACCCCCTCCCGGTCGAGCAGGTCCCGGCTGGTACCCGGGACGGGCTCGGACGACCGGGAGGGCGTGGCTGCCGGGCGCACCCCGTACAGCAATGGAGCGCACGGGATACACCCGGCATCGCTCCCTTCCTCGTCGCAGCAAGGTTGGAGCAACGTGATCATCTCTGATTCCCCTGCCCGCAGCACGACCCGTGGTCGGACGTCCCGTCCGTCCCGCAGCCGGACGGCACGACCGTGGGCGGCCTCCGTCGCGGTCCTCGCGCTGGGGGCGACCACCGCCCTCGCGGTCACCCCGTCGGCCTTCGCGGCCGCCGAGCCGGTCCTGCCGGCCGGGGCCTGGGTCGACCAGTTCGACGCGGCCGAGCTCGGCTCGGCCTGGGACGTCGTCAACCCGGTCCCCTCGGCGTGGTCGCTCGCGACGACGCCCGGGTCGCTGACCCTGACGTCCCAGCCGGGCGACACCTACCAGGAGGCGAACACCGCGAAGAACGTCTTCATGGTGGACGTCCCCGTGGGCGACTTCACGGTCGTGACCAAGGTGTCGGCGCCGGTCGGCAAGGTCTACCAGGGCGCGGGCCTCATCGCGTGGAAGGACATGGACAACTACGTCCGTGCAGGTCTGACGTACGTGGGCAGCCTGTCGCCCTCGGCGCGCGCGATCGAGCTCGACAACGAGACGGGCGGGAAGTTCACCGCTGCGTCGTTCACCGACCGTGCGGGCTCGACGGGGGAGACGCTGCGCATGCAGCGCACCGGTGACACGCTCGCGGTGTCCTACTGGGACGCCACGGCGGGGGACTGGAAGCCCGCAGGCTCGACGACCGTGACGTTCGACGTCACGCAGGTCGGTCTCTACGCCCTCGCGGCGCAGGACGGCTCGACGCACGCCGCGACGTTCGACTACGTCGCGGTCGACGCGGCCGAGGGTCAGGACGTCGTCCCGGCGGGCACGTTCTCGCTCGTCGGTCCGGTCGACCACAAGCACCTCGTCCTGACGGACACGGGCCTGTCGTTCGTCGCGCAGCGCCCGGCGTCGCCGCTGGGCCTGGTGGCCACGGCGGTCGCCGGCGGGCCCGACGGCGCCGCGACGCTCGCGCAGGCGGGCACCGGTCTGCCGGTGGTCGTCGCGAGCGACGGGCGCCTCGCGCTCGGGGCCGCGGGCGCCGCCCCGGCCCAGGTGCGGCTGACCGACGTGGGCGGCGGCAGGCTCGCGCTGCGCGTGCCTGGCGCCGCTGCCGGGGAGTTCGCGGGAGTACGCGCCGCGGACGGAGCCCTGGTGCTCGGCGCCGAGGACGCGGCCGTCAGGCTCACGCTCACCGCGCTGTCGTCGGCCGAGCACACGCTCGCGATCGACGCCGCGGGCGAGAGCGTCGAGATGAGCGACGACCTGTACGGCATCTTCTACGAGGACATCAACTACGCCGCGGACGGCGGGCTGTACGCCGAGCTCGTGCGCAACCGCTCGTTCGAGTTCAACTCGTCGGACAGCTCGTCCTTCACGGGGCTCACGGCCTGGGAGCGGGTCGACCGCAACGGCGGCACCGCGACCACGACGGTGGTGACCGACGCGCAGCGCCTCAACGACAGCAACCGCTACTACCTCCGGCTCGACGCGACCGCGGCCGGCGCGGGCCTGCGCAACGCGGGCTTCAACACGGGCCTCTTCCTCGAGAAGGGCGAGAAGTACGACTTCTCGGTCTGGGCGCGCTCCGCCGTCGGGCAGGACCTGACCGTGCAGGTGGAGAACGCCGCGGCGGGGACCACCTACGCGACCGGGAAGGTGACCGTCGACGGCACCGACACCTGGAAGAAGTACTCGGTGACCCTCACCGCGACCGGGACCACCTCGGCCGGGCGCCTCGCGGTCCTCGCGGGTGCCGCAGGCACCGTGCGCCTCGACATGGTCTCGCTCATGCCGCAGGACACCTGGGTCGGGCCGGTCAACGGCAAGACCCACCTGCGCAAGGACCTCGCCGAGAAGATCGACGCCATGAACCCGCAGTTCCTGCGGTTCCCGGGCGGCTGCGTGACCAACGCGGGCACGTTCGACACCTACCTCGAGAGCAACGGCACCGACCGTCGGCGCACGTACCAGTGGAAGGAGACCATCGGGCCGGTCGAGGAGCGGGCCACGAACTGGAACTTCTGGGGCTACAACCAGTCGTACGGGATCGGGTACTACGAGTACTTCACGTTCGCCGAGGACCTCGGCGCGACGCCCCTGCCCGTCCTGTCGGTGGGCGCCAACGGCTGCGGCAGCACCATCCCCGAGATGAAGGACGACGTCCGGATCCAGCGCTGGGTCCAGGACACCCTCGACCTCATCGAGTTCGCCAACGGTGACGTCACGACCGAGTGGGGCGCTGTGCGCGCGGAGCTCGGCCACCCCGAGCCGTTCGGCCTGAAGTACCTGGGCCTCGGCAACGAGGAGAACACCAAGACGTTCGAGGCGAACTTCCCGAAGTTCAAGGACGCCGTGCGCGCCGCGTACCCCGACGTCCAGATCATCTCGAACTCGGGGCCGGACGACACGGGCCAGCGGTTCGACGAGCTCTGGGAGTTCAACCGTGCGCAGGAGGTCGACCTGGTCGACGAGCACTACTACAACGACCCGAGCTGGTTCCTCGAGAACGCCGACCGCTACGACGACTACGACCGCGAGGGCCCGCACGTGTTCCTCGGCGAGTATGCGTCGCGCGGCAACACGTTCTTCAACGCGCTGTCCGAGGCCGCCTTCATGACGGGCCTCGAGCGCAACTCCGACGTCGTCGAGCTCGCGTCCTACGCGCCGCTGCTCTCCAACGAGGCGTACGTGCAGTGGTCGCCCGACGCGATCTGGTTCGACAACGACGAGTCGTGGGGCACGCCCAACTACTACGTCCAGGAGCTGTTCGCGAACAACGTGGGTGACGAGGTCGTCCCGTCGGTGCACGGGGCCGACGCCTCCGCCGAGCCCGCACTGGACGGGGGCGTCTTCCTGTCCACGTGGTCGACCAGCGCCTCGTACGACAACGTCGTGGTCACCGACAACGCGAGCGGCGACGTCCTGTTCCAGGACGGGTTCGACGACGCCACCCGGTGGTCTCCCGTGACCGGGACGTGGGCCGCGCAGGACGGCGTCTACACGCAGTCCTCGACGTCCGTGACCGACGCGCGCTCGATCGTCACGGGCGCGTACGCCAAGGACTGGAAGAACTACACGCTCGAGCTCGACGCCCGCAAGATCGCCGGGTCCGAGGGCTTCCTCGTGGGCTTCGCCGCGGGCGGCCCGAACGACTACTACTGGTGGAACATCGGCGGCTGGAACAACACCCGCTCGGTTCTCCAGCGGGCCGACGGCGGCAGCGCCGCCGAGGTCGCCGCGGTCGAGAACATGAGCGTCGAGACGGGGCAGGGCTACAAGGTCAAGGTCGTGGTCCAGGGCAGCACCATCGAGCTCTACCTGGACGGCCAGCTCCAGATCTCGTACGAGCAGCCCGCCGCGAAGTCGCTCTACCAGGTCGTCACGCGCGACGAGGAGTCCGGCGACCTCGTGGTCAAGGTCGTCAACCCGACCGCGACCGCGGCGGACACGGCCGTGACGGTCGCGGGCCAGGAGATCGCGGCCCAGGCCACGGTCACCGAGATGGTCGGCGCGCCCACGGACACCAACACGAAGGCGAACCCGCGGGCGATCGTGCCCGTCGATCGGACCTGGGACGGGGCGTCCAACGCGTTCGACTACACGTTCCCGGCCTACTCGGTCACGTTCCTGCGCCTGCAGGCCGCCGGCACCGAGGCCGAGCCGGTGGACCTCGCGGTCACGGCCAAGGCCCAGTGCGTCGCGGGCCGCGCGAACCTCTCGGTGCGCGCGGTCAACGGCGAGGACGAGGCCGTGACCGTGGCGCTCACGACGCCGTTCGGGACCAAGACGTTCGCGTCGGTCGCACCGGGCAAGAGCGCGTCGCAGACGTTCAGCTCGCGTGCGGTCTCGGTCCCCGCGGGCTCCGCGACGGTCGTGGGGACGATCGGCACAGGACCCGGTGCCCGCTCGACGACGTTCGACGTCGAGTACCCGGCCACGACCTGCGGCTGACGGCCCGCACGACCAGCAGCACCTTCACGACGACCACGACCCAGCAGGCGGGGGACCGCCGGGCCACCCCCGTGGTCCGGCAGTCCCCGCCAGGGGGCGCTCAACGACGAGACGGCGAGAGGCCACGATCCACATGACCACCCGACACGACCCGGCGCAGACCGCGCCAACGGCCCGACGGAGGGCCACCCGCAGGGCGAGAGCCGCCCTCGGGGCAGCACTGAGCATCGCTCTGCTCGCCCCGATGGCCCTGGCGGGGCCGGCAGCGGCTCTGACCTCGGCCCCAGCACGCCCGACGACGGCGCTCGCCCCGGCCACGGCGCTCGCGGCCGGGGTGCCCGTCCCCACGACCGACGGCCTGAAGCTCTGGTACAGGCTCGACGAGCTGAGCGGCACGGTCGCCCACGACGCCTCGGGCTCGGGCCGTGACGGCACGCTCGTCGGCGGCGGAGACTGGACCGACGGGCAAGGCCTGACGTTCGGCGGCTCGAGCTACGTGGACCTGCCCGACGACCTCCTGGCCGGCTGGTCGGCCGTCACGGTCAGCGCCGACGTGTGGATCGACGCGTCGCTGAGCGGCAACTACTTCTTCTACAACCTGGGCAACACGGCCGTGGGCTCACCGCAGTCGGGCAACGGCTACCTCTTCTCCTCGGGCAACGCGACGTACCGCGCGTCCGTCTCGAACGCCGCGTGGGGGGCCGAGCAGAACACGGCCAAGTCGCCGTCCGCGGCCCTCGCGCGCGGCGTCTGGAAGACCGTCACCTACACGCAGGGCGCCGGCACGGGACGCCTCTACGAGGACGGCGCGCAGGTCGGCGTCAACACGGCCGTGACCCACACGCCGGGCTCGATCGGCAACGGGAAGACGACCGCGAACTACCTCGGCAGGTCCGCCTACGCGGCCGACAACCTCTTCAAGGGGCGCATCAAGGACTTCCGCCTCTACGACCGCGCGCTCACGGCCGCCGAGGTCGCCGACCTCAGCACCGCGAACGCCGCGGCGTCGCTCTCCGCCGACGCGGGCGCCCTGACCCTCGGGGACACGAGCGCCGTGGCCAAGAACCTCACGCTGCCCGCGAAGGGCGCGGGCGGCTCGACCGTCACCTGGGCGACGTCGGACGCGAGCGTCGTGACGTCGTCGGGCGTCATCACCCAGCCCGTCGGGCAGGCGCACACCGCGACCCTGACCGCGACGCTCTCGCTGCGCGGCCAGAGTGCCACCAGGACGTTCGACGTCACCGTGGTGCCCGGCACGGGCGACCAGGGCGTCGTCGACGCCGCGGCCGCCGCGCTCGAGGTCAAGAACCTCGACGACGTCCGCGGCAACCTCACGCTGCCGACCACGGGAGCCGAGGGCACCACGGTCACCTGGGCGACCACGGTCCCCACGGTCGTCACGCCGTCGGGCGAGGTCACGCGCCCCGCGCACGGCCAGGCCGACCGGACGGTCACGCTGACCGCGACCGTGAGCAAGGGGCAGGCCACGGCCACGCGCGCGTTCGACGCGACGGTCCCCGCGCTCCCCGAGCAGCAGGACTTCGCGGGCTACCTGTTCTCCTACTTCATCGGTGAGGGCTACGCGACCGGCGAGCAGGTCTACTTCGGCCTGAGCAAGGGCAACGACCCGCTCAGGTACCGGAACCTCAACGACAACCAGCCCGTGCTGACGTCGAGCCTGGGGGAGACGGGCCTGCGCGACCCCTTCGTCATCCGTTCTCCCGAGGGCGACAAGTTCTACCAGATCGCGACCGACCTCAAGATCCACGGCAACGGCAACTGGGACGCGTCCCAGCGCACGGGCTCCAGGTCGATCATGGTGTGGGAGTCGACCGACCTGGTGAGCTGGACCGACCAGCGCCTCGTCCAGGTCTCCCCGGAGACCGCGGGCAACACGTGGGCCCCCGAGGCCTACTACGACGCGACGATCGGCGCGTACGTCGTGTTCTGGGCCTCCAAGCTCTACGAGGAGGACGACCCGGGCCACACGGCCAACACGTACAACCGCATGATGTACACCACGACCCGCGACTTCTACACGTTCACCGAGCCGCAGGTGTGGGTCGACCCGGGCTACTCGGTCATCGACTCGACCGTGATCGAGCACGACGGCGAGTTCTACCGCTTCACCAAGG
Organism: Oerskovia sp. USHLN155; assembly: GCF_037145535.1. Classification (NCBI taxonomy): domain Bacteria; kingdom Bacillati; phylum Actinomycetota; class Actinomycetes; order Micrococcales; family Cellulomonadaceae; genus Oerskovia; species Oerskovia sp. USHLN155. The sequence goes on from NZ_JBBCXG010000007.1 coordinate 73,409, forward strand.
ACGAGCGCAACAACACGTCCACGACGCCGTGCTCCAAGTTCGTGCTGGGCGAGAAGGCGAGCGAGCTGCGCTCGCTGAGCTACGACTTCATCACCGACTGCATCGGCAAGGCCAACTCGCTCGGCGGCGGCATCAACCAGGGCGAGGGCCCGACCATCTTCAAGTCGAACACCGAGGAGAAGTGGTACCTGTTCATCGACGAGTTCGGCGGCCGCGGCTACGTGCCCTTCGAGACGACCGACCTGAACGCCGACGAGTGGAAGATGTCCACGGGCTACGAGATGCCCTCGCGCCCGCGCCACGGCACGGTCCTGCCCGTGACGCAGACCGAGTACGACGCGCTGCTCAAGGGCTACCAGCCGGACGCGTTCGTCGAGTCGGCCGAGGACGTCACGGCCGTCGTGAGCGTCGGTGACGCACCGGTCCTGCCGGCCACGGTCGCCACGCGCACCGCAGCCGGCACGACCACGCAGACCGCGGTCACGTGGGACGCGATCGACCCCGCGAGCTACGCGCAGGCCGGGACCTTCGAGGTCACGGGCTCGCTCGGCGCCGGCGTGAGCGTGCGTGCCAAGGCCGTCGTGACCGTGGTCGAGGGCGACGTCCCCGTCACGGGCCTGGTGGTCTCGCCCACCTCGACGCAGGTCACGGTCGGATCGGCACGCTCGCTCACCGCGACCGTGACCCCCGCCAACGCCACGGCCCGCACCATCACCTGGACGAGCGCCGACCCGTCGGTCGCGACCGTCGTCTCCGACGGGCCCTCCGCAGGCACCGTGCGCGGCGTCGCGGCGGGCAGCACGACCGTGACCGCCACGACCGCGGACGGGTCGCGCACCGCGACCGTCGCGATCGACGTGACGAAGGAGATCCCGGGCCTGGTGGTCCAGTACCGCCTGGACGAGACGAGCGGCACGCAGGCCGTGAACTCGGCGCCGAGCAGCGCCGTCGGTCCCGCGACCGTCGTGGGCGGGGCCGCCCGCAACGGCACGGACGGCGTGCGCCTCGACGGGGTCGACGACCACGTCAGGCTGCCCGACGACGTGCTCAAGGGCCTGACGGAGATCACCGTCTCGCTCGACGTGCGCATCGACACCGCCCAGTCCACGCCCTACTTCATCTACGGCCTGGGCAACACGAGCGGGTCGAGCGGCAACGGCTACCTCTTCACGACGGGGGACGCGTACCGCACGGCCATCGCCTCGGGGAACTACACGACCGAGCAGAACACGACCAAGGGCTCGAACCTCGCCCGCGGCGTGTGGAAGCACCTGACGTACACGCAGTCGGGCACCACGGGCACTCTCTACGAGGACGGGATCCAGGTCGCGAGGAACACCGACGTGACGACGACGCCCGGCTCGATCGGGAACGGCACCACGGTCGCGAACTACATCGGCCGCTCGCTCTACTCGGGCGACAAGTACCTCAAGGGCGACGTCCGCGACTTCCGCGTCTACGACCACGCCCTGAGCGCCGAGGAGGTCAAGGACCTCGGTCAGGACCACTCGGCCGTCACGGGGGCCGAGCTCGCCGAGCTCGAGGTCGCCGCGATCGTCGACGGCGGGTCCAGCACGGTCACGCTCCCGGTGGTGCCCGGCACGGACCGCTCCGCGCTCGCACCTCGCCTGGTCGTGTCCGACCGTGCGACCGTGACGCCCGCCAACGGCTCGGTCCAGGACCTCACGCAGCCCGTGACCTACACCGTGACGGGCCCCGACGGGGCCGCGCGCACGTGGACCGTCCAGGCCAAGGAGATGCGGAGCCCGGTCCTGCCAGGCCTGTACGCGGACCCGAACATCGCGGTCTTCGACGGCGTGTACTACATCTACGCGACCACGGACGGCACGCCCGGCTGGGGTGGCAAGGACTTCTACGTGTGGAAGTCGACCGACCTGGCGAGCTGGGAGCGCTCGGCCGAGCCGTTCCTCACGCTCGACGGCGCAGCGGGCGACGTCCCGTGGGCCACGGGCAACGCGTGGGCGCCGACCATCATCGAGCGCGACGGGAAGTACTGGTTCTACTTCTCGGGCCACAACCCGACCTACGACCGCAAGACGATCGGTGTCGCGGTCGCGGACAGCCCCGAGGGGCCCTTCACCGCGCAGCCGACGGCCATGATCACCAACGGGGAGGCCGTCACGACGGGGCAGGCGATCGACCCGGCGGCGTTCGAGGACCCGCAGACCGGCACGTTCTACCTGTTCTGGGGCAACGGCAGCAACGCGCCGCTGTACGCCGAGCTGAACGACGACATGGTCTCGGTCAAGCAGGACACCATCACGAAGCTCGGTGGCCTGACGAACTTCCGTGAGGGCCTGTTCCTCAACTACCGCGAGGGGATCTACCACCTGACCTACTCGATCGACGACACGGGCTCGGAGAACTACCGGGTCGGGTACGCGACGTCGACGAGCATCGACGGGCCGTGGACCTACCGCGGCGTGATCCTCGAGAAGGACGTGTCCCAGGGCATCCTCGGGACCGGCCACAGCTCGATCGTCCAGGTCCCCGGGACCGACGAGTGGTACATCGCGTACCACCGCTTCGCGATCCCCGGCGGCGACGGGAACCACCGCGAGACGACCATCGACCGCCTCACGTTCGGTGAGGACGGGCTCATCCAGAAGGTCGTCCCGACCCTCGAGAGCGTGCCGCCGCTCGACGTGACCGAGCCCGCCCAGGTCGAGGTCGACGTCACGGTCGCGCCCAAGTGCGTGGCCGGCAAGGCCGCGCTCACGGTGCTCGTGCGGAACGCCGAGGAGGTGCCCGTCGACGTGGTCGTGACCACGCCGCTCGGGACCAAGACCTTCCTCCAGGTCGCGCCGGGCAAGCTCGCGTCGCAGACGTTCTCGGCCCGCGCGGTGACGCTCGCGGCCGGGAAGGTCAAGGTCACGGCCCAGGCCGTGCTCGACGGCGCCCCGGTCACCACGGCCTACGACGTCACCTACGCAGCGACCAGCTGCGGCTGACCTGCTGGTCGCCGCCTCGACGTGAGCAGACGCCCCTCCTGAGGGCCGATCAGGGGCGTCTGCTCACGTCGAGGTCAGGGCGCCGACGGCGCCCGCCCTGCCCGCACCACCCGCCCTGCCCGCACCACACGCACCACCGCACCACGACCCGAAGGAGCACATCGTGAGAAGAACCAGGGGGCGTCTCGTTGCGGCGAGCGTCGCCGTCGCCCTGACCACCGGGCTGACGACCACCGCCGTGGCAGCCGCCGATCCCGCCCCGCCGGAGGCCGGGCTCGTCGCCTGGTACAAGCTCGACGAGACGAGCGGCACGTCGGCCGCGAACTCGGCACCGGGCTCGACCTTCGGGGCCGCCACGGTCGCCGGGGCCGCGCGCAGCGCGAACGGCATCACGCTCGACGGGACCGACGACCACGTCAGGCTCCCCGACGGCCTGCTCAAGAACCTGACGTCGGTCACGGTCGACCTCGACGTGCTGGTCGACACGGCCCAGGCGACGCCCTACTTCATCTGGGGCATGGGGAACACGAGCGGCTCGAACGGCAACGGCTACCTGTTCACCACGGGCAACGCCTACCGGACCGGCATCGCGTCGGGCAACTGGTCGACCGAGCAGAACACGACCAAGGGGTCGAACCTCGCGCGCGGGGTCTGGAAGCACCTGACCTACACGCAGACCGGAACGACCGGGACCCTCTACGAGGACGGTGTCCAGGTCGCGCAGAACACCGCGGTCACCACGACCCCCGCCTCGATCGGTGCCGGGACGACGACCGCCAACTACATCGGGCGCTCGCTCTACTCGGGCGACAAGTACCTCAAGGGCCAGGTCCGCGACTTCCGCGTCTACGACCGGGCGCTGCCTGCGAACGACGTCGCGGCCCTCGCGCAGAAGACCTCGGCCGCGGCCGCGGGAGCCGACGCCGCCGCCCTCGACCTGGGCGACACGAGCGCCGTCACGAGAAACCTCACGCTCCCGGTCACGGGCGCGCAGGGCTCGACCATCGCGTGGGCGACCTCGCACGCGGACGTCGTGACGCCGTCGGGCAGGGTCACCCAGCCCGCCGCCGGACAGCCCGCCGCGAGCGTGACCCTGACGGCCTCGGTCACGCGCGGCGCCGTGACGCTCCCGCGGACCTTCACCGTGGTCGTCCCCCCGGCGCTCGACGACGCCCAGGCGGCCGCGTGGGACGCGCAGCACGCCGTCGTGACCAACATCGCCGACGTCCGCGGCAACCTCACGCTCCCGACCAAGGGGGCGCAGGGCTCGACCCTGACGTGGACGTCCTCGGCGCCCGGCACCGTGAGCGAGACGGGAGTGGTGCACCGCCCCGCGCACGGCGCGGGCGACACCGAGGTGACCCTCACGGTCACGGCGACCAAGGGCACCGCGACCTCGACCCAGCCCCGGACCGCGACGGTCCGCCAGGCCCCCGAGGCCCAGGAGCCCGCGGCGTACTTCTTCCCCTACTTCAAGGGCGAGAGCACGGCCGACGGTGAGGAGATCTACTTCGCCGCGAGCCAGGGCAACGACCCGCTCAGGTGGCAGGAGCTGAACGACGACAGGACCGTCCTGCGCTCGGGCCTGGGGGAGAAGGGCCTGCGCGACCCGTTCGTCATCCGTTCGCCCGAGGGCGACAGGTTCTTCCTCGTCGCGACCGACCTCAAGATCTACGGCGGCAACAACTTCGGCAACGCGCAGGAGCGCGGCTCGCTGAGCCTCATGATCTGGGAGTCGACCGACCTCGTGCACTGGTCCGACCAGCGCATGGTCAAGGTCTCGAGCGACTACGCGGGCAACACCTGGGCCCCCGAGGCGTTCTACGACGAGGCCGCGGGCGAGTACGTCGTGTACTGGGCATCCGCCCTCTACCCGACGACCGACAGCAGCGACCGCAAGATCGCCACGAGCTACCAGCGCATGATGTACGCCACGACGCGTGACTTCGTGACCTTCAGCGAGCCGCAGATCTGGGTCGACAACAAGCGCGGCACGGGCCTCGGCATCATCGATGCCTCGGTGACGAAGGTGGGCGACACGTATTACCGCTTCATCAAGGACGAGAAGTACATGACGGTCCGGAGCGAGAGGTCCACGGACCTGCGCGCCACGAGCTGGGACCTCATCACCGAGAACATCGGCGTGGGCCAGCCCAACGGCTACGGCGGCACCTTCACGGCGGGCGAGGGGCCCACGGTCTTCAAGTCCAACACCGAGGGGAAGTGGTACGTCTTCATGGACCAGCCCAGCTACCACGGCGGCAAGGGCTACGTCCCGTTCGAGTCGACCGACCTCGACTCGGGGGTCTGGACCAAGTCCGAGCCCGCGACCCTGCCCGTGAGCCCTCGCCACGGCACGGTGCTCCCGGTCACGCAGGCCGAGTACGACCGCCTGCTCTCGCACTACCAGCCCGACGCGTTCGTGGCCTCGGCCGCCCCGGTCACGGTCACGACGGCTGCGGGCACCGCGCCCGTCCTGCCGACGACGGTCGCCGCGACGTACGGCGACGGTGCGACCAAGGACCTCGCGGTCACGTGGGACGCGGTCGACCCCGCGTCCTGGGCGCAGGCCGGCACCTTCGCGGTCAGCGGGTCGTTCGGCCCGTCGATCACGGCGCGGGCCACCGCCACGGTCACCGTGACGGCCCCCGTCGACCCCGAACCCGACCCTGACCTCGCGGTCGAGGTCTCGGCCACGGCGAAGTGCGTGGCGGGCAAGGTCGCCGTGTCGGTGCGAGCGGTGAACGGCGAGGACGTGCCCGTCGACCTCAAGGTGACCTCTCCGTTCGGGTCCAAGACGTTCACCGGCGTGGCTCCGGGCAGGTCGGCGTCCCAGGCGTTCGCGACGCGCGCGGGCTCGGTCGAGACGGGGGTCGTCACGATCACCGCGAGCACGACGGGCGCCTCGCCCGTGACCGCGACGATCGAGGCCTCGTACCCGGCCCTCGCGTGCGGGTGATGCGCTGACCCGACGACTGCCGTGGGGCGAGGTGTCCTGCCTCGCCCCACGGTCCGCCCCTGGTCGCGCGATGGAGCGCCGGGGACGCTGCGCCCGGCCTGCCACGACGTCTCCTTGCGTCGCGGCGGGCCGGGCGTCGTCGTCCCCCCGCCCGACGGCGCAGCGCACCCGGGAGCGCGGGTGCGCTGCGCCGTCGGGCACAATCGGGGCATGAGCGCTGGTGCGGTGAGACGGGGCCGTCGGCCTGCGGGGGAGGACACCCGGGCGTCGATCGTGGCCGCGGCGCGCGAGGAGTTCGCCGCCAAGGGGTTCGACGCGGTGAGCATGCGCGGCGTGGCCCGGGCGGCCGGGGTGGACCCCGGGCTCATCCGGCACTACTTCGACGGCAAGGGTGAGCTGTTCGCGGCCTCGCTCGTCCCGGCGGGGGCGGACCCGCAGGCGCTCGCGGGCCGGTTCGCGCAGGGCGGGCTCGTCGGGCTGGGGGAGCGGCTGGCCCGCACGGTCCTCACGGTGTGGGACGCCCCGGACGGCCAGGTCCAGCTCCGGCTCGTGCTGTCGGGGATGCTCTCGGCGGACGAGCACGTGCAGGAGCTGCCGCGCTACCTCCAGCGGACGGTGTTCGACCAGGTCGCGGCACTCCTGCCGCGCGCGGTCGCGGCCCGTCGGGTGAGCCTGGTCGCGAGCCAGGTGCTCGGGGTGCTCGTCGCGCGTCACCTGCTGCGGATCGAGCCCGTGGCGTCGATGCCGGCCGACGAGCTGGCGCTCTCGATCGCCCCGACGCTCCAGCGCTTCCTCGAAGGGGTGGACGAGGGTCTTGCGCCGGGTCCGCACGAGGAGCACAATTCCTCACATGGGGAATAACGAGCCCGTCATCAGCGTCCAGGGCCTGCGTGTCGACCGCGGCGGGACCACGGTGCTGCACGCGCTCGACCTCACGGTGCCCGAGCGACAGGTCGTCGGGCTCCTCGGACCGAGCGGCAGCGGCAAGACCACGCTCCTGCGCACGCTCGTCGGGGTCCAGGTGGTCACGGCAGGGACCGCGCACGTGCTCGGGCGGCCCGCGGGGGACCCGACGCTGCGCCACCAGGTCGGGTACGTGACCCAGTCGCCCAGCGTCTACTCCGACCTCAGCGTGACCGAGAACCTGCGCTACTTCGCCTCGATCCTCGGGGTGGGGCCCCGCGACGTCTCGCGCGTGATCGACGCCGTGGACCTCGCTCGGCACGCACGCCGCCGGGTCGGCACGCTGTCAGGGGGCGAACGCTCGCGCGTCTCGCTCGCGGCCGCCCTCCTGGGCGAGCCGCGGCTGCTCGTGCTCGACGAGCCCACCGTCGGCCTCGACCCCGTCCTGCGCCGCGACCTGTGGGACCTGTTCGCCCGGCTGCGCGACGCCGGCACGTCGCTGCTCGTGTCGTCGCACGTCATGGACGAGGCGACGCGCTGCGACCGGCTCCTGCTGCTGCGCGACGGCCGCCTGCTCGCGGACGACACCCTGCCCGGGCTCCTGGAGCGCACGGGCGCGCACGACGTCGAGCACGCGTTCCTGCGCCTCGTCGAGGACGCGTCCGTGCCCGACGGCGCCGCACCCCTCAGGAGTCCGCGCCACCTCGGAGGGGAGGCGTCATGAGCACGCACGACGCACGCAGCGCCGCCGCTGTCGCGACGGGCGCGCCCCAGGGCGAGGGGGCGCGCACACCGGTGCAGCGGGCACCGAGCGCGGTCAGCCCGCGAGCGACCCTCGCGACCGCGGGCAGGGTGCTACGCCAGATCCGGCACGACCCGCGGACCATCGCGCTGCTCGTCGTGCTGCCGTGCGTGCTGCTGGGCCTCATCGCGTGGATGTTCGACGGCACACCCGTGCTCGACCAGTTCGGGCCGATCCTCGTAGGCCTGTTCCCCATGATCATCATGTTCCTCGTCACGAGCGTCACGACCCTGCGCGAGCGCCAGTCCGGGACGCTCGAACGGCTCATGACCATGCCGATCGGCAAGGGGGACTTCGTGGGCGGGTACGCCCTGGCGTTCGCGCTGCTCGCGACCGTGCAGGCGCTCGTCGTCGTCGCGTTCGCCGTGTGGGTCTGCGGCATGGACGTGTCCGGGCCCGTGTGGGTCGTCGTGCTCGTCGCGGTGCTCGACGCGATCCTCGGGTCGTGCCTGGGGCTCGCGGCCTCGGCCCTGGCCCGGTCGGAGTTCCAGGCCGTCCAGCTCATGCCCGTGATCCTCTTCCCGCAGCTCATCACGTGCGGGCTCCTCATGCCCCGCGACGAGATGCCTGCGGTGCTCGAGGCGATCAGCCGCGTGCTGCCCCTGACGTACGGCGTCTCGGCGCTGCAGGACGTCGCCGCGGGCGGGACCTTCGCGGACGTGAGCGGCGCCGTCGCCGTCATCGTCGCGTTCATCGTCGGCGCGATCGTGCTGGGCACGCTGACGCTGCGGCGCCGCACGGTCTAGCGGCCGAGCCGGGCTCGCGGTTCTCACCCGCTGCCCCCTTCCGGAGGGCCGCGCCCACGTGGGAGGATCGGCGCGCTCGGGGGCGAGAAGCGACGAAGGAGTTCGCGGGTGCGACGCATGGCCCCACGGGTAGGCACCCGTGTGTTCGCAGGGACGACAGCGGCGCTGCTGACGGTCGTCGGCCTGATCCTCGGTGCGCTGCCCGCGACCGCGGGCCCCGTGAGCTCGTCGGGCGCTCCCGACCATCAGGGCGTGGGCCTCGAGGTGGACGTCTCCGGGATCACCAGCCGGTCGCAGGTCGAGGCGGACCCCGGGACCGCGGTCGCGGGTGGGGAGCTGGTCGTGCGCGGGTACGGGCTGGTGCCCTTCGCGACGTACGACGTCGACCTCCGCTCGGCCTACGCCCCGCCCGTGCGGCTCGCCACCGTGGTCGCGCTCGCCGACGGCACGTTCGAGCTCTCGACGCGGCTGCCCGGTGCGGTGCGACCCGGGACGCACGTCGTCCGCGTGACCGACCCCGTGACGGGTACCTTCCTCGACACGGCCGGGTTCGAGGTGTCAGGACCGACGGGCCCTGGCACGGAACCCGGCGGCGGCACCGGTCCTGGCGGCGGCTCCGGTCCCGGCGGCGGGCCCGGCACAGGTCCGGATCCTGGCGCGCGCCCCGGCGGCGCCGAGCTGGCGGCCACGGGCCCACTCCCCGGGGCGGGTGGCGTCCAGGCGGGAGTCCCGGCGGCCGGCGACCTGGCGTTCACCGGCACGGCGGTCGTGGGCGTGCTCGCCGGCGCCGGTGCGCTGGTGGTCACGGGCGTCGTCGCGGTCACAGGTTCCCGACGACGACGGCGACGCGCGCGCTCGACCTGAGCGCCGCCGTCGGGCCGTTGGGGCGGGCGACGCCACCTGGGCAGCGCCGCGGCCGGACGCCTCAGGGGCGGGCCGCGAACCGTTCGAGCAGCTCGGCGTGCCCCGAGACGATGAGCAGGTCGTTCGCCGAGATACGTGTGGTCGGCTCCGCGTACACGAAGTCCTGCCCCGGGGACTTCACGCCGATGATCGTCACGCCGTAGCGTTCGCGGACCTTCGTCTGCTCGATCGTGAAGCCCTGCGTCTCCTTCGGGGGACGCATCTTGACGATCGTGAAGCCGTCCTCGACCTCGATGTAGTCGAGCAGCTTGCCCGAGACCAGGTGCGCGACGCGGCTGCCCGCGTCGGCCTCGGGGAAGACCACGTGGTGCGCGCCGATGCGCTGCAGGATGCGGCCGTGCTCGGCCGAGATGGCCTTGGCCCAGATCTGCGGGGTCCCGAGGTCCACCAGGTTGCCCGTGATGAGCACGCTCGCCTCGAGCGAGGTCCCCACGCCGACCACGGCCACGGGGAAGTCACGGGCGCCGAGCTGCTCCAGCGCGGTCGGGTTCGAGGCGTCGGCCTCGACCAGGGGGATCTGGCCCGACCACTGCGCGATGAGCTCGGGCGAGCGCTCGACCGCGAGCACGTCCTGGCCGAGCCGGTCGAGCGTCGCCGCGATCGCGGACCCGAACCGGCCGAGGCCGATCACGAGCACGCCCGCGTTCTTCTCGGGGGCCTTCTTGTCGGGCACCTGGGGGCCTTTCGTCGGGAGGGTTCTGAGAGGTTCTGAGGGATCTGTGCGGGGACCGGCCCGCGCCGGTCAGCCGATGATCGGGCGTTCCTCGGGGTAGCGGATGACGCGGCGCCGGTCGCGCAGCGCGAGCGCCGCCGCCAGCGTCATGGTCCCGGTCCGGCCGATGAACATCAACACGACGAGCACGTACTTGCCGGCGGTGGGCAGGTCCGCGGTCACGCCCGTCGAGAGTCCGACGGTCGCGAACGCCGAGATCGTCTCGAAGAGGATCACGTCGAGGGTCCAGCCCGTGATCTCCAGGAGCAGGAGGCTCGCGACGAGCACCGCGGTGGCGCCGATGAAGGACACGGCGACCGCGAGCCGCAGGGTCTCGCGCGGGACACGTCGCCCGAAGGCCTCCAGGTCGCGGTCACCGCGGGCCTCCGAGACGATCGCGAGCAGCATGACCGCGAGCGTCGTGACCTTGATACCGCCCGCGGTCGAGGCGCTGCCGCCTCCGACGAACATGAGCGCGTCGGTGATGAGCCAGCTCGACTCGTGCATGCCGTTGATGTCGATCGTCGAGAAGCCCGCGGACCGGGGCATGACCCCGGCGAAGAGCGAGGCGAGGATCTTCTCGTTGAGGCTCAGCGGCCCCAGGGTCTTCTCGTTGGTCCACTCGAACGCCGCGAACAGGACCACCGCCACGACGACCAGGACCGCGCTCGTCGTGAGCGTGAGCTTGGTGTGCAGGCTCCACCGCGCGGCGCGCCTGCGGTTGCGCATGATGTTGAGGATCACGGGGAAGCCGAGCGACCCGATGAAGACGCCGACGATGATCGGCATGAGCAGCATCCAGTCGCCCACGTAGGGCGTCAGGCCCTCGGCCGTCGGGATGAAGCCCGCGTTGTTGAACGCCGAGATCCCGTAGAACAGCCCGTGCCAGGCCGCCTCGCCGAACGTCTCCTCGAGCACGATGAACCGAGGCAGGAGCAGGAGCGCGATGGTCAGCTCGATGGTCGTCGAGGTGATGATGACGACCCGGACGAGCGAGCCGACCTCCCCGAGGCGCGTCGTCTTGGTCTCCGAGGCGGTGAGCAGCTTCTGCGTGAGGCCGATGCGGCGCGACACGGCCATGCCGAGGATCGAGGCGAGCGTCATGACGCCCAGGCCGCCGATCTTGATGCCCACGAGGATCACGACCTGCCCGTACGTGGACCAGTACGTCCCGGTCGGGACGACCACGAGGCCCGTGACGCACACGGCCGACGTCGCCGTGAACAGCGCGTCGATGAACGGCGCCGACCTCCCGGACGTCGTGGCCCACGGGGCCATGAGGAGCAGCGTGAACAGCGAGATCACGGCCGCGAAGACCGTCACGGCGAGGCGGGCGGGGGAGTGGCGGGCGAGGCGGTCGACCAGCTCGCGACCTGCGAAGAAACGCCCGGAGACGCCCTGGGCCATCGGTCCTCCGTCTCCCTGTCCGTGCGTCCTCGTCCGGGTGGACGGGTGGCGCCGGGTCCCCTGCGGGACCGAACCGGGCGCCGTGCGTGCCGATGTGTCGCCCAACTCTGCCACAGGAGCACGGGTGCCCACCGGCTGAACCGCGGGGCGCCGTCGGGCCGCTGGGGGGATACCGTGTCTCCTGCCCGCCACCGAGGCCGCCGCGCGCGGTTGCGGGACCGTGCGCCGGGCACCGGCCGCACGGACCGACGACCCGGACGACCCGCCGGACCGAGGAGCGCACGTGACCGAGCCAGACACCGTGCCGTTCGTCGCGCAGGTCGTGTGGAGCCCGGACCTGCTGGGCTACGACTTCGGGCACGGGCACCCCATGTCCCCGACGCGGCTCGACCTGACGATGCGCCTCGTGCGGGCGCTGGGGCTGCTCGACGCGCCGGGCGTCGAGGTCGTCGGCACCTCGCCCGCGTCCGACGAGGTGCTCGGCCTCGTCCACGACCCCGCCTACGTCGCCGCGGTCCACGCCGCCTCGGAGCACGGTGTCGAGAACCCCGCCCTGGGCCTGGGCACCGAGGACGACCCCGTCTTCGCGGGCATGCACGAAGCCGCGGCCCGCATCCTGTCCGGCTCGTACGAGGCCGCCGGCGCCGTGTGGTCGGGCCGTGCGCTGCACGCGGTCAACATCGCCGGGGGCATGCACCACGCCCAGCGCGGTGCGGCGTCGGGCTTCTGCATCTACAACGACGCCGCGGCAGCGGTCCGCCGGCTGCTCGACGACGGGGCCGAGCGTGTCGCGTACGTCGATCTCGACGCGCACCACGGCGACGGGGTCGAGCAGGCGTTCTGGGACGACCCGCGGGTCCTGACCGTCTCGGTGCACCAGAGCGGCGCGACGCTGTTCCCCGGCACGGGGCACGCCACCGACACCGGTGGGCCAGGGGCCACGGGGACCGCGGTCAACGTCGCCCTGCCTCGCCGCACCGACGGCGAGCGCTGGCTCCGGGCCGTGGACGCCGTGGTGCCGCCCGTGCTCCGGGCGTTCCGGCCCCAGGTGGTCGTGTCGCAGCACGGGTGCGACGCGCACGGGCACGACCCGCTGAGCGACCTCGACGTGAGCGTCGACGCGCAGCGTGCGGCCGTGCACTGGGTCCACGAGCTCGCGCACGAGCTCGCGGAGGGCCGCTGGGTAGCCCTGGGCGGGGGCGGGTACTCGGTCACGTCGGTCGTCCCGTACGCCTGGTCGAACGTCGTGGCCGAGGTCGTGCACGCGCCCGTCGCCCCCTCGACGCCCGTCCCGGGCGCGTGGCGGGACCACATCAGCGCGGTCGCGCACCGCGAGACGCCCGCGCTCATGGGGGACGGCGACGTCGACTTCACGCCGTGGGGCAAGGGTTACGACCCCGAGGACGAGGTGGACCGCGCCGTGGTCGCGACCCGCAAGGCCGTCTTCCCGCTCCTGGGGCTCGACGCGCACTTCGACTGACCTGCGCCTCGCCGGGTGCACCCCCGTGCGCGCGGCCCGACGACGTCACCCGGCGTCGATTTCGGGCCACCCGCCGGGAGCAGGTAGTCTAGGAGACGGACTTTTTCTCGTGTTGGTCGGTTCCCGATCAGCCGTGGACCACCATGATCGGGGCGATCCCGATCGCACACCGATCCAGCATTGTGAGGACCCATGGGCTCCGTCATCAAGAAGCGCCGCAAGCGTATGGCCAAGAAGAAGCACCGCAAGCTGCTTCGCAAGACGCGCCACCAGCGTCGCAACAAGAAGTAGCAGCGCTGCGCGGTCACGCGCAGGTTGTCGCGAGAGCCCGGAACCCCCAGGGGTGCCGGGCTCTTCGCATGCCTGGAGCACGCCGGCCGGGTGGCTGGCTCGCCGAGCGTGCAGCCCGGGTGGTCCTGGGAGGCCCGTGGCAGCCTGAACTGCACGCTCGGCGGGGCGCCCGGGCCGGGCGAGGGGGCCTCAGAGCCCGGCGCGGCCCTTGATCGAGCGTCGGATCGATCGCAGCACGAGGCCCAGGACCCACGCGGCCCCGGCCCAGCTCGCGGTCTTGAGCCCTCGGCCCGCGACCCGCCGCCGGCGCCCTCGGAACTCGCGGATCGGCCAGCCGACGTCCTTGGCGTGCCGGCGCAGGCGCGCGTCGGGGTTGATCGCGCACGGGTGGCCGACGGCCTGCATCATGGTCACGTCGTTGAGCGAGTCGCCGTACGCGTAGGACGCCGACAGGTCGATCCCGTGCCGTTCCGCGAGCTCCCGGACGCCCGCGGCCTTCGCCCGCCCGTGCATCATGTCGCCCACGAGCCGCCCGGTGTACAGGCCCTCCTCGTGCTCGGCGACCGTGCCCAGCGCCCCCGTCGCCCCGAGACGACGCGCGATGAGCTGCCCGATCTCGAGCGGGGTCGCGGACACGAGCCACACCTGGTGGCCGGCCGCGATGTGCTCGTCGAGGAGCTTCTGGGTGCCGGGGTAGATGCGCAGCGCGAGGACCTGGTCGTAGACCTCCTCGCCGATCGCGACGACCTCCGCGACCGAGCGGCCCGCGACGAGGTCGAGGGCCCGGGTGCGGACCTGGTCGATCTGGCGCTTGTTCTCCCCGAGCAGGAGGTAGCGCGCCTGGTGGAAGGCGAACGTCACGAGGTCCGGGGTGGAGAAGAAGCCCCGCTGGTACAGCGCCCGCGCCAGGTGGAACGAGCTGGCGCCGCGGATGATGGTGTTGTCGACGTCGAAGAAGGCTGCCGTGGGATGGGTGGACCCAGGAGCAGACGTCGGCATGTCGTCCACTCTATCGGCGCTCGCAGACCCTCGCCGACGGCGCCCACCGGGCAGGGTCGCCGGCCGGGCGGCGTGAGGGGGTGTCCGAGATGCGTAGGCTGGGGTCGTGAGCCCCGCAGATCCCGCCGCAGGACAGGTTCCTGAGACCGCCGCCGGACGTGACGCAGACCAGGCCGCGAGCGCGCCCGCGCGCGTCGTGCTCTACGGCCGCGTCGGGTGCCACCTGTGCGAGGAGGCCCGCGAGGTGGTCGGGGCGGTGTGCGCCGACCAGGGCGTGGGCTGGACCGAGGTCGACGTGGACTCCGACCCGTCCGGCGCCCTCGCGGCGCAGTACGGTGACTACGTCCCCGTCGTGACGGTGGACGGCGTCCAGCAGGGGTTCTGGCAGGTCGACGGAGCGAGGCTCGCCAGAGCGCTCTCGAGGCGACGCGCCACCGGCTGACGTTCCGTCCCCGGGCGCCGAGCCTGGGATGATCCGAGACAGCAGGACAGCGAGAGCGTCAGCGACGACGACACGACGAAGCATGGGTGGTTCGGGTGGCAGAGACCCTGGGTGATACCGGTATTCCTGGCGCGACCGTGGCGCGACTTCCCGCGTACCTGCGCGCGCTGCGCGACCTCGAGGGGCGAGGCGTCGAGACGACGTCGTCGACCGAGCTCGCGGAGCTCGCGGGCGTCGGGTCGGCGCAGCTGCGCAAGGACCTGTCGTTCCTGGGGTCCTACGGCACGCGCGGGGTGGGCTACGTCGTCGACTCGCTCGCGACCTACATCACCTCGGCCCTGGGGGTCGAGGACGAGCACCGGATCGCGATCGTCGGCATCGGTTCCCTCGGGCACGCGCTCGCGAACTACTCGGGCTACGGCACGCGCGGGTTCGAGGTCGCGGCTCTGCTGGACGCCTCGCCGGACGTGGTCGGCACCGAGGCCGCGGGGCTCGTGATCGAGCACGTCGACGCGCTCGAGGAGGTCTTCGCCCGCGAGAACGTGACGATCGTCGTCCTGGCGACTCCGGCGCACGTGGCGCAGGACGTCGCCGAGCGGGTCGTCGAGGCCGGTGTCCGGGAGATCCTGAACTTCGCGCCGCGTGCGCTCCAGCTCCCAGAGGACGTGATCGTGCGGTCGGTCGACGTGGGCAGCGAGCTGCAGATCCTGGCGTTCCACGCGCAGGCGCGCGCGCTCGCGAACCGCGGCAGGGGCGAGGAGGGCCAAGGAGCCGAGACGCGGAGCGCGGGCGCCTAGCCCGACCGCTCGTCACAGCACAGGAGCCGGGGGCCCCGGGCGGGGGGGCGGGGCGCGGGGGCCCCCGGCGCCGCGCCGCGCCGCGGGGGCGCCTCGCCCGCCCGCTCCACCCCCCACCGGCGCCGGCGCCCGGTCCGGGGCCGCCGGCTCCTGGCGTACCGGTCCGCGTCAGGGACGCGGAGGCCGGTCAGGGGCGGAGGCTCAGGCCTGCTTGATCGCCGAGAGGTCGAGCGCGATCTTGATCTTGTCGCCGACGAGCACGCCGCCGGCCTCGAGGGCCACGTTCCAGGTCAGGCCGAACTCCTTGCGGGAGATCTCGGTCTCGGCCTCGAACCCGGCGCGCGAGTTGCCGTACGCGTCGACGGCGGTGCCCGTGAACTCGGTCTCGAGCTTGACCGGCTTGGTCACGCCGTTGATGGTCAGGTCGCCCGCGATGACGAAGTCGTCGTCGTCGGCCTCGACGGCGGTCGAGACGAAGTTCCAGGTGGGGTTCTTCTCGGCGTCCCAGAAGTCGGCCGACTGGAGGTGGCCGTCGCGCCCTGCGTCGCCGGTGTTGACGGACTTGGCGTCGATCGCCGCGACGACGTTGGACGACTCGACGTCGTCACCGATGTTCAGCGTGCCCTCGGCGATCGCGAGCGAGCCGCGGACCTTGGAGATGCCTGCGTGGCGGACCGTGAAGGTCGCCTGCGAGTGCGAGGGGTCGATCGCGTAGGTGCCTGCGGTCAGTCCGGCGGGAAGGGTCGTGGCCATGGGTGTTCTCCTGTGGAAGTCGTGGTGCGTGTGCGTCAGGCGCGCCGTCCGACGAGCCATTAGTTGAAGATTCAACTTCATACGATCGCATCAACGCAAGCCCCCGTCCCTCTATTCCCTGGTGAGCGAACCTGTTCCCGGATGGGAGACTGGGGCGGTTGTTCGGACGGTGGGGGCGTGGCGGATGAAGGCGGAGATGACGGTTCAGCAGGACAGGCGCGCGGTCGCGCCGCAGGACGCACCCTGGCTCGACGAGGGCCAGCAGCACTCGTGGCGCCAGTACCTCGACGGCACGGCGCGGTTCGTCGAAGCCCTGAGCAGGGACCACGAGGAGCACTCGGGCCTCACGCTCGGCGAGTACGAGCTGCTCGTGCGGCTCTCCGAGGCCCGCGACCACACCATGCGGATGTCGGCCCTCGCCGACGGCCTCGCCCGGTCCCGGTCCCGCGTCACGCACACCGTCCACCGCATGGAACAGCGCGGGCTCGTCCGCCGGTCCGCGAGCGAGACCGACCGTCGCGGTGTGAACTGCGTCATGACCGACGCGGGCTACGCCGAGCTCGTCGCCTCCGCGCCAGGCCACGTGCGGGCCGTTCGCCGCTTCATGGTCGACGTCCTGACCCCCGAGCAGTTCCGCAACCTCGGCGAGGCCATGGCTGCGATCGCCGAGGCCTGCCGGGTCGTGGACGAGCGCGAGAACCAGTAGTCCGGGACTTCCCGGCGCCCGGCGGGCCTGTGTCCGGGAGCACGCCGCCCCGGTGCACCGCGCGCGGAAGAACTTTGGGACACTGGTCCCCATGGTCGCAACCACGGTCCACCTCATGCGTCACGGTGAAGTCTTCAACCCGGACGGCATCCTCTACGGTCGAATCCCCGGCTACCACCTCTCGGAGCTCGGGCACACGATGGCGCGTCGCGTCGCGGGACACCTGTCGGGCAAGCCTGCAGAGGGCTCGCCCGCGCTGCCCGACGACGTCGCCCCCGAGCCCTTCGACGTCGCCCTGGTCATCGCGTCCCCGCTCCAGCGGGCGCAGGAGACCGCGACGCCCGTCGCGGAGGCCTTCGGGCTGCCGCTCGGGACGGACGAGCGCCTCATCGAGGCCGGCAACCACTTCGAGGGGATGAAGTTCGGCGTGGGCGACGGCTCGCTGCGCCACCCGGGCCACTGGCCCTACCTGTGGAACCCGATGCGTCCGTCGTGGGGCGAGCCCTACAAGCAGCAGGTCGCGCGCATGCACGCCGCGATCCACGACGCCCGTGCCCAGGCCGAGGGGCGCGAGGTCGTGCTCGTGAGCCACCAGCTCCCGATCTGGATCTCCCGCCTGGCCTTCGAGGGCAAGCGCCTGTGGCACGACCCGCGCAACCGCCAGTGCTCGCTCGCGTCGCTCACGTCGCTGCGCTTCGACGGCGACCGCCTCGTCGGCATCCACTACACCGAGCCGGTCGCGGACCTGCTGCCCGGTGCCGCGAAGGTCTCGGGCGCGTGAGGCACCAGCGGCTTCTCAGGTTGTGCCCAGGCAGGTGGGAGACAGTGCTGCCATGATCCGCCCCTTCCGTGCCCGGCCGGGTCGCGCCCGCGCGACCTCCGGGATCGTCGCTCTCGTCTCGCTCGGCCTGGTCCTGTCCGCCTGCTCCCAGGAGTCGGGGGCCACGAGCCCCGACGACGTCGTGGGCCAGGGCTACGTCTCGGGCGACGGCTCGGTCAAGACGTGGGACGTCTCCGACCGGGACGAGCCCGTGGTCCTGACCGGCACGGACTACGAGGGCGGCGCGGTCGACACCTCGCAGTGGCTGGGCGACGTCGTCGTCATCAACACCTGGTACGCCTCGTGCGCCCCCTGCCGGGCCGAGGCGCCGGACCTGGTCGCGCTCGCGAAAGACCGCGCGGCCGACGGGGTGCACCTGCTCGGCATCAACAGCACCGACGACGCCGGGGCCGCGCTCGCGTTCGAGCGCACGTTCGAGGTGCCCTACCCCTCGATCGAGGACACGCGCGGCGAGGCCATCGCGACGCTCGAGGGCTCCGTCCCGCTCCAGGCCGTGCCGACGACCGTCGTGCTCGACCGCGAGGGCCGGGTCGCCGCGCGCGTCATCGGGCGCGCCGAGGGCTCGACGCTCGGCGCCCTCGTCGACGACCTGCTCGCCGAGAGCGCCTGACGCATGGGTCCCCTCTCGTTCGCCGGCGACGTCGGCAGCACGTTCGCCACGACCGCGTTCAGCGGCTCGATGCTGCTCGCCGTGCCCGTCGCCATCCTCGCGGGGCTCGTGTCGTTCGCCTCGCCCTGCGTCCTGCCCCTCGTCCCCGGCTACGTCGGCTACGTGAGCGGGCTCGCGGCCGCCAACGCCGGGGCGACCGGCGCGCGTGCGGGTGGCGGAGGAACCGCCCTGAAGACGGCCCGGACCACCGGGCGGTGGCGCGTCGTGACCGGCGTGGGCCTGTTCGTCGCGGGCTTCACGCTCGTGTTCGTGCTGCTCATGGTGGCTGCGGGCGCCGTGGGCGTGTACGTCAAGGAGTGGGAGGACGTCATCACGCGTGTCCTCGGGGTCGTCGTGATCCTCATGGGCTTCGCGTTCATGGGCGCCATGCCGTTCCTCCAGCGGGACCGTCGCCTCCACGTGAGCCCCACCGCCGGACTGTGGGGGGCACCCCTGCTCGGCATCGTGTTCGGCCTCGGCTGGGCGCCGTGCATCGGCCCGACCCTCACGGCCGTCGTGGCGCTCTCGCTCGACGAGGCCACGGCCGGCCGCGGCGCGATCCTGGGGATCGCCTACAGTCTCGGCCTGGGCATCCCGTTCCTGCTCATCGGGATCGGGCTCGAGCGCTCCAAGAAGGCCGTGGCCTTCCTCCGCCGCCACCGCGTCGCGATCATGCGCATCGGCGGCGGCATGCTCATCCTCATCGGCCTGGCCCTCGTGACGGGCGTCTGGGGCACCTGGACCGCGCGCCTCAGCGGGCTCATCACCGGCTTCGAGACGGTGATCTGATGAGCGACAAGGACCTGTACCGCCCCGAGGGCATCGACGACGCCTACAGCCACCCCGAGCCCGAGGCGAGCACCGCCGAGGAGGAGACCGCGCCCGCGCGGGGAGCGGCGCCGTCGGGCCGGAAGAGGCGCACGAAGACCGCCGATGCCGACACCCCCGGCGGCCCCACCCCACAGCTCCCCGCGCTCGGCCTGCGCGGCACGCTGCGCTGGACGTGGCGCCAGGTGACCAGCATGCGCGTCGCGCTCATGCTGCTCATGCTGCTCGCCGTCGCCGCCGTCCCCGGCTCGGTGCTGCCCCAGCGCCCCCAGGACCCGGCCGCCGTCCTGACGTACCTCCAGGACAACCCCGGCACGGGCGAGTGGCTCGACCGGCTCGGGTTCTTCGACGTCTACGCGTCGGTGTGGTTCTCCGCGATCTACATCCTGCTGTTCGTCTCGCTCGTGGGCTGCATCCTGCCGCGCACCAAGGCGCACCTGCAGGCCGTGCGCAACCGCCCGCCGCGGACACCACGCCGCTTCGACCGCTTCCCGGCCAAGGCCGAGACGTCCAGCACCGCGACGCCCGACGAGGTCGTGGACGCGGCGGTGAAGCACCTGCGTGGTCGGCTGCGCTGGCTGCCGACGTTCCGCGTCGACGTCGGGACAGAGCCCGCCGATCCGGCCCGTGGCCTGCCCGAGCGGCGCACGGTCGCGGCTGAGCGCGGCTACCTGCGCGAGACCGGGAACCTCGTCTTCCACCTGTCGCTGCTCGGGCTGCTCGTGGCGGTCGCCACGGGCCAGCTCCTGCACTTCCGCGGCCAGGCGATCATCACCGAGGGGCGCGGGTTCGCGAACGCGGTCGTCGACTACGACACGTTCGAGAACGGCTCGCTGTTCAGCCCCTCCTCGCTCGTCCCGTTCTCCATGACGCTCGACTCGTTCGACGCGCAGTTCGCGATGGACGCCGTGGCGTTCGCGCAGTCGCGCGACTTCACGGCCCACGTCACGGTGCGCGACCCCGACGGCACGTCCCAGCAGGAGCAGATCAAGGTCAACCACCCCATCGTGGCGGGCGGCGCCAAGATCTACCTCCAGGGCAACGGCTACGCGCCCGAGATCACCATCCACGACGCCGAGGGCCAGGTCGCGTTCGCCGGTCGCGTGCCCTTCCTGCCCGAGGACACCATGTACACCTCGCGGGGGGTCGTGAAGGTTCCCGACACGTCGCCGGGCCTCGACCAGATCGGGCTGGTCGGGTACTTCCTGCCCACGGCCGAGGTCGACGAGGTGGGCGCGCGCTCGACCTTCCCGCAACCGATCAACCCCCTGCTCGTCCTCGAGGTCTACCGGGGCGACCTGGGGCTCGACGAGGGCCTGCCGCAGAACGTGTACCGCCTCAACACCGACACGCTCACGCCCTCGGTCGACGCCGAGGGGGAGCGTGTCCGGGTGCTCGTCGCCCCGGGTGAGACCGTCGACCTGCCCGACGGCCTGGGCACCATCACGCTCGCCGAGGGCGAGGTCCCGCGCTACGTCGCGCTCGACCTGCGCCACGACCCGGCGCTCGTCTGGATCCTCGTCTTCGCGCTCGGTGCGCTCGGCGGGCTCGCCGTCTCGCTGTTCACGCCGCGCCGTCGCGTCTGGCTGCGCGTGTGGAGCGAGGAGCCGCCCGACGGCGCCACGCCCGCACGGCGTACCGTCGTGAGTGTCGCGGGCCTCGCCCGCGGTGACGACGCGGGCCTCCAGGGCGAGGTCGACCGCGTGGTGGAGTCGCTGCCCGGCACCCCGCCCACGACCGACCCACCCGCCGAGCGCCCCGCTGCGCCACGCACCCCGTCCTCCCCCCGCTCGACCGGTCAGGCTCGCACCGACCGACCACGAAAGGCTGACCGATGACCGTTGCCGACCTGAGCTCCGACCTGGTGTGGGCGGCCGCGACCGCCCTCACGGTCGCGTTCGTCGCGTTCGCGATCGACCTGTCCCGGTTGGGGGCCAAGGAGCCGGAACCGGCGTCGACGGCCGCGACCGACACGACCACCGACGCCCCGGTCGCCGTCGCCGTGGCCACCCCGCCCAAGCCGGTCTCGCGCAAGGCCGCGGGCATCGGCATCTCCACGGGCTGGCTCGGGACGATCCTGCTGCTCGCGGCGATCGTGACCCGCGGCATCGCGGCGGGCCGTGCGCCCTGGGCCAACATGTACGAGTTCACGCTCGTCGGCGCGTTCGTCGCGATGGCGGTCTTCCTCGGCGTGAGCCTGCGCCGCGACGTGCGGTTCCTCGGTGCGTTCGTCACGGGGCTCGCGGTGCTGTTCCTCGTGGTCGCGCAGAACTCGTTCTTCCTCGCGGCGACCGGGGTCAGCCCGGCCCTGCAGTCGTACTGGCTCGTCATCCACGTGGGCGTCGCGATCATCGCCACGGGCATCTTCACGGTCGCGTTCGTCATGTCCTCGATCCAGCTCCTGCGCGACTCGCGCGAGAACGGCAACGGCTTCCTGGGCCACCCGGCCTGGCGGTGGCTCGACACGACGCCGAGGCCCGCGCAGCTCGAGGCCCTGAGCTTCCGGCTCAACGCGGTCGCGTTCGTGCTCTGGACCTTCACGATCATCGGTGGCGCGATCTGGGCCGAGCACGCCTGGGGCCGCTACTGGGGCTGGGACCCCAAGGAGGTCTGGAGCTTCGTCGTCTGGGTCGTGTATGCGGCCTACCTGCACGCCCGCACCACGCGCGGCTGGTCCGGGCGCCGCGCGGCGTACTTCGTGCTCGTCGGCTACGCGTGCGTCCTGTTCAACTTCACGGGCGTCAACCTGATCTTCAACGGCAAGCACTCGTACTCGGGCATCACGACGCAGGAGTGAGCGCGTCGCGACGCCGCCGCACGCCTGCCCGCAGGGGCCGTCCCGTTCGCGGACGGCCCCTGCGGGCGTTCCCGGGCCCCGCACGAGCGGCGTCCCGTGAGGCTCACGGGACGCCGCTCCGCGGCCGGGTCCCCGGTGCGCGCAGGTGCGAGGGCTAGGCTCTGCCCTCGTGACTGACACCCAGGGGGACGACCGGCCGATCGACGGCGCCGACGGTGCAGGGGACGGGAACCGGGCGACGGCCGGCGGGAGCGGGGTCCGGCACGTCCGGACGCGGCGCGAGCACCGCGCCCTGCGGGCGGTCGGGCTCGTCACGACGGCGGTCCTCGCCTTCGGCGCCTCGGGTGCGACGGCCGTGCTCGTCAGGACGCTGGGGAACGTCGAGCAGGTCGACAACAAGGAGCTCGTGGCCCCCGAGACCGAGCGCCCGCCGGCTCCGGTACCGGACCCCGAGGACCCTCTCGCAGGGCTCCCCGTGAACCTGGTGCTGATCGGTTCGGACGACCGGTCCGGGGCGAACGCCGAGATCGGGGGAGCCGAGGAGGGCATGCGCTCGGACACCACGATGCTCCTGCACATCTCGGCCGACCGCTCGCGGGTCGAGCTGGTCTCGGTCCCGCGCGACCTGAGGATCGCCATCCCGTCGTGCACGGTCACGGGGGGCGGGACGACGCGGGCGTCGTCCCAGGCGACGTTCAACGAGGCGTTCTCCCGGGGCTGGGTCGGCGGCAAGGACCTCGCGTCGGCGGCGACGTGCACGCAGATGACGGTCGAGCAGATGTCAGGGGTGCGGACCGACGGCTTCATGGTCGTGGACTTCGCAGGCTTCCAGACCATGGTCGACGCCCTCGACGGGGTGCCGATGTGCATCCCCGAGGACATGGACGACAAGGAGTCGAACCTTCACCTCACCGCAGGGACGCAGACCCTGACGGGGGCTCAGGCGCTCGCGCTCGCACGAGCCCGGCACGGCCTGAGCGACGGGTCCGACACCTACCGCATGGGTCGTCAGCAGGCGCTGCTCGCGGCGATGACGAAGTCGGTCCTCTCCCAGAACATCCTCACGGACCTGTCCAACCTGCTTCAGTTCCTGGATGCCGCGACGAGCTCGCTCTCGATCAGCGGAGGGGTCGACCTCAAGGGGCTCGCGTTCTCGCTGCGGTCGGTGCGCCCCGACGCGGTGACGTTCCTGACGATCCCGTCCGGCCCCCAGCCGGGCAACGTCAACCGCGTGGTCCTGACGGCGGAGGCGGAGGACGTGTGGGCGCGGGTCGTGGCGGACCAGCCGGTCGTCCCGGAGGTGGAGGCGCCGCCCGCGCCCCAGGAGCCGTCCGCGCCGACCGGAGCCGACCCGGTCGTCCCACCGGTACCGACGACCCCGGAGCAGGCGGCGCCCGTCGACCCGCTGGCCGACCGCAAGCCTGGTGTGGCGATCACCTCGGCGGACGCCCAGGCTGCCTGCTGAGCGCGCGCGACGCTTGTCCCAGGCGTCGCGCAGGTCGTCGCTGCCGGAGACCGGCGTGCGGCCTCGCCCGGTGGGTGACTAGGAGGGGTCCGTGCTGCCCGACGACGGCGTGCCGGGCGCCCCGTCCGTCTCGCCCGACGGGTTCTCACGCGGGGCGTCGTCGTCCGACGTGCCGTCCGTCTTCCCTGAGGCGCCACCGGGGGTCGGGCCCGTCGTCGGGCCCTGGTCCGTGCCCTCGCCGCGCGCGTCGCGGCGCCGCTGCTGCTCGAGCTTCCACAGGAAGTCCGGGTCGTCGTCCGGGGCCAGCGGTGCGGCCGGGCGTCGTCGTGCTCCTGGGCGAGCACGCCCCGGGGCCGGGGCGCCGCCGGCGGTCGCGTGCCGGGCGCGCTGCGTGTGCGAGACGATGATCCAGGCGAGCGGCCCGACGAAGGGTAGGAAGATGATCATCACGATCCACAGGCCCTTGGGGATCCCGCTCCGGTCGTTCTCGTCGCTCGTGGCGCAGTCGGAGAGGGCGTAGACCGCGAGGCCTACGGCGAGCAGGGTCAGCAGGACGCGGGACATGACCCCAGCCTATGCGTCCTGGCAACCCGGAGGCACGAGAGGGCGCGGTTCTGTGCACCCAGCTCGGGCGCCTACCCTGGACGGGTGCCTATGGTCATCTACTCCGCGCTGCGCCTGGCGATCTTCGCGGTCCTCTTCGTCGTCCTGTACGCCCTGAACCTGGGCCACTGGGTCGTGTGCGCGGTCATCGCGGCCGTCCTCGCGTTCCTGGTCTCCTACCTCGCGCTGCGCGGCCCGCGCGAGCGCGCAGCGCAGTACCTCGCCGACCGCGCCGCACGGCGCAAGGCGACCGGCGAGCAGTTCTCGCGCGAGATCGAGGACGACGCGGCGTTCGAGGACGCCGTCGTGGAGGCGGCCGAGACGGCCGGAGCGGCCGACCCCGCAGAGTCGGCCGACCCTGCCGACCAGCATGCCGACCGCACGGGTCGCGCCCAGGCGCCGAACGCCTAGAGCGCGAGCCCCAGCCCCAGCAGCACCCCGTACCCGAGCTCGAACATCCCGGTCCCGGCGAGGACCGGGACGAGCAGCGGGCCGCGGGCGCCGGCGACCACGGGCAGCGTCAGCAGCACCGCGGGCAGCAGCAGGAGCAGCACGAGCAGCGACCACGGTGCGGCGAACGCGCACACCACGCCCAGCAGGAGCGGGACCCAGATCATGGCGACGTACGCGCGCCGGGCCCGGAAGTCGCCCAGGCGCACGGCGACGGTGCGCTTTCCCGCGAGCACGTCCGTGGGGATGTCCCGCACGTTGTTGATCATCAGGAGCGCGCACGCGAGCAGGCCCACGGCCACGGCCCCGACCCCCGCCACCCACGTCACCCGGTCGGCCTGCGTGTACGTGGTGCCGAGGACCGCGACGAGCCCGAAGAACACGAATACACCGACCTCGCCGAGGCCCCGGTACCCGTAGGGGTTCTTGCCTCCGGTGTAGAACCATGCGGCGACGATCGCGAGCGCCCCGACGGCCAGGAGCCACCAGTGCCCCGTGAGGGCCACGAGGCCCAGGCCCAGCACCGCGGCGACGCCGAAGCACGCGAACGCCGCGTTGCGCACCTGGGACGCGAGCGCCGCTCCCGACGCGGTGAGCCGCATGGGCCCGACCCGGTCGACGTCCGTCCCGCGCACCCCGTCCGAGTAGTCGTTCGCGTAGTTCACCCCGACCTGGAGCGCGAGCGCGACGCCCAGCGCCAGGAGGGCAGGCCAGAACGCGAAGGAGTCGACCTGGGCGGCAGCGCCCGAGCCGACGAGGACGGGTGCGGCCGCCGCGGGGAGGGTGCGCAGGCGTGCGCCTGCGACCCATTCGGCAGAGGTGGCCATGGTGCTCCGTTCAGTGGGTGCGTGGTGCTGTGCGGGTGGCGAGGTCGGTCACGGCCGCCCGGTCGATCTTGCCCGGCCCGCGGCGGGGCAGGTCCGCCACGACGAGCAGGTCGCGAGGTGCGGCGGGCGGTCCCAGCGTAGTCGCGACAGCGTGGCGGGCACGGGCCATCAGGTCGGGCGCGTGCGCACCGTCCCTGCCCGGCCCGGCCGCCGGGCGCACCTCCACGACCGCGACGACCCGCTGCCCCCACTCGTGGTCGGGGACACCGACCACGCAGACCTCGCCGAGGCCGTCGACGTCCGCGAGCGCACCCGCGAGCACGGCCTCGACCGCGGCCGGGGCCACGTTGACCCCGCCCGTCACGATCACGTCGTCCGCACGCCCGAGCACCGTGAGCGCCCCGTCGGGCGCGAGCGAGCCCAGGTCGCTCGTGCGCAGCCACCGGGTCCCGTCGGGGTCGGTGCGGAACGTGGCGGCCGTGAGCGCCTCGTCACCCAGGTACCCCGTGGCCAGCACGGGGCCCGAGATCTCGACGACCCCCGCGGCTTCCGGCGGGAGGCAGTGCCCCGTCGACCCGTCGACGACCCGCACCCGCACGCCCGCGAGCGTGACGCCGTCGTATACGCAGCCGCCGCTCGTCTCCGTCATGCCGTACGTGGTCACGACCAGGGCCCCCGCCTCGCGCGCGGACGTGAGGAGCGCGGGCGAGGCCGCGGCGCCACCGAGGAGGATCGCGTCGAACGAGAGCAGCGCGTCGAGCGCGGCGGCGCTCCCAGGGCCGGGGTGCAGGAGGCGGTGGAGCTGGGTCGGGACGAGGGAGACGTACCGACGGCCTGCGTCCATGCGGGCCGCGGCGGCGGCGAACCCGTGCGCGGTGAACGGGGAATCGAGGTCCGCGGTCACGAGCCTCGTCCCGGCGACGACCGACCGCAGCACGACCTGGAGCCCGGCGACATGAGCAGGGGGCAGAGCCAGGAGCCACTGCGCGTCCCCGCCGAGACGTTCGTGCGTCGCCCGCGCGGACGCGACGAGCGCGTCCGCGCTCAGGGCGACCTCGCGGGGCAGCCCGGTCGAGCCCGACGTGCGCAGCACGAGCGCGGTGCCGTCGGGCAGCGGACCCGAGAACGCGAGCGGGGAGGGTGCGATCGCCGGCCCGCGCCCGCTCAGTGCGGCCGAGACCGCGGCCCGCAGGTCCGCGACGTCAGCAGGTGCGGTTCCCTCGGCGCGTGGCATCCCTCCAGCGTAGATCGCGCCGTAGTGTGACGAGGAACCAGCGGGACCGACGAGCGTGAGGGCACGGATGGACAGGGTGAGGATGTCGCGAGCCTGGTGGGCAGCGACGGTGGTGACAGGACTGCTGGTGCTCTCCGGTTGCGGCAGCGGCGCGTCGACCGACGCCCCGACGAGGACCGTCCCGGCCGCGGTCGACGCGACCAAGGCCTCTCCGCCCGCGCCCGTCGTGCCTGTCGCGTGGCCGCTCACGGGAGTCCCCACCGAGACCGTGGACGAGCGTCCGGCCGTGGCCGTGAAGATCGAGAACCTTCCTGCGGCCCGCCCGCAGACCGGGCTGGACCAGGCCGACATGGTCTGGGAGGAGGTGGTCGAGGGCGGGATCACCCGGTTCGTCGCGGTCTTCCACTCCCAGGTCCCGGAGACCGTCGGGCCCATCCGGTCCGTGCGCCCCATGGACCCGTCGATCTTCGGCCCGACCGCGGGCGTCCTCGTGTACAGCGGTGGGCAGCCGCCCTTCGTCGCGGCGGTCGGCGACGCAGGCCTGCAGTCGATCGTCCACGACGAGGGCGACGACGGCTTCTTCCTCAAGAAGGGCAAGAGGGCGCCGCACAACCTGTACGGCACCATGGCCGACTTCCTCGCGCAGGCAGAGGGCGACCGCAAGGCGCCGCCCGCCCAGTTCGCGCACACCCGGACCCAGGGGCAGGGCACGGCCACGGTGGCCGGCGCGCCCTTCGCGCTCCTCGACGTCAGGCTGACCCACTCGAGCCGGGCCCAGTGGCAGTGGGGGACCGCGGAGAACGCGTTCCTCCGGAGCGAGGGCACGACCCCCGCCGTCTCGTCCGGGGGAGAGCGTTTCTCCGCCGCGAACGTGGTCGTGCTGAGCGTCGAGATGGTCAACACGAAGTTCGTGGACCCGGCGGGGACTCCCGTGCCGGAGACCAAGCTCGTCGGCACGGGGGAGGGGCTCGTGGCGAGCGGAGGCAAGCAGGTCGCGGTGACGTGGTCCAAGGACGCGGTCGAGTCGCCGTTGGTCCTCACGGGGCCCGACGGCGCCCCCGTCCTCCTGGAACAGGGCACGACCTGGGTCGAGCTCGTCCCGCGCGGGTCCGGGAGCTACGCGGTCAGCTGACGGTCGTCACGGGGCGCTCACCCGTCCAGGCGTCCAGGCGTCCAGGACGTCCTCGAGGGCCGGGAGCCGGTCGAAGCCACCGCCGGCGACGAAGTGTCCGCCTCCCTCGACGACCGTCAGGTCGGCGTCGAGGACGCGGGCGAGGGTCTCGGTGAGGCGTCGCGGGACGACAGGGTCGTCGTCTGCGACGACGACGTGCCGACGCCGGCTGCGGGCCGCGACGGCGTCCGGGGCGAGGGGACGCTCGACGAAGTGGTCGACCTCGGGGATGCCGGGGACCTCCTCGACGAAGCCGGCGACCAGGGCGAGACCGCCGAGCCGCCACTCGTCCTGCCGGGCGGCGAGGTGCTGGAGGATGGTGACGCAGCCCAGGCTGTGCCCCACGAGCACGGTCCCCTCGTCGAGGGGACCGATCGCGTCGGCGAGGACGTCGAGCCACGTGTCGAGGTCCGGCGCCTGCGAGCGTGGCAGGTCGGGCACGAGGACCTCGACGCCGTGAGGCGTGTAGCGGTCGCGGACCGCTCCGAACCAGTGGTTGTCGGACGAGGCCCCCAGGCCGTGCACGACCACGATCCGGGTCACGGGCGGGGGAGCGTCCAGGGGCTGCGCGGCGGGCAGGTCGGTCGTCGCGGCGTCGTCGTCGAGAACGGTCATGCTCGGAACGGTATCGCCTGTCGCGTCGGCCGCGGGCCGCCCGCCGCAGGCCGGGGTCGCGACCCACGGGTCCGCAGCTCATCCTCCCGGGGGAGGACCCGCTCACCCCTGAGGCTGACCACGAGGGCGCGAGGTCGAGCCGGTGGGCCGATGTGGTCGCCGGGGGGTACGCGGGAACGTAGAGGCATGGCAACGATGAACCCCACCCAGAGCCCGTTCGAGCCCACGTCCACGGTCACCCCGTTCCCGCCCTCGATCGCCCCCACCCGCCCTGCCCTGCGCTCCGAGGACCAGGACGACGACGAGACCGGCGCACGTCCGGCCGCGTCCGTCGGACCGGTCGTCGTCTCGATCGTCCTGCTGTTCGGGCTGGCGGTCGCGGTGGCCTTCGCGGGCCGCGGCATCGTCGAGATGCTCGCCACGTTCGCGTCCGGGTCCTGACCCTCGTCCCGGCCGCGCGGTCCGGCGACGGACGTCCCCGTCCCGTGCCGTCCGACCCGGCCCTCGCGTCAGAAGTAGTACGGGAAGTC
This sequence comes from Oerskovia sp. USHLN155, assembly GCF_037145535.1. Taxonomy (NCBI): domain Bacteria; kingdom Bacillati; phylum Actinomycetota; class Actinomycetes; order Micrococcales; family Cellulomonadaceae; genus Oerskovia; species Oerskovia sp. USHLN155. Next base: position 102,312 of record NZ_JBBCXG010000007.1, read on the forward strand.
GTCCCACTGCGGGTCCCGGCGCTCGAGGAACGCGTCGCGCCCCTCGACGGCCTCGTCGGTCATGTACGCCAGGCGTGTGGCCTCGCCGGCGAAGACCTGCTGGCCCGCGAGCCCGTCGTCCGCGAGGTTGAACGCGAACTTGAGCATGCGGATCGCCTGCGGTGACTTGGTCGCGACGATCCGTGCGTACTCGAGCGCGAGCGGTTCGAGGTCCGCGTGGTCCGCGACCTCGTTCACCGCGCCCCACTCGTAGGCGTCCTGGGCCGAGTACTCGCGGGCGAGGAAGAAGACCTCGCGGGCGCGCTTCTGGCCGACCTGCCGAGCGAAGAGCGCCGACCCGTAGCCCGCGTCGAACGAGCCCACGTTGGCGTCGGTCTGCTTGAACCGGGCGTGCTCGCGGCTCGCGATCGACAGGTCCGCGACGACGTGCAACGAGTGCCCGCCGCCCGCGGCCCAGCCGTTGACCACGGCGATGACGACCTTGGGCATGGTCCGGATGAGGCGCTGGACCTCGAGGATGTGGAGCCGCCCGGCCTTGGCGGGGTCGATCGCGTCGGCCGTCTGGGCGTCCTCGCTCGTCGTGTACCGGTAGCCGTCGCGCCCCCGGATGCGCTGGTCGCCGCCCGAGCAGAACGCCCAGCCGCCGTCCTTGGCCGAGGGGCCGTTGCCCGTGAGGAGGACCGTGCCGACGTCAGAGGTCATGCGTGCGTGGTCGAGGACCCGGTAGAGCTCGTCCACGGTGTGCGGGCGGAACGCGTTGCGCACCTCGGGCCGGTGGAACGCGACGCGGACCACGGGCAGGTCGCGCTCGTGCGCCTGGCCGTCGCGCGTGCCTCGTTCGACGCCGCGGTGGTACGTGATGTCGGTGAGCCCCTCGAACCCGGCGACGGTGCGCCAGGCCTGGGGGTCGAACGTCTCGGACACCTGTGCGGGGATGCTGCTCACGACCGTCACCCTAGCCGCCCGGGCCGAGGAAGAGGGGCCCGGGCCGCGGTCGTGGGGGCCGGATACGGGCGCCAGCGGCGGTCCTCGTGCCCTACGGTGTGGTGGTGAGGACCTTGGGGTCTTGACGGCAATGCGCGCAGTCGTGTAATTCGGTGGAGCCCTTTCTGTGCTCAAGATCATGTCGCAGGTCCTCGTGGGGGATCGTCGGCCTCGAAACCTCCCGAAGGAAGTCACTGATGGCTCCAGAGACCGAGAAGCACGTCCCCCGCAGGCAGGCCCGGGGCACGCAGCGCCGCGACACCATCGTGTCGGCCGCCGCCGAGCTGATCCTGCGCGACGGTCCGTCGAGCGTGACGCACAGGTCCGTGGCCGCGCAGGCGGACGTCCCCCTCGCGGCGACGACGTACTACTTCTCGGGCCTCGACGACCTGCTCGCGGCGGCGGGGCAGCGCATCGTCCGGGACTGGGCGGACCGCGCCCAGGCGATCGGCCACGCGGTCGCGGACGCGGTCGCCGACGGCGGGGTCGACGCGCTGAGCACGCGGTCGCGCGCACTCCTGCTCGTGGACGCCGTGCTCCCGCCGGGGGACCACGGAGAGCTGCTCGGCTTCTACGAGCACGTGGTCAGCGCGGGACGCAGCCCGGTGCTCGCGACCGCGTTCGCGCAGGGCCGAGGAGAGCTCGACGTCGTCGTCGACGAGCTGCTCGCGCAGCTCGGTGTCCGGTTCTCCGCGGTCCTGCTGATCGCGGTCGTGGACGGCGCGGCGGTCACCGCGCTGTGCGAGGGGCGCAACGTCCGCGACCTCGCCGTGGACTGCGTCACCGAGCTGCTCGGCACCTCCTGACGCGCGGCTCGCGCGGCCCCTGGGCCCGGTGCGGAGATAGCCTGTGACCGTGCCTTCCACGTCCCTCTCGACCCCGAGCCCTCGTCTCGTCGCCTGGTCGACGCCCCTGCGCACCCGCTTCCGCGGCCTCGACGCGCGCGACGGTCTGCTCGTGCGGGGCGAGGCCGGCTGGGCCGAGTTCTCGCCCTTCTGGGAGTACGACGACGCCGAGTCCGGCGCGTGGTTGCGGGCGGCGCGGGAGGCGGCGGACGTCGGCTGGCCGGCGCCCGTCCGGTCGAGCGTGCCGGTCAACGTCACGGTCCCGGCGACGGACCCCCAGCGCGCGCACGACATCGTGACGTCGTCCGACGGCTGCCGGACCGCGAAGGTCAAGGTCGCGCAGCGCGGCGGGGACGGTGTCGTCGAACCCGTCGACCGGGAGATCGCGCGCCTCGAGGCCGTCCGGGACGCCCTGGGGCCGGGCGGTCGGATCCGGGTCGACGCCAACGGTGGCTGGGAGCTCGACGAGGCCCTGCGGAGACTGCCCCTGCTCGACCGCGCCGCCGGCGGGCTCGAGTACGTCGAGCAGCCGTGCGCGAGCGTCGAGGACCTCGCCGCGGTGCGCCGCGCGACGTCGGTCCTGGTGGCCGCCGACGAGTCGATCCGCCGCGCCGAGGACCCCTTCGCGGTGCTGCGGGCCGAGGCCGCGGACGTCGTCGTGCTCAAGGTCCAGCCGCTCGGCGGTGTCCGGGCCTGCCTCGACCTGGCCGAGCGGGTCGGGCTGCCCGTGGTCGTCTCGTCCGCGCTCGAGTCCTCGGTCGGGCTGGCTGCCGGGCTGGCGCTCGCGGCAGCCCTTCCCGAGCTGCCCTTCGCATGCGGTCTCGCGACGTCCCAGCTCCTGACGCGCGACGTGGTCGACGAGCCGCTGCTGCCCGTGGGCGGTGAGATCGTGGTCCGTCGCCCGGAGCCGTCGGCCGCCGCTCTCGCGCGTGCGTCCGCGGACCAGGTCACGGCCGACCGGTGGGTCGAGCGGTACCGGCGCGTGGGCGCCCTCCTGGACGGAGCAGCGGCATGAGCGCCGCCGCGTCGGTCCCCCCGGCCCTGCCCCCTGCGGTCGCGGCGGCCCGCGAGATCGTCGCGGGCCTCGTCGCGGACGGGGTGCGTGACGTCGTCGTGTCGCCAGGGTCCCGCAGCGCGGCGCTCGCCTACGCGTTCGCCGCGGCCGACGCGGCGGGCCTGCTCACGCTGCACGTGCGCATCGACGAGCGGGCGGCCGCGTTCCTGGCCCTGGGCCTGTCGCGCGGGTCGCGGACGGCCGAGGGACCGGGCGGGCTGCTCCCCGTCGCCGTGGTGACCACGTCGGGGACGGCCGCCGCCAACCTGCACCCGGCGGTGCTCGAGGCGCACCACGCGGGGGTCCCGCTCGTGCTGCTCACGGCCGACCGGCCGCACGAGCTGCGCGGCACGGGGGCGAACCAGACGACGGACCAGGTCGGGCTGTACGGGTCCGCGGTCCGCCAGGCGGCCGACGTCCCGGCACCGGACGGGCGGCAGGGGGAGCTGGGGGACCTGCGCGCGGTCCTCGTCCGGGCGCTCGCCGCGGCCCGGGGGACCCGTTCCCGCTATCCGGGCCCGGTGCACCTCAACCTGGCGTTCCGTGAGCCCCTCGTTCCTCCAGCGGCGCTGGGAGCGATCCCGGCCGGTGCCTCCGCGAGCCACCCCTCGCCCGACCGGACCCTCGTGGCGGGGGTGCGCGACGACGTCGGGCCGTGGCCGCTCGACACGTCGCCGGCCACCGTCCTCGTCGCGGGCGACGGCGCGGGGGCGGACGCGCGACGGCTCGCCGAGGCGCGGGGCTGGCCCCTGCTCGCCGAGGCGTCGTCGGGGGCCGCTGCGGGCAGCCACGCGATCGCGGCGCACCGGCTCGTGCTGGGCGTGCTGGGGGAGCAGGTCGAGCGCGTCGTCGTCATGGGGCGCCCCACGCTCTCGCGCCCCGTCCAGCGGCTCCTCGCGCGCGCGGACGTCGAGGTGCTCGTCGTCGCGCCCGGCGGAGGGCCCTGGCCCGACGCGGCGCGCTCGGCGAGCACGATCCTGCCCGGCGTCCCGGTCGAGTGGTGGTCGGGGCCCGCGGGCGACCCGACCTGGCTGGACCTCTGGCGCGGCGCGGGGGAGGCAGCGCGCAAGGTCGTCGCCGACCGGGCGTCGGCCGCAGGCCCGACGACGCCGCTCGCGGTCGCGGCAGCGGTCGCCGAGGCCTCGGGCCCCGACGACGTGCTCGTGGTCGGGTCGAGCAACCCGGCGCGCGACCTCGACCTCGTGGTCGACTGGGACGTCTCGCCGCTCGTGCTCGCCAACCGCGGGCTCGCGGGCATCGACGGGATGCTCTCGACGGCGACGGGGGTCGCGCTCGCCGCGGCGCGCGCGGGTCGGCGCACGCGCGCGGTCGTCGGTGACCTCACGTTCCTGCACGACGTGGGAGGCCTCCTGCGCGGACCGCACGAGCCGGCCGCCGACCTCCAGGTCGTCGTGGTCAACGACGACGGCGGCTCGATCTTCGCGACGCTCGAGTACGGGGCGCTCGCCGAGGACGCCCCCGAGACGGCGACGGCGTTCGAGCGCGTGTTCTCGACGCCGCACGGCGCCGACCTGGCCGCGGTCTGCGCGGGGTACGGGGTCCGGCACCGGCTCGTCGCGGGCACAGCGGACCTCCGGGCCGAGCTAGCGCGCGCGCCCCGGGGGGTCGAGGTCGTCGAGGTCCGCGTCGAGCGTGCGGGACGCCGGGCCGAGGGCGCGGCGCTCGCCGCCGACGTCGCCGAGGCCGTGCAGCGCGCGCTGCCGCGGGGACACGGCGGCCGCGACCGCGCAGGACGGGACTCCTGAGAACCCTCCCAGGAGCGGTCGGGAACTCGCAGCGAACTCACAGGGACGTTCAAGGCACGTTCCAGCGCCGGGGTGTGAAGTAGTCCTCAGAACGAACGAGGAGGGAACACCCCATGACCGAGAACACCCCGCAGGTCCCCGAGCCCCAGGCTCCCCGCGACGGCGACACCCAGCGCATCGAGGCGCAGCCCACGCAGCAGCTCCCCGTCACCCCGACGGCCCCGGTCACCCCGGCGCCGCAGGCCCCCGGGCAGCAGCACTTCGCGGCCCCGCACCCGGCCCCCGTGCCCGCGCCGCCGGCGCAGCACGCGCCGCAGCAGCACGCGCCCTACGGCGCGCAGACGCCGTACGCCCCGCACGCCCCCTGTGCCGCGCAGGGGCAGCACGGCGCCCCGACGAGCACCGCGTACTCCGCGGCCGGCATGCCGCCCGCACCGCACGCCCCGGAGCAGGCTCCGGTCGCGACCAGGCGCAGCAAGACGTGGATCCCCGTGGTCGGCGCCGCAGCCGCGGCCGCGGTCCTCGCGAGCGCCGGCACGGCCGGGCTGCTCGGCGTCCTCGACGGCAACGGCTCGACCCGCAGCTCGCTCGCGTCGGTCGGGGAGACCAAGGAGAACTCGACGGTCCCGGTCTCGGACTCGACGTCGGAGAATCCGAACTGGCAGGCCGTGACGAGCGCCGTCGCACCGTCGGTCGTCTCGATCCAGGTCACCACGGCCGCGGGCGGTGCCGAGGGCTCGGGCGTCGTGATCGACACCGAGGGCCACGTCCTGACGAACAACCACGTCGTCGAGGGCGCGCAGGACGACACCGTCCAGGTCACGCTCAGCGACGGTCGTCTCTACGAGGCGAAGATCGTGGGTCTCGACCCGACGACCGACCTCGCGGTGGTCGAGCTCGTCGACCCGCCGAGCAACCTCACGCCTGCTTCGTTCGGTGACTCCGACGACGTCACCGTGGGCGAGTCGGTCCTGGCCGTCGGCAACCCGCTCGGCCTGGCCAACACGGCTACGACCGGCATCGTGTCCGCGCTCGACCGCCCGGTCGCCGCGTCGGGCTCCGACGGCGGCAGCACCGTGGTCACGAACGCGATCCAGATCGACGCCGCGATCAACCCGGGCAACTCCGGCGGGCCGCTGTTCAACGCGCAGGGAGAGGTCATCGGCATCACCTCGTCGATCGCGACCACGTCGAACCAGTCCGGTTCGATCGGTCTGGGCTTCGCCATCCCGGTGAACCTCGCGAAGAACATCAGCGCCCAGCTCATCGAGAACGGCACGGCCGAGCACGCGTTCCTGGGCGTGAGCATGACGGACGCGACGGCCACGGCCGACGGCGTCACGCGCCGCGGTGCCGAGGTCAAGTCCGTCTCGGACGGCTCCCCGGCCGCAGAGGCCGGCATCAAGACCGGTGACGTGATCGTCGCGATCGACGACAATCCCGTGAGCGGCGCCGAGTCGCTGACCGGGTTCGTGCGTGAGCGTGCGACCGGTGACGTCGCGAAGGTCACGCTGGTCCGGGACGGCAAGACGGTCGACGTCGACGTGACGCTCGCCGCGAAGCCGACGACCACGGACGGTCAGAGCGGCTCGGGCCAGCAGGGCTCGGGCTCCGACCAGGGTGGTTCCGGCCAGCAGCTCCCGGGCTCCGGCCAGGACGGTTCGAGCCAGGACGGCTCGGGCCAGGGCCAGTCCGACCAGACCAGCCCGAACAACCTGCCCAACCCCTTCGACTGGTTCAACGGTCAGGGCTGAGGCAGCACGAGCCGGACCCGGTGGCGTCGGCGGTGACGGTGGGAACCTCCCCCCGTGCCCGCCGTCGGCCGACGCCACTGCGGTCCTTCGACCGTCCCCCGGTCCGCGTTCCCCCCTGTCGACCGGCGGGACCACCGAGGTGAGGCCCTGTTCCCCTGCGGGTGCCCCTCGGATGCCCCGGTCCGTACGGTTCGCCGTACGGACCGGGGCATCGTCGCGTCCGGGGCCGGGCCGCGCGGGCCCTGAGACTCGGCGGGGCCGGGCTGCTCCAGGCCTACTGGTCGCGGACCGGCAGCGCCTCGTCGTCCGGGGTGGGCTGGGCGGGCACGGCCGGCCCGTCCCACGGAGACGTGAGGACGGGGTCGGCGTCGAGCAGCGCGAGAGTCTTGGTGGACCGCACCTCGGTGGTCGTGTACCCGAGCCCGTCGGCCACGTCGCGGGGCAGGACGTCGGCGAGCGTCACGCGCGTCGCGCGGAACTCCTGGCCCCAGGCCTCGACGGCGGCGACGAGCTGACCGGCGACGGTCGTACGGTCGGCGGCGGGGTCGACCGCGATCTCGTCGATCTCGACGACCGCGCCGTTGGCCGTGAACGTCAGGCGCTGGCTGGCCAGGAGGTAGCCGACGACGCCGGTCGTGTCCTCGGCGACCAGCAGCAAGGTGTCGAGCGCCCGCAGCAGGGGCCCGACGACGCGGTCGTGCGTGGCCCGGTCCGGTGCGTCCGGCTGGAGGCGGACGACGAGGAGCCAGAGGTCCTCGCGGTCTGCGGTCGTGGCGCGGCGTACGGCGACGTCGCTTTGCGTGGGGGCCAGAGTCATCGTCGTCGCATCGGTCACCGGGTGAACTTAACAGGCGGAACCGAACACTTCCGGGACGTGTCCGTCGAACGGTCCATTCGTCGCGTACTTCACGAAACCACGGGTGGAGTCCGGCGTCCTGGCGCCGTTCCAGCGGTGGCTACGCGTCCAGCGTGCGGACGCCCGTCTCACTCCCCGAGCGCGTACCGCATGGGTTCGAGCTTGGCCTCGGACTCCGCGAGCTCGGCCGCAGGGTCGGAGGCCGCGACGATGCCGCAGCCCGCGAAGAGACGCACGTGGTGCGGGTCCCGGGAGGACAGCTCGGCCGAGCGCAGCGCGATGCCCCACTCGCCGTCGCCGTCCGCGCCGAACCAGCCCACGGGGGCGGCGTAGCGAGCACGGTCCATGCCCTCGATCTCGCGGATGAGGTCACGAGCCGCGAGGGTCGGCGTCCCGCACACCGCGGCCGAGGGGTGCAGCGCGGCCGCGAGCGCCAGGCTCGTGGGTGCCGGTCGCCCGTCGGCCCCGGCCACGAGGACCCCCGTGACGTCGGAGGCCAGGTGCAGCACGTTGGGCAGGTGCAGCACGAACGGCGCGTCGGGGACGTTCATCGACGAGCAGAAGGGTGCGAGCGCGTCGGCCACCGACGCGACCGCGTACTCGTGCTCCTCGAGGTCCTTGGACGAGCGGGCCAGGTGGGCGGCGCGCAGCAGCGAGTCGTCGTCGGCCTCGGCCCCGCCCGACCGGCGGATCGTCCCGGCCAGGACGCGCGAGGTCACGAGGCCCTTCTCGCTGCGCACGAGCAGCTCGGGGGTCGCGCCGACCATGCCGTCGACCGAGAACGTCCAGCACGCGTCGTACGCGGTCGCGAGACGTCCGAGCATCCAGCGGGGGTCCACGGGGTGCTCGGCGGTCGCGACCACGTCCCGTGCGAGCACGACCTTCTCGAGGTCGCCCCGGCGGATGCGCTCGACGCCCTCGGCGACGACCGCGGTCCAGTCGTCCGCGCTGAGCGAGCCGTCGACCGTGGTCACGCGGCCGGGTGCGGCCACGGGCGTGCGGTGGGCCGGGTCGAGGACGGACGCGACGTCGTCGGGCAGGGCGTCGCCCTCCGAGATGCTCGTGACCCACGCCGTGCCTCCGGGACCGCCCCTGCGACCGACGACGACGCGCGGGACCAGGATCGTGCCGCCCGGGCGGGCGTCCCCCGTGGTGCCGGACGCGTCGTCGAACGCGAACGACCCGAACGCGACGAGCCCGCTGCCGGGCAGGGACACGTCGTCGTGCACGACGGCCGCACCCAGGACCTCCTGCCACGCGGCCTCGGCGTCGGCGAAGCGGCCGGGCCCCCAGGCCTCGAGCCGCAGGGTCTCGCCCCAGCCGACGATGCCGTCGCCGCGCCGCACCCAGGCGAGCGGCCGGGCGTCGGGCAGGAGGTCTGTCAGGGCCGTGAGGTCGTCCGGCAGCCCGTCGGGCAGCCTCGTCGTGCGCACGACGAGGCGAGGGACGGCGGGGGAGCCGGGGGAGCCGGTGCGGGGGGACCCTGCCGGGGCGGTGCCGAGGTCGTCGGGGCCTGCCGGGAGGTGGGAGTGCTCAGTCATCGTCTCCAGCGTAGGCGTGAAACGATGGGCGGCATGTCGCGAGCCAGCCTGGACAAGAAGCCCACCGAGGTCGCCTCCATGTTCGACGGGATCGCCCGTCGCTACGACCTCACGAACGACCTCATCTCCCTGGGGCAGGACCGGCGGTGGCGCAAGCACACGGTCGACGCCGTCGCGGCGCTGCCGGGTGAGCGTGTCCTGGACCTCGCGGCCGGGACGGGCACGTCGAGCGAGCCGTTCGCGGACGAGGGCGTCGAGGTCGTGCCGTGCGACTTCTCGGTCGGCATGCTCCAGGTCGGCAAGCGCCGACGCCCCGACATGCCCTTCGTCGCGGGGGACGCCACGGCGCTGCCCTTCGCCGACGCCTCGTTCGACGCCGTGACGATCTCGTTCGGTCTGCGCAACGTCGTGGACACGAGCGCCGCCCTGCGCGAGATGCTGCGCGTGACACGCCCGGGCGGGCGCCTGGTCGTGTGCGAGTTCTCCGAGCCGACGTGGAAGCCGTTCCGCGTGCTCTACACCGACGTCTTCATGCGGATGCTGCCGGTCGTGGCGGGGGCCGTGACCAAGGAGAAGGGCTCCTACGAGTACCTCGTCGAGTCCATCAAGACCTGGCCCACGCAGCCCGAGCTCGCGCACCTCATGCTCGACGCCGGCTGGGAGGGTGTCGCGTACCGGAACCTCAGCGGCGGCCTCGTCGCGCTGCACCGCGGGATCCGCCCCGCCTGACACGCCACACCGAGCGAGGTGCGCCCCGACACGCGGGTCGCGCCTCGCTCCGTGCTGCCCTCCTGCCCCTGCGAGCAGGGTGTTCGTCGCGCAACGAAGGGTTGCCTTGCTACACAATCGCGAGCATGTGTGGCTAGAGTGGCGATGTCCATTGTGAGCGACTTCACAAGGGTGTTACTGAGGCATGCCCGAGGGCGGATCGAGGTGAGAACGTGCGTGACAGGACCGACGACGCGGACGTCATCATCGTGGGTGCGGGCCCTGCAGGTGCCACCGCGGCCCACTACTGCGCCGCCGCCGGACTGAGCGTCCTCCTCCTCGAGAAGGCCTCCTTCCCCCGGGACAAGATCTGCGGCGACGGCCTCACGCCGCGCGCCGTGGGAGAGCTCGTCCGCATGGGGGTCCCCACGCGCGCCGAGGACGGCTGGATCCGCAACAAGGGCCTGCGCGTCGTCGCGAGCGGTCGCCGGTGGGAGCTGCCCTGGCCCGAGCTCAAGGCGTACCCCTCCTACGGGCTCGCCCGCTCCCGCATGAACCTCGACCAGACCCTCGCCGAGCACGCCCAGCGCACGGGCGCCAAGCTCCTCGAGCGCACCAACGTGACCGGCCCGATCCTCGATGAGCGCACCGGCCGGGTCGTGGGCGTCACGGCACGCCCCCTCGACGAGAACGGTCGCCGCGCGGGCGACGAGTACGAGCTGCGCGCCCCGGTCGTCATCGCGGCCGACGGCGTCTCGTCCCGCTTCGCGCTCGCGCTCGGCCTCGAGAAGCGCCAGGACCGGCCCATGGGGGTCGCCGTCCGCACCTACTTCAAGACCCCGCGGCACGACGACGCCTGGATGGAGTCGCACCTCGAGCTGTGGGACGGGCCGGCCGGGAGGTCGAACCTGCTCCCCGGCTACGGCTGGATCTTCGCGCTCGGCGACGGCACCGCGAACGTCGGCCTCGGGTCGGTCAACTCGACCCCCGCCCGCCAGTCCGCCGCGAACGTGGACTACAAGGACCTGTTCGCCAGGTGGATGGCCAACGCCCCCGCCGAGTGGGAGTTCACGCCGGAGAACCAGCTCGGCCCCGTGCGCGGCGCCGCGCTGCCCATGGGCTTCAACCGCAAGCCGCTCTACTCGCGCGGCGTCGTGCTCGTGGGTGACTCGGGCGGCATGGTCAGCCCCTTCAACGGCGAGGGCATCGCGTACGCGATGCAGGCCGCGCGCGTCGCCGCGGACGTCGTCGCGCAGTCCCGGGCCCGCAGCACCGACGCTGCCCGCGAGCGCACGCTCGCGACCTACCCCGAGATCATGCGCCGGGACCTGGGGGGCTACTACACGCTCGGCCGGTACTTCGTGCGGCTCATCGAGCACCCCGAGATCATGCGGCTGTGCACCAAGTACGGGCTGCCTCGACCGCTCGTCATGCGCTTCGTCCTCAAGCTGCTGTCCGACTGTTACGAACCCCGCGGTGGCGACGTCGTCGACCGCGTCATCGCAGGCCTGACGAGGGTGGTGCCATCGGCATGAGAGTCCTCGGTGCGACGGCAACGACGCCGTCCTCGCTGTACCTGCAGTCACCACCCTCACCCCCCTCGGACCCGGGCCCCCGCCGTCTCACGCGGTCGCCCGCCGGCAGCACTCTCGACACGCCCCCGCGCACCCCCCGGAGAGCAGACCGATGACCAACCCGTACGTGCCCGTCCTCGTCCTGATGGGTATCGGCGCCGTCCTCGCTCTCGGCGGAGTCGCCGCGAGCGCCGTGATCGGCCCCAAGCGGTACAACCGCGCCAAGCTCGACGCCTACGAGTGCGGCATCGAGCCCACTCCGCACGCGATCGGCGGAGGGCGCTTCCCGATCAAGTACTACCTCGTCGCGATGACCTTCATCATCTTCGACATCGAGGTGGTCTTCCTCTACCCGTGGGCGGTGGACTTCACGGTCCTTGCCACCTTCGGGCTCGTCGCCATGCTGAGCTTCCTCGCCCTGATCACCGTGCCGTTCGTCTACGAATGGCGCCGTGGCGGGTTCGAGTGGGACTAGCCGGAACCAGTTAGGGAGAACGCAGATGGGGATCGAGGAAGCTCCCTCGGGCTTCTTGCTCACGAGCGTGGAGAACCTCGCGGGGTACTTCCGCAAGGCGTCGCTGTGGCCGGTGACGTTCGGCCTGGCGTGCTGCGCCATCGAGATGATGGCGGCCGGCGCGTCGCGCTACGACCTGTCCCGCTTCGGCATGGAGGTCTTCCGCGCGTCGCCGCGGCAGGCCGACCTGATGATCGTCGCAGGTCGCGTGAGCCAGAAGATGGCGCCGGTGGTGCGCCAGGTCTACGACCAGATGTCCGAGCCCAAGTGGGTGCTGTCGATGGGCGTGTGCGCGTCGAGCGGCGGAATGTTCAACAACTACGCGATCGTCCAGGGCGTCGACCACATCGTGCCGGTGGACATCTACCTGCCCGGCTGCCCGCCGCGCCCGGAGATGCTCATCAACGCGATCCTCGCGCTGCACGACCAGATCCAGGCCGAGCCGCTCGGTGTGAACCGGCGCGAGGCGGCCAAGGCCGCCGAGGCCGCGGCGCTCGAGGCGACCCCGACGTTCCAGATGAAGGGACTGCTGCGGTGACGAGCACCAACGACGGACCGGGCGGTCGTCCGGCCGACGACGTCGCACGCGAGAAGGTCGCCAAGGGAGACGTGCCCGGCGACGAGCTCGTGGCGGGACCCGAGGCGGGCGGCCGCGAGCCGCTCGAGGTCGTCGAGGTCCGCACGGGCATGTTCGGGGCCAAGGGCTCGGGCGACACCTCCGGGTACGGCGGGCTCGTGCGGCCCGTGGTGCTGCCCGGGCCGAGCGCGCGCCCGTACGGCGGCTGGTTCGACGAGGCCGTCGACGTCCTGACCGAGGTCCTCGCCGAGGGCGGCGTGCGGTTCGAGGACGCGGTCGAGCAGGTCGTGGTGGACCCTCCGGGGCGCCACGCCGAGCTCACGCTGCACGTGCGCCGCGACCACGTCGTGACGGTCGCCCGCGCGCTGCGCGACGAGCAGGACCTGCGCTTCGAGCTGAGCATGGGCGTGAGCGGCGTGCACTACCCGCACGACGTGGGCCGCGAGCTGCACGCCGTCTACCACCTGACGTCGGTGACCCACGGGCGCAGCCTGCGCCTCGAGGTCTCCGTCCCGGACGCGGACCCGCACATCCCGTCGACCACGTCGGTCTACCCGTCCAACGACTGGCACGAGCGCGAGACGTGGGACTTCTTCGGCATCGTGTTCGACGGCCACCCGGCCCTCGCCCGCATCGAGATGCCCGACGACTGGCCCGGCCACCCGCAGCGCAAGGACTACCCGCTCGGCGGCATCCCGGTCGAGTACAAGGGCGCCACGGTGCCCCCGCCGGACCAGAGGAGGTCGTACTCGTGAGCACTTCCACCCCCCACGCCACGAAGGCGCCGTACGGGGACTTCGACCCGAGCATCCCCAGCTACGAGGCTGCGGGCGGGGACTGGGCGGACATCGCCGCCGAGGCCACCCAGCTCGGCGAGGAACGCATCGTCGTCAACATGGGCCCCCAGCACCCGTCCACGCACGGCGTGCTGCGGCTCATGCTCGAGATCGACGGCGAGACGGTCACCGAGGCCCGCTGCGGCGTCGGCTACCTGCACACGGGCATCGAGAAGAACATGGAGTACAGGACCTGGACCCAGGGGGTCACGTTCTGCACCCGCATGGACTACCTCGCCCCCCTGTTCCAGGAGACGGCGTACTGCCTCGCGGTCGAGAAGCTCCTCGGGATCACGGACGACGTGCCCGAGCGCGCGAGCATCATCCGCGTCCTCATGATGGAGCTCAACCGGATCGCCTCCCACCTGGTCTGCCTGGGCACGGGCGGCAACGAGATGGGCGCGACGACCGTCATGACCATCTCCTTCACGGCGCGAGAGGAGATCCTGCGGGTCTTCGAGGCCGTCACGGGCCTGCGCATGAACCACGCGTACGTGCGTCCGGGCGGCGTGGCGCAGGACGTCCCGCCGGACGTCGTGGCGCAGATCCGCAAGGCCGACCCGCTGATCCGCGGCTACCTCGGTCAGCTCGGCGACCTCATGCTCGCCAACCCGATCTTCAAGGGGCGCCTCCAGGGCGTCGGGCACCTCAACCTCTCGGGCTGCATGGCGCTCGCGATCACGGGCCCGGTGCTGCGCTCGACGGGCCTGCCGTACGACGTGCGCAAGGCCGCCCCGTACTGCGGCTACGAGACCTACGACTTCGACGTCCCCACCTCGGACGAGGCCGACTGCTACTCGCGGGTCGTGCTGCGCCTCGAGGAGTGCTACCAGTCGCTGCGCATCGTCGAGCAGTGCCTCGAACGCCTCGAGGCCACGGCGGGTCAGCCCGTCATGGTCGCCGACAAGAAGATCGCGTGGCCCGCTCAGCTCGCGGTCGGCGCGGACGGCCAGGGCAACTCGCTCGACCACATCCGCGAGATCATGGGCACCTCGATGGAGGCCCTGATCCACCACTTCAAGCTGGTCACCGAGGGTTTCCGGGTCCCGGTCGGCCAGGTGTTCCAGTCGGTCGAGCACCCTCGTGGCGAGCTCGGCGTGCACCTGGTGTCCGACGGCGGCACGCGCCCCTACCGGGCCCACTTCCGTGATCCTTCGTTCAACAACCTGCAGGCGGTCGCCGTGATGTGCGAGGGCGGCCAGGTCGCCGACGTCGTCGTCGCGGTCGCCTCGCTCGACCCGGTGCTGGGAGGGGTGGACCGATGACGCTCGAGGCTCACAGGTCCGGATACGACGAGGCGACGTACGCGCGTCTCGCCACGGACACCGCGGCGATCGTCGCCCGGTACCCGGAGAAGAGGTCCGCGCTGCTGCCCATGCTGCACCTGGTGCAGTCGGAGGACGGCTACGTCTCGCGCGACGGCATCGCGTTCTGCGCCGAGCAGCTCGGCATCACGGCCGCCGAGGTGTCGGCCGTCGCGACCTTCTACACGCAGTACAAGCGCCACCCCAACGGGACGTACACCGTGGGCGTGTGCACCAACACGCTGTGCGCGATCATGGGCGGCGACGAGATCTTCGACGAGCTCTCGGAGCACCTGGGCGTCGGGCACGACGAGACGACCGACGACGGGGCCATCACCCTCGAGCGGGTCGAGTGCAACGCGGCGTGCGACTACGCACCCGTCGTGATGGTCAACTGGGAGTTCTTCGACAACCAGACGCCCGCGGGCGCCACGCAGCTGGCTGACCGGCTCCGGGCGGGCGAGGACGTCGCCCCCACGCGCGGCGCCGCCTCGGTCTGCACGTTCAAGCAGATGAGCCGCGTGCTCGCCGGGTTCTCGGACGGCCGCGCGGACGAGGGCGTCGGGGCCGGCGGGCCCACGCTCGCCGGGCTCCGCCTGGCCCGTGAGCACGACTGGACCGCGCCCGCCGGTGCGGCTCCGGAGCAGGTCGACGGGTCGGCCACGGACGCGGGCGCGGCGGCCGCGGAGGGCGCCTCCGCCGTCGGGCAGGAGCAGTCCAGCGCCGAGCGCAGGCCCACCACGCCCGCCGACGCCACGGGCGCCACGCCCGACGCCTCGAAGGGGAAGCAGCCGTGAGCGAGAAGACGATCGACCCGCTGACCCCGATCCTCAGCGAGACCTGGGACGCGGACCGCTCCTGGACCCTCGACGCCTACGTCGCCGGCGGCGGCTGGAAGGGCCTCGCGAAGGCCCTCGCACAGCCGCCCGCGGACGTCGTGCAGGTCGTCAAGGACTCGGGCCTGCGCGGCCGAGGCGGCGCCGGGTTCCCCACGGGCATGAAGTGGGGCTTCCTGCCCGCGCCCGACGGCGGACCCCGCTACCTCGTCGTCAACGCCGACGAGTCCGAACCGGGGACCTGCAAGGACATCCCGCTCATGCTCGCGAGCCCCCAGCTCCTGATCGAGGGCGTGGCCATCACGTCGTACGCGATCGGGTGCGACCACGCGTTCATCTACGTGCGCGGCGAGGTCCTGCACGTGTACCGCCGCCTGCTGCGGGCCGTCGAGGAGGCCTACGCGGCCGGGTACCTGGGCAAGGACATCCAGGGCTCGGGCTTCGACCTCGACGTCACGGTCCACGCGGGCGCCGGGGCGTACATCTGCGGCGAGGAGACCGCGCTGCTCGACTCGCTCGAGGGCCTGCGCGGCCAGCCGCGCCTCAAGCCCCCGTTCCCCGCGGTCGCGGGCCTGTACGCGAGGCCCACCGTGGTCAACAACGTCGAGTCGGTCGCGAGCGTCCCGGCGATCGTCACCGAGGGCGCCGACTGGTTCAAGAGCATGGGCACCGAGCGCTCGGCGGGCCACGGGCTGTTCTCCCTGTCGGGCCACGTGGTGCGTCCGGGCCAGTACGAGGCGCCGCTCGGCGTCACGCTGCGCGAGCTCCTCGACATGGCCGGCGGGATCCGCGGCGGCAACCGCCTCAAGTTCTGGACTCCCGGCGGGTCCTCGACGCCGCTGTTCACCGACGCGCACCTCGACACCCCGCTCGACTACGAGTCGGTCGCGGCGGCGGGCTCCATGCTGGGCACGCGCGCGCTGCAGATCTTCGACGAGACCACGTGCGTGGTGCGGGCCGTGAGCCGGTGGATGGACTTCTACGCGCACGAGTCGTGCGGCAAGTGCACGCCGTGCCGCGAGGGGACCTACTGGCTCAAGCAGATCCTGCGCCGCATCGAGACGGGCTCCGGCACCGAGGGCGACCTCGACGTCCTGCTCGACACGTGCGACAACATCCTCGGCCGCGCGTTCTGCGCGCTCGGGGACGGCGCCACCTCGCCCGTCACGAGCAGCATCGCGCTGTTCCGCGAGGAGTTCGAGGCGCACATCACCGGGCGCGGCTGCCCGTTCGACCCGTCGGCCGCGGCCCTGTTCGACTACACGCCCCGGCGTGCCCCGCAGGCCCTGACAGCAGGAGCGCACTGATGACGACCACGACGCCCGGCCCGTCGAGCGCGGTCGCGGCGGGAGGCGCGAAGCCCCCCGCCCGCCCCGACGACGTGTCGTTCACGATCGACGGCATCGAGATGGCCGTGCCCAAGGGCACCCTCGTCATCCGTGCCGCCGAGCAGGTCGGCATCCAGATCCCGCGGTTCTGCGACCACCCGCTGCTCGCCCCCGCGGGCGCGTGCCGCCAGTGCCTCGTCGAGGTCGCGACCCCCGACCGCGAGGGCAACGTCCGCCCCATGCCCAAGCCGCAGGCCTCGTGCACGCTCGAGGCGACGCCCGGCATGGTCGTCAAGACCCAGCACACGTCCGCGGTGGCCGACAAGGCGCAGCACGGCGTCATGGAGCTCCTGCTCATCAACCACCCGCTCGACTGCCCGGTGTGCGACAAGGGCGGCGAGTGCCCCCTGCAGAACCAGGCCATGAGCAACGGGCGCGCGACGAGCCGCTTCGTCGACGTCAAGCGCACGTTCCCCAAGCCCATCGCGATCTCGACCGAGATCCTGCTCGACCGCGAGCGCTGTGTCCTGTGCCAGCGCTGCACGCGGTTCTCCGCGGAGATCGCAGGCGACGCGTTCATCGACCTGCAGAAGCGCGGCGCGCAGCAGCAGATCGGCCGCTACGACGCGCGGGTCCTGGGCTTCGCCGACGGTGAGACCGAGCAGACCGCCCCCGCGGGCGCACTGCCCTACGGCGCGCAGTCCGGCTTCGAGGCCCCCGTCGGGGCCGCGCTCGAGGACGAGTCGGGTCGCCCGTTCGCGTCCTACTTCAGCGGCAACACCGTGCAGATCTGCCCGGTGGGCGCGCTGACGGGCGCCGCGTACCGGTTCCGGTCGCGGCCCTTCGACCTGGTCTCGACCCCGGGCGTGGGAGAGCACGACGCCTGCGGGTCCGCGATCCGCGTCGACCACCGCCGCGGCGTGGTGCTGCGACGCCTGGCGGGCGAGGACCCGCTCGTCAACGAGGAGTGGATCACCGACAAGGACCGCTTCGCGTTCCACTGGCAGGACGCGCCGGACCGACTGACCCACCCGCTCGTGCGCGACCGCGAGGTCGACGCCGAGGGCCGGGTCACGCGCGGCGAGCTGCGCCCCGCGAGCTGGGCCGAGGCCCTCGAGGTCGCGGCCGACGGGCTCGCGCAGGCCCGCGCGGCGGGTGGCGTCGGGGTGCTCCCCGGTGGTCGCCTGACGGTCGAGGACGCCTACGCGTACGGCAAGTTCGCACGCGTCGTCCTGGGCACCAACGACGTCGACCACCGCGCCCGCGTGCACTCGGCCGAGGAGGCCGACTTCCTGGCCCACCGCGTCGCGGGCACGGGCCTGGGCGTGACGTTCGACGAGCTCGAGAAGGCCCCCGCGGTGCTCCTCGTGGCCCTCGAGGCCGAGGAGGAGGCGGGCGTCACGTTCCTGCGCCTGCGCAAGGGCGTCCAGAAGCGGGGCCTGCGGGTCTTCTCGCTCGCCCCCTTCGCGAGCCGGGGCGTGCAGCGCCTCGACGGCACGCTGCTGCGGGCCGCTCCGGGCACCGAGGCCGAGTGGCTCACGGTGCTCGCCTCGGGCGCGCAGACGCTGTTCGGCCATGACGGGGCCGTAGGCCCCGACGTACCCGAGTCGGTCGACGAGCCCGCCGAGGTCGCGGCCCTGCGGGACGCGCTCGCGCAGCCCGGCGCCGTGATCCTGGTCGGCGAACGTCTCGCCGGGGTGCCCGGCGGGTACTCGGCGCTCGTGCGCCTCGCCGAGGGCACCGGGGCACGCCTCGCGTGGGTCCCCCGCCGGGCGGGGGAGCGCGGCGCGGTCGAGGCAGGGACGCTGCCGGGTCTCCTCCCGGGCGGACGCCCCGTGCCCGACGCCGCAGCGCGGGTCGACGTGTCCGTCGCCTGGGGTGTCGAGCACCTTCCGGAGGCGCCCGGCCGCGACACGAGCGGCATCCTCGACGCCCTGTCCGTGGGCCAGCTCGACGGCGTGCTCGTCGGTGGTCTGCACACCGACGACCTGCCCGACCCCGACCACGCCCGCAGGGCGCTGGGCGCCGCCGGGTTCGTCGTGTCCCTCGAGGTCCGCGCCTCGGACGTCACGGAGCTCGCGGACGTGGTCCTGCCCGTGGCACCACCGGTCGAGAAGGCCGGGGCGTTCGTGAGCTGGGAGGGCCGCGTGCGGACCTTCGAGGCCGCGCTCGCCACGACCGCGATGCCCGACCACCGCGTCCTCGACGCGCTCGCCGACGCAGCGGGCGTCTCGCTCGGTACCCGCACGCTCGGCGAGGTCCGGGACGAGATCGACCAGCTCGGCACCTGGGACGGCGAGCGCTCGGCGGCGCCCGTCGAGCCCGCCGCCGAGCCGCCGGCCGTCGCACCGGGCACCGCGGTGCTCGCAGGGTGGCGCCTGCTCCTGGACGCCGGACGCGGGCAGGACGGCGAGCGGTTCCTCGCCGGCACCGCCAAGCGGCCCGTCGCCCGGCTGTCCGCGACGACCGCCGCTGCGGCCGACCTCTTCGAGGGCGACGTCGTGCGGGTCTCGACCGACCGCGGGTCGATCGAGCTGCCGGTCGTGATCACCGACATGGTCGAGCACGTCGTGTGGCTCCCGCTCGGCTCGCAGGGGTCGAAGGTCCACCGCGACCTCGGGATCACCCCGGGGACGCTCGTCCGCATCGAGCCCGCCGCCGGGTCCGCGTCCGTCGCACGGGCCGCGGAGTCCGCAGAACCCACCCAGCGCACCGACGGGGGAGCATCATGACAGGCCTGCTGAACCTGGTCTCCGGGGCGGTCCTGGTCTCCGAGACCCCGGGCGTGCCCGGGATCAAGGCCGACTTCTCGCAGGACAACGGCTGGACCTACCTGGTCAAGGCCGTGCTCATCATCGTGTTCCTGCTCACGAGCGTGCTCATCGCGATCTGGTTCGAGCGCAAGGTCGTGGCCCGCATGCAGGTCCGCCCCGGACCCAACGTGCACGGTCCCTTCGGCCTGCTCCAGTCGCTCGCGGACGCCATGAAGCTGCTGCTCAAGGAGGACCTCACG
Organism: Oerskovia sp. USHLN155; assembly: GCF_037145535.1. Taxonomy (NCBI): domain Bacteria; kingdom Bacillati; phylum Actinomycetota; class Actinomycetes; order Micrococcales; family Cellulomonadaceae; genus Oerskovia; species Oerskovia sp. USHLN155. Next base: position 121,802 of record NZ_JBBCXG010000007.1, read on the forward strand.
GTCTCCGCGGCGGACAAGTTCGTGTACATCCTGGCGCCCATGATCGCGGTGTTCTGCTCGCTGCTGACGTTCGCCGTCATCCCGTTCGGGCCGAACGTCACGATCCCGTTCACCGACTACTCGACGCCCGCGCAGCTCACCGACTTCCCGGTCGCGGTGCTCTACATCCTGGCGTGCGCCTCGGTGGGCGTGTACGGGATCGTCCTCGGCGGCTGGTCGTCGGGCTCCACCTACCCGCTGCTCGGCGCGGTCCGCTCGACGGCCCAGGTCATCAGCTACGAGCTCGCGATGGGCCTCGCCCTGGTCAGCGTCTTCATCATGGCCGGCTCGATGTCGACCTCGGAGATCGTCGACTCCCAGACGAGGGTCTGGTGGGCGCTCATCCTCATCCCGAGCTTCATCATCTACATCATCGCGATGATCGGTGAGACCAACCGCCTGCCGTTCGACCTCCCGGAGGCCGAGGGCGAGCTCGTGTCGGGCTACATGACCGAGTACTCGTCCATGAAGTTCGCCTGGTTCTTCCTCGCCGAGTACATCAACATGATCAACGTCTCGGCCGTGGCGACCACGCTCTTCCTGGGCGGGTGGCGCGCCCCCTGGCCGCTGTCCGCGATCAACGACGGCATGTTCAACGAGGGCTGGTGGCCCATCCTCTGGTTCCTCGCCAAGGTCTGGGCCTTCATGTTCGTGTTCGTGTGGGTCCGCGGGACGCTCCTGCGCCTGCGCTACGACCAGTTCATGAAGTTCGGCTGGAAGATCCTCATCCCGGCCGCGCTCGCCTGGATCGTCGTGCTCGCGGTCGTCCAGGGCATGATCCGCTTCGGCGACGTCGACAACCGCACGATCCTGATCGCCGCCGGCGCGCTGTTCGCCGTCGCGCTGCTCGCGATCTTCCTGTGGCCCGCGCGCAAGGACCCCGGAGGGGGAGCCGACAAGGCCGGGGGAGCGACGCCGTCGGGCACCTCGCCCTACCGCAAGGCGGCCACCGCCTCGCCCGAGCCCTTCGACGCCTTCGCGGGCGGATTCCCCGTCCCGCCGCTGCCCGGCCAGTCCCTGCCCAGCGCCTCGCGCCGAGCCCGGCGCCTGGTCCCCGAGGGCAGCCCGCCACCCGGCGGCGGCCCCGCAGCTCCCGACGCCCAGGACGAGGAGGCCCCCCGTGGCTGACTACGAGTCGTTGATCCCCCAGCGCAAGGGGCTCGGCGGGCTGCTCGCACCCGTCGCCGGATTCGGGGTCACGTTCTCCTCGATGTTCAAGCCGACCGTGACCGAGCAGTACCCGTTCGAGAAGGTGCCGACCAAGCCGCGCTACCACGGTCGCCACCAGCTCAACCGGTACGAGGACGGCCTCGAGAAGTGCATCGGGTGCGAGCTGTGCGCCTGGGCGTGCCCCGCGGACGCGATCTACGTCGAGGGCGCGGACAACTCCGCGCTCCCCGACGGCGCGCACCGCTCGCCCGGCGAGCGGTACGGCAGCGTCTACCAGATCAACTACCTGCGCTGCATCTTCTGCGGGCTGTGCATCGAGGCGTGCCCCACGCGGGCCCTGACGATGACCAACGAGTACGAGCTCACCGGACCGACCCGCGAAGGGCTCATCTGGGAGAAGGAAGACCTCCTCGCGCCGCTGCGCGAGGGCATGCTCGCCGCCCCGCACCCCATGGTGCCCGGGACGACCGACACCGACTACTACCGGGGAGAGGTGACCGGGCCCGTGCCCGAGCAGATCGACTGGGTGCGCGAGCACCGGCCCGACGACCCCACCCTGCCGCCCGTCGAGGACCCCGCCGCCGCACGGCGCCCCGAGGTCCGGAAGGTGGTCCGGTGACCGTCAGCGGGGGAGAGGTCGTCCTGTTCTGGGTCCTCGCCCCTCTCATGGTGCTGGCCGCGCTCGGCCTGCTGTTCGCCCGCAAGGCGGTGCACGCCGCGATCTGCGTCGTGTTCGTCATGATCAGCCTCGCGATCCTCTACATCGCGCAGGAGGCGGCGTTCCTGGGCGTCGTGCAGATCGTGGTCTACACGGGCGCCGTCATGATGCTCTTCCTGTTCGTGCTCATGCTCGTGGGCGTCGACGCGTCGGACTCGCTCGTCGAGACCATCCGCGGCCAGCGCGTCATCGGTGTGCTGCTCGGGCTGGGCCTCGGCTCGATCCTGGTGGGCGTCATCGCGCAGGCGACGTTCCCGCCCTCGGTGGGGCTCACGGCGGCCAACGCCGAGTCCAACCCGGTCGCGCTCGCCCGCATCCTGTTCGCCGACTACGTGTTCGCGCTCGAGGTCGTCGGCATCCTGCTCGTGACCGCGGCGATCGCGGCGCTCGTCCTGACGCACCGGCGCCGGCTGGTGCCGCGCGTCGGGCAGCGGCAGATCTCCGACGCCAAGGTCGCGGCGCTCGCCGAGGGCGGGCTCCTGACCCCCCTGCCGGCGCCGGGCGTGTACGCGCAGAACAACGCGATGGACACCCCCGCGCTCGACCCGCAGGGGCGGCCCATCGAGCACTCCGTCTCGCGCATCCTGCGCATCCGTGGGCAGGAGCGCTCCGCGGGTCACATCCTCGCCAGGGAGCGGGCCGTGCTCGTCGAGCACGAGCCCGAGCTGACGGCCCGGCGCTTCCCCGAGCTCACGGCGCCCACCGACGAGGAGGCCGCCGCGGACCTGTCGGGCGAGGCTCCGGTGCCCGCGGCCGTGCCCGGGGCGTTCCCGACCGACACCACGTCCGGGGCGACCGGGCCGACGACCGATCCGGCGACCGGGCCGACGACCGGGCCGACGACCGAGCACGGGAAGGAGAGCTGACATGGAGCTGACCAACTACCTGGTGCTCGCCGCGATCCTCTTCGCGATCGGCGCGACGACCGTGCTGCTGCGACGCAACGCGATCATCGTCTTCATGGGCATCGAGCTCATGCTCAACGCCACCAACCTGACGTTCGTGACGTTCGCCCGCATGCACGGGGACCTCCACGGCCAGGTCATCGCCTTCTTCGTGATGGTGGTGGCCGCGGCCGAGGTCGTCGTGGGGCTCGCGATCATCGTGGCCATCTTCCGTACCCGCCGCTCGGCCTCGGTCGACGACGTCAACCTGCTGAAGAACTGAGAGGGCAGGCATGCCAACGGTGACTCTGCTTCCTGCCCTCGCGCACCTGGTGCCGGCCTCGCTGCCGACCCAGGAGATCGTCCCGGCCTCGACCGTCGTGCCCGGGCCGTTCCTGCTGGCCCCGCTGCTGATCCTGCTGCCGCTCCTGGGGGCCGCGATCCTGCTGCTCGCGGGGCGTCGCAGCGACCGCTGGGGCGCGTGGTTCGGGGTGCTCATGTCGGGCGGCGCGTTCGTCGTCGCACTCGTCGTGTTCTTCTCGATGCTGGGCCTGCCCGCCGACGAGCGGGTGGTCGACCACCGGCTCTTCGACTGGATCGCGGCGGGCGGGCTCGACGTGGGCGTGGGCCTGCGGATCGACCCGCTGTCCATGACGTTCGTGCTGCTCGTGACGTTCGTCGGCACGCTCATCCACGTCTACGCGGTCGCGTACATGGAGCACGACACGGACAAGCGCCGGTTCTTCGCCTACCTCAACCTGTTCGTCGCGGCCATGCTGGTCCTGGTCCTCGCGGACTCCTACCTCGTGCTGTTCGTCGGCTGGGAGGGCGTGGGCCTGGCCTCGTACCTGCTCATCGGGTTCTGGAACCACGAGCGGGCCAACGCCGTGGCCGCCAAGAAGGCGTTCATCATGAACCGCGTGGGCGACCTCGGCCTGATCGTCGCGCTCATGCTCATGTTCGCGGGCTTCGGCGCGGTCGACTTCGCGACGGTCTTCGCCGACGCCCCGGAGGCGGGCACTGCCCTGCTGACCGCGATCGCCCTCGCGCTCCTGGTCGCCGCGTGCGGCAAGTCGGCGCAGTTCCCGCTCCAGGCGTGGCTCGGTGACGCCATGGCGGGCCCCACACCCGTCTCGGCGCTCATCCACGCGGCCACCATGGTCACCGCGGGCGTCTACCTGGTCGTCCGCTCGGCGCCGATCTTCGACGGAGCCCCGACGGCGCAGCTCGTCGTGGTCCTCGTCGGTGCGGTCACGCTCCTGTTCGGGGCGATCGTCGGCTGCGCCAAGGACGACATCAAGAAGGTCCTGGCCGCCTCGACCATGTCGCAGATCGGCTACATGATGCTCGCGGCCGGGCTGGGGCCCATCGGGTACGCGTTCGCGATCTTCCACCTCGTGACGCACGGCTTCTTCAAGGCCGGGATGTTCCTCGGCGCGGGCTCGGTCATGCACGGCATGGACGACGGGGTCGACATGCGTCGCTTCGGTGCGCTGTCGAGGTACATGAAGGTCACGTGGATCACGTTCGGCCTGGGGTGGCTCGCGATCCTGGGGATCCCACCCTTCTCCGGGTTCTGGTCGAAGGACAAGATCATCGAGGCGGCGTTCGTGCCGATCGACGGTCAGGAGTGGCGCGCGTGGGTCTTCGGCGGCGTCGCGCTGCTGGGCGCGGGCATCACGGCGTTCTACATGTCGCGCCTGTTCTTCATGACGTTCCACGGGCACAAGCGCTGGAACGACGGGTCGGGCAGCCCCACGGGGCCGCTCTCGACCGACGGGCCCGTGCAGCATCCGCACGAGTCACCCGTCCTCATGACGGCGCCCATGATCGTCCTCGCGGTGGGCTCTGTGGCCCTGGGCGGGCTGCTCGCGATCGGCAACGTGTTCGTCGACTGGCTCTCGCCCGTGACGGGACACGCCGAGCACGCCGAACCGGTGCTGCCGGTGTGGTCGCTCATCACGCTGACACTGGTCCTCGTCCTGCTGGGCGTGCTCCTGGCCTGGCGCCAGTTCGCGGTGTCCCGTGTCCCGATCGTCCCGCCGCACGGTTCGGTCCTGACCCGCGCGGCCCGCAAGGACCTCTACCAGGACCAGGTCAACGAGGCCGTGTTCATGCGGCCCGGGCAGTACCTCACGCGGTCCCTCGTCTACGGGGACCGGCAGATGGTCGACGGCGGCTGGATGGGTCTTGCCGGCCTCGTCGGCGCGACAGGGGAGAAGTTGCGCGGCATGCAGAACGGATTCGTCAGGTCGTACGCGGCGACGATGCTCGCCGGCCTGATCGTGATCGTCGCGGTGGTCCTCGCCGTGACCACCGGAACAGGGAGCTGAGGGACCGATGACCACCGAGATTCCCTGGCTGACACTCCTGATCGTCCTGCCGCTCGTCGGTGCGGCCGCGGTCTGGGGGCTGGGCGCCACGTCGGCACGCAAGCACCTGCGGACCGTGGCGGTCGTGTTCGGTCTCGCCGAGCTCGTGCTCCTGGGCCTGGCGATCAGCGCGTTCGACACCTCGGACGCGGGCACGTACCAGCTCACCGAGACGCACGCATGGATCCCGCAGCTCGGCGTGAGCTACGCGGTGGGGGCCGACGGCGTCGCGCTCCTGCTGGTCGGGCTGGCAGTCCTGCTCGTCCCGCTCGTGATCCTGGCGGCGTGGCGCGAGCAGGACGGCGACCTCGCCAAGCTCCGCCACTACCTGGGGCTCGTGCTGCTGCTCGAGGCGTTCATGGTCGCGGTCTTCGTGGCCCGCGACGTGTTCTTCTTCTACGTGCTGTTCGAGGCCATGCTGATCCCGGTGTACTTCATGATCGGCGGTTTCGGGGGCGGGGCGCAGCGGCGCTACGCGGCCGTGAAGTTCCTGCTGTTCTCGCTCGCGGGCGGGCTCGTCATGCTCGTCGCGGTCATCGCCCTGTACCTCAACGGGCCGGGCGGCGAGCAGGGCTTCCTGACGCAGAACCTGGTCGACCACTTCGCGGCGAACCCGCTGGCGGTGAGCACCGAGAGGCTGCTCTTCCTGGGCTTCTTCCTGGCCTTCGCGATCAAGGCGCCGCTCTTCCCGGTCCACACCTGGTTGCCCGACGCCGCCGAGCACGCCCCTGCGGGCACCTCGACGCTGCTCGTGGGCGTCCTGGACAAGGTGGGCACGTTCGGCATGCTGACCCTGTGCCTGCCGCTCTTCCCGAACGCGAGCCAGTGGGCAGCCCCCGTGGTCGTGGTGCTCGCGGTCGTCTCGATCCTGTACGGCGCGCTCATGGCGATCGGCCAGAGCGACATCATGCGGCTCATCGCGTACACGTCGGTGTCGCACTTCGGATTCATCGTCCTCGGGATCTTCTCGTTCACGTCGCTCAGCGTCTCCGGGGCCTCGTTCTACATGTTCAACCACGGGATCTCGACGGGCGCGCTGTTCCTGCTCGCCGGGTTCCTCGTCGCGCGGCACCCGTCGCGCTCGCAGCGCCTGGCCGACTACGGCGGGCTCCAGCGGGTCACGCCGGTCCTCGCGGGGACGTTCCTCGTGGCGGGTCTCTCGGCCCTGTCGCTGCCCGGCCTGTCGACGTTCGTCTCGGAGATCATGGTGCTCGTCGGGACGTTCTCCCGCAGCCACCCCGCAGCTCTCGTGGCCGTCCTCGGCGTGGTCCTCGCCGCGCTGTACGTCCTGCTGACCTACCAGAAGGTCTTCACGGGCAAGGCCCCGCAAAACCTCGTGGGGACCCCGGACCTCGGGGCGCGCGAGAAGTGGGTCGTCGCCCCCCTGGTCGTGGCCCTGCTCGTCCTGGGCTTCTACCCGGCTCCCGCGCTCGACCTGGTGCGCGAGCCCGCGGACGCGACCATGACGGCCGTGGGGGTCGAGAACCCGCCCACCACCCCTGATCTCCTCAGCGTTGAAGGGAGCGACTCGTGACCCCCGCAGCCGCCTTCGTGGCCCCCGTGATCGAGTGGGCCTACCTGGTCCCGGTCCTCGTCGTCCTGGGCGCCGGTGTCGTCGGGGTGCTCGTCGAGGCCTTCGTGCCCGACCGCGCCCGCCGCGTCGTGCAGGTCGTGCTCGCGCTCGCCGCGCTGGCCGGGGCGCTCACGTCGATCGTGCTGCTCTGGCCCGACGTGCTCGCGCAGAACGGCGTGCGGGTCCTGGGCGGCGCGCTCGTCGTCGACCCTTTCGGGCTCGCGGTGCAGGGGATCGTCGTGGTCCTCGCGCTCCTGGCGACGCTCGTGATCGCGGACCGCACCTCGACCAAGCAGGACGCGTTCGCGCCCACGGCCGCGGCCGTGCCGGGCTCGGCGTACGAGGACCTCGCGCGCCGTCGTGGCCTCGAGCAGACCGAGGTGTTCCCGCTCGTGCTCTTCGCGGTCGGCGGCATGATGATCTTCCCCGCGACGGGCGACCTGCTCACGATGTTCGTCGCGCTCGAGGTGCTCTCGCTCCCGCTGTACGTGCTCACGGCGCTCGCGCGGCGCCGTCGGCTCCTGTCGCAGGAGGCGTCGTTCAAGTACTTCCTCCTGGGAGCCTTCGCGTCGGCGATCTTCATCTTCGGCGTGGCGCTCGTGTACGGCTTCGCCGGATCGGTGCGGCTCGCGGACGTCCGCGGCGCGCTCCTGGAGGGCGGCGGCCTCGACGGGATGACGGGTCTCGTGCTGCTCGGCCTCGTCATGGTGCTCACGGGGCTGCTGTTCAAGGTCGGCGCCGCCCCGTTCCACTCGTGGACGCCTGACGTCTACCAGGGCGCCCCCACGCCCGTCACGGGCTTCATGGCGGCCTGCACCAAGGCGGCGGCTTTCGGGGCGCTCCTGCGCGTGCTGTACGTCGTCGGGCAGGCGCTGCCCGCCGACCTCCAGGAGAAGCTCGTGATCGCGCTGTGGGTCGTCGCGATCCTCACGATGATCGTCGGGACGGTGATCGGTGTCATCCAGACCGACATGAAGCGCCTGCTCGCGTACTCGTCGATCGCGCACGCGGGCTTCCTGGTCGTGGCGCTCGTCGGGTTCGGGGAGCTGAGCGGGTTCGGGGTCCGGGCGCTGCTGTTCTACCTCCTGGCGTACGGTCTGGCGACCGTGGGCGCGTTCGCGGTCGTGACGCTCGTGCGCGAGCGTGTCCCGCAGCCCGTCGTGGTTCCCGCCGAGGCGGAGCTCGCGACGGTCGGCGCGGTGTCGGGCGCCGGGACGGGCGGGTCGGCAGGCCCCTCCAGCACCTCGCCCGACGGCGGTGTCGTCCTGGGCGAGGCCACGCACCTCACGGAGTGGGCCGGGCTGGGCAAGCGGAGCCCTTGGCTCGCGGGCGCGTTCGCGCTCTTCCTGCTGTCGATGGCCGGGATCCCGCTCACGGCGGGCTTCATCGCGAAGTTCACGGCCTTCCAGTCGGCGGTCGCGGTGGGCGCCTGGCCGCTCGCCCTGATCGGTGTGCTGGCCTCGGCAGTCGCGGTCTTCTTCTACGTGCGGGTCATCGTGCTGATGTTCTTCACGCCCTCCCCGCGGGCGGCGGCGGAGGGTACGTCGGAGGCCCCCTCGGATGCGGCGGAGGTCGCAGGCCCGGACCTGGGGACGACCGGAGGGACCGCAGGACCGGGGAGCGCCGTGGCCGCGCTTGCGAGCCGTGTCACGGTCGTCCGGTCGGAGGGATTCACGACGATCGCGATCACGATCTGTGTGATCGGCGTCATCCTTCTCGGCGTTTTGCCCTCCTCGGTTCTCGATCTGGCCTTCGAGGCGGCTAAGTTCAGACCGTGACCACTGTGCCACCCGTCTCCACGACGGCGATCCCCCTGACCGATCCGGAGCTCGCCGCGACGCTCACCGCCCGCCTCACGACAGTCGAGGCGAGGCTGAGCGACGCCGTCGCGCACTCCGACGGGCTCGCGGACTCCGCGTCCCGCCACCTCGTCAACGCCGGCGGCAAGCGCCTGCGCCCGCTCCTCGCGCTGCTGTGCGCGGAGCTCGGCGACGGCGCCAGGCCCGAGGTGGTGGAGGCGGCCGTCGTCGTCGAGCTCACCCACCTGGCCTCGCTCTACCACGACGACGTGATGGACTCCGCGCCGGTGCGCCGCGGTGCTCCGTCGGCGCACGCCGTGTGGGGCAACTCCGTCGCGATCCTCATCGGCGACCTGCTCTTCGCCCGCGCGGCGTCGACGGTCGCGGCGCTGGGTCCCGAGGCCGTGCTCATCCAGGCGCGCACCTTCGAGCGCCTGTGCCTCGGCCAGCTCCACGAGACGACGGGTCCCTCGGCGTCCGACGACCCCGTCGAGCACTACCTGGGCGTCCTCGCGGACAAGACCGCGTCGCTGCTGGCGACCTCGGCCCGTCTCGGCGCGATGTTCGGCGGGTGCGACCAGGCCGTCGTCGAGGTCGTCGCGGAGTACGGCGAGAAGCTCGGCGTCGCCTTCCAGCTCGCCGACGACGTGCTCGACCTCGCGTCGTCGGGGGCCGAGTCCGGCAAGACCCCGGGCACGGACCTGCGGGAGAAGGTGCCGACCATGCCGGCACTGCTGCTGCGCGCCCGTGTCGCGGCCGGGTCGGGCACGGTGGCCGACGCCGCGCTGGTCGACCTCCTGGACTCGGACCTGTCGGGGGACGAGGAGCTCGCGGCCGCGGTCGCGGCCCTGCGGGCCCACGAGGTCCTCGGTGAGACCAGGGCGCTCGCCGTCGGGTGGGCGCGCGCAGCGATCGACGAGCTCGAGCCGCTGCCCGCCGGGCCGGTCAAGGAGGCCCTGGTCGCCTTCGCCCAGGCGCTGGCGGACCGCGCGGCCTGACGGCCCCGTCGGGGCACGGAACACGACGGAGGGCGGTGCGCAGGACCCACGGGTCCGGCGCACCGCCCTCCGTCGTCCCCGGTGCGGGGTGCGCGACACCCCGCGGACTGCGACCGCTCCGTCGTGGGTGTCCGGGAAGAGGGACCCAGCGTCTCGGTTCGTGGACGTGCTGCGGGGTGCCCCCCGCTTCTCGGACGGCACGCCGTGACGTCGCGACGGGCACCGCTGCCTGCTGCGATACCTCGCGGCAACTACTGCCAGTAGAGAGATGGGGAGTTCTCTCCATCCAGTGGATGACAGAGCTTCCTCCGCGTGCCGCTATCCTTTCACCCGCGACGGGTAGGGGCACCTGGCAGGAGGGGCCCTGGGGACACCGGTGGCACCACTCGCACCCACGGAGATTCTGTGACCTTTCTAGCCCGGCTCCACGACAAGCGACGGTCGATCGCCTCGGTGAGCACCGTGTCGGTCTTCTCAGCGCTCCTCGTCGCCTTCGCGGTCACGTACGACGGTCAGGCGACGGCCGACGTCGAGCTCAACGACTCCGGTGTATGGGTCACCCGGACCTCGGGCGGTGCGCTGGGGCGGTTCAACTTCGAGTCCCAGGCGCTCGACGGCTCGATGCTCGCAGGTTCCGCGTCGTTCGACGTGCTGCAGAACGCGGGCAAGGTGCTCCTGGTCGACGACGGCGCAGGCTCCGTGAGCCCCGTGGACGTGGCACGCCTCAAGCTCGTCGGCTCGGTGCGTCCCCCGACGGGGGCGGAGGTGGCGATGGGCGGCTCGAGCGTCGCGGTCCTCGACGGCGAGGAGGGGCTGCTGTGGGTGCTGCCGTTCGCCGGCGCGACCTCGTTCGACCCCGAGACCACCAAGCCGGTCGCCGAGGTCGGCGGCAAGGGCGTCGTGCAGGTGTCCCAGGACGGCACGGTCTACGCGCTGGTCCCGGCGACGGGCGAGCTGACGAAGGTCTCGACCGCGGCCACCGGCACGTCGCAGGAGGTCACGACCTCGAAGGTGCCGGTCGCGAAGGGGGACGAGGTCGAGCTCACGACCGTCGGGTCGGCGCCCGTCGTCCTGAACCGGACGCAGTCGGAGCTCGTCCTGCCGAGCGGTGACGTCGTCCCGCTCGAGGACGGGTCGCAGGCGCGGCTCCAGCAGCCGGGCCCCCAGACCGCCGACGTCGCCGTGGCGACCGCCTCGGGTCTCGTGCTGCAACCGGTGGACGGAGGGGACTCGGTCACGCGTGCGGCGTCGGGGGTGCCCTCGGCGCCCATCCAGCTCAACGGGTGCACCTACGGCGCCTGGTCGCAGACCGGCCAGGTGCTGCGCGACTGCGACGGCACGGACAACGACCTCGACAAGCGCCTCGAGGGCGTGGACCCGCAGAGCCGCCTGGAGTACCGGGTCAACCGCAAGGCGATCGTGCTGAACGACCTGTCGGCGGGCACCGTGTGGATGGCCGCCGAGGAGTACCAGAAGGTCGACGACTGGGACCTCGTCCTTCCCGAGCAGGCGGAGGGCGAGGAGTCCGACGCCGAGCTGACGACCCCGGAGCAGGTCGACCAGTTCGTCCTGGACCGCTCGCAGCCCAACCAGCCGCCGCTGCCCCAGGACGACGTCTTCGGTGCACGACCCGGACGGACCACCCTGCTGCCCGTGCTGGGCAACGACATCGATCCGGACGGCGACGTCATGACGGCGACGCTTGCGGGCGAGAGCCCCGACGGCGCCCAGGTGCAGTCGGTCCTGGGTGGCGCTGCGCTGCAGGCGATCGTCCCGGAGGACGCAGGGAAGGGTGCCTCCTCGTTCCGGTACGCGGTCTCGGACGGCCGCGGTGGCGTGGCCGAGGCGAGCGTGCGGCTCAACGTCTCGCCGTGGAGCGAGAACGCGCCCCCCGAGCAGACCGGTGAACCGGTCCTCGTGGTCGAGCAGGGCAAGACCGCCGAGATCAAGGTGCTCCCCTTCTTCCGCGACCCGGACGGCGACGACCTGTACCTCGCGGCGGCGACGGCGACCTCGGCGGGCGACGAGGTGCGTTCGCGCCCGGACGGGACCGTGGTGTTCCGCGACGGCGCGGGCTCGACGGGACGCAAGACGGTCACCGTGACCGTCGCCGACGGCATGGGCGGGGTCTTCGAAGGAGTCCTGCACGTCGACGTGTCGGGTGCGGGCCAGCTGCCGCCCGTCGCGGTGGCGGACCACGTCGTGGTGCCCGCCGGCCAGCCGGTGCTGGTCGAGCCGCTCCTCAACGACTACGACGCGAACGGTGACGAGCTGCGTCTCGCGAGCGTCTCGGAGTCCGCTCCCGCGCAGATCACGCCCAACTACGGGTCCGGGACGTTCCAGTTCCTCTCGAACGAACCGCGGTCCTACGACCTGACGTACCAGGTCTCGGACGGCCCCAACGCGACGACGGGGCTGGTCCGCGTGGACGTCCTGCCCGCCTCGGCGGCCGAAGGCCCGCCGATCGTGGTCTCGGACACCGCGCTGCTGCCCTCTGGCGGCAAGACGCTGGTCGACGTGCTCGCCAACGACACCGATCCCGGCGGCGGCGTGCTCGTGGTCCAGTCGGTCAGCGTCCCCGACGACGCGGGGGTCTCGGTCGCGGTCCTGGCCCACCAGATGCTCCGGATCACCGAGATCCGCCGTCTCGACGCACCCGTGACGATCGAGTACACGGTCTCCAACGGGACCCAGACCACGGTCGGGCAGGTCCGCGTCGTGCCCGTGCCGTCGCCGACCAGGCTGCAGCCGCCGAACGCGGTCGCCGACGAGGCCACGGTGCGCGTGGGGGACGTCGTCACGATCCCGGTCCTCAAGAACGACACGCACCCGGACGGGCTCGAGCTGTTCCTCCAGGACGAGTTCGAGCAGGGCGTCCCACCCGAGCAGGGTGAGCTCTTCGTGTCCGAGGGACAGGTGCGGTTCAAGGCGGGTGCCGAGGCAGGAACCGCCTATGCCATCTACCGGGTCCGGGACAAGAACGGCCAGGAGGACTCCGCCCAGCTCACGATCCACATCCGGGACGGCAAGGAGAACTCGCCGCCGCAACCGCAGACGCTGCAGGCTCGCGTGCTCACCGGTGCGACCGTCCGGATCGCGGTCCCGCTCGACGGGATCGACCCTGACGGCGACTCGGTCCAGCTCACGGGCGTCGCGACCCCGCCGGCCAAGGGCACCGCGGAGGTCACGGACCGCTTCATCGACTACAAGGCCGCCGACGGCGCGACAGGGTCGGACTCCTTCACCTACTCGGTGCTCGACGCGCGAGGCATGGTCGCCACGGGGACGGTCCAGGTGGGCATCTCCGCGCCTCCTGCCACGAACCAGAGCCCCGTCGCGGTCGACGACCTGGTCACCGTGCGCCCCGGCCGGACCGTCGCGGTCCCTGCGCTCGCCAACGACACCGACCCCGACGGGGACCAGATCTCCCTGGTCCCGGCCGCGCTCGAGGCCGACAAGTCGCTCGACGCCGAGGTCGTGGGTAACGACCGCGTCGTCCTGACGAGCCCCACCGAGGCGGGCAGCACGACGTTCTACTACGGGATCCAGGACTCCAAGGGGGCGCGCGCCGCGGCGGCGATCACGGTCCTCGTGGACCAGGACGCTCCGCTGCTGGCCCCCGTCGCCCGTGACGACACGGTCCCGATGTCCGCGGTCCTGGGGCAGACGAGCGTCGAGGTCGCGGTGCTCGACAACGACGACGACCTGGACGGCGCCGCCTCCGAGCTCACGGTCAGCACCGACGCAGGGACGGCGAAGGCCAACCCCGACGGCACCCTGAGCGTGACGTTGACCGAACAGCGCCAGGTCCTCACGTACGTCGTGACCGACGTCGACGGCCTCTCCTCCAAGGCGTTCGTCCACGTCCCCGGTCTGACCGAGCAGGTCCCCGTCCTGCGTCCCGGCATCGTGCCGCTCGAGGTCCCCTCGGGCGAGCCGCTGCCGATCGACATCACCGACTACGTCCTGGTCAAGGAGGGGAGCACCCCTCGCCTGACCGACGAGAAGAAGGTCGTGCCGCTCAACGGCACCGCAGCGGTCACGGACGCCACGAACCTCGTCTACACCTCCGACCCCGAGTACGTGGGAACGGCGTCGGTCACGTTCGAGGTCACCGACGGCTCCGGACCCGACGACCCCGAGGGGCACAAGGCGTTGCTGACGCTGCCGATCTCGGTGCTGCCCCCCGCCAACCTGCCTCCCGAGCTCGGTGCGCCCAACGTCGACGTGGCGGCCGGCGAGGAGGGATCGGTCGACCTCGGCCGGTTCGCGACCGACCCCGACGGTGACTCGCTGACGTACAAGGTGGGCGCGGTGCCGGCCGGACTCACGGTCAGCGTGAGCGGCTCGACCGCGACCGTCCAGGCCACCCCGGAGGTCGCCAAGGGCACCACGCTCTCCGTCCCGATCTCGGTGACCGACGGTGGGCACCCGCCCGTCGACGGGTCGCTCACGGTCAAGGTCGTGGCGTCCACGCGCCCGTTGGCCAAGGCCAACGACGACACGGTCGAGAAGGCCCACCAGGGCAAGGCGGTGCCGGTCGACGTCCTCGCCAACGACAGCAACCCGTTCCCGGAGACCCCGCTCAAGATCACCGCGGTGACCGTCGACACGGGCGAGGGCACGCCCGCGATCAACGGCGACAAGATCACCGTCACGCCCAAGGACACGTTCTTCGGCGTCATGGTCGTCCGGTACCGCGTCCAGGACGCGACCAAGGACCCCGACCGCGAGGTCGAGGGACGCATCCAGATCAACGTCCAGGGACGCCCCGACGCGCCGGGCAAGCCGACCGTCGAGGAGGTCCGGTCCAAGACGGTCGTCCTGAGCTGGGAGCCGCCTGCCAACAACGGGGCCGAGATCACGGGGTACACCGTGAAGTCGAACAACGGCTACAGCAAGGCGTGCGGCACCACGACGTGCACCCTCGACGGCCTGACGAACAACGTCAGGTACACCTTCACGGTGGTCGCGACGAACGAGGTCAACGACTCGGACGCGTCGGTCCCGTCGGCCGAGGCGCGTCCGGACGAGAAGCCCGACCCGCCGGCGCCCCCGACCGTCGAGTTCGGTGACAAGTCGCTCAAGATCTCGTGGGTCAACAAGACGTACACCGACCGGTCGCCGATCCAGTGCGTCAACCTCCGGATCTCGCCCTCGGTCGGAGGCAAGGACCAGGCGTGCGTGACCGGCACCCAGTTCGAGTGGACCGGCCTGAAGAACGGCACGTCCTACACGGTCGAGGTCCAGGCCGTGAACGCCGCAGAGCTCAACGGCGCACCGGATCCCTCGGACTGGTCCGGCCCTTCGGCGGCCATGGTCCCCGCAGGCGTGCCGTTCGCGTCCGCCGCTCCTCAGGCCGAGCGGCGCACGTCGTCGGTCAACGGTGGCGTCCTCGACGTCACCTGGTCCAAGCCGGACGACGAGAACGGCGACGCGGTCTCCGTGTATTACGTCGACCGGTACAAGAACGGGGCCAAGGACGGGGGGACCGTCACCGTCACCGGCGCGACCAGCCTCCCGGTGAGCGGCCTCGACAACGAGGCGTCGTACACCTTCACCGTCACAGGGCAGAACAAGGCGGGGCGGGGGGCCACGAGCGCCGCGTCCGCGGCAGTGATCCCGTTCGGGATCCCGGGGGCCCCGGGCAGACCGGGAGTCTCGGAGTCGAAGGGTGACATCACCGTCACGTGGCCTGCGGCCGACGCCAACGGCAGCCCGGTCTCGAGCTACACCGTCACGGCGAGCAACGGCACGGCCAAGACCGTGGGCGCAGGGACGCTGTCGGCCGGGTTCGACCTGCCCACGGGTGCCTACACCTTCACGGTCACGGCCAAGAACGCTGCGGGCGACTCCCCGGCGAGCGTCGCCTCGGCCGCGATCAACGCCTACACGGTGCCCGCACCGCCGTCCGTGTCGGGACGGAAGAACGGTGCGACGAACCTGATCTTCGACCTGTCGGGTCCCGCGGACAACGGTGGCAGCCCCGTCACGAGCTACCTGTGGAGCTCGGGCGAGGGGGGCACCAGCATCTCCGTGGGCAACGGCTACAGCCAGACGCACAGCCGGTCCGCGAAGGCCTGCAACCCGGCCGGTTGCAGCGGGAGCAGCAACACCGTCACGCTGACCACGGACCCCCAGCCCAACATCAAGGTCGTCCGTGGCTCGAGCGCGGGGGGCGGCATGAACTACTTCCGCGTGGCCTACACGAACCTGCCGGCCGGGAACTACGGGTTCGTCTGCCGGGACCAGCAGCCTGACGGCTCCTGGACCACGATCGGCGGTGGCTACGTCTACTCCTTCAGCCTGAGCGGCTCGGGGACGACGCCCGACTTCGGCTGCTGGTACGGCTGGCCGGGTCGACTCGTCAGCGTCAACCTCAGCGGCGCGGGCGACCAGGCCTGGGTGACCCCCGTGCCGTGGTGACCAGGCAGGCGCCCGACCCGACTCCGACCTTCTGCACGACCTCACGAGAGAGCAGCACCCCATGACCTCCATGACCCCCGAGCAGGCCGCCTGGTTCGCTCAGACCTTCGACCGTCTGGTCTCCAACGTGGGCCAGGCCGTCCTGGGCAAGGCCCACGTGGTGCGCCTGGTCCTGACCTGCATGCTGTCCGAGGGCCACATCCTCCTGGAGGACGCGCCGGGCACGGGCAAGACCTCGCTCGCCCGCGCGCTCGCCGCGAGCGTCCAGGGCACCCAGAACCGCATCCAGTTCACGCCGGACCTGCTGCCGTCCGACGTGACGGGCGTGACGATCTACGACCAGAAGACGGCGAAGTTCGAGTTCCACCAGGGACCGATCTTCGCGTCGATCGTGCTCGCGGACGAGATCAACCGGGCCTCGCCCAAGACGCAGTCCGCGCTCCTGGAGGTCATGGAGGAGGGGCAGATCACGGTCGACGGCGTGACGCACTCGGTGGGGCGCCCGTTCATGGTCATCGCGACGCAGAACCCGATCGAGCAGGCCGGCACGTACCGCCTGCCCGAGGCGCAGCTCGACCGCTTCCTCATGAAGACCTCGCTCGGCTACCCGGACCACGCGGCCACGGTCGAGATCCTCCAGGGCGCCTCGGTGCGGGACCGCAGCGCGACCCTGCAGGCGCTCATCACGACGCAGGCCGTCGCGGAGATGGCGGACCTCGCCGCGGGCGTCCACGTCGACGGCGCGGTGCTCGAGTACATCTCGCGCCTGGCCGAGGAGACGCGCAACGCGGCGGAGTGCCGTGTCGGGGTCTCCGTCCGTGGGGCGCTCGCCCTGGTGCGTTGCGCCAAGGTGTGGGCGGCCGCGCACGGGCGCAACTACGTCCTGCCCGACGACGTCAAGGAGCTCGCGCTACCCGCCTGGGCGCACCGCCTGGTCCTCGACCCCGAGGCCGAGTTCGCCGGCGCGACGAACGAGGGCGTGCTCGCGCGCATCCTCGCGGACGTCGCCGCGCCGCAGGAACGTCGGTCGGCCTGACGCGATGACCACGACCGAACCCGCTGTCGCCGCGCGCAGCAACCCGACCGGACCGGGCGCCTCGGCCGACGCCCCGGCGAGCGGCTCCGGCCCGACGACGTCGCGCCCCGGCCAGGCCCCGGCCCCGGCGCCGGGCGCACCCTCGGGACGCCGTCGACGGAAGGCCAGGGCCGCGTCGGACGACGGCTCGGCGGCACCCGCACGTCCAGGGTTCGTGACGCCGTCGGGCGACGGTGGGGAAGGACCGGGCCGGCGCCTGCGCGCGCTGCTCGTCCCGGTGACCGGGCAGGTCGCCAAGGGGTTGTCCATGGCGGCCTCGGTCGTGAGCCCCTTCGGGTGGGCGGTCCTCGTCGGCCTCGTCGCGGCGTGGTGGACCGGACTGGTTTTCTCGTGGGTCGAGCTGCTCGCGGTCGCGATCGTCGCGACCGTCGCGATGCTCGGCGCGGTCGCGTTCGTCCGCGGGACCTTCCGGTACTCCGTGCAGCTCGACCTGGGGCAGCGGCGCGTCACGGTGGGGGACCGGGCCGTCGGCACGCTCGAGGTGAGCAACCAGTCCCCGCGCCCCTTGCTGCCCGCCGTGATGGAGCTGCCCGTCGGCGCCGGTGTCGCGTCGTTCCCCGTGCCGCGACTGCGGTCGGGGGCGAGCCACGAGGAGATCTTCACGATCCCGACGCACCGCCGCTCGGTCATCCCCGTCGGCCCGGTGCGCTCGGTGCGCGCGGACCCGCTGGGCCTGCTGCGCCGCGAGGTGGTCTGGACGAACCCCGAGGAGCTGTTCGTGCACCCGCGGACGAAGAACCTGTCGGGCTCCTCGACGGGCTTCCTGCGCGACCTCGAGGGACGTGTCACCCAGGACATCTCCAACTCCGACGTGTCGTTCCACGCGCTGCGCGACTACGTCCCCGGCGACGACCGTCGTCACATCCACTGGAAGACCACCGCCCGCACGGGGCAGCTCATGGTCCGGCAGTTCGAGGAGACGCGGCGTTCGCACCTCGCGGTCGTGCTCTCGACCCGTGCCGAGGACTACGCGCACCCCGACGAGTTCGAGCTCGCGGTGAGCTCGTGCGGTTCGCTCGGCCTCCAGGCCATCAAGGAGGACCGCGGGCTGACCGTCCTCGTCAACGACGGCAGCCTGCGCGGTGACAACCGGGTACGGCTCCTCGACGACCTGGCTCGGGTCGAGACGAGGTCGTTGCGCACGAGCCTCGTCGACCTGGCTCGCGTGGCCGGCACGAGCGTCACGGACGCGTCGGTCGTCGCGCTCGTCGTGGGGAGCGCCGTCTCGCCCACCGAGCTGCGCGCCGCCTCGGCCCGGCTTCCCCAGGACGTACGGGTCATGGCGATCCAGTGCGTGCCGGGCGCGAAGGTCAGCCGCCACCGGATCGCCGAGCTCGTCGTGCTCACCATCGGGGAGCTCGGCGACCTCCCCCTCGCGCTGCGGAGGCTGAACGACTGATGACCGAGAACGACACGCGGGGCCGACTGGCCCCGCCGACCGGTCCCGGTGCGGAGCCCGGCCACACGGACGGGACCGGCACACGGTCGAACCTGACCACCGCACGCTCGTCGACCCGCCTGCGTGGCACCGACGGGCCGCGCGCGCTGCGGGCGACGGGGGCGGTCGACGCCCTCGCGCTCGTCGTGATGCTGGGGGCCGCCGTGGTCGGCCTCGGCCCGGCGTGGGGCTCGACGGCCTACCTCCTGCCCGCGCTCGGGGGCCTCGTGCTGGGGTTGGGCGTCGCCTGGCTCGGCGCCTGGCGGCGCTGGGGCACGGTCACCGTGACCGCCGTGGCCATGGTGGCGTACCTGGTCCTCGGCGGACCGTTCGCCCTGCCGGGCACGACGGTCGCGGGGGTCCTGCCGACCCTCGAGACGTTCCGCGGTCTGCTGCTGGGGGCGATCACCGGGTGGAAGGAGATCGTCACCTCGGTGCCGCCGCTCCAGTCCTTCCCGGAGCTGGCCGTCGTCCCCTTCCTGCTGCTCTTCCTGACCGCCCTCGTCGCCGGCACGCTCGCCTGGCGCGTCCGTGCGGGGCAGTGGGCGCTGGTCCCCGTCGTGGTCGCGTTCGTCGGGGTGGTCCTGCTGGGCACGCTCGTGCCCGCGTTCCCCCTCGCCCAGGGGCTCGTGCTCGTCGTCGTCGGGCTCCTGTGGGGCTCGTGGCGCGCGACCGAGGCGCGCCTCGGGGAGCGTCAGGTCCTGACGGCCGCGAGCGTCGTCGCGACGCGGCGCCTGCGCTGGCACCGGGCGCGCGGCGGCGCCGCGATGCTCGCGCTCGGTGCGGTCGCCGCGGTCGTGCTCGTCCCCGTCGTGACCCCGGACACCGAGCGGATGGTCCTGCGCGAGCAGATCGTCCCCCCGCTCGATCTCCACGAGTACGTGAGCCCGCTCGCGTCGTTCCGCAAGTACGCCAAGGAGATGACGGACGACGAGCTGTTCACGGTCGACGGACTGCCCGCCGGAGCTCGTGTACGTCTAGCGACCCTCGATACGTACAACGGCGTGGTCTACGACGTCTCGAGCGGTGCGGGCTCGGGGGTCTTCACGCGCGCCGGCGACCAGATCGCGACGGTCGCGAAGGGCACCCCGACCGACCTGACGGTCACCATCGGCGACTACCGGGGCGTGTGGCTGCCCGACGTCGGGGCGCTCGCGGGTGTCCGGTACACGGGGGAGCGCGGTGAGGCGCTGAGCACCACGACGTACTACAACTCGGAGACCGGCACGGGCGTCGTGACCGCAGGCCTGCGCCCCGGTGACACGTTCCGGCTCGACGCGATCGTCGCACCGACCCCCTCGGTCGAGGACCTGGAGTCCTCGCACATCCTCGACGCGGAGCTCCCGAGGCCGCGCAACGTCCCGGACTCGGTCGGGGGCAAGGCCGCGCAGTTCATGGCCGAGGAGACGGACCCGCTGGTCCAGCTCAAGAACCTCGAGGTGGGGCTCGAGGCGAGCGGGATCTTCTCGAGCGGGCTCGAGACCCAGCTTCCCTCCCGACCGGGCCACTCGGCCGAGCGCATCGACACGCTGCTCGCGGCCGACGAGATGATCGGCGACGACGAGCAGTTCGCGGTGGCGCTCGCCCTCATGGCGCAGTCGGCGGGCATCCCGGCCCGCGTCGTCATGGGCTTCTACCCGGACCCGGAGGCATGGGAGGCGGGTACGCCGTTCGTGGCCACGGGGGCCGACGTGCACGCCTGGGTCGAGGTCCCGTTCGCGGGCTACGGCTGGGTCCCGATCGACGCGATCCCCGAGGAGGACAACAAGATCGAGCCCGAGCCCAAGAGCGACCAGGTGCCCAAGCCCCCGGTCCTCGAGGACCCGGAACCGCCCGAGGAGCCGGCCGACGCCGAGGCCGGGACGGTCGACGACGAGGAGAAGAAGGACGACGCCGAGTCGAGCGCGTTCGACTGGGGCCGTGCCGCGCTGGTCGCGGTCGCGGTGACCGTCCCGCTCCTGGTCCTCGCCCTGCCCCTGCTCCTGGTCCTCCTGCTCAAGTCGCGACGCAGGAAGAGGCGACGGTCGGCCGACCGTCCGGTCGACCGCATCAGCGGCGGCTGGCGCGAGGTGCTCGACGCCGCCACGGACCTGGGCGCTCCGGTCCCCGCGGGCGCGACCCGCCGCGAGGGCGCGGGCACGCTGGCCGAGGCGTTCCCTGTGGCCGCCGCGCCGACCGTGACGCTCGCACGCTCGGCCGACGCGACGGTGTTCGGCACCGGCGACCCGAGCCCTCAGCAGGTCGACGCCTTCTGGAGCGAGGTGGACTCGGTCCTGGTGGGCATGAGGTCCACCAGGCCGCGCGGGCAGCGCTTCCGCGCGGCGGTGTCGCTACGATCCCTGCGGGGTGCTCGACCGGCATGGGTCTCCTCCTGGGTCCCGGCGCTGCGTCGATCGGC
Organism: Oerskovia sp. USHLN155; assembly: GCF_037145535.1. Classification (NCBI taxonomy): domain Bacteria; kingdom Bacillati; phylum Actinomycetota; class Actinomycetes; order Micrococcales; family Cellulomonadaceae; genus Oerskovia; species Oerskovia sp. USHLN155. The sequence goes on from NZ_JBBCXG010000007.1 coordinate 142,713, forward strand.
CCGGTCGTCCGCCCGGACCGTGACGAGACCACCGACCGGTTCCGGCCCGAAGCCAGGGGAGTCCTGATGTCCGAGCAGCTGAGCTGCAGCGCCTGCGGTACGGCACAGCCGGCGGGTTCGTCGTTCTGCGCCGTCTGCGGGACGAAGATGCCCAGCACGGCGGTGCCGTACGGCGCGCCCGTCGGCGGCGCACCGTCGTCGGGCCGCGAGCCGTCGATCGCGATCACGACCGAGCGCGACGTCGCTGCGGCGACCCAGCGCGCGGTGCCGTTCCTGCGACGGACGGACGCTGCCGCGCCGCAGACGGGGCTCGACGGCGCGCCGGTGGCCGGCACGGGACGCAGGTTCGTCGCGTTCCTCGTCGACGCCGCCGCGGTCTCCCTGGTCTTCGCGGCCGTGCTGCTCGGTGGTGGCGCGGTGGCCGGGGTGTCTCCGACCGCGCTGGCCTCGGTCACGACCCCGGCCGAGGCCCAGGAGCTGCTCGGCCGCCTGCTGTTCGCGTACGCGGTGGCCGGAGCGGTGTCGCTCGCGTGCTGGGTCGGCATCTGGTTCTGGGAGGGGCGCACGGGCCGGACGCTCGGCAACCTCGCGACCGGCGTCCGGTCCGTCCGGGCCGAGGACCGGTCGCCCCTGGGCTTCGGGCGGGCAGCGCTCCGCTGGATCATCACCTTCCTCGGGGCCCTCGCCCTGGGGATCGGCGAGCTGCTCGTCGTCCTCTCCCCGGCCTTCGACAGCTCGGGACGGAACCAGGGATGGCAGGACAAGGCCGCCAAGGCGCTCGTGCTCGACGTCCGAGGACTCCACGACGGGAACGCCGAGGTCGGCGCCGTCGGGCAGCCGAGCACCCACCAGGTCGCGACGCCCCCGAGCGGGTACCGCGGCCCCTCGCCGTCGGGGCCCCTCCCCGCCGGGTCGTTCGCCGCGCAGACCGCCGGCCAGGCGCCGGGGGCCGGTGCTGCCCCCGTCGGTGACCCGTGGGCCTTCCCGCAGCAGCCGCAGCAGCCGCAGCAGCCCTCGGTCACGCCCGTGGGCGGGCTGATCACGGGCGTGCCAGGCGCTGCGTCACCCTCGGGCTCCGCGCCGGTCACGCCGTCCCCGGCCCCCGTGCCCCTCGTGGTCCCTCCGACCACGACGACGCCGGCGCCTGCCCACGAGGAACCCGACTGGGACTCGACGCGCCTGAGCGCCCGGGAGATCCGGCACGAGGCGCACGAGGCGACACCCACGCCCGGGGCCGTGCTCGAGCTCGAGTCGGGTCAGCGGGTCCCCCTCTCCGGCCCCGCGCTCGTCGGACGCAACCCGCAGGCGTCGGGGGGCGAGGCCAGGACCCTCGTCCGGGTCGAGGACCCGACGCGGTCGGTCTCCAAGACGCACGTCGAGCTGGGGTTCGACGCCGGCGGCCTGTGGGTGCAGGACCGCGGGTCGACGAACGGGACGGTCCTCCTCCGTCCCGGCGGGGCGCCCGTGGCGCTCGACCCGGGTGTGCGCGTGCCCGTGCCCGTCGGCTCGGTGATCACCGTCGGGGACCGGCGCATCGTCGTCCACCCGGGGTCCGGCGCATGAGCCGATGGCCCGCCGGGGTGAGCCTGGTCTGGGGCGCGAGCTCGCACCGGGGGGCACGGCGGCTCCTCAACGAGGACAGCTTCCTCGCCGACAGCTCGGTCTTCTTCGTCGCCGACGGCATGGGCGGGCACGACGCCGGCGAGGTCGCGAGCTCCGCGACCATCGACGCCCTCCGTCCGCTCGGCGCGCTGGCCACGGTCTCGCCCGAGGACGTGCGTGACCGGCTCGTCGTGGCGCAGGACGACGTCCGCGCCATCAGCACCGAACCCGGCCGGGGCGCCGGGACGACCGTGACCGGCGTCGTCGTGGCCCAGATGGAGGGCATGCCGTACTGGCTCGTGGTCAACATCGGTGACTCGCGGACCTACCAGATGTCGCACGGGGTGCTCGAGCAGCTGAGCGTGGACCACTCGGAGGTCCAGGAGATGGTGGACGCGGGGTTGCTCACGGCGACCGAGGCGTTGACCCACCCGCGACGCCACGTCGTCACGCGCGCCGTCGGGGCCTCGCTCCCGCCCGAGCCCGACTTCTGCTGGGTGCCCATCGCCGCGCGGGACCGGATGCTCGTGTGCTCCGACGGCCTGACGGGCGAGCTCTCGGACGAACGGATCACGGAGATCCTGCTCGCTCAGCCGGACCCCCAGGCCGCAGCCGACCGTCTGGTCAACGAGGCCATCGTCGCCGGAGGGCGGGATAACATCACTGTCGTCGTCGTCGACGCGACCGGGGCCTGGGGGGACACCAGCGACGGTTCCACGGCCCCCCGCGAGAACCTGGGGTACGCCGACGAGGACACCTTGCCGCGAGAGATTCGCCTTCAGATGGGGGACAGGTCGTGAGACTGCGCTACGACACCGGGAGCGCGTTCGGGTTCGTCCGGGGCGGTGCGATCGTCGTCCTCCCGGAGGGGGCGACGAGCGAGCTCGTCGGACGCCTGTGGGACGGCCTCGACGCGGCAGGAGACACCGACGTCGAGGTCATCGAGGTCATCCAGCTCCTGACCGTGGTCCTCGGGGCGACCTTGCGGACGATGCCGCCGTTCGCCGTCGCGGTCGTGTCGGGGCGGCGCGCCCAGGTCGCCGTCCGTGGCGAGGTCTCCGTCACGTTGAGCACGTCCTCGGCCCGGGTCCACGTGGACGGCGACGACGTGACCACCTGGTCCGAGCGTCTCGTGGACGACGTCGAGGAGGTCTCCGTCCAGCTCGGGGTCGAGGACGCCCCTGCTCTGGAGGCGGGCCCGGGACAGGTGGCGCTCGTCGGCCTCCCGCTCCACGAGGGCGTGGTGCTGGTGTCGCGGATCGTCCGGCACCTCGTCGGGACGTCCGCCGTGCCCACGGCCACCCCCCGTGGTGAGCACACAGGGACGCCGGCCGCCGTCGAGGCCCGTGCCGTCCCTGGTGCCCGCCCGGCGTCCGCGTTCGAGCCGGTCCTGGTGGGGAGCGCGGTGCCGACCGAGGACCTGGACCCGCCCCTCGCCTCGGTACCGAGCCTCTTCGCCGTCGACGTCGTCCCCGACGAGGACGCCGCCCCGGTCGCCCTGGTCGCAGCGGTACCGGGCCTCGACGCAGCAGCCGAGGAGGTCGTACCGACGCGCTCACCGGTCGACGAGCGGTCGGCAGAGACGATCGTCTCGATGGAGACGATCGCGCCCGAGCTCACGGTCGTCCCCCCGGCCGACGACCTCGACGCCGACGACGGCCTCGAGCACATCGACGACCTCGACGACCTCGACGACCTCGACGACGCGGTGGCGGCCGTCGACGACGGCTACGGGCACCTGTGGGAGTCCACCGTCCTGCGGACCGTCGAGGATGCAGCGATCCGCACCGACGAGGAGGACGAGGTCGACGCGGCTCCCGCCCCGGCTCCCGCCCCGGCTCCCGCCGCCGTGCCGTCGGTCGAGGACGCGACTCCCGTCCCCGCGCCGCCCGCCGGTACTCCCCAGCCCGTCGCCAGCATGATCGACGGGATCCCTCGGGAGTGGACCGGGTCGACGCCCGCCGCGTCGGTGCGCGCGGCCACGGTCACGGGCGACCAGGCCCAGCGACCGGGCCCGCCCGTCGACCTCGCGCACCTCGTCGGGCAGTCCTCGACGGTCGGGTACGAGATGGCCGCCGGGGAGGACCAGGAGGGAGACGACCACGACGGGCACACCGTCTTCTCCTCGGTCATCGCCGACCTCCGCGCCCAGGTGTCCGGTGCCGGAGCGGCCACCGCCGTCCCTGCGCCGCCCGCACCCCTCGAGCTGCCCGGAGCGGCCGCACCGCTCGGTGTCGTGCCCGTCCCTGCCGTCGGCGCTGCGGCAGGTCCCGCACCGGTCGGCAGCCCGGCCGCAGGGCCGACCTTCGCGCCGCCCGCTCCTCCGGGCTCCCAGCAGATCCTGGCCCGCACGTGCGTGGACGGTCACGCGAACCCCCCGTCGCGGGAGAACTGCGGGAGCTGCGCGCACGTCCTGGTGGGGGATGCCCACCTCGTGACCCGACCCTCGCTGGGCCGCTTCACGCTCTCCAACGGTCAGGTCGTGGAGCTCGACCGCCCGGTGGTGCTCGGACGCCGCCCTCGCACGACGCGAGCGCAGAGCAACGACCTGCCGCGCCTGGTCGCGGTGCCGAGCCCGGAGCAGGACATCTCGCGCTCGCACGTCGAGATCCAGCTCGAGGGCTGGCACGTGCTGGTGTGCGACCTCAACACGACCAACGGCACCACGCTCCTGCGCCCCGGTCAGCCGCCTCGGCGCCTGCACCCCGGGGAGCCCACGATGGTCGTGTCGCACGACGTCGTCGACGTGGGTGACGGCGTGACGTTCACCTTCGAAGGGTTGCTATGAGCAGCAAGCGTGCCCCGTCGCCGCCGCCGCTGATCGACGGGTACGAGTACGTGTCGGTCGTCGGTTCCGGCGGGTTCTCCGACGTCTTCCTCTACCAGCAGCAGCGCCCCCGGCGTCGGGTGGCGATCAAGGTCCTGCTGCACGAGTGGTCGAGCGAGTCGCAGCGTGCCGCGTTCGACGTCGAGGCCGACCTCATGGCGACCCTCTCGACCCACCCGTCCATCGTGACCATGTACGAGGCGAACGTGACGTCCGACGGACGCCCCTACCTCGCGATGGAGTACTGCTCGCGGCCCAACCTGGGGGCCCGCTACCGGTCCGAGCGGCTCAGCGTCGCCGAGGCGCTGCGTGTCGCCGTGCAGATCGCGGGAGCGGTCGAGACCGCGCACCGGGCCGGGATCCTGCACCGGGACATCAAGCCCGCGAACATCCTCGTGACCGAGTACGGCCACCCGGCGCTCACCGACTTCGGTATCTCCTCGACCATGGACGACGCCTCCCGGGCCGAGGGCATGTCGATCCCGTGGTCGCCCCCGGAGTCCTTCGCCGAGGACCCGTGGGCGGGCAAGGAGACGGACGTCTGGGCGCTCGCCGCCACGACGTTCACCCTGCTTGCCGGGCGGGCGCCGTTCGAGCTGCCAGGAGGGTCCAACTCGAGCGCGAGCCTCATCACGCGCATCGAGTCGACGCCGCTGGCTCCGACCGGACGTACCGACGTGCCGCCCTCGCTCGAGCGGGTGCTCGGCACCGCCATGGCCAAGAACCCTGCCTCGCGCTACCCGACGATGCTCGCCTTCGCGCGGGCGCTCCAGCAGGTCCAGAACGAGCTCTCGCTCGCGGTGACCCCCATCGACGTGCTCGCCGACGCGGGGATCACGCAGGAGGAGGAGGCCGACGACGACGGCGGTACGCGGCTGCGCGCGGTCGTCTCGATCGACCCCCGTGGAGGAGGTGCTGGCGGGGCCTACCCGACCGGCGCTCCGTCGACGACGAGCGGCACCGCCCCGGTCCAGCGGCACGTGACCGTCGGAGCGTCGACGGGCGGTTCCGCTCCCGTGGCGCAGGCTCCCGCACCGCATGCTCCTGCGGCGCCCGGTGCCTACGCCGGGCAGCCCGGGGCGGGGGCTCCCGCCCAGGTCGGGTACTACGCGCCCGCACCCGCGCGCCCGGCCCAGGCTCCGGCGTCGGGCCCCGGGTACGTCCCGCCGCGCCCCGCTGCCGGCCCGGGGAGCACCGGGACCGGGACCGCCGTGTGGGGGCCGCCGACCGACGACACCGTGCACCGCGCCCCGGGCGCCTCGCCCGAGCCCGAGCAGGCACGACCGCGGACGCGGCGTGCCCTCTGGACGTTCCTCGCAGGCGCCGGGATCCTCGTGCTCGTGGTGGTCGGGATCTACGCGCTCCTCCCGGACGGGACCGCGACCGACACGGACACGGGGGGCGGTACGACCTCGGCGGACGAGCCGGACGACGTGCCGAACGACAACCTCGGTGACCTGGTCCCGCCCCCCGAGGACCTGCAGGCGCAGTACGACGTCACGAGCGGGAGCGCCTTCTTCACCTGGTCGGCCCCCGAGGACGTCGAGGTCGGCGACACCTACGCGTGGCAGCACATCGACCCGACCAAGGAGACGTGGTCGGCCCCGGTGCCCGCGGGGAGGGAGTACGTGAAGGTCCCCGCAGGGGAGACCGACACCGTCTGCGTCGAGATCCGTACCGTCCGGGACGGGAAGCCGTCCGTCCCGGTGAAGGGCTGCGTGAACCCATGAGCGACCTGGCGATCGAGTTCTGCGGCGAGTGGTTCCGCCCCGTCCCCGGCGGGACGTTCGACATCGGGCGCGACGGCGACCTCGAGATCGAGGACAACCCGTACCTGCACCGGCACTTCCTGCGCATCTCGCACGAGAACGGCATCTGGTGGCTGGCGAACGTCGGCTCGCTGATCTCCGCGACCGTCTGCGACGCCGGCGGCGGCGTCCAGTCGTGGCTGTCGCCCGGCAACCGCCTGCCGCTGGTGTTCCCGTCGATGTCGGTCGTCTTCACGGCCGGGCCGACCACCTACGAGATGCGGGTCCGGCTTCAGGGCGCGCCCTACCAGGAGATCCGCTCCGAGGAGCCGTCCGACGGCGCGACCACGATCGGGGCCATCCCTTTCACGATCAGCCAGAAGCAGCTCATCCTGGCGCTCGCCGAGCCCGTGCTGCGGCGGGACGGGACGGGACTCTCCGAGATCCCGACCTCCGCCGACGCCGCACGCCGCCTCGGCTGGGCCACGACCCGCTTCAACCGCAAGCTCGACAACGTGTGCGAGCGGCTGGACCGCATCGGCGTCAAAGGTCTGCGCGGTGGAGTCGGGGCGCTCGCCACGAACCGTCGTGCACGGCTCGTGGAGTACGCGGTGGCCTCACGCCTCGTGACGACCGAGGACCTGCCCCTGCTCGACCTGGTGGACGAGAGCTCCTGAACCCCGTCCACGCACCTGCTACGAAGGACACGTCCCTGTGCGTCTCAAGATGACTCTCGTGCGCCACGACGGCACGAGCGACGACATCGTCGTCACGGCCGACGCCGGAAGCACGGTCGGCGACGTCGCCCGCGCGATCGCCGTGCGCGACCCCCGGAACATGGGGTCGCTGGTCGACGTCCCACCGCTCACCCTGCGCGCCCAGCTCCCCGCGCAGGAGCAGTCGGTCGTCCTCGACCCCGACGTCCCCATCGCGGAGGCGTGGCTCGGTTCCGGTGCGGTCGTGCACCTCCTGGACGCGGCCCGCGCCGCCAGCACGATGCAGGACGTCCAGAACGTGCTGGCCCGCGTCCGGGTCGTGGCCGGGCCGGACGCCGGGCTGCAGCGCGACCTCGTCGCGGGGCGCTACGTCGTGGGACGGGAGCCGGGGTGCGACCTCGTCCTGTCCGACCCCCTCGTCTCGAAGAAGCACGCCCGGATCGACGTGTCCGACCGTACCGAGGTCGTCGACCTGGGCTCGGCCAACGGGATCGTGGTCGACGGCGGTCTGGTCACCCGGCTGCGCGTCGACCGGCAGCAGACCCTCGTGCTCGGCGACACCGTCGTCGTGGTCGACCCGCTCGGCAGCGCCGCCGGCGGTCCGGTCGCAGGTCCCGTCCCGTTCAACCGCTCGCCCAAGGTCGAGCCGCGCTACGCGGGGGAGAAGTTCACGGCGCCCAGCGCCAACCGTGAGGAGGAGCCCCAGACCTTCCCGGCGCTGGCCCTCGTCGCCCCGGTGGTGATGGGCCTCCTGATGTTCTTCGTCACGCAGCGCCCGACCGCGCTCCTGTTCATCCTCATGAGCCCCCTCATGCTCGTCGGCAGCTACGTGACCGAGCGTCAGCGGCGCCGTCGTCGCCTGGAGCGCGACGTCAAGAGGTTCGACGAGCGGCTCGAGGGCCTGCGGTCCGCGCTGCGCGACGAGGAGGTCGCCGAACGGTCGGCGCGGCTCCAGGAGGCGCCGGCGACCCCGCTCACGCTGGCCGAGGGGCTGCGTCGCGGTCCGCTGCTGTGGACGCGCCGCCCCGAGCACTGGTCCTTCCTCAACGTGCGGCTCGGGCTCGGCTCGATGCCCTCGCGCAACGAGGTCGAGACGCCGGGGCGCGGTGAGATGGTCCCTGAGCTCCAGGGGCGCCTCGACGAGCTGGTCGACCGGCACGAGCTCGTCTCGGGCGTCCCCGTCGTCGAGAACCTGCACGACGCCGGTGCGCTGGGGCTGGCCGGGGCCAAGAACCTCGTGGAGCCCGTGGTCAACTCCGTGCTCGTCCAGCTCACGGTGCTGCACTCGCCCACCGACCTCGTGGTCTGCTCCCTCGTGACGCCGACCTGGTCGCGCTCGCTCGAGTGGCTCAAGTGGATGCCGCACACCTCGGCTTCGACGAGCCCGATCGAGGGCAACCACCTCGCCGACAGCGCCAGCAGCGGCGCCGTGCTCCTGGCCCAGCTCGAGGAGCTGATCCGGACCCGGCTCAAGAGCCAGCGCGCCACGCGTCGAGGCGCGGCCCGGACCCGCGACGCCGCGCTCGAGCGCGGTGCGAGCGTCGGCGAGGGCGGTGGCGGACCCGTCGAGGGGACGAGCTCGCCGCTGCCCGCGGTCGTGGTCCTCGTGTCCTCCGAGGTCGACGTGGACCGTGCACGCCTCGCACAGCTCGCCGAGACGGGGCCCGACGCGGGGGTGTTCCCCGTGTGGGTCGCCGACAGCGTCCGGGGGCTGCCGGCCGCGTGCCGCACCTACGTCGAGGTCGGTCCCGACCGCACCTCGGTGGGCATGGTGCGGCTCGGCCTGTCGGTCGACGACGTCGTGCTCGAGACGGTCGACGCGGCCGACGCGGTCGAGTACGGCCGTCGCATGGCACCGGTGTTCGACGCGGGGGTCGTCGACGAGGACGCGAGCGACCTGCCGCGCGCCGTCTCCCTGCTGACGCTCCTCGGCCCCGACATGGCGACGTCCGGCGAGGCCGTGATCGACCGGTGGAACCAGAACCTCTCGATCACCGACCGCACGCCAGGCGCCGTCCCGAGGCGACGCCGCGCCGGGGGGCTGCGGGCGCTCGTCGGCTCGGCCGGGTCGGAGGCGATGCAGCTCGACCTGCGCACGCACGGCCCGCACGCGCTCGTGGGCGGGACGACCGGCTCGGGCAAGAGCGAGTTCCTCCAGGCGTGGGTGCTCGGCATGGCGGCCGAGTACAGCCCGGACCGGGTCACGTTCCTGTTCGTGGACTACAAGGGCGGCTCCGCGTTCGCGGACTGCGTCCAGCTCCCGCACTGCGTGGGGCTCGTGACCGACCTGTCGCAGCACCTCGTGCGGCGCGCACTGACGAGCCTGCGGGCCGAGCTCCACCACCGCGAGCACCTGTTCAACCGCAAGAAGGCCAAGGACATCCTCGAGCTCGAGAAGCGGGGCGACCCCGACGCGCCGCCGGCCCTGGTGATCGTCATCGACGAGTTCGCGGCGCTCGTCTCCGACGTGCCCGACTTCGTGGACGGCGTCGTCGACATCGCGCAGCGGGGGCGCTCGCTCGGGATCCACCTCATCATGGCGACCCAGCGCCCGGCGGGCGTCATCCGCGACAACCTGCGGGCGAACACGAACCTTCGCGTCGCCCTGCGGATGGCCGACGAGTCCGACTCGTCCGACGTCGTCGGGACCCCCGACGCGGCCCACTTCGATCCCGGGCTCCCGGGGCGTGGGCTGGCCAAGACGGGCCCCGGCAGGGTGCGCCCGTTCCAGTCGGCCTACGCAGGCGGCTGGACCTCGGACGAGGCGCAGCCGCTGCGCATCGAGGTCGCGGCACTGCGGTTCGGCGGCGAGATCCGCTGGGACGCGCCGCAGCCCGCGGTCGTGCCCGAGGAGACGGACCTCGGTCCCAACGACCAGCAACGCCTCGTGGCGTGCATCGGGGCGGCGAGCCGGCACGCCGAGATCCCGAGCCCGCGTCGCCCGTGGCTCGACTCGCTCGCCGGGGTCTACGACCTCGCCCGCCTGCGTCAGCGCACCGACACCGAGCTGTTGATCGGCGTCGCCGACCTGCCCGAGGTGCAGGCCCAGCGGCCGACGTACTTCCGCCCGGACGCCGACGGACACCTCGCCGTGTACGGCACGGGCGGTGCGGGCAAGAGCACCGCGCTGCGCACCCTGGGCATCGCGGCGGGGATCACGCCCCGGGGCGGAGCGGTCCAGGTCTACGGCCTCGACTTCGCGGGCGGCAGCCTGCGGATGCTCGAGTCCCTGCCTCACGTCGGGTCCGTGATCATGGGCGACGACGTCGAGCGCGTGGTCCGCCTGCTCCGTATGCTGCGCGCCGAGCTCGACCGCCGCGGCCCGCTCTTCGCCGACGCCTCCGCGTCGAGCGTCACCGAGTTCCGGGCGCTCACGGGCAGGACGGACGTGGCGCGCATCCTCGTGCTCGTCGACGGCTTCGGCGCGTTCCGCGACGACTTCGAGCAGGGTGCTGGCCGGGCCGTGTGGTTCGACGTGTTCCGCGACGTGCTCGCCGAGGGGCGACAGCTCGGCATCCACGTGGCGCTCACGGCCGACCGTGCGGGCGCCGTGCCGACCGCGGTCCGCTCGGCCGTGCAGCGCAACGTCGTGCTCCGCCTCTCGGACGACGGGTACGGCCTGCTCGACGTGCCCGGCGACGTGCTCACCCCGTCGTCTCCGCCCGGCCGCGCGGTGGTCGACGGTGCGGAGACCCAGGTCGCGGTCATCGGCGGGACGACCTCTGCCGCCGAGCAGGCGCGTTCCTGCGTGCGGCTGGGTGACTCGATGCGTAAGGCCGGGGTGCTCCAGGCACCGAGGATCGGCGCGCTCCCGCAGGAGTACACGGCCGACATGCTGCCGGACGAGGTCGACGGACAGCCCGTGCTGGGGATCGGCGACGAGACGCTCGACGCCCTCGGCTGGGCCCCCGAGGGGACGTTCCTCGTGTCGGGGCCTGTCGGCAGCGGTCGGACGACGGCGCTCGCGGCGCTCGCGAGGTCCCTGGTCCGGGCCGCCCCGAAGACCCGGATCGTCCTCGCGGCGCATCCCGGTTCCTCGCTGGTGTCGGCGGTGCCCTGGGACCGGGTCGCGCAGAGCGTCGACGAGGTCGTCGCCCTCGCCCAGGACGTCGCCGAGGACCTGGCGGCGGGACCCGTCGCCGTCTTCGTCGAGGGCGTCGACGAGTACCTGCAGTCACCCGCGGACGCACCGCTCGTCGCGCTCATGAAGGCGGCCCAGCGCGGCTCGTGCCTCGTGGTCGCGGAGGCCGAGTCCTCCCGCTGGGGCTCGCCGTGGCCCCTGCTCGCCGAGATGAAGAACGGTCGCCGTGGGCTGCTGCTGCAGCCCGAGGCGCTCGAGGGCGACTCGTTGCTCAAGACCTCCCTGCCGAGGGTCTCCCGTGCGGAGTTCCCCCCTGGCCGGGGCTACTACATCGCGCGCGGAAGCACTACCCGGGTACACGTCCCGATGGGCTGACGCACGCGTGGGGAGTTCTCCCCATACCCAGGCGACCGCACCTTCGGTACGGTTGCGACGACAACGGGCCGCGAGGCCGACGATGGATCAAGAGAGCGGGAATCGACATGGCGAACGTCAACGTCACCTACAGCGAGATGCGGGACGCAGCGGGCCGTCTGGAGATCGGCAAGGGGCACCTCGACGAGATCCTCGCGGATCTGATGAAGCAGGTCACGGCGCTCGTGTCGTCCGGCTTCGTGACGGACCAGGCCTCGACGCAGTTCATGGCCTCCTACGACCAGTTCAACCTCGGCGCGAAGAACGCGGTCGAGGGACTCGTCGAGATGCACACGTTCCTCGCGCGCGCCGCGGACTCGATGGAGGAGCTCGACGCGCGTCTCGGCTCCGCGATCGCCCGGTGACGACTGCTGGACCCTCGGACGGCCGCCCCGACGTCGGGGCGGCCGTCCTGCCGTACCGGGAGTCGGGCGGCGGGTACGGCCGGGCGGCGACGTGGGTCGCGGTGCCGACGGCCGTCGCGTTCCTCGTGGACACCGTGGTCCGTGGCTGGTGGGACGCGCTCGTGTGGCCCATGATCGGCGTGATCGTCGGATTCTTCGTGCTGTTGACGGTGTACTCCACCCGGCGGTACCAGAAGATCGTCGTCGACCACACGGGTCTGCGGGCCGGCAGGGACCACTTCCCCGCCACCACGATCGACCCGGGCGTGGTCGCGCACGTCGCCGCTCAGGGTCCGCTCCACGAGGGCGAACGCCTGCCGGACGGCACGACGGTCGTCGGGGGCAAGCTCGTCGGCGGGGCCTACGCCCCCACCCTGGGCGCCGGGCTCCTCCTGCTGCGCCTCACGGACGGAAGCTGGATCCGAGTGCAGTGCAACAAGCCGCAGCAGGTCGCCGCTGCCCTGCAGGTCTGCCTCGCGGGGGCGGCCGGCGCGCAGGTCTGAGCGACCGAGGGCCGTCTGGCTGGTGGGTCAGACGAGGCCGCCGCCCCACCAGGAGAGCACCCCGGCCCACACGAGAAGGGCGTCGTCGTCGCCGTCGAGGTCGCCGATCGTGAGCGAACGGTTGGTGCCCTCGGTGCGGATCGAGGCGAGCTCGTCGGGTCCGCGCCACACGCGCGCTGCGGTCGGCAGGCTCGGATCCAGGTCCCGTGGGTCCGTGGACGCGGTGGCGGCGCGGACCGCCCCGACGGGCACGAGCTCACCGACGCGTGCCCGGCGCTGTGGCTTCACGATCTCGGCGACGGGTGAACCGTCCGCGAGGGTCACGTCGCGCACGCTCCAGCCACCCTCGTCCCGACGACGCCACCCGGGGGTGCTCCGCAGGAGTACCTGACCCTCGAGGTCGAGCAGCTCGACGACACGCAGGTCCTCGCCGGCCACGGACGTGTCGGTGACGAGCTCGTCCACGATTCCCCAGGCGAGCTTGCCCTTCGAGACGGGCTTCGCCGGGAGGCGGCGGACGAAGGCGAAGGGGGTGTCGTCGCCGATCAGATAGATGTCACCGGTCCAGCCGAGCGGGGCGACGGAGCCACGCGCCCGGGGGGCGGGGACCTCGAGGGCGCGCGGGAGGAGCGCCGCGGTCCCTGACTGGCTCCGGTGCAGGGGACTCTCGGGAGCGCGGGGGACGCCGACCGCTGGCCGTGGGGGGCCGACGAGGGCGCCGGGGGCGCGGAGTCGGCGTGTGGCGTCGCGGACGGTCTCGCGGGCGTCCGTGATGCCCGCCCGGGCGTCGTCGAGACGGGAGAGGGCGGCTCGGCCACGGTCGGCCAGCTGGTCCGGGACGAGGGAGTCCAGCCGGGGAAGGCGGCTCCAGCGTGAGAAGCGTGGTGCCGAGGGCCCGCGATCAGGGTCGGCAGGCTCGCCGGCCGGGGCTTGCTCCTCGTCCTGCGGGCGGGGGATCGGGGCGGCCCCGTCGTCGTCGTTGTGCGCCACGGGGCCCAGGGTACTGGAGCAGGTTCCGGAGGGCGCCGGGCCGGTCGGCCGATCCCGCGTCGGGACTGACGTGCCAGCGCCGCTCCGAGACGCCGGCGCGGACCGGGGACAACTCCCCATGGTCGGGGGGGTCCTGCGTCTGGCAGCATGGCGACGCGCGGTGGAGAGCCGCGCGGACGAGAGGACATGACGATGACGCTTCGCGTCGACACCGAGGCCATCGATGCGGCGGCGATCTCGCTCGGAACCACCGCGGGGACGCTGGGGGACCTGGCAGGCGACATCGCTCAGCAGGCAGCAGCTGCCTCGGCAGCAGGGGGCCACCCGCACGTCGTTGCGGGCGCGAGCGAGTTCGGAGACTACTGGGGCGCTGGTCTCGGCGCCCTGGCGGTGGCGCTGGGTGAGCTCGCGACGCAGTTCGGCGACGCTGCGGCGGCCTATGCGGAGCAGGACCAGGTGCTGGCCAACGGTGCGAGGGAGCTCCGATGACCTACTTCGTCGACGCACCGGCGCCGTCCGCTCCCCGGCTCGCCCCGGTCGAAGGTGACCCGGAGGGGGTACGTACTGCCGCCCGCGGCCTCGACACGGTGCACGACGGCCTCGGCGACGCGCTGCGTGCGCTGCGAGCCCGAGCCCGTGCACTCGGCGACGACTGGGTCGGGGTCGCCGGCGAGGCGGCACCCGTCGCTGTCGAGGGTGTCGCGCTGCTCGTCGAGAACGTGCAGGGGGCGATGAGCACGGGAGCCGGCGCGCTGCGGACCTATGCCGACGCGCTCGAGACGGCGCGCGCGACCGTCGCCACGGCACAGGGGTTCGCCGACGACGCGGCCGCGTCGTGCGGCTCGGCGCTGCGGACGATCGACACGACGGCGAGTCCCGACATGGCCTTCTACACCGGCCAGCAGCGCCAGGCGGCGATCTGGGACGCGCAGGTGGCGTTCCAGGCGCAGACCGCCGCGGCGGACCGGGCTCGGGAGACGCTCGAGGCCGCGGCGCTCGCGTGCCGCCGCGCGCTCGAGGACACCCGTTCGGTGCTGGTGCGGGGGCACCGGGAGTCGTTCGAGGACTACGTCAACGGCATCGTCACCAACGGTCTGAGCCGGCTTCCCGGCATGGCCGGGCACGAGGGGACTCTGGGCTCGACGGTGTGGGCGGCGACGGCGGCAGGCGGGGTCGCCTACTCGGGCTTCTACACGGCGAAGTACGGCGCGGCGCTGTGGATGCACTGGGCCAGGGACAAGATGCTGACCCAGAACTCGGTCTCGAGCCTGATCGTCAAGGCTCTGAGCCCGCGGCTCGACGCTCTCGGGCTCCGGCTGGGCCTCGGCGCCGGTGTCGGCGCGAACACGTTCAACGGGCTCAACGCCTTCGGACGGGTCATGTTCGGCACGTCCGGGGTGACCGGGACGGTCGGTGGGGTGACGCCGTGGGCAGCCGGTCGGGCGGCTGCCGCGGCCGCTGACACCGGCGCTCTGCGCGCCGGCCTCAGTGCAGGCGCGAAGGCTTCGGGCGTCCTGCGTGGCCTGGGCGTGGTCGGTGCCGTCGGCGCGACAGGCATGAGCCTCGTGAACGTGGCCTCCCAGGGCAACCCGATCGATGCGTTCCAGGAGAACGGCATCGACTACGTCGCGGACGTCGCGGAGCTCGGTTTCAACGTGAGCCTCACGGCTGCGATGATCGCCCCGAACCCCGTGACGATCGGTGCCGCCGTCATCACGGGAGCGATCTACGGCACGACCGAGATCATCGCGCACTGGGACGAGATCGAGGACCTCGCCGCGAACGGCGCGGAGATGGTCGCTGACGGATGGAACGCCACGACCGAGGTCGTGGGCGACGCGGTGGACGCCGGCGTCGAGAAGGCAAAGGAGTTCGGCTCGTGGCTCAACCCGTTCGACTGACCGAGGGGCTTCCCGCGGCGATGGACCGTCGCCGCCGGCGCTTCCTGCTCTTCCCCGACCACCTCGCGGTCCTGGGCCAGCTGGCCCAGGAGGGCGTGGCGGAGGAGGGGCTGGAGGTCGCCGTCGAGGCGCTGCGTGAGGCCGGTGTGATCGGTGCCGACGGCGCGGTCGACCCTGCGGCCGCGGAGCTCGCCCAGGCGCTGGCGGGGAGCTCGCTCCTCGTCGACGTCGAGACGAGCAGCGACGACGGGATCGTCTACCACGGCCTCGCCTTCGCCTCGATCGGCGGCGTGGCCGTGTGCTGGGCGCGCTCGGGCTGGCCCGGGACGGCGCAGGCCGAGTACCTCCCGGTCGACGTCGGCATGGTCGTGCCGTGGATCGCCACGACGGTCGGGCTCGGGCGGGAGGGAGCCGCAGGGGACGGATCCCTGCCCGACGTCCTCACCACGACGGTCGGCGCGCTGTCGCCGTCCGACGACACGGGGGCGCCCGACGACTCGGCGTCACCCGGCGGGGCAGGGGCCGCTGCGGTTCTCGACGCCGCCAGGCTCACCTGGCGCGTGACGGTCCACGGGCCCGGCCGGTCCACGGTCCGCGCGCTCGCGGTCGTCGACGCGGGGCCGCTCGGCCTGTGGGAGCGAGTCGCGCCCGCCGAGCCGTTCGGGCTCGACGTCCCGGATCCCGCGACGCCCGTGGTCCTCGAACGGCGGAGCCCCGGTGACGTGTGGCGTGCCCTCGTCGGCCTGCTGCAGGACGTGGGCGAGGTCGCGGCGTCCTGACGGCCTGCGGGGGCCCGGACCGTCTGGACGCGTCGCCGCCTAGACTGTCCGGGCCCTGTGGACCCCGAAGAGGAGTGACCGTGCCGTCGACCCTGCAGTTCCCGAGCGAGCAGTTCCCCGCCTACCCCGGGGTGAGCCTCGACCAGCCGGACGGCTGGCAGCCGCTCCCCGAGGTGGGCCTGCCGCTCGCGCTCGCGAAGGACGCCGACGGCGGGGAGTTTCGCGCGAACGTCATCACGGTCCTCAACCGGGTCCGGGCCGAGCACACGCTCGAGCAGGCGACCGGCGAGGTCGTCGCACGACTGACCGCGCTGCCCCAGTACAAGGAGCTCGGCCGGTCGGAGATCGAGGTCCAGGGGCACGCCGGGTTCCGGATCGAGGGGATCTTCGCCGAGCCGACCCTCGGAGCACTCGTCCAGGCAGTGCGGATCGTGCTCGTCGACCGCGGCCCGGTCAAGGACCTGGTCCAGGTGACGGGGTCGTGCACGGGTGCACAGATGCCGGGCACGCTGCCGGAGATCCGTGCGATCCAGGACAGCCTGCGCGTCGTCCTGTGAACGGAGAGGTGACGACGGACGCGGCACCGCTCGACGACGTGCTCGCGGCCCTGCTGGATCTCGGCTCCGGCGACCTGCCGTACTCGACATCCGTCGAGGAGTGGAAGCACGGTGCCCAGGTCACGCTGACCTGGACGGGCTGGGAGGCCCGGTGGCGCTCGTTGCTCGGGGCGGGGCAGACGGCCAGGTCGTACCGGCTCGTGGTGCGGCTCGACGCCCGACGCGCGGTCTACCGGTTCACGGAGATCAGCGGGAGGTCGGGCAGGAGCGTGGCCGCCTCGCCGGTCGGTGTCCACGCCGAGGCGCGCTGGGACGGCCACCGCGGCAAGACCTTCGGTGCGCGGTCGGGGAGCCTGGTGGTCGCGCAGCGAGTGACCTCGTCGGGGGACCGGGCCTACGAGGTCGCGCACCTCGCCGCCGTGTCGGCGAGCCCGTCGACCATCAAGGTCCCGGTCTTCTCGACGCTCCGGTCGCTCGGCTGGCGGCCTCGCGTCGACAACCGCTTCCTGCGCCTCTTCGAGAGGTGAGGCTCACCGAGCGGAGGCTGCCCCTGACCGCCGCCACCCGCCCCGCCGCGCCGTAACATTCGGCCGGATCATGAGACGCCATTCCACTAGGCGAGATTCGCTGGCAGTGTGAAGGTTCACCTCAGTCGTACAATCGAGTGGTTCTCCCGTTGGCGGCCGCGGACTCACCCGGACAGCCCGCGTGACCGGTCCGCCCACCTCCTGCGGGCCGACCTCCCCTCCTCGACCGGAAGGCGTTCTTTCCTGTGAGCAGCTCTCGTCCTTTGCGTGTCGCCATTGTTGGCGCTGGTCCTGCTGGTATCTATGCGGCGGACATTCTGTCGAAGACGGGTGTCGAGGTCGGTATCGACTTGTTCGAGCGTCTTCCTGCGCCGTTCGGGTTGGTGCGGTACGGGGTGGCTCCGGATCATCCGCGGATCAAGCAGATCATCGTGGCGTTGCACAAGGTGTTGGCGCGTGGTGATGTGCGGTTGTTGGCGAACGTGGAGTACGGGGTGGATCTCAAGCTGGATGATCTGCGGCAGTTCTATGACGCGGTGATCTTCTCGACGGGGTCGATCCGGGATGCGGCGTTGGCGGTCGAGGGGATCGATCTGCCGGGTTCGTTCGGTGCGGCGGACTTCGTGTCCTGGTACGACGGTCACCCTGACGTGGCGCGCACGTGGCCGTTGGAGGCGCAGCAGGTCGCGGTGCTGGGGGCGGGGAACGTGGCGTTGGACGTGGCGCGGGTGTTGGCCAAGCATGCTGATGATCTTCTTCCGACGGAGATCCCGGAGAACGTGTACCGGGGGCTCAAGGAGTCGCCGGTCACGGACGTGCACGTGTTCGCGCGCCGTGGTCCGGCGCAGGCGAAGTTCTCCCCGCTCGAGCTGCGTGAGCTGGGGCATGTGCCGGACGTGGACGTGATCGTGTATCCGGAGGACTTCGAGTTCGACGAGGGGTCGATGGCGGCGATCAACTCGTCGAACCAGACGAAGCAGGTCGTCAAGACCCTGACGGACTGGACGTTGAAGGACCCGTCGGAGTTCACGGCGTCGCGGCGGTTGCACCTGCACTTCTTGCACGCGCCGGTCGCGGTGCTGGGGGATGGCAGGGTCGAGGGGTTGCGCACGGAGCGGACCCGGTTGAACGGGGACGGGACCGTCAGCGGGACGGGGGAGTTCTTCGAGTGGCCGGTGCAGGCGGTGTATCGGGCGGTGGGGTACTTCGGGTCGCCGTTGCCCGAGATCCCGTTCGACGATCTCAAGGGTGTGATCCCCAACCGTGAGGGTCGGGTGATCGACATCGACGGTGCGCAGATCCCGGGTGTGTACGCGACGGGGTGGATCAAGCGTGGCCCGGTCGGGTTGATCGGGCACACCAAGTCCGACGCGTCCGAGACCGTCCGCCACCTCGTCGAGGACGTCACCGGCGCCGTCGCCGCGTCCGAGGGCGTCGAGGCGGTCGACGGTGACCTCGAGGCCGGTCGCGTCGCGCCGCACGGTTCGCCCGAGGCCGTCCTGGAGTTCCTGACCGAGCGCGGGGTGGACGTGGTCCAGTGGGCCGACTGGGAGGTCCTGGACGCCCACGAGCGCACCCTCGGGGAGCCGCACGGGCGCGAGCGCATCAAGGTCGTGCCCCGCGAGGACATGATCCGCATCGCCCGCCGCCAGACCGAGGCGGCTACCGAAGCCTGAGGCAGCCACGCACCTCGACGGCGCCCCGCCCACCCGGGCCGGGCGCCGTCGTCGTCCCCGGATGACCTGCGAGGCAGCAGGGCGGCGCACCACCGCTGCTGCGAGGCCGGAGGGAACCCCCCGCGTGCGCCGAGCGTTCTCCCGGTGGATGCTCGCACCACGGCATCCTGTGCTCGACGGAAGGGGCTGAGCGTGGGTCATCAGCATTTCAACGGTCTGAAGACCGCAGGGCTCTTCGGGATCATGTGGGTCGTGATCCTGGGCCTGTGGGCCGTGTTCGGACGGTCGGCCAGCACGTTGTGGATCTTCGTCGCGATCGGTCTCGTGACCACGGCGTACGGCTACTGGAACTCCGACAAGATCGCGATCAGGGCCATGCACGCGCGGCCCGTGAGCGAGCTCGAGCAGCCCGTGATGTACAGGATCGTGCGTGAGCTCTCGACCGCCGCTCGCCAACCCATGCCCAAGCTGTACGTCTCGCCCACGCAGGCCCCCAACGCGTTCGCGACGGGCCGCAACCCCAAGAACGCCGCAGTGTGCTGCACCGAGGGCATCCTGGTCCTCCTCGACGAGCGCGAGCTCCGCGGCGTCCTGGGGCACGAGCTCATGCACGTGTACAACCGCGACATCCTCACGTCGTCAGTGGCGAGCGCCATGGCCGGCGTCATCACGTCGCTCGCCCAGTTCCTGCTGATCTTCGGCGGCAACCGCGAACGGGGCGGCAACCCCTTGGCGGCCCTCGCGATGGCGGTCCTCGCGCCCGTGGCGGCGATGGTGATCCAGCTCGCGATCTCCCGGACGCGCGAGTACGACGCCGACGAGGACGGGGCCAAGCTCACGGGCGACCCGCTCGCGCTCGCGTCCGCGCTGCGCAAGCTCGAGCAGGGGACGGCGCGGGCTCCGCTGCCGCAGAACCGCGACCTGGTCGACGTCTCGCACGTCATGATCGCCAACCCGTTCCGCGGCGCGGGCGTCGCGAAGATGTTCGCGACGCACCCGCCCATGGCCGACCGCATCCAGCGCCTCGAGCGCATGGCGGGCCAGCAGGGCGGCATCACGCGCTACTGAGCCCGTGTCGCCGGAGGTCTCTGCCGCCGAGGGAGCGCCGTGTCGACGAGCTCCCTCTATCTCGCGGCCCCGGCCGGTGCGATGCCACGCTCGGCCAGCCAGTCGCGCACCGCGGCCCACGCGCCCGAGCGGGGGTTCTGGGGCGACAGGTGGTCCTCGCCGGGGATGACCGCGAGCGTCACGTCGTCCCCGGCCGCCCGCGCCGCCTCGGCGTAGTCGGTCGCGACCGAGGGCAGGACGACGGCGTCCAGGTCGCCGGTCGTGACGAGCGTCGGGACACCGAGCGGGAGCCGTGCGGTGGGGGACGCCAGGTCGTACCGGTCGTCCGTGACCTCGCTCGTCGAGCCGCCCATGAGGGCCTCGACCGGCCCCCGCGACCCGTGCACGGCCCCTGCGTCCAGCAGGTCGTTCACGCCCGCCTGGGTGACCACGAGGTCGGGCCGGACGAGCGGGGAGGCGCCGGGGGCGCCGTCGGGCAGGGTGTGCCGGGCCGCGAGCCACAGTGCCATGGTCCCGCCCGCGGAGTGCCCGACGACGGCCACGCGCCCGGGTGTCAGGCCCACGGTCGCGAGAGCCTCGGGGAGCAGGTCGAGACCCGCCGCCACGTCCTCGAACGTGCCTGGCCACCCGCCCTCGTCGGCGGGGTCGGCCGCGCCCACCCCGCGGTAGTCGAGGTTCCACACCACGATGCCGTCGTCGGTGAGGTCGCGGGCCACCGGGGCCTCGGACGAACGGTCGTACTCGGCGGCCCAGCCGCCGCCGTGGACCAGGACGACGACGTCGACGCTCTCTCCCGCCCCCTCGACCTCCGTGGTCTCGGACGGCGTACGCAGTTCCTCGGTGCTCGCGGCGAGCGACGCGGGCAGGATCAGGTCGGCCGTCTGGGCCGGGCGCGGGCCGTAGGAGAACGTGGTGAGCATCGCGCCGTCGGGCGCGGTGGTCGGCGCGGGCACCTGCGTATCCGCAGGGGCGGGGCTCGTGCACCCGGTGGTCGCGAGCGCGAGCGCGAGGATGAGCGCTGCCGCCCGGCCTCGTCGGCGGTTCGCGGCCGAGGACGCCTGCCGGCGCCCGGTGCCCTGTCGAGCGCCCATCAGATGCCCTGCCGACCGGTCGCCGTCGGGTTGCTCGCCGACGGGCTCGACCCGTCGAGCAGCCGCTCCAGGGCGACGGCGACACCGTCCTCGTCGTTCGACGCCGTCACGTGGGTCGCGGCCTCGAGCACCTCCGGGTGCGCGTTCGCTACGGCGTACGAGGTTCCTGCCCAGGTGAGCATCGGGAGGTCGTTGGGCATGTCGCCGAACGCCCAGACCTCGTGGGCCCCGATGCCGTGGGACGAGGACCAGGCGGCCAGGGCGCCGGCCTTGGTCACGTCGGGAGGGAGGAGCTCTGCGAGCCCCGCGGCCCCGGAGAACGCGAGCAGGGCACGGTCGCCCACGACGTCGAGCACCTGCTCGAAGAACTCGTCCTGGCCCAGGGCGTCCGTGCGCGCGAGCAGCTTGGCGACGGGGGAGCCGAGCGCGCGCTCGACCGGCCCGCGCCAGGAGTCCGGCATGTCCTCCTCGTGCCGGAACGTCGCGTCGAACACCGGGCCGTCGACCTGCTCGACGGCGAGCGCGACACCGGGCACCGCGGCGCGCAGGTCGCGGACCACGTCACGCAGCGCGGGCAGGGCGAAGCCGCGGGACTCGACGACCTGGCGCGTGCCGACGTCGTACACGCACGCGCCACCCAGGCAGATGATCACGCCGTGGCCGCCCACCAGGCGCCCGACCTCGGTCAGCCAGCGGGGCGGGCGGGCCGTGACGAACACGACCTGCGTCCCGGCCTCGTCCAGAGCCTCCAAGACCTCGCGCGTGCGCGCCGAGACCGTGCCGTCCGAGCGCAGGAGCGTCCCGTCGAGGTCCGTCGCGACCACACGGGGCCGGCGCAGGGGGCTGGTCATGCGGGGTGTCCAGCAGTGCGGGCCGGGACGGCGCGGGGGACCCCGTGGCTCAGCACGGGCGTCGCCGGGAGTCGGAGAGTGTCCACGCCGTGAGTCTAGGTCCGCGCTGGAGCGACACGCCCGCACGCTGCGGGCGTGACACGGCGGGGCCCGGCACGCGGACGGGCGCGCCGCCGTCGGGCAGGAGCCCGAGCAGCGACGCGCCCGTCAGGAGGTGGTCAGCGGTAGTTCGTGTAGTGGTGAACACCGAGGTCAGCGGTCTGTTAGGTGGCCTGAGTCCGCACAGAGTCCGCAGAATCCTCCACAGCGGCCGCCATGAGCTCGGCCGCCGCGCTGCGAGTTCGGTCCTCGGCGGTCGGCCATAGGTGCGAGTACGTTCCCAACGTGATCGTCGGCGACGAGTGACCCAAGGCGCGCTGAACCGTCACGACGTCGCAGCCGTCCGCGATCAGGCCCGACGCGTAGAAGTGCCGCAGGTCGTGCAGCGTGTGCGCTCCGAGCCCCACGGCATCTCGGATCTGTCGCCACTGGTTGCCGGCCGAGTTCCGGTTCCACAGGTCTCCGGACGGGGCGCAGAACAACCACTCCTCCTCACCGCGCGTGCCGAACACCTCGACGTGGCGAGCGAGCATCTTCGTCAGCGCCTCTGGCGCGTAGACCGTGCGTTCGGACCCGTACTTGGGTGGCACGATCTCGACCGCCTTGGACGTGGCGCCCTGCACCTGACGATCGATGCGGATCGTCCGCCGTAGGAAGTCGATGTCCGCGAGTTGGAGGCCCGCCGCTTCGCCCAGTCGAAGGCCGGCGAACGCGCACACCCCGATGAACGGCGCGAACCACTCCGGCGCCTCTCGGAGCGCCTCCCCAACGCCACGGGCGGTGGGGATCGCCATGCTTGCCTCGGCCTTGCGGATCCGGGGGAGTGGCACCCTGGACGACGGGTCTTCGGGGATCACACGGTCACGCACGGCCGCACTCAACGCCATGCGCACGTAAGTCACCCGCGTCTTGATCGTGGACGCCGCCAGGCCGCCCTTGCGGGATGCGGCAGGCTGGGACATCGACTTCACCCACACCTCGACGTGTGAGGCCCTCAGAGCGCTCATAGGCAGGTCCCCGAACGTTACAGAGGCCGCGGCCTGCTGAGCCGCTTCGAGCGTGCCCCTGGCCCACACCTGTCGTGCGGACCAATCAGCCCACCATGTGTCGAACGTAATCCGACCGGCTCGAGGATCCACGTACCTGCCGGTGACGAGGGACGCCGTGACCTCGTCCAGCCACGCCTGAGCGTCGACCTTCCGAGGAAAGTGCTTGGCGTGCTCCTTGCCCGCCGCATCGCGGTACCGGGCTCGCCAAGAGCCATTGTCACGCCTCTTGATGCTCGCCATCGTCCGGCCTCCTCAGGTAGCGCTCAATCTGGTTCGTTAGCTCGGTGCCGCTGTACGTCCGTTGATCCCGAGCACTCCCGTCGGTTGTACGAATCCCGAAAGCCTGGCGATCTGTCGCGTACTCGGCTTCGATCGCGGCCACGACATCCGCTAGCGGCACACTGAGTAGCCTCTCGACAAACTCCCGCTGGGGGTGCGCATGCGCATGGGGCATCAGTTCCCACTTCTCCCGCAGTTCGTCCCGGGCTCGCAGGACCTGGTGGACCTCGCCCTGCAAGGCGACCTGCTGTCGTAGAAGCGAGCCAAGGGCGAGTAGCGCGAGCGAGCCTCGAACGTCCTCAACTGTCGGGTCGTACAGGTCGGCGGGCTTTACCTCAAGGATCTTGGCGAGCGCAAGGCCCTCGTGGAACTTCAGCGACCGAGTGCCCTTCTCGATCTTGAGGATCGTCTGGGGATACATCCCGTCGACCCCTGCTGCGGACATCCTCTCGGCAAGCTGCGCCTGCGACAGGCCCCGCGCCTTCCGGAACACCTGGACGCTCTCGCCAACCCTCTCGTCTCTGTTCACACTAAGACGGTACCGGATCGGCACCGGTTGCGCATAACCAAGTTGGCAAGTACTGTTTTGGTTGTACGGCGAAGGTGCCAAGTTGGTACCGGGTGCGAAGAGGGGAACAGACAGATGACGAAGCTCCTGAGGACAGTCGAGGTGGCCGACCTTCTCGGCCTACCGGAAGGCACGCTCCGGTACTGGCGACACTGCGGCACCGGACCCGCCTCGTTCCGTCTCGGCCCCCGCCGGGTCGTCTACAAGGAGGCGGACGTCCTGGCGTGGGTCGAGGCGCAGTACCAGCAGGCCTCGTGACCGATCTCCATCCCGCTCTGCCGGCCGCTGTCCAGCCGGAAAGGTCGGGAGAACTCCACCTCGGCCCGATCGTCGCCGCGGTGGATCGGGCGGCAACGGAGAACGACGCCATCCGGCTACTGACCCAGCGCTTCCCAGAATGGTCGATCTCCAAGGCTCGGAAGCTTGCGCGAGAGATTCGCACCGATCAGGAGATTGCACGCGAGAGGGCCGTCCTGCCACCTGTGGCGGGCGACCGTTTGGGGCGCGCGGCGGGGGAACGGCAGATGAGGGTGTCGAGGCGGCGTGTCCACGATCTCCCAGACCGTACTGGTGATCGCGCGACCTTCAACCTCGACGAACTAGCTGCGATGCCGCGGCTAGCCAAGAAGAATGCCCCCGGCAGCGATGGCAGTCGCTCCGAGGGCAGGTGTTCCACCAACCCGGAAGAAGGAAGAACCATGACCATCATCTCAGATGTCACTCACACAGGAGAGAGTGACACCACCACGGTTCGTGACATCGCCACGCTGCCCCAGCACCCGAGCTGGTGCGACGGCGCCGACGAGTGGGAGGCGGCCAACGTCCCCGGCGACACTGACGACCGCTTCCACCACTTCCGCACCGCGTGGTTCCAGGCATTCCGGGTCGACTCCCGCGACCCGGTGACGGGCCAGATCAACCCTGGGCCGGCCGAGATCGAGTGCACTGTTGGAAGCCTCGGTGTCGAGGACGTCGAGAGTGCCATTTCACAGCTCGCCGAGATCAAGCGACGGCTCGACCAGGACCGGGCATGAACACGTCCGACACGATCCGGGCGTGGATCCACGACCGCGACCAGATGCACATCTGGGTAGCGATCTCGGTCGGCCTCGCGGGCGACGAGTTCTCTGCCCGCATGACGGACAAGGTTCCGTGGGAACCGGAGATCGTCGAGGACGTCCGCCGAGACCTCGCAGTTCCCGAGGAACAGTTCTGGCAGCCGCCCGCCCCGCTCCGTTCCAGGCATCGCAACCACGCCTCGCACGCCCTCTGACAACTAACAACTGAACCCCGCCTAAGGCCGGTCTCCCCAACGGGACGCCGGCCTTTCGCGTGCCCACGGACAGCGCCTTACAGGAGGACGCGTGACCGAAGATCAGCAGCAGTGGTACGAATCCGGCTTGCTTCACGGCATCGAGATCGGCCGTAGCCAGCTCGAAGCCGAGTACCAGGAGTCACACGCGACGGTGGTCGCCATCATTCACCGACTCGGCTCGCCAGTCGACGAACTGGCCACCAAGCGAGGAGAGCACGCGCGCGCTTCCCGGCACCGCGAACTCATGGAAGCCCGCGGCATCAAGGCGGTGACGGCATGATGCGTAACCGTGTAACCGATGTAACCGAGGAATCCGACGGCGCGCGTGTGCTCAACGCTGTCGAGAGGTTCCTCTCTCGCTTCGTGGTCTATCCCGGTGAGGACGAGCGGGTCGCACACGTCCTCTGGATCGCACACACCTGGTTCATGGACACCTGGGAGTCGACGCCCCGCATCGCCTTCCTCTCACCAGAGCCCGGCTCTGGAAAGTCGCGGGCGCTCGAGGTCACGGAACCCCTCGTGCCGCGTCCAGTACATGCCGTGAACGCAACCCCGGCTTACCTGTTCAGGAAGGTCTCTGACCCTGAGGGGGCTCCGACCATCCTCTTCGACGAGATCGACACGATCTTCGGCCCGAAGGCGAAGGACAACGAGGAGCTCCGCGGCATGCTCAACGCCGGACACAGGAAGGGAGCGCTCGCCGGCCGATGCGTTATCCGTGGGAAGGAGATCATGACCGAGGAACTCCCGTCATACGCCGCGGTTGCCCTAGCGGGCCTCGACGACCTGCCTGACACGATCATGACCAGATCGGTAGTCGTTCGGATGCGACGTCGAAGCCCGGGGGAGAGGGTCGAGCCCTGGCGGCTCCGAACCTGTGGGCCTGATGCAGAGGCCCTATATGCCTCCATTGAGGAATGGGCGGGATCGGTTGCCGACCGCGTGGGCGGTGTTTGGCCCGAGATGCCTGAAGGCGTGGAGGACCGCAACGCGGACGTCTGGGAAGCCCTGCTCGCGGTCGCAGACCTAGCGGGAGGGGACTGGCCTTCTCGCTCGCGCGAGGCTGCCGTCACCCTTGTGAACCGGTCCCGGCAGCGTCCGCCGAGCCTTGGGCTACTCCTGCTCAGCGACATTCGGCAGGTCTTCGCCGCGCAGCAAGTCGACAGGCTCGCGACCGATGAATTGCTGGACGGGCTTCTCGATCTCGACGAGTCCCCATGGGCCGACCTCAAAGGCAAGCCGCTCGAGTCTCGCAAGCTCTCGTTCCTCCTGAAGAAGTACGAGATCGGGCCCAGGTCACTCCGTGACGGTTCGCGGGTCTTCAAGGGCTACGCCGCGAGTGACTTCGCAGATGCGTGGGGTCGGTACCTCACCGCCGATGCCCGGCAGTCAGGCGATTCCTCGGTTACATCGGTTACAGCGCTACACCGCGCCGCGTGCGTGGTCTGCGGCGAGCCTGTCGACCCGGCTGTGGGAGAGCGGCACCCGAACTGCGAGGAGGCGGCGGCATGACCGAGAACCAGCGGCTCGCACGCCGCCTCCGACGCCTCGCATGGGCCACCGAGAACATGCAGGACGACGAGCTCCAAGCCCTGGACGAGTACTTGAACGCCTTCTCCTGGGAAGCGAAAAGGCGGTGGCCCCGGCCGCCACGAGAGAGGAACAGGGACCCCCGATGACCACAAAGACCCGGCCGGAAGCCGTCGACCGACACGGCACACGACACCGCTACGGCTGCGACACCCCAGAACCAACGACCACCCCGGCATCACTCCGCGGGTGGTCATTCCACATCTGCCCCACCTGCGGGGCAACCCGACTCGAACGGAGCACCAGATGACCCACACCCCCGGACTCTGCCGAAACTGCGGGCGACCCGCCTCCGCCCGCGGCGACTGGTACTGCACACCATGCCGACTCACGCCCCGCCGAAGTACGACGCCCGCAACCAAGGAACCGGCCAGCACGAGCCTGCCCACCCTCATCGCCCTCGCCAACAAGCGCGGCCTCCGAGTCTGGCGCGTCAACGAGCTCGGCAACCTCACCCCCATCAACTAGACCCAACCACCGTGCGCCCGCCAGCAACCATCGGGCGCACACCACCCAGCCACAACCACGCGGCCAAGCCGCGAAAAGGAGAAACACCATGGCAACCATCACCGCCGGCAACACGCCCCAGGAACTCAAGGCCATCGAAGCCGTAGACACCTACCAGCGACAGATCGTCACCATCCGCACCGACCCCACACTCTCCGACACCGGCCGCCGACAGAAGCTCGCAGCCGCCTACATCAGCACCCGCGACACCGTCACCAAGCTCCAGAACGACGCCACCACCAACGCCGACGCACGCCGAGACACGCTGACCAGCAGCCTCTTCGGCCTCACCACCACCGCCGATCCCACTGCCGCGATCTCCCTCCGCGACGCCCAGGACCGAGCAACAGCACTCACGGACCCCCGCGAGGCCCAGCGACTCCTCGAGCAGGCCAGCCGCACCGGAGACGACCACCTCGCGAAGGCCATCGCGCACCGCGCCTACGAAGATGGCTGGTACGACGTCCTCAACACCTACGCAGCGACCAGGACCAACGTCGAAGCGCAGATCGGCGAACTCCGAAACCTTGAACCCAACATCGCCCACACTATCGGCGCCGCGATGTCCTACGCCGTCATCAAGCCGACCGAACTCGCATCACTCAGCGACCCAGCCATCGCAGACCTCGCCGCCGGACGCTCAACCGAAGATGACGCCCGCCACGGCTGGTAGCTAGGAGAGCAGGGCGGGCAGGCGCTGAATCACTGACAGGAGGGACTTGGGGTCGTAGGACCCCCGGCCCAGGCGGACCGTGTGACTGTCACCGAAAACTAGGGTCGCGGTCGGGAAGCCCGGCCACAGCACGACGCCCTCGCCATCGTTCGGGGGAAAGGTTGCGCGGACGTCAACTCGCTCAATGGAGCTCAGGGCACGGGTCTGTACGACGAATTCCGCATCATCCTTACCGGAGGTCACCGCGAACTCGAAACTCACCACGAGATTCGCGGTGACCACCGCGCCCCTCACCCATCCGTTGGCATCGTCTTCGATCTCAAAGCGGGTCTCAAGGTGCTCGATGTCCTCGCCTGCAGTTGCCAGGGCGATTGACGACGCGAGCTCGCCCCTCCACCGGGGGATACGCCCACCGTTGAGCCGCCCCCCGTGTGCATCGAACGCCGTCATGAGCTGGTCGTAAACGTACTTCGCATGTTCTTTGCTGGTCATGCCGCACAGCCAAGCACACCCCACTGACAGGCGGTGGCGCCCGGGATCAACCGGCCTCCTATCCACCCCTTCGCACCGTCGTGCACTGCGCACGATGCGGACGCGAGCTCGACCCTTCCGAACCCTGGGACCTCGGACACAGTGAGGACCGTGCCACATGGACAGGACCCGAGTGCCTGCCATGCAACCGCAGTGACGGTGGCCGCAGAGGACGAGTAACACAAATGTGAAGCCGCGCCCGAAGCCCGCGACATGCCATCGTACGAAGACCCTGCGAAACGGAGAAGCCCGACATCGAGGGGCGCACAAACTACCCCAGGGGGGTACCCCAAACCCCCTCACCACCCGACCGCCGGTGAGGGCGCTCGGTAGTGCGGAGATGCCACGCGCTCAGTTTGTTGTGTCACTAGAGAGGAAGACAGCCATGAGTAGTACAGACGCGCACGCCAGGCGACGTGCGCCCGATGGTCTCAGGGGGCGCGGCAAACGCTTCTGGAGGGCTACAACAGCGGCTTATGAGTTCACTGACGCCGAGTTCGCTCTCCTGGAGGAGGCGTGCCGGACGCTCGACAGTCTCGACCTACTCGCCGCCGCGATCTCCACAGATGGCGCGATGGCGACCGGGTCGACTGGACAGCCCGTCGTCCACCCCGCCCTGACCGAGGCTCGGGGGCAACGCTTAGTCCTGCACAGGCTGATTGCCGCATTGGCGTTGCCTGACGAGGACGGACAGGCGGTGCCGACAGGACGCGCTCTAGCTGCTGGTGCCGCCGCTAGGGTCCGCTGGGGAGCGGCACAAGCAGCGGTTCGGGGCGCCTAGTGGCCCGGGTTCGGCGCCTGGTAGCACCTGTGATCGGCGGGGTCCCAGAAGCGCTGGGTTCGCGAGATCACCCGGCGTGGGAGGACGCCCGCGAAGTGGCCGCGCTCTCCGCAGCATTCGGCCTGGCGGTCCAATGCCCCAGAGGGGAACCGCTGCAGGAAGCGCCTGCATGGGCGCGGTTTGAAGCCTTCCGGGAGGCCTGGTGCGTGGCGAACGGGTTCATGCATCCCCGTTGGGCGGAGCTGATCGATTATCGCCGCGCGCGGGAAGCGGGCATTGACACTTCGTCCTCGTCACGCAACCGGCTCAGGCGAGCACGCTAGCGACACTCGGACCTATGAAAGCACGACGGAGCGCGACGCTCTGGCGTGGAGACAGCGCGATGCTGACAATTGAATAGCTTTACAAGCCAGGCCCATCGGAACTGACCGGTGGGCCGTTTTCATGCCCAATGGGCGGTGAAAGCAGGTGGTCCCTTTGGCGGACCGGACTATCAAAATTGTTCTTGACGCGAGTGTGACTGGCCTGGTGAACGGGTTCAAGACGGCGTCTACGGCGGCGTCGGACTTCGGGAACCGGCTGTCGGATGGCATCTCGAAGAACGAGCAGCACATCAACACCCTGTCGAACACGCTGGGTGGGATTGGTCTGGCGGCGACGGCTGGTGCTGGCCTGGCCGTGAAGACGTTCATGGACTTCGACGCGGCCATGTCGAACGTGGCGGCGACTGGTGACGATGCGCGCGGGTCGATCCAACAGCTGCGTGAGGCTGCGATCCAGGCCGGCGCTGACACGTCGTTCTCCGCGACCGAGGCTGCCGGTGCGATCGAGGAGCTCGCAAAGGCTGGCCTGTCGGCCGCGGACATCCTTGGTGGTGGCCTGGACGGCGCCCTGGACCTGGCCGCGGCTGGTGGGCTGTCGGTGGCTGATGCGGCGCAGTACGCGTCGACGGCGATGGCTCAGTTTGGTCTGTCGGGTCGGGACGTGACGCACATCGCTGACCTGCTGGCGGCGGGTGCTGGTAAGGCGAACGGTGAGGTCTCCGACATGGGGGCGGCGCTGAACCAGGCCGGTCTGGTCGCGTCTCAGACGGGTCTGTCGATTGAGGAGACGACGGGTTCGCTGGCGGCGTTTGCTCAGGCGGGTCTGCTGGGTTCGGACGCGGGTACGTCTCTGAAGACGATGCTTCAGCGCCTGTCTGCGCCTTCGGGTGAGGCCGCTGGGCTGATGGCCGAGCTGGGCATCTCGGCGTATGACGCGTCGGGGAACTTCGTCGGGATGGCGGAGTTCGCGGGGCAGCTTACGACCGCCCTTGGCGCGATGACGCCGGCGCAGCGTAACGCGACGATGGCGACGATCTTCGGTGCCGATGCCGTGCGTGCGGCTGGTGTGATCTACCAGAACGGTGAGGCTGGGATCCGCGATTGGATCACGGCTGTTGATGACCAGGGGTACGCGGCTGAGACGGCGCGCGTGAAGCTGGACAACCTGAAGGGTGACCTTGAAGGCCTGGGCGGTTCCCTCGAGACGGCGTTCATCAACGGCGGCTCGGCGGCGAACGACATGCTCCGCGGCATCGTTCAGGGCGCGGATGCGGCCGTGGACGCGATCGGTGGTCTGCCGGCGCCGATCTTGAACGCGACGACCATGCTTGTCGGTGGTGGCGGCCTGGTGGCACTGGGGGTCGCCGGGGTCGGCAAGCTGACTATCGGCTTGAACAACGCGCGCATCGCTGCGAACGCCCTCGGTGTCTCGACCAAGGCCGCCGCGCTGTCCGCGGGGGCCATCGGCGGCGCAATCGCGATCGCTGCGGTTGGGTTGACGGCGTGGGCGTCGAAGGCTGCTGAGGCTCGTGCCCGTACGGATGAGTACAAGGACACGTTGGACGAGCTCGGCAACACGACCGACGAGACCGTTAAGAAGTTCAACACGGACCTCGTCGAGGCGTCGTCGTCGTGGATGTCTGGGTCACGTGACCTCATGGGCGTCGCCGACGAGCTCGGGCTGTCGTTCCAGGATCTTCAGGGGTACGTGCAGGGCAACGCGGACGCGATTGAGCGGGTCAAGCAGGCAACGTCCGACTATGTGAGCGAGGGCAACCTCTTCGAGAAGGCCGTCGGTACGCGCGGTCAGCTGATGAACGATTTCAGCGGGTTCCTGGATGACAACGCGCGGGCGATCGCGAACGGTAAGACAGAGACCGAGCTGGCGGCCGCGGCGAACGAGGCTGCTGGTGTTGCTACTGGTGTTGCGTCTGAGGCGACGGCTGCGTTCACGAAGGAGCTTGAGGCTTCTGCTGCTGCGTCTCAGGAGTGGATTGATGCGACGTCGGAGATTTACTCGTCGTTCGTGAACCTTGGCGAGGCGTATCAGGGTGCGATCGATAAGAACATCGAGCTTGCAACGTCGACTGCGGATGCAACGTCATCTTCTG
Source organism: Oerskovia sp. USHLN155 (assembly GCF_037145535.1). Lineage (NCBI taxonomy): Bacteria > Bacillati > Actinomycetota > Actinomycetes > Micrococcales > Cellulomonadaceae > Oerskovia > Oerskovia sp. USHLN155. Next base: position 174,274 of record NZ_JBBCXG010000007.1, read on the forward strand.
AGGATTCGTGGGAGGACTTCTACGACGGCGTGTCTGTATCGGCGGCGGACTACATCGGTTCGTTGTCGGCTCAGGTCGCGGCGCAGGAGGCATGGGCTGCGAACATGACGAACCTGTCGTCGCGCGTGAATACGACCATGACTGGTGATATGCGCACGGCTGCGAACAACATGATCGATGAGTTGATGCAGTTGGGTCCGGAGGGCGCGGCGCAGGTTCAGTTGCTGCACGACATGTCCGATGGCGAGCTTCAGCAGGTTGTGGAGTTGTACCAGCGTAAGGGGCGTGCGTCTGGTGATGAGTTCGCGGGGCAGATCAACAAGACGCGCCCGAACGACATCATCGTGGACGCGGATACGAGTCCGGCGATGGCTGCGGCTCGGGCGTTGTGGCAGAGCTTGGAGAACAGGCGCTTCACGGCGTACATCGATGTCGTCACGCGGGGCGGCAACCCCGGTGGCGGCACCCCGATGGAAGCTCGAGCGATGGGCGGTCCAGTGGTCGCTGGTCGTCCGTACCTGGTTGGCGAGGAGGGCATGGAGATCTTCGTCCCGGCACGGTCGGGGACGATCTTGAACGCGTCGGACACGGCACGGGCCATGCAGGCTCAGCCGCCTGCGTACGTGGCCCCGCCTGCGTGGTCATACGCGATCGGCCCAGCAGCGACGGGCGGTGGCCCGACCATCAACAACACCATCTCTGCGGATGGTCTTGTTGCGCGTGGTTACGCGGAGCAGATCGCTTCCCGGGTCGTGACTAAGCAGCGCGACACGATGGCGCTCTACGGCATCGGAGGCGCCCCGTGACAGAGGCGACTGTCAAGATGGCAGTAGCAGCAGCCCCCTATAAGGACGGATTCATCCAATGACCGACGAGTCGATTACACCAGACGAACTCTGGCTCTTCTTCCAGGAGCCAGCGCAAGTGGCCGGACTGCTCTTCGCTGGCCTCGCGGACGAGTCGTTCGAAGGTTCGCTCGATCAACTTGTCACTCCGGAGTCAGCCCCAGGCTGGGGCGACTTCTCCGAGGTCCGCGGCGCGCTCAAGTCGATCGTTAAGCCCGGAATTGTCTCAAGAGGGAGCCGTGCCCTTGGTGCTGAGAATCTCGTTGCATACATTGGCGTGATCCCAAACGTCGTCGAGGGGTATTGGGTGGAGGAGGAGTCCGTCGTAGAGTTCGCTGGAGTCTTCACCATGGTCTACTACGATTCGAACCGCTGGCTCGCGCACAGTTTCGGGCAGTACGTGCGACCGGAACAGATCCAGTACCTCCAATAAGCGAAGGCCCCGACCTCCCGGTCCGGAGATCGGGGCCTTCGCCGTTCCCCCGCTAGTCCATCTGCTCGCACTTCTTACAGCGGTCGTAGCCACCCTTGCCGGCCGCGCGGTTGTGGGCAGGGATCTGGCTTCCGGGCGGGCAGTCCGAGTGGTCGTGGTAGACGTCCGGGTCGGAGGGGTTGGTGGAGTGGTATGCGCTGACCTTTGCCATGTCGGCTCCTTTGCCGCTTGGGCTCCCCCTGATGGAAGCCGTGGCCCAGAGGCTAGGCCTGCCAGGCACTCACGTACCAGGGCGCCAGCGATACTTCACCCGCAGCACCCTGGCGGCGGGTCCGATACTGGGGCACTCTGGGCGTATGGGATGGAAAGAGCAGCCGAACGGTGACCACAAACTAACCACCAAGAACGACAAGGTCTACATCCTTCGCAGGCTTGGCCATGGGTCCTACGAACTCGTCGACCACTATGACGCCATCGTTGGCACGTTCTCGCTGGGCGAGGGCAAGCGAGTTGCCGAGCTTCGTGCCCACGACAACGGCGATCCTGTTTAGGGCTGTACACGTTTTTGTAGGTGTGTGGAGACGTCGTCGGCGCGGAACCAGCAGGAGAGCTCGGAGCGAGGGTCGGCTGGGCCTGTGAGCCAGGACACGCGCGGCCAGGTGGTTCAACTACGAAGGACGTGGCGAGCGTGAGAGGATCGCCGCCATCCCTGCAGCGCTGTCCACGATCGTATGCTCGGTGGCCTTGTCAAGCACCCCGGTGTCGGCTGAGGTGAAGACCGCACGCACGAGTTCCGCGAGGACTAGTTCCTTCGCATCGTCCCCCGCAGCGTCAACGAGCAACTTGAACGTCTGTAGGGCCTTCGCCTTCTGCTCGTACACCGCCTGCAAGTGGCTATTCGTTCGGTAGATCTTCGATGCGAAGGCGACGCCGAAGGACAATGAGCCAAGTATGAATACCTTTGCAAGCAGTTGGCGAGCGAACTCGCTCCAAACTTCTGCCTCATTCGAACTATCCGGCATGCCCGCCCATTTCCAGTCTGTCGCAGGAAGAACCCAGAATAGTGCGATGCCCACTAGGGCGAGAGTCACCGCCAAGGTGATCATTACCAAAAGGGCCCTGCGAGCAGCCAAGCCGTGAGTGGTTGCTTGATCTGAGTAGAAATGCGCGATCGTGCTCGTGGCCGTTGCGCCCGAAGCGATTTCGGCTTTCGTGACGAGCTCTTCCGCGTGCTTTTCGAGAGCCTTTGCGTTCTCATGGAGCTTCTCCGCGGAACGCCAGAGAGTCGCGATGTCTTGGGCCATGGATGCGGCCTCAATCCTGTCGTGCGCAACCTGAGGTCGCAGATGCGCAAGCGCAAACTCTCGGTTATTCCGAAATGCGTCGGCAATTTGTGCGGCATGATGGGCCGCGTCGACGTGCGCGAGCTGATCGAACATCTCGACGCGGGAAAGGTCGGAGTAGATTTCTTCGCAAAAGTCCCGCGCCGCTTGTAGTGATTTACTGGGCAGGTCTGCTTCTTGTTCCTTGCTGTATCTTTCTATCCATCGAAGCGTGACCGTGTAGTCGCCCATAATGTTCGGCGCGCCGAAGTCGGCGAGCCGCTTCAAGTTTCCGAGGTCTTCGGGGCGAGGCAGTGCGCCCACGTTGAGTAGTTCCATGCGGAGATCATTGCGCAAACTGGCGGGTGTTCGAGTCCTTGACGGGGTGAAGTTCACGCGGTCAAGTGACGATTGGCCGCCATGTACGATCCGGCTATGCGAGGGACTTGGACGGTACATGCCGTACATCGCCCAGTCCTCAGCCACCAAGGAGTAGAGCCTCGCGCAGCGGTGGCCGACACTGGACGCGTCGCCTGCCGCCCTCGAAATGTGAACCCGCAGACCGCTGTCCGCGAGCCCGAGTCGCTTCGTCGTTGCCAGATGACGCAGGCCAGGTTGGGGGTGCTGCGGTGACTTGCGTCATGTAGTCACTCTTCGAGGTGACTACCTCCGGACGCAACTGAGGGACCCGATAGAATCGGGTCCCTCAGTTGGCCAGACGCATTAGGCGTTGTGGACCCGCCTGGCTGGGTGTGCACATCGCATCGATGGGTAGAGCATACCGAGATCCGAGCGCTTCGCAAGCCGGTCAGCGAGTACCGTGTGTCACATGCTCCCCGTGGACCCGGCCCATTCGGCCCGCCTGAACGCAGTGCCGCACCTGGTCACGCACCTGTCCCCGGAGCGGATCGCGCCCTACGAGACTGACGCCACCGCACGGGGAGTGGACGCGATCACGCTCTACTCGTACAACCTGTCTCTGGCCGCGTCGTTGCTAGGCCCGCTCAACGTGGCGGAGATCGTCGTCCGCAACGCGATGCAGGGGGCGCTCAGCGCGCACTTCGGCCGGGACGACTGGTGGGAGGATGCTCGCGTCGAACTCCCCACCTACCAAGAGAACTCCTTGAGGGACGTCCAAGAGAAGCTGCGCAAGAAGTTCGCGCGCGAAGGCGGGCGCCCAGTGCTTCCGTGCGACGTCGTCGCTGCGCTTGAGTTTGGCTTCTGGACGGGGCTCCTAGGGGATGGACCCGAGGGGTACAGCTTCGAGCGGCAGCTGTGGCAGCCTGCGTTGCGGCGGGGCTTCCCCTACAACCGCCGGGATCGCGACGGCTTCCGGAAGCTGGTCGACGGCGTGCGACGCCTCCGGAATCGCGTGATGCACCACGAGCCTCTGTATCGGGACAAGCACAAGACGGCGCTTCGATACGAGGACATCCTGTACGTGATCGCGTCCGTGAGCCCCGAACTGAGGACGTGGGTCGATCAGACCGGAAGCGCTCGGCACAGGCTTGCCGCGCAGCCCACTGACTACAAGGGGCTGCGGTTCTAGACCGTCGTCATGAGACAACGCCACGTGCTGATCGCGGTCTTTTCGGTAGGTGTGTGGAGACGTCGTCGGCGCGGAACCAGCAGGAGAGCTCGGAGCGAGGGTCGGCTGGGTCTGCGAGCCAGGAGACCATGACGTGCGTGCGGGTCCAGCGGATCGCACGTCCCGGGGTGAACTCTTCGCGGTCGAGCCACAGCATGCGCGCGATGACCGGCCGGCTACCCTGTGGCTTGAGGGGGACCTTGGGCGGCATCTCGGAGTTCACAGGCATGTAGGGATCGAACATGTGTTCGAGTCTAAATTGGCTTCCTGGGAACGAACGCGTCAGGGATAGCCCTCCCTGCTGCTGCCGCCATCTCTTCATCCGCGCCGGGCATCAGGTGGCCGTACGTGTCGACAGTGACCTTGATCGACGAGTGACCGAGGCGGTTCCTGATCTGGTCCAGAGGTCTCCCGGCCGCGAGCATCCACGCGACGTGCGAGTGGCGCAGGTCGTGCACGCGTGGCCTCTTCTCGAGGCCAGCGGCGGCGATCCACTTCCGCCAGTTCGAGTAGAGGGTCGCCTGGACGATCGGCAAGACACCATCCTTGCGAGTGAACACCCACGAGTCTCGTTCACGGTCGACCGTGTGCTCCCTGAGGTGCGCTGCAAGACCAGCCCCTAGCGCTACGGCCCTTCGCCCTGAAGCAGTCTTCGGAGCGCCTGTCTTGCGCGCCGTGCCATCGATGTAAGTCCAGGTGCGCGCCACCCGCAGTGACGGTACGCGGTCGTTCAGGGACAGGTCAGAGACCTTCAAGGCCGTCGCCTCACCGAACCGGAGGCCGGTGCCGGCGAGCGTGTGGATGAGCGGCCGCCACTCATCGGGGATGACTGCGTACAACTGCATGAACTCTTCCGGCGTGAGGAACGTCCGCTCCCGCTGCTCGGTGCGGGGGATCCTGGCGCCTCGGGCAGGGTTGCGGATCACGAGCTCGTCGTCGATGGCAGTTCTGTAGGCAGCTGACAACAGCTGGTGGCGCATCTGTATGGTCTTGCCGCTCTTGCCAGTCTGCTCGAGCTCCCGGATCCACAACGCCACATCCGTTCGGGAGACTCCATTGAGGGGCAACCTCGAGATGCGGTACCCGTCGGTCTCTCGGGCGATCAACTCATAGCGCCGGCGTGTCCCTTCAGTGATGCCTGACAGGGTGTCCAGGTGGTGACGTAGCAGTTGGGAGACGGTCAGTGCCTCGTCGACCGGCTCATCGTCGGCGCGTTTCACCTTCCTGGCCGCCTCCGCACCGAGCCGTTCGACGTCACGCATGAATGCCCTTGCTGCCGCAAGATCGTCGCGGAAGGTCTCCGACGTCTGCTTGCCGCCGCATCGGAAAGCAACCGTGTAGGACGTTGAACCGTCCAGGAGGGCGCGGGTGCGCAGGCTGGGCATCTCCTACCAACTTCCGCGTTCGCGCCGCTCCTTGGTGGCTTGCCGCTTCGCCGAGAGCTCCGTTGGTGCCATCGGGTCGACCCGCTTTCGACGGTTCTCGTACGACTCGATGTCGGTCAGGTCGAACCGCCACTCGCGGCCGATCTTGAAGCCGAAGAACGAGCGGGCGTTCTGCTGCACCCACTCGGGGCGGCGCTTCCACCGCTCGGCCAGTTCCACGACGGTCAAGTGTTGCTTGGGGGTCTCTGCTCTCGTCATGGCGTGAAGGATATGGTGGTTTTGTAGAGAATCGCACCAACCGCGTCCAGACGGATCTTGAAGTTCCCGAACGGCTATCGTGCCGCGAACTGGGGCTTTGATCGGGTCTACAACCGTGCAACGCTGCCCGACATGGAAACCGGCGAGAGCGATACCCAGGAACCTACGAGACTTACCCTGACATTCCATGGTCCAGCTTGGTTCGCAGAGCAGCTCGACGTGTCGGAGTCCTGGGTGCGGAAGAACGCCAAGAGCCTCCCGCATCACCGCGTCGGGTCGCTCCTCAAGTTCGACGACCACTGCGTCGAGATCTTCCGCGACCGCACGGCAGTCGCCCCGTCCGACTCGATGCTGCGCACAGAACGCTCGCGGAACCGCCGGCGCAAGTAGCCGCACACGGCGGCGCAGTCCGCAGCCAGTCCGCAGGAGTCGTGAAAGGCGCACCTGCTAGCCAACGCAACCAGGGCCGGAGATCGCTGACATTCCAACGATCTCCGGCCCTGTCGATACTGGCCTGCCCCTGGCTACCGGTAGTTCGTGAACTGCACCGCGAAGTCCAGGTCGGCACCCTTGAGCAGCGTCTGGACGGCCTGGAGGTCGTCGCGCGACTTGCTCGTCGCGCGGACCTCGTCGCCCGTGATCTGGGTCTTGACGCCCTTGGGGCCTTCCTCGCGGATGATCTTGGTGACCTTCTTCGCGTTCTCGCCCGCGAGGCCCTCCTTGAGCACGCCCTCGAGGCGGTACTCCTTGCCCGACAGCTTGGGCTCGTTCTCGCCCGTGTCGAACGCCTTGAGCGAGATGCCGCGCTTGATGAGCTTGGTCTGGAAGACGTCGAGGATCGCGAGGACGCGCTCCTCGGAGTTCGCGATCATGACGATCTTCTCGCCGCTCCAGGCGATCGACGCGCCGATGTTCTTGAAGTCGTAGCGCGTCTGGATCTCCTTGATCGCCTGGTTGAGGGCGTTGTCGACCTCCTGGCGGTCGACCTTGCTGACGATGTCCATCGATGAATCGGCCACGGTGCTCTCCTGACGCGGTAGGTGGGGTGGTCTGGGGTCAACGGTAGTGGGCGGGTGCCCGGGGCGTCGCCTCGGGCACGGCACCGGGTGATCCGGCGGCGGCCCCCGCCGCGGTCAGCGGGGAGCCGCGAGCCGGGACGCGCGCATCGCGCGCAGGCCGTCGACGCTGAGCACGATCAGCGCGAGCCACACGAGCGAGAAGCCGGCCCACCGTGCGGGCGGCATGGACTCGTGGAACACGAGCAGCCCGACGAGGAACTGGAGCACGGGTGCGAGGTACTGGAGCATGCCCACGAGGCTCAGCGGCAGCCGGCGGGCCGCCGCGCCGAACAGCAGGAGGGGCAGGGCCGTGACGACGCCGCTCGACGCGAGCAGGAGGGCGTGACCGGTGCCCTCGGCGGCGAACGTTCCCTCGCCCGTGATCCCGAGGAAGACCAGGTAGCCGAGCGCCACGGGGAACAGCAGCGTCGTCTCGACCGCGAGGCCGGGCAGGGCCTCGACGTCGCGCCCGACGCGGTTCTTGACGAGGCCGTACAGGCCGAACGAGGCCGCGAGGGTCAGCGCGATCCACGGGAGCCGGCCCACGCCGATCGTGAGGACGACCACGGCGGCGGTGCCGATCCCGAGCGCGACCCACTGCGCGGGGCGCAGCCGCTCCTTGAGCACGAGCACCGCGAGCAGCACCGTGACGAGCGGGTTGATGAAGTACCCGAGGGCCGCGTCGAGCACGTGCCCGGACAGCACGCCGTAGACGTACACGGTCCAGTTCGTGGCCACGAGCACCGCGGCGATCGCGAGCAGCCCCACGGTCCGGCGCACGCGGAACGCGGCCCGGAACGCGGGCAGCTTGCGCATCACCAGCAGCAGGAAGAGGCAGAACAGCAGGCTCCACACCACGCGGTGGGAGATGATCTCGAGCGGTCCGGCCGGCTGGAGCAGCGGGAAGAAGAGGGGCATCGCGCCCCACAGGAAGTACGCGCTCGCACCGAGGACCACACCGAGGCGGTCGATCGGGGCCGACGCGCCGGGGGTGCCCGGAGCGCCCGGACGGGAGGGGTCCGGTGGCGCGGAGAGGTCGTTCACGGGGTGCTGGGGGGCCTGGCTCACGGTCCACTGTAAGCGGGTGAGGGCCGATCGTGAGGGGTCGATTTTCCTCCGGGGCCGGATTCGCTGTACTGTTGCCACGCTCCCGCAGTTCGGAAGCGCCCGCTGGTTGCGCCTTGGTGCGGCCCGGTCGTCACGGATCGAGAGTTCATCACCCAGCACGGCAGGTTGCCCGAGCGGCCAAAGGGATCTGACTGTAAATCAGACGGCTCAGCCTTCGGGGGTTCGAATCCCTCACCTGCCACGCGATCGAGCGAGGCGTCACCCATCGGGTGGCGCCTCGTTCGCGTTTCCGGGGGTCGACGTGAGGGGGGGCGTGTGGTCACCAGGGCACTTCAGGGGCCAGGTCGCCGGCCCGACGGCGGTGCCGACCGCGGGCGGTCGGCCTCCGGTGCACCTCCGGGGCGCCCCCAGGTCGCGGGCGGTGCGGACAGCCGGGGGGTGAAGTCGTGACATGTCGGACCGGTTCCGCTCGCCCGGCGCACGTCCGCAGAGCGAGGGTCCCGCTCTCGCACGGGCCGCAGAATCGGCCTGATCACTGGGGTTTCGGGTGGTCGTCGAGGCCGATTTCGCACCACGGCCGAACCCGTGTAATCTTTTCACCGCTGCCCCGATAGCTCAGTCGGCAGAGCGTCTCCATGGTAAGGAGAAGGTCAAGGGTTCGATTCCCTTTCGGGGCTCTGTGAAGTGACGCGGGGTCGTCTCGCTGGAATACTGGCGACACGACCCCGCGTTCATCACGCGGCGGGGTAGCTCAGCTGGTCAGAGCGCACGGCTCATAATCGTGAGGTCGCGGGTTCGAGCCCCGCCCCCGCTACCACTTCCTGACAACACACCGTACGGCGGCCGGCGCCGTGCGGCCTAGCAAGCACGTAGCGCCCTCCGGAGGCGCGAGAGGTGGCACTACCGTGGCAAGCAAGAGCTCAGACGTTCGCCCGAAGATCACGCTCGCATGCGTGGACTGCAAGGAGCGGAACTACATCACCAAGAAGAACCGCCGCAACGACCCCGACCGTCTCGAGCTGGCGAAGTTCTGCCCGCGCTGCGGCAAGCACACCGCTCACCGCGAGACCCGCTGATCCAGCGGCTCCGCTGAGCATCTCCGCACGCATGGCGATCAACGCTGACTACGCCGGTCGTGAGTACCCGGCCACCGCCCCGTACTCGGTCGGCCGCGAGAAGATCCGCGAGTTCGCCGCTGCTGTCGGTTCGTCCCACCCCGCGCACCACGATGTGGCCACTGCGCGGGGTTTGGGCTATCCGGACCTGATCGCACCGCCCACGTTCGCGGTGATCGTCGCGCAGCGCGCCGAGGCGCCCTTCATCCAGGACCCTGAGGCCCGTGTCGACTTCACGCGGGTCGTCCACGCGGACGAGCGGTTCGTGCACCACCGTCCGATCGTCGCCGGCGACGAGCTCGTGACCGTGCTGCACGTCGACTCGATCACGCAGCGGACGGGCATCTCGATGGTCACGACCCGCGCCGAGATCGGCGCCCTGGCGGCGGACGGCTCCGGAACCGTCGAGCCCGTCGCGACCGTCACGTCGAGCCTCGTCGTCCGCGGGGAGGACGCATGACCGAGCACATCGCCTCTCCGGTGGGCACCACGCGACCGGACCTCTCCGCCCTCGCGGTGGGTGACGTCGTCGGGACGCGTGAGGTCCTCGTCGACCGGGCCTGCCTCGTCCGTTACGCCGGCGCGAGCGGCGACTTCAACCCGATCCACTGGAACGACGCCTTCGCGCAGAGCGTGGACCTGCCGGGCGTGATCGCGCACGGCATGTTCACCATGGGCGCGGCCGTCGCGCTGGTCGAGGACTGGGCCGGCGACCCTGGCGCGGTCGTGGACTACCAGACGCGCTTCACGCGCCCGGTCCCGGTGCCGAACCCCGGCGAGGCCGCGATCTCGGTGTCGGGCGCGATCGGCGCGATCGACCTCGAGGCGCGCACGGTCCGCATCGACCTCACGGTCACGTTCGAGGGCGCCAAGGTCCTCATGAAGGCGCAGGCGGTCGTCCGCCTCTAGGCCGCCTGGCCGCCTCAGGTCGCCGTACCGGCGACCCCAGCACGTCGAAGGGCGCCTCTCCCGGAGGGGAGAGGCGCCCTTCGTGCGTCGCGGGCCGCGTCGTGGGAGGGCGGAGGGTCAGGCGCTCGGCGCGGGCCCGGTCGTGGTGCCGGGCACGAGCTCGACGTCGAGCATGACGGTCTCCGGCTCCTTCCCGGCGAGGAGTGCGACGACCGCGTTCCCCAGCTGCGCGCCCTTCTCGGCGAGGGGCTGATGGACGCTCGTGAGGGTGTCGGGGCTGAGCCAGGGGAGGTCGAGCCCGTCGAAGCCGGCGACCGACAGGTCTTCGGGCACGCGCAGCCCGAGCTCCTTGGCGCCGAGGATCGCGCCCGCGGCGAGCAGGTCCGAGTGGGCGATGATCGCGGTCGGGCGCTCGTCGGCGGGGACCCACGTGCCGAGGATCTCGACGGCGGCCGCGTGCCCGTGCTCGACGAGCGACGCCTCGGTCTCCCAGGAGATGAGAGGCTCGACGACGTCGCGCACCCCGGTGAGCCGGTTGAGGGTGGGGGTGCGGTCTGCCTGGGCGAGGCGCTCGGCGTCGATGACTCCGCTGCGCCGCGAGTTGTCGAGGGGGAGCGAGATCTCGGCGATGCGCGTGTGGCCGAGGTCGACGAGGTGGCGGACGACCTCGGCGGTGCCGCGCCGGTCCTCGATGCCGACGAGCGGCGTGCCGGGGACGGGGCGTCCTTCGCCGATCACGACGGGCACGCCGCGGCGCTGGAGGGCGGCGAGGGTCGCGTCGTCGGTGCCGACCCCCCACACGAGGACCGCGACGTCCATCGCTGCGCTCTCGATGAGGGGGTCAACCGCGCGGGACGGGTCGTCCGAGGGGATGCCGGGGATGAGGAGCACGCCGAGGCCGCTGGTACCGAGCGTGGAGACCAGCCCGTCGAGCACCTGGACGGCGACGGGGTCGCGGAACGCGCGCTTGAGCTGGTCGCCGATCACGACGCCGACGATCCCGGACTTCCCGGAGCGCAGCTGGCGTCCGAGCGGGTTGGGGCCGGTGTAGCCGAGCTCGTCGGCCGCGGCCATGACGCGGTCGCGGGTCTCGGGGGTGATGGGGCCCGCGCCGGAGAAGGCGAGGGACGCGGTGGAGACGGACACCCCGGCGAGCGCGGCGACGCGGGCGAGGGTCGGGCGGCCTGGTGGCCTGGGTGCCTGCTCGGTCTCGGTCATCGTTGCCCCTCTGCCGGTCTTCTGGACGTTCTCGGATCCGGCGTGGCGCGCGGAAAGGTGTTTGACGGCGCGGCCAGACTACCCGCAGAATTGACCCCATGTCTCGAATCGTTTCGAAGGCCACCCCCGACGCAGGAATCGAATCGATTCGACCCGTGCTCGACCCCGGCCTCTCCCGTGCCCGTTGGTCCCTCCTGGGGATCTTCCTGCTCAACGGCATCACCATGTCGAGCTGGCTCGCCCGCATCCCGTCCGTCCGCGACGCGCTCGACATGACGCCCAAGGACCTGGGCTTCGTGCTGCTCGCCGGCGCGATCGGCGCCCTGATGACCGTCACGCTGGCCGGCCCGATCGTCAACCGCTTCGGCGGCAAGGTGACCATGCTCGCCTCGACGGCCTTCTTCGCCGCGGCCCTCGTGCTGCTCGGCGTCGGCCCGGCGACGGGCTCGGTCGCGCTGCTCGCCGCGGGCATCTTCCTCAACGGGGTGGCCTTCTCGCTCGGCAACGTCCCCATGAACGTCGAGAGCGCGAGCGTCGAGCGCCGCACGGGGCGCACGATCCTGCCCCAGTTCCACGCGGCCTTCAGCATCGGCGCGGTCGTCGGGTCGCTCGTTGGTGCGGCGTGCGCCGCGGGCGACGTCCCGGTCCTCGTGCAGTTCGTGGGCACGGCGGTCGTCGCGACGGTCTGGCGCCTCGTGAGCATCCCGCTGTTCATCCACGCGACGCCGCCGCGCCCCCGCGTCGACGGCCGCCTGGGCGACGCGAGCCCCGACGGCGTCGAGGCCGCCGCCGCCCTGCACCCGCGCTCGCGGCGCGTGCGCCTGGGCGCCGCGCTGAGCGCGTGGCGCGAGCCGCGCACCCTGCTGATCGGCCTGGTCATCATGGCCGCGGCGCTCTCCGAGGGCTCCGCGAACGACTGGCTGTCCCTCGCGGTCGTCGACGGGTTCGACCAGACCGAGGCCGTCGGCGCCGTGGTGTTCGGCGCGTTCGTCGGGGCCATGACGGTCATGCGACTGCTGGGGACGCGCCTCATCGACCGCTACGGGCGCGTCGTCGTGCTGCGCTTCTCGGGTGTGGCCTCGATCGGCGGCCTGCTGCTCTTCGGTTTTGCCCCCAACCTGCCGCTGGCCGGGGTCGGCGTGCTCGCGTGGGGCCTGGGGGCGGCCCTCGCGGTCCCGATCGGCATCGCCGCGGCGTCCGACGAGCCGCTCCAGGCTGCGAGCCGCGTCTCGGTCGTCTCGGCGTTCTCGTCGATGGCCTCGCTCGCCGCGCCGCCGCTGCTCGGCATCGCCGCGGAGACCATGGGGGCGCGGCACGCGCTCGTGCTCATCGTGGTCGCGATGGTCGTCAGCGTGCTCCTCTCGACCAAGGTCGCGCCGCTCTCCCCGAGCGCCTCGTCGCACCCCCTGCCCGACGACGGCGCGCCCGGCCCCGGGCCGGGTCGCGTCGTGCGGACGGTCGGCGAGGGCGGCCACACCTCCGACGTCCAGCGAGCGGAGTCTGACCGCGTGGTAAGCAATCACCCGGTACCGTCGACCGTGCGCGCCCGCCGGCGCCGGTCGGTCCGACGGCACACCGCTGCCGACCCCGCTCCGACGGCTCCGCCCGCACCGACCAGCCCGACCTCCCACCGACGCGAGGAGACCTCCGCATGACCACCCCGCCCTCGCCGCTCCCCGGCCAGAGCACCGTGAGCGCTGGCCGAGCCGTCCAGGCGGCCACCTGGTCCGTCTTCGCGGTGTTCTTCCTCAACGGGTTCAACTTCGCGAGCTGGGCCTCGCGCCTGCCGGCGGTCCGCGACGCGCTCGGGCTCAGCGAGGGCAGCATGGGCCTCCTGCTGCTCTTCGCCGCCGTCGGGTCGCTCCTCGCGCTGCCGCTCGCGGGCATGGTCGTGCAACGCATCGGCGCGTCGCGTGCGGTCCTGCTCTTCGCCGCGGTCAACGTGGCCGGTCTCGTCGTCGCCGTGACCGGGGTGTCCCAGGGCTCGGTCGACGTCGTGCGAGCCGGACTGTTCCTCTTCGGGATCGGGACCGGCGTCTGGGACGCCGCCATGAACATCGAGGGAGCGGCGGTCGAGCAGCGTCTCGGCAAGGCGATCATGCCCCGCTTCCACGCGGGCTTCTCGTTCGGCACCATGGCGGGAGCCGGCGTCGGCGCCCTGGCCGCGTTGGCGGCCGTGCCCGTCCAGTGGCACCTCGCAGCCGCGCTCGCGCTCAGCCTCCTGGGCGTCGTGTGGTGCGTGCGTTCCTTCCTGCCCGCAGGCGACGTCCAGACCGACGCGCCGCCGTCGGGCGCTGAGGACGCCGCGGGCGAGGACCCGGCGACCGCCGTCCACTCGTCGAAGGGCGCGCGGAGCGCCCTCGCGGCCTGGCGCGAGCCCCGGACCCTGCTGATCGGCCTCGTCGTCCTGGCCGCGGCCCTGACCGAGGGCGCGGCGAACGACTGGGTCGGGCTCGCGGTCGTCGACGGCTTCGGCACGTCGGACGCGATGGGCGCCGTGGGGCTCGGGATCTTCCTGACGGCCATGACGGGCATGCGACTGCTCGGCACGGGCCTGCTCGACCGCTTCGGACGCGTGGCCGTGCTGCGCATCTCCGCGGGCCTCGCGTTCGTGGGCCTGCTCGTGTTCACGCTCGTGCCCACCCTGTGGGTCGCGCTCGTCGGCGTGGTCCTGTGGGGCATGGGCGCGGCGCTCGGCTTCCCCGTCGGGATGAGCGCGGCCTCGGACGACCCCGCGCACGCCGCGGTCCGGGTCAGCGTCGTCTCGACGATCGGCTACTCGGCCTTCTTCGTCGGGCCCCCGCTCATCGGGTTCCTCGCCGAGCACATCGGCGGCTACCGTCCGGCGCTGCTGGTCATCGCGGTGCCGCTCGTGATCGGGCTGCTCGTCGTCAACGCGGCCAAGCCGCTGCCGACGGCCGCGGGCGGCGGGGGCGCAGCGGCGCACTGAGCACCCCGGGTCCTGCCCGCCGGACGGCGAGACCCGGCGAACTAGGCTGGACCCATGACCGCCACCCCCGCACGCCGCGTGTCCGCCGTCGAAGCCGTCGCCGAGGGCGGCGCCTCCGGGGCAGGTGAGGTGCTCGACCAACCGGCGCTCGCCGAGCTCACGACCCTGCGCGTCGGCGGCCCGGCGGACGCCTACGTCGAGGCCACGACCGAGGCAGAGCTCGTCGACGCCGTGCGCGCGGCCGACGACGCGGGCGAGCCGCTCCTCGTGATCGGCGGCGGGTCCAACCTGCTCGTGAGCGACGAGGGCTTCGGCGGCGTCGTGGTGCGGGACGTGCGCGCCGAGATCCGCATCGACGCCGAGGACACGTGCGGCGGCGGGAGCATGACCGTCACCGCGGGCCAGGACTGGGACCAGCTCGTGGAGCGGGCAGTGGCCCAGGAGTGGGTCGGGATCGAGGCGCTGTCCGGCATCCCCGGCACGGTCGGGGCGGCCCCGGTCCAGAACATCGGCGCGTACGGCCAGGAGGTCGCCGGGGTCGTGGCCTCGGTGCGGGTGTGGGACCGCGCGGAGTCGAGGATCCGGAACCTGCCGCTGATCGACCTCGCCTTCGGCTACCGCACCTCGCTGCTCAAGCGGAGCATGCACGCCTCGCCCGAGGGCGGCGACATCTGGTACCCGTCCCCGCGCTACGTCGTGCTCGAGGTCAACCTCCAGATGCGGCTCGGGACCCTGTCCGCCCCGATCGCCTACCCCGAGCTCGCGCGCCGCCTGGGCGTCCAGGTGGGCGAGCGGGCGCCGAGCGCCGAGGTGCGCGCCGCGGTGCTCGAGCTGCGCGGGGGCAAGGGCATGCTGCTCGACGACCCCACGGCCCCCGACCACGACCGCTGGAGCGCGGGCTCGTTCTTCACCAACCCGGTCGTCGCCGCGGACCAGGCCGACCTGCTGCCGGCCGACGCGCCACGCTTCCCGGTCCGCTCCGCGCTCCCGTCCCGCACGACCGGCCCGAGCCTGGGCGAGATCGACCCGACGCTCGTCAAGACGTCGGCGGCTTGGCTCATCGAGCACGCCGGCTTCACGAAGGGCTTCGGGGTGCACGGCCCGGCGAGCGCTGCGACGCTCTCGACCAAGCACACGCTCGCGCTCACCAACCGTGGCGGGGCGAGCGCGGCGGAGATCGTCGAGCTCGCGCGGGCAGTGCGCGACGGCGTGCTCGACACCTTCGGGATCGAGCTCGTCCCCGAGCCCGTGCTGGTGGGCGTCGCGCTCTGAGGCCTCGCGCGGACACCGCGAGGTAGCGGGAGCCCGTCGAGAGTGAGGGCCATGACCTCCTCCCTCGGCGCCGACCCTCTACCTGGCGGACCGCGGTCTCAGTAGACGAGCACCGTCGTGCCCTGCGGCGCGCCCCACGAGTCCCAGATCCAGTTCATCGCGCCGTTCGTGACGCGCACGCACCCGTGCGACGCGGGGCTCGGCGGCACCGAGCCGGAGCCGTGCACCGCGATGCCGCCCGTGAAGAACTTCGGCCGCCACATGCTGCCGAGCTCGAGCGACGA
The DNA here is from genome assembly GCF_037145535.1 of Oerskovia sp. USHLN155. Taxonomy (NCBI): domain Bacteria; kingdom Bacillati; phylum Actinomycetota; class Actinomycetes; order Micrococcales; family Cellulomonadaceae; genus Oerskovia; species Oerskovia sp. USHLN155. The sequence goes on from NZ_JBBCXG010000007.1 coordinate 189,979, forward strand.
CTCGTAGTTCGCGTCGACCTGCCGCCCCACCTGGAACGTGCCGCGGGGCGTCCGGGCCGTGTACGTCCTGCCCTTGGCCTCGTACCGCTCACCGTTGCCCGAGGATGCGTTGAAGACCTTGGTGACGTGCCCGTCGTCGACCGCGAGGACGAGCTGGCGGTCGATGTCGATCTCGATGACGTGGCCCGACGTGCTCTGCGCCGAGGGCCGGACGCCCTGGTCGAGCGCGGCCTGTGTCGCGGGGCCCACACGGCCGTCCCGGCTGATGCCCGCGGCCTTCTGCAGCGCCCACACGGCCTGCTGGGTGCCGGGGCCGAAGTCGCCGTCCGGGGTGGCGCCCCAGTAGCCCAGGTCGACGAGCCGCTGCTGGAGCGCCGTCACCCGTTCCCCCGTGCTCCCGCGGACGAGCTCGACGGTCGCCGGGTCCGGCGCGGGCTCGACCGGGGGCGGCTCGACGGGCGGTGGCTCGACGGGCGGTGGCTCGACCGCGGGAGGGGCAGGCTCGACCGTCGGGGTGGGGGTCGGGGCGAGGACCTCGGGGGACGGCGAGGGCGGCGCGCTCGGTGTCGTGGTGGGCCGTGGAGTCGCGCGGGGGGAGGCTTCCGGGGAAACCGATCCTGCCGCGCCCGGCCCGCCGTCGACCCGCGGTCCGAGCGCGTCGCACCCGCTGACGAGCAGCATCGCGAGCAGCGCGGCCGTCGCGGCTGCCCAGGTCTTCCGGGTCGATCGATCCCTCATGCACGTTCCCCCTCGACGTGGGGTCCTCCGCGAACCCGCTGTGACCACGGTCCCACGGCGTCGCGGGGCGTGGCGTGCCCAGGGAGCAGGGGTTGCGGAATCGTTGTGAACCCGGCCCGGGGTGCGGTGCGGCGGACCCGGGCCCGCTGCCGGGCCGCCCGGCACGCGGGCGTCGCCGGGACCCGCGCGACTCAGTCGCCGTGCCGGTGCAGGAGCTCCCCGCGCACGAGGTCGAGGATCGCGTCGTCGTCCAGACCTGCCTCGCGCACGGACACCACGAAAGCACGCGCGGCCTGCCGGGTGACGACGTCGGCGGGCGCCACGCCGTCGGACACGACCGTTCCCGCGCGCCGGTTCGTCGTGGTGACGCCCGCCGCCTCGAGCTCGCGATAGGCGCGCGCGACGGTGCCCGCCGCGAGCCCGAGGTCGGCCGCGAGCGCACGGATCGTCGGGAGGCGGTCGCCGACGAGGAGGCGCTCGGAGGCGACGTGCGCGACGATCTGCGACCGGATCTGCTCGTACGGCGGCACGCCCGAGGCGAGGTCGATCTCGAGGTGCAGCCCGCCGCCCACGGGCGGGCGCTCGGTGGAGGACACGTTCAGGCCTCCTGGGGGGCCCGGGCCGGGGCGATCCACGAGCACCCGACCACGGGCTCCTCGGCAACGGCAGTTATTTGTATCATCATGCCGATACAATGACAGGATGCTGCGGCCGGTGTCAACGGTTGCGTGAGAGGACTCTCACGCAGTCCTCATGTGGGCATCACTCCCGGCCGATGTCCTTGCTCCCATGGACACCGCCGCGCAGCTCCTCACCGGCCCCCGGGCGGGTGACCTCCTGGAGGCGGCGCTCGCGATCGACCACGTGACCCTCGGGTCGTGGCGGGTGCACCAGGTGCACGCCCGCCCTGGCGCGGAGGTGAGCGTGGGGTACGAGGTCACGGTCCGTGGCGAGACCGACGGCGCCCGCACACCGCCCGGGCGCCCCGAGTACCTCGTGGCCACCACCGCGGACCTCCCTCCGGACGTCGTCGAGCGGCGCGGGATCCTGCGCCTCGTGGACGGTGAGCAGACCGTCCACGTGTGGCGTCACCCCGTGGACCCGCTGCTCCCCGGTCTGGCGACGGCCTGTGACCCCGCGGTGCTCACCGACCGGTGGCGCTCGCTCGACCCGCACGCGCCCCTCGTCCTGGGGCTCGACCTCGTGACCTACCGTCCGCTGCGACGCGCGGTGCTCCGCGCACGCACCACCGACGGTGACGTCTACCTCAAGGTGGTCCGCCCGGACCGGGTGACGGACCTCCGCATCCGCCACGACCTCTTCCTCGTCGCGGAGGCGGCCCCCATGGGCTACACGCTGTCGGCGCCGCCCGCGGCCCCGCGCGTGCTCGCCTCGCTCGGCGAGGGGATCCTCGTGCTCGCCGCACGGCCCGAGGAGACGCTGGCCTCCGCGATCGCATCCACCCCGCGGCACGAGCAGCCGCTGACGATCGACCCGCACGAGCTCCTTCGCGCCCTCGTCGCTCTCCCGCAGGACGCGGCCCTGCTCGAGCGCCGGGTCGCGTGGGCCGAACGGTCCGAGCACTACGCGCGCGCCGCCGTCGGGCGACTTCCTGGCCATACCGGGCGCATCGAGGCCCTCGAACGCTCCCTGCGCCGGATCGTGGCCGACCGCGACCCCGGACCCGTGGTCGCGACGCACGGCGACTTCTACGAGGCCAACGTCCTGCTCGTCGGCGGAGCCGGGTGCCGTCGTGTCGCCGCAGTCCTGGACGTCGACACCCTGGGCCCCGGCCACCGCATCGACGACCTGGCGTGCATGACGGGCCACCTCGCGGTCCTGGAGACCCTCGCACCCCAGGTCTACCCGGGCGTCCAGGGCCTGGTCGACCGCTGCCTCGCGGTGTTCGGCGAGGCCACCGACCCGATCGGGCTGCGTGCGCGCAGCGCCGGCGTCGTCCTGTCGCTCCTGCCGGGCGCTCCCCGCGAGGCGCTCGCGGAGGCCTGGCTCGGTGTGGCCGAGGAGCTCCTCGCGGGAGCAGAGACGCGTCTGAGAGTCCTCTCACGTCCGGCTCCTGCTCCTCTCACGTCGGGCAGCGACTGTCGTGACGACGGGGCGGCAGCTCGGCCGCTCATCGTCTGAGGAGGTTGGAAGACATGGACGCACGCAGGATCTGGATCGCCACGGGAACGCTCGGAGTGCTCGGCGTCGGACTCGGCGCGACGATGGCCGCAGCGGAAGCGCGCGCCGACGTCGACGCCCCGGCGGCCGTCGAGTCCGGTGACGACGCGACGACGGCGCCAGGCGCAAGCCCGAGCCCGAGCCCGAGCCCTTCGGACCTGGACCCGTCGAGCTCCACGACGACGGTGTCCACCAGCACCGCGGTCTCCGCACAGACCGCGAACACGGCACCGAGCCCGGTGAGCGCGCAGAGCCCGGTCTCGGCACAGACGTCCCCGTCGGCGCCGACCCCCTAGGGGGAGGCGCCCTGACGGGGCGACTCGGCGGTCGGCGCGTCACCGACCGTACGCGAGAGGGCGGAGGCACACGGGCCTCCGCCCTCTCGTCGTCCTGTGCTCCTGTGCTCCTGTGCTCCGGTGCTCCGGTGCTCCCGCCAGGCCGACCACGCGACCCCGCAGGGCTCAGGCCGCGGGATCCGCCAGCCGGTAGCCCATGCCACGCACCGTGACCACGCGCTCGGCACCGAGCTTGTTGCGCAGGTACCGCACGTACACGTCCACGACGTTGGAACCGGGGTCGAAGTCGTAGCCCCACACGCGCGACAGCAGCTGCTCACGGCTCAGGACCTGACCGGGGTTCCGCAGGAACGTCTCGGCCAGCGCGAACTCGCGGGCGGACAGGTCGACCTCGCGATCCTCGGTGCGGGCCCGGCGGGTGCGCAGGTCGAGGCTGAGCGAACCGTGCGAGAGCACCGTGACCTCCCCGGCGGGTTCCGTGCGCAGACGCAGCCGGATGCGGGCCAGGAGCTCCTCGAAGCGGAACGGCTTGACCATGTAGTCGTCGGCGCCCCCCTCGAGACCGGCGACGGTGTCCGTCACGGACGAGCGGGCCGTGAGGATGATGACCGGGATGGTGCTGCGGGACGCGCGCAGGCGGCGCAGGACGGTGAAGCCGTCCTGGTCGGGCAGGCCCAGGTCGAGGATCATCAGGTCGTACTCCCCGGTCTGGGCCAGGTCGTACCCCTCTCGACCGGTGGTCACGGACGCGCTTGCGTAGCCGGCGGCACGCAGCCCCTTGGTCACGAACGACGAGATCCGGGTCTCGTCCTCGACGACGAGGATCTGGCTCACAACGATGTCCTTTCACCCTGACGTGCCCGAGAGGTGACCGGGATCTCCATGGTGAGAGGGGTCTCGGTCGTGGTGGCGAGCGGCGGCCTCGGGACGACGGGGGCTCCCCCCGTGCTGCCGTGGTCGGCCGGTTCGGGGACCGGAGGAGCGTGCCCGGGGTCGAGCGGGAGGTCGAGCGTGAAGGTCGAACCGAACCCCCGGGTCGAGGAGACCTCGACCCGTCCCTCGTGCCCTCCGGCGATCGCGCTGACGATCGCGAGGCCGAGCCCCGCGCCGTCGCGGAACGCCGGCTCACGCTCGGCCTGCGCGAAGCGGACGAAGATGCGTTCGAGCTGGTCGGGGGAGACGCCGATGCCCTCGTCGCGCACCCACAGGCGTATCCGACCGTCGCGGACCGAGGACCCCAGGGTGATCCTGGTGCCGGGCGCGGAGAACTTCACGGCGTTGGACGCGAGCTGCAACCAGGCCTGCGTGAGGCGCTGCTCGTCGACGTGGGCCGTGGCCCCGGTGCGCGCGTCGACGGTCCACCGGCGGTCGCCCAGGAGGCGCGCCTTGTCGAGGATGTCGTCCGTGAGCCGACCGAGGTCGGTCTCCTCGAGCCGCACGAACCCGGGGCTGCCCGCCGTGGCGAGGGTCATGAGGTCGTCGACGAGCCGGTGCATACGGTCGAGCTCGTCGAGAGCGAGGTCGCGCGTGCTCGCGGCGTCCTCCGGGTCGTCGGGGTCCATGAGCTCGAGGTGCCCCCGCACGATCGTCAGGGGAGTGCGCAGCTCGTGCCCGACGTCGTCGAGGAGCTCGTGCTCGGCGTCGAAGGCCGCGGCCAGGCGGTCCAGCATCTCGTTGAAGGCGTGCGTGAGCTCCGAGACGTCGTCGTTGCCCGTGACGGGGATGCGCTCGGACGTGTGGGTGTCGCTGATCCGCCGGGCGGTCTGGCCCAGTAGCCGCACGGGGCGCAGGAGGCGGCCTGCGACGAGCCAGCCCACCCCGGCGATCAGCAGCAGGGCCACGACGGCGATGACCGCGTAGGTGCGGAAGACCTGGTCGAACTCGGCGTGCTCGGCGCTGCGGTCGAACGCCAGGACGAGCGCGGACGGGACGTCGCCGTCGGTCACGGGCACGACGAGGACGCGGTAGCTCGAGCGCGGGGTCGTGATCTCGCGCAGCACCACCTTCTGCCCGGTCGTGAGGGGTTTGAGCGCGTCCATGAGGACCTCGTCGTCCTCGAGCCGCAGCGGCACGGGCGACGCCGCGATCCACTGGGCGCGTCCCGCGCGGAAGCCCACCATGCCCTCGTGCGGGGCGGGGACGGTCTGTCGCATCGCGGTGTTCACGAGGTCGTCCGACGACGTGAAGCGCTCACCGGTCGCGGGGTGCACGCCTTCGTGGGCGAGCGCCTCGAACTCCTCGAGGGAGCGCATGAGCGACTGGTCCATGCGGTCGTCCACGTGCGCGCGCTGGGCCGTGTAGGCGACCCCGCCCGCGATGATCAGGCCGAGCGCGGCCAGGGCCAGGACCGCCCCGAGGATCCGGGCGCGGACCGTCTGGAGCCTGGACGGCGCCCGGCGGGGCGCGGGCTCGGTGCCCTGGGTGTGCTGCGCCATCATCCGTTCCCTGTGTCTGGGGTCCACATGCCGTCGTCGTACTCGTCGGACGGGCGGTACATGCCGTCGTCGTACTGGTCGCCCGGGTGGTACATGCCGTCGTCGTAGGGCTGTTCGGGGGTCTTGCCGACCGTGTCCGTCCCGCTGCGGGGCGGCGCGGGCTGCACGGGGACGAGCGGCGAGCTCGGGGTCACCGGCTCGTCCTCGCCACCGCCGTCGTTGTCGTCGTCGTCCGGCTCGTCGTCGGTCTCGTCGGGCGGCGGCGTAGGGGTCGGAGACGGCAGGGTGGTCTCCTGGGGGGTGGGTGCGGGAGCGAGGACGACGAGCCCCCGCAGGTCACGGTCCGGGGGGCTCGCGGAGACGATGGCGACGGCGCCCGCGCCCGCACCGAGTGCGACCAGCACGAGCGTGATCACCCACACCGTCGTCCGTCGCATGGCGCGAGTATCTCGGGTACGCATGAGAGACGGATGAGAGCGTGTGTCACCCGGGGCCGCGCCGTCCGCCCCGTCGCCGGCCCCTCGTGTCACCGCACCGACCGCCCGCCACCTGAGGCGGGGACGCCCGCCGGCGCTGCGGGGTCCTGCGCGAGCCAGGAGTCGACGCCCGCGAGCAGCCGGGCCCGCGTGGCAGCGCCGGCGCGGCTCGCGCGGATCGAGGACCGGGCCAGGTCTGCGAGGTCCTCGTCGGAGAACCCGTGCTCGGTCCGCGCGGACTCGTACTGCGCCACGAGGCGCGAGCCGAAGAGCAACGGGTCGTCGGCGCCGAGCGCGACCTGGGCGCCCGCGTCGACGAGCGCCCCGAGCGGGACCTGCGCGCCGTCGTCGTACACCCCGAGGGACACGTTCGAGGCCGGGCACACCTCGAGCGCGACCCCGCGCTCGACGACCTGCTCCAGGACCCGCGGGTCCTCGACCGAACGCACCCCGTGCCCGATCCGGTCGGGGTCGAGGTCCGTGAGCACCTCGGACACGTGGTCGGGGCCGAGCAGCTCGCCCCCGTGCGGGACGAGCGCGAGTCCCGCACGACGTGCGATCGCGAACGCCGGGGCGAAGGCAGCGGTGTCCCCGCGCCGCTCGTCGTTGCTCAGCCCGAAGCCCAGGACCTCGCCCGGTCCGTCGCCCACGTACTGGGCCGCGAGACGTGCGAGGGTCCGCGCGTCGAGCGGGTGGCGCATGCGCGACGCCGCGACGATCACGCCCACCTCCGTCCCGGTCGCCGCGCTGGCCTCCCGCGCCGCGTCGAGCACGATCTCCACGGCGGGCGAGATGCCGCCCACGAAGGGTGCGTACGACGTCGGGTCGACCTGGATCTCGAGACGACCCGACCCCTCGGCGGCGTCGTCCTGCGCGGCCTCGAGCACGATCCGGCGCATGTCGGCCTCGGAGCGGACGCACGCGCGCGCCGCGTCGTACAGGCGCTGGAACCGGAACCAGCCGCGCTCGGTCGCGGGCAGGCGCAACGGGTCTCCGTCGAGCAGGGCCGAGGGGAGCCGTACGCCGTACTGCGCGGCGAGGTCGTGCAGCGTCGCCGGTCGCATGGAACCGGTGAAGTGCAGGTGGAGGTGGGCCTTGGGGAGCTTCGCCAGATCACGCACAGAGGCAGTCTCGCACCCTGCAGTCACCGGCCGAGGGCCCGGTCCGGCCGTCGGTCGGCCCTGACCGGGTGAGATCACGCCCCCGGCAGGATGCCCCGTTCGATCGCGACCGTGACGGCGCGCGTGCGGTCGTCGACCCCGAGCTTGGCGAACGCCCGCAGCAGGTGCGTCTTGACCGTGGCCTCGGAGATGAAGAGCTCGCGCCCGATCGCCGGGTTGCTCAGACCACGCGCGACGAGGGCCAGGACCTGGGCCTCGCGCGCCGTCAGGCGCTCGCCCGCGCCCCGCACGGTCGTGACGAGCCGCGTCGCGACCGTGGGTGCGAGGACCGTCTCGCCGCGGGCCGCGGCGCGGATGCCCGCGACGAGCACGTCGCGCGGAGTGTCCTTGAGCAGATAGCCCGTCGCGCCTGCCTCGACGGCGCGCAGGATGTCGGTGTCGGTCTCGTACGTCGTGAGCACGACGACGCGCGGGCGCCTCGCCCCCGGCGCGGAGGAGGCGAGGATCTCGGTCGTCGCGCCCACGCCGTCGAGCACGGGCATGCGCAGGTCCATGAGCACGACGTCGGGTCCCAGCTCGCGCGCGAGCGCCACGCCCTCGCGGCCGTCGCCCGCCTCGCCGACGACGACGAGGTCCGGCTCGCCCGTGAGCATCCCGACGAGCCCCGAACGCACCACGGGATGGTCGTCGACCACGAGGACGCGGACCCTGGGAGCCGACGAGGGCGCACCGGTCCCGGTCGCCGAGACGGTCGTCCTGGGTCGGGTGGGCGACGAGGACGGACGGTCGGCGGTCGAGGTCACGGGTGGCTCCGGGGGAGAGGGGCGGGATGGGGCGGGGCGCCGGCAGGCACGGGCAGCTCGACCCGGACGCTCGTCCCACCCCCAGGCGGTGACGCGACCCGTACCGTGCCGTCGCCCGCGGCGACGCGCTCACGCATGCCGTGCAGACCGAACCCTTCCACGACGCCCGGTCCCAGCCCCCGACCGTCGTCCGTGACGTCGAGGACGACCGTCGCGCCGTCGGGCACGGTGCCCTCCGGGCGGCCAGGCCCCAGGGAGACGACGACGGAGCTCGCCTGCGCGTGCCGGCGCACGTTCGCCAGGGCCTCCTGCGCGGACCGCAGCAGGACCACGTCCTCGGCGCTGCCCAGCCCCGGGACGGCGGACAGCCGCAGCGTCACCGCGACCCCCGACTCGTCCTCGAAGCGGGCTGCGAGGCGCTCGACCGCCTCGACGAGCGTCGCGCCCTGCAACGGCAGGGGAGAGAACGCCGTGACGAGGGACCGGGCCTCGGCCAGGTTGTCGCGCGCCGTCGCCTCGACCAGCGCGAGCCGGTCCCGGACCGCGCCCACGTCCTCGCGGTCGAGGTCGGCGCTCGCGGCCTGGGCGAGCATGACGACGCTCGTGAAGCCCTGCGCGAGGGTGTCGTGGATCTCGCGGGCCATGCGCTCGCGCTCGGCCGCGACCCCGGCCGCGTGGTGGACGGTCCCGAGCTCGGCCTGCGCGGCGTGGAGGTCGTCGACGAGCTGGGCATGGCGTGCGGTCTGGAGCATCGTCTGGCCGACCCAGATCCCGAGCATGGTCGAGAAGGCCAGGGCGACACCCATCTGCGGAGCCGTCTCGACGAGGGCCTCGCGGGAGAACCCCGACGGAGCCGTGAGCGCGAAGGTCGTGCCCACGGCGAGCAGGGTCGACAGCACGAGGCTCACCCAGCGGCGCTCCGACAGCATCCAGATCTGGGTGAACGCGACGAACAGCAGGAACGTCCCGAGCTGGTTCTGGATCACCGCGAAGTCGGTCGCGACGATCAGGATCAGCAGGTAGGCGACGGCCAGGCGCTGGTCCCGGTTCCGGGCGGCCCGCCGGCCCAGGACCGTGTAGGCGACCACGATCACGGCCATCGCGCCCAGAGCCCGGGCGAGCCGGTCCGGCTCGACCCCGGCAGAGAGCAGGGCCAGCGCGCTCAGTGCCACGACCACGTAGAAGCCGACGTCCCACCACACGACGATCCGGTCCCACGAGCCCTCGACGCTGTCGAGGGCCGAGCCGGGGGCGGTGGCCGAGCCGGGGGCGAGGGGGGCGGGCGCGCCCATTGCGGCCGGGCCCGAGGGCCCCGCCGCCACGGGCCCCGCCGCCGGACGGTCCACCGGGCTCTCAGCCGTCGTCACGCCGCCTCCACCTGAACGTCCGGACCCCCACCACGAGGCCCACGACGAGCCACGCCACCAGTACAGCAGCCGTCGCGCCGTGCTGCCACGACCCGTCCACCTCGAGGACCACGGCCTCGGGCGGCAGGAACACCGAGCGCATGCCCTGCGCGAGCCACTTGAGGGGGAACACCGAGGCGATCTGCTGCATCCACGACGGGAGGGCGAAGAACGCGAAGAACACGCCCGAGATGAACTGCAGGACCAGGACCACGGGCGTCACGACGGCGCTCGCGGACTTCCCGGACCGCGGGACCGAGGAGAACGCGACGCCGAGCACCGACCCGGTCGCGGTGCCGAGCACGAACACCCACGCGAAGGTCCACCAGGCGGAGGCCGTGGTCGGCATCGGGACGTCGAACGCGGTCGCGGCGAGCAGCAGCAGCGCGGCGGTCTGCACGGTCACGGCGATCAGGACCTGCCCGATCTTCCCCAGGAAGTACGCGGTCGCCGGCAGCGGGGTCGCGCGCAGGCGCTTGAGCGTGCCGTCGTCGCGTTCGACCGCGATCGAGATCGCGAGGTTCTGGAAGCTCGTGAGCATGACACCCGTCGCGACCATGCCCGGCAGGAAGTACTGCGTGAACGGGACCGAGCCGGCCCCGTCGCCCTGGTCCTGCTGCCCGAACACCGTCGCGAAGATCGCCATCATGATGAGCGGGTAGGCCAGGATGAAGATGACCGCGTCACGCTCGCGCAGGAACGCGACCATCTCGATCCAGGTCCGCCGCAGGCCGGTGCCGAGGACGCCGGGCAGGGCGCTCCCGGCGGGTAGCGCACGGGTGGGGGCGGTCTGGGTGCTCATCGGGAGGCCTCCTCGGCGACGGGAGCGGACGGGACGGCAGAGTTCGGGGCGTCGCGTGGGGAACCGGGCGGCGCCGCGGCGGACGGGGCCGATCCGGAGGGGACCGAGGGCGCGGCCCCGATGAGCTCGAGGTACACGTCCTCGAGGCTCGGCTGGAGCACCCGCAGGCCGGGCACCTCGCCGTCGGGTCCGGCCAGGCGTGCCGCGAGCGAGGTGACCAGCGCGGTCGGGTGGTCGGTGCGCTCGACGTGCGTGACGCCGTCCGACTCCCACCGCACGACGGGGCGCAGCGCACCTGGCCCGCCCAGGTCGGCCGGCGCCCCGAGGGCGACGACCTTCCCGTCGCGCACGACGGCGGCGCGGTCGGCCAGGTGCGCGGCCTCGTCGAGGTAGTGGGTCGTCAGGAGGATCGTGGTGCCGCCCTCGCGCAGGGCCAGGACGAGGTCCCAGAAGCTGCGACGCGCCTGCGGGTCGAACCCGGTCGTGGGCTCGTCGAGGAACAGCAGCTCGGGGTCGCCCACGATCCCGAGGGCGACGTCGAGGCGGCGGCGCTGACCGCCCGAGAGCTGGCGGGCACGCGTGGACGCCTTCTCCAGCAGCCCGACGGCGGCGATCACCTCCTCGGGGTCCCGCGGGGCCGGGTAGAAGGTCGCGAAGTGGTGCACGAGCTCGCGCACCGTGAGCTCGGCCTGGTCGCGCGAGTCCTGCAGGACGACGCCGATCCGGCTGCGCCATGCGCGCCCTGCGAGCGCGGGGTCCTCGCCCAGGACCTGGATCTCGCCGCCGTCGCGCTTGCGGAAGCCCTCGAGGATCTCGACCGTCGTGGTCTTGCCCGCACCGTTGGGTCCCAGGACCGCGAAGATCTCGCCGCGCTCGACCGTGAGGTCCAGGCCGTCGACGGCCTGCTTCACGACGCCGCCGCGCTGCACGTACCGCTTGGTGAGCCCCCGGACCTCGATGGCCGGGGTGCCCGTTCCTGCTCGGGGAGGTGTCCTGTCTCTGCTCATGGCTCCAGCCTGGTCGGCGAGGTCCCTGCGGCGCGACGACCGGTCGGGGGGACGTGGGGTCCACCGACCGGTGGACGCCGAGGGTGACGCTCCCGCCTGCCGAGGGCGACGCTCCCGCCCGCCGAGAGTGACGGCGGGCCCGAACCGTGGACGCCGGGGGTGACAGGACAGGAGGGTCCTCTACGCTGGGGGTGAAGGAACAGCGACGAAGGTCGCTGGACGCGGCGCCGGGAGGTGCACGCCGAGGCCGGTTCGACCACGGCGCTCGGTTCGCGTACAGTATTCCTTCGGTGGCAGGTGTCCACCCGATGTTCTCTGCCTTCACGGCAGGTGCACGGGCGGTGCCGATCACGAAGGGCAGTGGCGCAATTGGTAGCGCAGCGGTCTCCAAAACCGCAGGTTGCAGGTTCGAGCCCTGTCTGCCCTGCAAGGCGTCGTCCCTCCCGGGACGTGCGCGTAGTCCGGTAACGGGTTACACCACGAGAGGTCAGCATCGGTTTCGGTTTCAACGTCACGTAGTGGGGATGAACAGTGAGCGAATCGCCATCAGAGGCGCTGGGTGCTGAAGGCGTGCGCGCCGGCGGTGACAAGAAGAAGGGCGACGCGAAGAAGGGCAACATCTTCTCGCGCATCGCGCTCTTCGTCCGCCAGGTGATCGCCGAGCTCAAGAAGGTCGTCACCCCCACTCGTTCCGAGCTGATCACCTACACCACCGTCGTCCTCGTCTTCGTGGCCGTGGTCATGGCGTTCGTGACGGTGCTCGACTTCGGGATCGGCAAGGCCGTCCTGTGGGTCTTCGGGGGCTGATCCCCGGAGGGCGCCCCGTGCCGCGAGCTTCTCGCAGCACCGGAGCAGTTCGCGCCCGGAGCGTATGGACCGGTACCGGTCCCGTCAGTTGCATGTTCGCGTAGTCAGCAGAAAGCAGGTTCGTTCGTGTCCCAGGAGTCGCTGGACCAGGCGGAGAACGTCGATCCCACCGAGCCCGTCGCCGAAGGCGCCGAGGCCGAGCTCGACGCGCCCGAGGCTGCCATCGACGAGGTCGAGGCGGACGCAGAGGCGCAGGACACCCCGGACGTCGAGGTGGAGGACGAGGAGTCGGCCGAGGCTGACGACGAGTCCCGCGTCGACGAGGACGGCGACGTCCTCGACGACCTGGACCCGGTCGAGGAGTTCAAGAAGGACCTGCGCACCAAGCCTGGCGACTGGTTCGTCATCCACTCCTACGCGGGCTACGAGAACCGTGTGAAGGCCAACCTGGAGAACCGCATCCAGAGCCTGAACATGGAGGACTTCATCTTCCAGATCGAGGTCCCCATGGAAGAGGTCGCGGAGATCAAGAACGCGCAGAAGAAGATCGTCCGTCGCGTCCGCATCCCCGGCTACGTCCTGGTACGCATGGACCTGACCGACGAGTCGTGGGGCGCGGTGCGCCACACGCCCGGTGTCACCGGCTTCGTGGGGCACACCCACCAGCCCGTGCCGCTGACGCACGACGAGGTCTTCTCCATGCTGGCCCCGACGATCGAGCCCAAGGCCGAGGCGGGCAAGCCTGCCGCGACGGCCAAGGCGCCCTTCGAGGTCGACTTCCAGGTCGGCGAGTCGGTCACCGTCACGGACGGTCCGTTCGACACGCTCCCCGCGACGATCTCCGAGATCAACGCCGAGGGCCAGAAGCTCAAGGTCCTCGTCTCCATCTTCGGCCGGGAGACCCCGGTCGAGCTGTCGTTCAACCAGGTCGCCAAGATCTGATCCTGCTCGACAGCACCTGCAACCGGGTCATCGCCCACGGCGTCGGCCCAGACACAGAAAGCACGGAACACTCATGCCTCCCAAGAAGAAGGTCTCTGGGCTGATCAAGCTCCAGATCCAGGCCGGTGCTGCAACTCCCGCCCCGCCGATCGGCCCCGCGCTCGGTCAGCACGGCGTCAACATCATGGAGTTCTGCAAGGCCTACAACGCGGCGACCGAGTCGCAGCGCGGCAACGTCATCCCCGTGGAGATCACGGTCTACGAGGACCGTTCCTTCACCTTCATCACGAAGACGCCGCCGGCCGCCGAGCTCATCAAGAAGGCTGCGGGCGTCGACAAGGGTTCGCCCACGCCGCACACGGTCAAGGTCGCGAAGCTGACCTCTGCGCAGGTGCGCGAGATCGCTCAGACCAAGCTCGAGGACCTCAACGCGAACGACCTCGACGCTGCGTCGCTCATCATCGCGGGCACCGCCCGTTCGATGGGCATCACGGTCGAGGGCTGAGCACCACCCCCTCCGGACCGGTCCTGACCGGTCCTCCGGTCGGCCTCCTGGCCGGCCAGTCATGAATCATCATGTCCCGGCGGGTTCGCCCGCCGGGACAGTGGCAGGGTCCGCGCGGACCCGTAGACCACGACTGCTCGAGAAGGAGAAGCAGATGGCAACGCGCAGCAAGGCGTACCGCGCCGCAGCGGAGAAGATCGACCGCGACGAGCTCTACACGCCGCTCGAGGCGGTTCGTCTCGCCAAGGAGACCTCGCCCACCAAGTACGACGCAACCGTCGAGGTCGCGTTCCGTCTCGGTGTCGACCCCCGCAAGGCGGACCAGATGGTCCGTGGCACGGTCAACCTCCCCCACGGCACGGGCAAGACCGCTCGCGTCCTGGTCTTCGCGAACGGCGAGAAGGCGGAGCAGGCTCGTGCAGCCGGCGCCGACATCGTCGGTGGCGACGAGCTCATCGAGAAGGTGGCCGCTGGCTTCACGGACTTCGACTCCGCTGTCGCGACCCCGGACCTCATGGGCAAGGTCGGTCGTCTCGGTAAGGTCCTCGGCCCCCGTGGTCTGATGCCGAACCCGAAGACCGGCACCGTCACGATGGACGTCGCGAAGGCCGTCGAGGACATCAAGGGCGGAAAGATCGAGTTCCGCGTCGACAAGCACGCGAACCTCCACTTCATCATCGGCAAGGTCTCGTTCGACGAGAAGGCGCTCGTGGAGAACTACGCCGCAGCGATCGAAGAGGTCCTGCGTCTGAAGCCGTCCTCCTCGAAGGGCCGCTACATCACCAAGGCGACGCTCTCGACCACGATGGGCCCCGGCATTCCGCTGGACCAGTCCAAGGTCTCGAAGCTCCTCGAGGACGACGCGGCCTGATCGCCTCGCTCTTCTGCCCGACGGCGTCTCTCCCCTTCACGGGGAGGGGCGCCGTCGGTCTTTTGTCGTCCTGGTGCCTGCAGGTGGTCTGCCGGGCGCGGTGACCTGGGCACCGGAGGATCGATATGCCGGGTCTGTCCCTCCGGTGACGCGATCTGCAGGGTGTCGGCCGGAGACGTTCACTGTCCCGATCGTCCCGGTTCATCACCGGTCTGCTTGGTGCGGTCAGAGTGATGCCTGTCTGGACAAGTGAGTCTCGCGACGCCGTCCGGACATCACATCCATGACGTGCACCATGACGACTGAAGGGTTGGACATGCGCAAGATCGCACACCTGGCACTCGCCGGGAGCCTGGCGGCGGGGACGTTCCTCGTGCCGGCGGCCGCGTTCGCGGCCGAGGGAGACGCCCCCGTCCTGCAGGGAACTCGTACGGACAAGACGCTCGTGATCGGCCTGGACGGCGCACGGCTCGACAAGATCGAGTCCGCCTCGACTCCGAACCTCCACGCGCTCATGCGGCGCGGGACGTACGGGCACAGCCTCCTGTACGCCACGAGCGACGCGCCGGAGGTGAGCCAGCGTGGGGCTCAGACCGTGTCGGGCGCGGGATGGTCGACGATCCTCACGGGCGTGTGGACGGACAAGCACAACGTCCGGGACAACTCGTTCACGGGCAAGAACTACGCGCAGTACCCGAGCTTCCTCGACCGTCTCGAGCAGGTCGACCCGAGCATCGCGACGTTCGCGGCCTCGACCTGGGCACCGATCACGTCGTCGGCGAGCAACGGGGACATCGTCTCGGCCGGGATCGACCTGCGGCTCGCGACAGGGTCGGACGTCAAGACCGAGCAGGCCGCGGTCACGTACCTCGGGACGCAGAACCCGGACGTGAGCTTCATCCACCTCGACGACATCGACGGCGCGGGCCACAGCCACGGCGCTGACGCCGCGCAGTACACGGCCGAGCTCGAGGTGCAGGACGCTCGCATCGGGCGGATCCTCGCCGCCATCGAGGCTCGCCCCTCCCGCGCGGCGGAGAACTGGAACGTCATCGTGACGGCCGACCACGGGCACCTTCCCACGGGTGGTCACGGCGGCCGGGCCCAGACCGAGCGCGCGACGTTCGTCATCGCGGCGGGTGACGGCATCGAGGCGCGGGGCAGGCAGGAGAACCTCGCGATCACCGACATCGCCCCGACCGTGATGCGTCAGGCAGGCGTGACCGTGGACCCCGCATGGGGCCTCGACGGCACCTCCATCGGCGACGACGTCACGGACGACTTCGACAGCCTGCGCCCCGCACTCTCGGGACGCGTCGACGAGACGGGCGTCCCCGCGGGGACGCCCGGCTTCACGACCACGCCGCCGTCCGGCTGGAGCGTGGACAACTCGGCCATGCCGTCAGGTGGTGTGACCGAGTGGCGCGGCTGGTCGTTCACGACGCAGCCCTTCTGGTCCGCGGCGGAGCCAGGTCAGGCGCGCGAGAACTTCACGCGCGGACGTGACGTGATCGCGGTCGCGGACTCCGACGAGTGGGACGACAAGAGCCACGGTGCGGGAAGGTTCGACTCGACGCTCGTGACGCCGGCGTACTCGGTGGCGGGCAAGGAGCAGGCCGTGCTGAGCTTCGAGCACTCCTACCGTCACGACCGTGTGCAGGTCGCCGAGGTCCTCGTGAGCTTCGACGGCGGTGCACCGGTCCAGGTGGCGGCGTTCCCTGCGAGCGACAACGGGCAGCGCACGATCGTGACGGACGTCCCGGCCGGGACGAGGACCGCGCAGTACCGGTTCCACTACAGCGGGACGAACGACTGGTTCTGGGCCCTCGACCAGGTGCGTTTCGCGGCGCAGGGCGAGACCGACCCTGCCGGTTCGGAGGGCGTCGCGCTCCAGGCGGTCGTCGAGGAGCCCGTCGCCGAGGGCAGGCTCTCGATGACGGTGGCGAGCGACGGTGCGCCCGTGACGCTCGAAGGCGGCCTCGACGGTGACCACCTGACCTACACCGCGGCCCTGCCCGTGGTGAGCGTCTCCGACACCCGCCTCGAGGCCGCGGGCTGGGCGGTGTCCGGGCAGTCGACCGCGTTCTCCACGGGGACGACGACGTTCGGTGCCGAGCAGCTCGGCTGGACGCCGCGCCTGGTGCTGGGCAAGCCGGGTGTCGTCGTCGGGCAGCGTGTCACCTCGGTGCTGGGCGGGGGAGCGGGGCTGTCGGTCCCGCAGACCCTCGTCGGCGCCGACGCGATCGGTCGCAAGGGCACGTCCGACGTCACGGCCGACCTCGCTCTCGAGCTCCCGGCCGACACGGCGCCGGGTGCGTACGGTGCGACGCTGACGATGTCGCTCTTCCCCGTCGACTGACCTGCTGTTCGCGGGGTCCCGGCTCACTGGCCACGGGTCGGCGAACAAGCACCGAGCCGTTCGGCTCTCCACTCCCTGGGCGGGGGTGGAGAGCCGCACGGCTCGGGTCGTACGAGGGGGCCGTCGGCCTCCCGAGGGGCCTCAGCAGGCGCCGAGGTCCTTCCACACGCCCCAGTCGCTGGGGGCGGGAGCGTCGCCGCGGGTCCACCACTTGGCCTGCCACGTGCGGCCGTTGTGGGAGACGGTGTTGCCGCCCGTGTAGATGGTCGTCGCGCTCCAGGGGGCGGCCGAGCAGGTGGCGCCGGTCGTGCCACCGGTGGTGCCGCCGGTCGTGCCGCCGGTCGTTCCGCCCGTGGTCCCGCCCGTGGTGCCGCCGGTCGTGCCGCCGGTCGTTCCGCCCGTGGTCCCGCCGGTCGTGCCGCCGGTGGTGCCGCCGGTCGTTCCGCCCGTGGTCCCACCCGTGGTGCCGCCGGTCGTTCCGCCCGTCGTGCCCCCGCCGGAGCCCGTGCCGAGGCGCGCACCGACGGCCGTCGCGAGCGCGTAGTTGTTCTTCTTGTCCCAGTTGATCGACCAGGTCATGACACCGCCGATCTTGCCGTACGGCGTCGCGGGCTTGAAGGCGCCACAGTTCGTCCCCGTCTCGAGGCAGTCGACGGCCTTGATGACGTTCGCGACGGGCTGGTAGCCGCCGCCGGCCGCGGCCTGGACGGCGGGGACGCCGATGCCGACCTGGTCGGGCCGCAGGCCCATCTCGAGCTGGATGCAGGAGAGCGAGGTGAGGAAGTCGATGCTGCCCTGGCTGTAGACCTGCTGGTTGCAGCCCATCATCGCGCCCGAGTTGTAGTACTGGGTGTTGACGATCGTGAGGATGTCCTTGATGGCGAGCGTGAGCTGGTAGTAGCCCATCGAGGTGGCCTGGTAGTCGATGGTCTGGGGGGCCATCGCGATGATGAGGTTCGGGCCCGCCTTGGCCGAGAGCTGGTGCAGCGCGCTCGACATGTACGTGGCGTTGATGCCGTGCTCGAGGTCGATGTCGACGCCGTCGAAGCCGTACTCCTGCATGAGGGCGTACGCGGTGTCGGCGAAGTTCTTCGCCTCGGTCGCGTTGGAGACGATGACGTTCCCCTTCTCGCCGCCGACCGACAGGATGACCTTGCGGCCCTGGGCCCGGATCGCGGCGATGTCGGCCTTGAACTGGGGCACGGTGTACCCGTTCAGCTCGGCGGTCGAGAGGTTGAAGGTGATCCCGCCGGGCGTGCCGGTCAGGTTGTCGGCGAACGCGACGGCGACCAGGTTGTAGGCGGGCGGGATGTCGCTCAGCGGCATGACGACCGAGCCGTTGTTGAAGTTGTGCCAGTAGCCCGTGAGCCACTGGTGGCCCGGGGCGGCGGCTGCTGCGACGGTCGCGGGCTGGGCGGCGGGCTGCGGGGCGGCCTGAGCGCTCGTGCCGGCGAGCGCGAGCCCGCCGAGGGCGACCGTGGCGGCGGTCAGTGCCGCGAGCAGGCGGGCCGGACGGCGGGCGCCGTCGGCGGGGTGGCGATGGGTTCTCACGTGGTGCTCCTCTAGCAAGGGGTCCGGGACGTCGTCGTCTCACCGGGACCGTCCGAGTGGCCGATCTGGGTCGGCCATGCCGACGCTACGTGAGCCGCGTCACGCCTGTGATGAGGGGTTTCACCACTCTCTGCCTGCGGACGGTACGGGGATCCCCCTACGTGTCGCGTACCCGTACGTGCGGGTTCCCGTCGCCCGACGTCGTCGCGCGGGTCGCGTGGTGCGGGTCGCCGAAGCACACGACGGACGTCCGGGAAGAACCTCCGGACGCGTGTATCAAACGCGGCGCCCGTTCCTCTCTCCCGGCAGGAAGGGGTCCGGTGCACCACCGGCCCGGTGCGTCGAGCGTGCGTGAGCACGGGCCGGAGGGAGGTCCTGCGGTGGCGGAAATGCTTGTCCCACCTGGGCAGACGCCCCTAGACTCGGGTTCCCCCGAAGTACCCGAGCACGACCGAGAGCAGACGGCGCACCCAGCCATGACACGGATCACCGAGGACGTCCCGGAAGTCGACGAGCCGGAGGTGAGCCTCGGGGATCGTGCCGCGGCCGCCCTGCTCGACTACCGCGAGGGCAAGCACCAGGCACTGGCCGACTTCGTGAGAGAGGCCACGCCGTTGCTGTGGCACACGGTCAGGGCCCAGGGAGTCGTCCGCGAGCAGGCGGACGACATCGTCCAGAACACCTGGATGGCCCTCGTACGCAACGCTCACACCATCCAGGAGCCGCACGCCGTGCTCAAGTGGCTCCTCGTGACCGCCAAGCGCGGCGCGTGGGAGGCCGTCCGCAAGCACCGTGACGACCAGAAGCGCCGGACCGAGCTGCCCGACGACATGCTCGACGGGCCCACGGGCACCCTTCCCTCTTCCGACCCCACCCCCGAGACCCAGGTCCTCGAGGTGGAGCGCGACCGCTACCTGTGGCGCGCTGTCCTCCAGCTGCCGGACCGCTGTCAGCAGCTCCTCCGGCTGATCTCGTTGGCGGACCGACCCGACTACAAGTACATCTCGAGCGCCATCGGCATGCCGGTGGGCAGCATCGGGTCCAACCGTGGGCGGTGCTTGGCAAAGCTCCGCGACATCATCGAGAGCGAGCAGGGGGACAGGACATGGGAAACATCATGAGCGCACCGTCGGGGTACAGCCCCGAGGAACCACTGGACGCCGTCGACCTCGAGATCCTGGCGGATCTCGCCCGTATCCACACGATGCTCGACCCGGTACCGGACGGGCTCGTCGAGCGGTCGCTGTTCGCGATCACGCTCGCAGGCCTGGAGGCCGAGGTCATGGAGCTCGAGTACGTCCGTGTGCCGGAGATGTCGGTCCGGGGCGAGGCGCCGCCGATCGAGGCGCGCACCATCACCTTCACGGCCGAGTCCCTGACCGTCATGATCACGCTGTCCGCTCGTGACGACGGCCGGATCCGCATCGACGGATGGGCCGCCCCGGCCGGCGAGCTGACGGTCGAGCTGCACCGCCCGGACGGGATGGTCTCGACCGTCGCCGACGAGGACGGCCGGTTCGTGTTCGACGCCGTCGGGCCTGGTCCGGCGAGCCTGCTGCTGCGAGCCCCGGGTGCTGGCGGCGACGCCGTGACGACACCGATCATCGAGCTCTAGCCGCCCCGCCCCTTCGTCATCTCGGCACGCCGGGCCGATCGACCCGACGGTAGTCCCCTTCGTGCATTGGAGCACCGATGAGTGAGACCCCTGAGCAGTCGGCCACGCCGCCTGTCCCGCCGGGCGGGCGGCCCTTCGGAGACCGACCGAACCGGCTGCAGTGGCGGACGCGGACCCTCGACCCGATCACCGCACCGCGTCGGGCCGGGCAGTCCTCGCCGCACCCCACCTGGTACGTGGGGGACCGGGTCCTGGTTCCCGAGTCTCCGGACGACCTGACCGGCAACCGCTCGCTGCGCTGGCTCGAGGAGGCCGCGGCGAAGTTCGACCTGACGGTCGAGGTCGAGGAGGCCAGCAGGAGTGACGCGGAGCTCATCACCCGGGCGGGGCTGGACCGCGAGACGACCCGTGACCTGCGACGCGTCTTCGGGCTGTCGGCGCGCCTGCGGCAGAAGGGCGGCAGCGAGGGGGAGCTCCCCGACGCCTGGAAGGTCATCGAGAAGCTCGGTGGACGCCTGTGTCCCGATGACAGGTGCAGCCCGCGGGTGGGCCTCGACCACATGATCGCGCCCGCGGCGGGGCCCGCCATCGGTGGCCAGCCGTACACGCAGCCGTTCCCGTACACGCAGCCCTTCCCCTACACCCAGCCGTTCCCGTACACGCAGCCGTTCCCCTACACCCAGCCGTTCCCCTACACCCAGCCCTTCCCCGTCACGGGAACCGCGGAGTACGCGACACCCGGCTCGGGCGGGCGGACCCCCGTGAACTGGGTCGGTCCCGTCCCCGCACGGCGGCTCGCCGTCGGTGCCGACGACTTCACCGCCGCGGACGGGACCCGCCGACCCGTCGTGGCGGTCCTGGACACCGGGGTGGGCGCGCACCCCTGGTTCGACGCCGCCCCGGAGACTCGAGGGACGATCGTCGTGCGAGACCCCGAGCTCCTCGGAGAGCCGCTGTCCGTCCTCCCGGAGACGGAGTACGAGTACGAGGACCCCGAGATCGGAGGGGTGTCGATCTCTCCCTTGACGGGCCCGCTCGACCCGGTCGCCGGGCACGGCACGTTCATCGCCGGGCTCGTCCACCAGAAGTGCCCCGACGCGGTCATCCTGGCTCCTCGTCTCTACGGCGGTGCCGGGGTCATCCCCGAACGAGACCTCCTGCGCTCCCTGCGTCGTGTGCTTCTGTGGCACGTGCTGGGACTCGTCGGGCGGGACGGCTACGCGCCGATCGACGTCCTGGTCCTCTCGCTCGGGTACTACCACGAGCGCCCCGAGGACGCGGACTTCGACGCTCCCTTCGGCACCGTCCTGCGGGCGCTCCGGCGCTACGGGGTGCTGGTCGTCGTCTCGTCCGGGAACGACGGGCAGACCAGGCCGAGCTACCCTGCGGCGTTCGCGCCGCGCATCGACCGTCGGCAGACGCCGCCCGTGCCGCTGCAGGGTGTCACGCTCCTGCGCGACGAGCCGCCGGTGCTCACGGTCGGGGCGCAGAACCCGGACGGGACCACCGCCCTGTTCAGCAACGACGGGCCATGGGTCACGTGCGTGCGTCCCGGCGCCGCTCTCGTCTCGACGGCGCCGACGACGATGGACGGCGCGGTGGCCCCCAGCCGATGGCTCAAGGAGCTCTGGTCGGACGGCAACCGGGCCACGATCGACCCCGAGGGGTTTCAGGGCGGGTTCGCTACCTGGAGCGGTACGTCCTTCGCAGGGCCCGTGCTGGCCGGCGAGCTCGCGTCCTACCTGCTCGACGACGCCGCGGCCGACCCGACGTCGCCGAGCGCCGTGGTACCGGGTGAAGGAGCGCCCGGACGCTGCGCATGGCTGTGGCAGTCCATTACCCTGGCCACTGGACTGGTCCCCACGGAGGTGACCGCGGAATGAGGTGACGGCGTGGCGCGCAGCGGTGGCCGGACCCTGCGCGCACGCCTCGAGTTCGCGTCGGGGACCAACGCGCGGGGGCGTCATGCCCGGGCCGCCCAGCTCTTCCGCACCATCCTCGCGGATCTCGAGGAACCGACCTTCGCGGACGACCCGGACAACAGCTACGCCCACGTCCGTGCGCTGATCGGTCTGGCGATCTCCAGGTTCGAGTACGAGGGTGACGTCGATCGCTCGCTCGAGCTGCTCGAGCAGGCCCAGGCGTGGGTAGAGGCCCATGGGCCCGAGGACCTGCAGCTCGTGGTCGGCGGACAGCGTGGCCTGCTCCGGCTGCGCACCGGCCGGGTCGTCGAGGCGGTCGAGGAGATGGACGCTGCCGCTCGGTTCATCGACGTGGCGACGCCGCTCGACGCCGCCGTCCTCCTCCTGAACCGGGGGTCGCTGCACCTCGAGCTGGGCAACCTCGATCGGGCCGAGGCGGACCTTGCCGAGGTGGTGCGGCGCGCGGAGGACATGGGGGACGCGCTGCTCGCGTCCAAGGCGCAGCACAACCTCGGCTACGCGAAGTACCTCGGCGGCGACCTGCCGACAGCCCTGCGCGCCATGGAGGAGGCGGAGCGCGGTGCTCCCGAACGGCACGCCTCCGTGGGCCTCATCGACAAGGCGCAGGTTCTTCTCGAGGCCGGACTGCTCTCGGACGCCGACTCGACGCTCGCCGAGGCGCGCGAGCACCTCGTCCGCAACCGGATGGTCAGGGACGTCGCCGAGGTCGAGCTGCTGCGTGCACAGTGCCTCGTGGGGCTCCGCCGCTACACCGAGGCGCAGCGTCAGGCCCGCGCGGCCGCGGCCAGGTTCGACCGGATCGGCAACGACCCCTGGGCTGCCCGGGCTCGGGTCGCCGAGCTCCAGGCGCGGCTCGCCGAGGACCGTTCGGCGGGCCTCTCGGTCGGCGTGGCACGCCGTCGGGCGGCCCGTGCGCTCGCTCTCGCGGACGTGGGGGCCGCGCTCGGTGAGGCCGGTGGGCGTGGGGTGACCGTCCCCGCACAGCTCCTCGCGGCAGAGTGGCTCCTGGCGGCGAAGGACCCGGCGGGCGCGCGCGAGGTCCTCTCGCGGGTCCCGGGGCACCTCGGGCGGGTGGCGCTGCCGCTGCGTCTGCAGCACCAGGCAGTGGCGGCCCAGCTGGCGTTCGCCACCGGGGAGCGTGGCGCTGCGCTCCGTGCCGTGCGCAAGGGGCAGCGCATGCTGGCGGAGCACCGCGAAGGGCTGGGGTCGGTCGACGCCGTGACGGCTTCCGCGGTCCACGGGGTGCGCCTGGGGCACGTGGACGTGGCCGCGGCCCTGCGTACCGGCCGCGCCGCGGCGCTGCTCGACGCCGTCGAGCGTGGACGTGCGACCGTCGCCGGCAGCGGGAGGGTCGTGCCGCCGTCCGACGCCGAGTCCGCCGAGCTCCTCACCCGTGCGCGCCAGGAGATCGAGTCTGCGAGGCTCCTGGGGGCGAACCCCTCGGGTGAACGTCTCGAGCGCCGGCGTGCGCACCTGAGCGAGGCGCGACGGCTGCAGGAGGCTGCTCGGCGTCGGGCCTGGCAGGACGGAGGGGGAGCGCAGACGCCGACCGCGGTCACCGCACGCCGCCTGCGCCGCGCGCTGTCGACGGCGAGCGCGTCGACGGTCGTCGCGGACTTCGTCGTCGCGGACGAGACGCTCCGCGTCCTGCGGGCGGACGCCTCGGGGCTGAGCATGATCCGGCTGGCCCCGATGGTGGAGGTCGGCGAGCGCATCCGGCGTGCGCGTGCGGACCTCGACGTCCTGTCGAACGGGCTGATCCCGGCGCCCATGCGGGCCGCCGCCCGGGCGTCGCTCGACCGGAGCCTGGCGTGGCTCGACCGCGAGGTCCTCGCGCCGATCGACGCGCAGGGCGACCTGCACATCGCCGCGCGCGACCTGCTGCTCGCCGTGCCGTGGTCCTCGTTGCCCTCACGCGCGGGACGCCGGACGTGGGTCAACTCGTGGATCGACCTGCAGGAGTCGACGGTCGAGCAGACCAAGCCCGACGTCGTGGTCGTGGCGGGACCGGGACTACGGGCGGCGGAGGCCGAGGCCGAGGCCGTGGCGAGGACGTGGGAGAGCGCCACGGTCCTGACCGGCGAGGAGGCCACCTGCTCGGCCACGGTCGAGAGGCTCCCGTCGGCCGCGGTCGTCCACCTCGCGACGCACGGCCGGCACGAGACCGACAACCCGTTGTTCTCCTCGCTGCGGCTCGCGGACGGCCCCCTGTTCGCGCACGAGCTCGACGGCGTGGACCTCCGAGGCGCCGTGGTCGTCCTCTCGGCCTGCGAGGCGGGGCTGTCGACGGTCCGGATCGGTGGTGAGCCGCTGGGGCTCACGAGCGTCCTGCTCCGGCTGGGGGCAGCGGCCGTCGTGTCGAGCGTCGCCCCGCTGCGGGACGACGTCGCCGCGCGGGTCATGCCCGAGTTTCACGGCGAGCTGCGGGCGGGGGCCACGCCGGGGGACGCGCTCGCGGCCGCGGTCGCGAGCGAGGAGGAACCGGTTCCCCTGGTCTGCTTCGGGCCGCTCGCGGTCTGAGGGGGCCTGCGCGGAGGCGTGTCCTTCGGCGCCCCGACTGCGGGCGCTGCGCCGCACAGCGCGGCGCCCTGCGGCGCTGTCGGACCGGATTTGGACCAGGCGCCGACCTCACGTACCCTGTTCCAGTACCCAAGACCGCCGGTCGTACCGTCCTGCCCGCTGACTCGTCAGCTGCAGTCCGGACCGAAGTCCCGCAGAAGTGCGGAGGCCAGCGCAGGTGAGAGTTCACGGAGCGGGCGAGAGCCTGCACTTCGAGCCCCGCGCCTGCGCGGGGCTCTTCTCGTCTCCGCAGGACCTCACCCCCCAGGGCCCCCGCCCTGCGGAGACCGGTGGCACCACCACCGGAAGGATTGCCATGGCGAGGCCGGACAAGGCAGCCGCAGTCGCAGAGCTCACGGAGAACTTCCGCGAGTCGAACGCGGCCGTGCTGACCGAGTACCGCGGGCTCACCGTCGCGCAGCTCAAGCAGCTGCGTCGGTCGCTCAGCGGCAACGCAACCTACGCCGTGGTGAAGAACACGCTGACCGCCATCGCGGCCAAGGAAGCCGGCATCGAGATCGACGCCGACTTCAAGGGCCCCTCGGCCATCGCCTTCGTGACCGGTGACCCGGTCGAGGCGGCCAAGGGCCTGCGTGACTTCGCCAAGGCGAACCCCGCACTGGTCATCAAGGGCGGTGTCCTCGACGGACGCTCCCTGACCGCTGCGGACATCACCAAGCTCGCGGACCTCGAGTCCCGCGAGGTCCTGCTGGCCAAGCTGGCCGGCGCGTTCAAGCAGCCGCTCTACCAGGCGGCATACCTGTTCAACGCGCCCGCTTCGCAGGCCGTCCGCACCATCGATGCCCTGCGCCTCAAGCAGGAATCGGAGAGCGCTGCCGCCTGACCCTCCTCGGAGGATCACGCAGCACGCACCCACCCCCTCTGCTTCCAGCAGGGCTCTGTGGATCGTTGACAGGGCTGCTGCCGAGCACCAACCGAAAGGACCGCCATCATGGCGAAGCTCAGCACCGAAGAGCTCATCGAGCAGTTCAAGGGCCTCTCCCTCATCGAGCTCTCCGAGTTCGTGAAGGCGTTCGAGGACGCTTTTGAGGTCACCGCGGCCGCTCCGGCCGCCGTCGCCGTTGCAGGCCCCGCGGCCGCTGCCGCCGAGGAGGTCGAGGAGAAGACGGAGTTCGACGTCATCCTCGAGGCTGCCGGCGACAAGAAGATCCAGGTCATCAAGGAGGTGCGTGCCCTCACGAGCCTCGGCCTGAAGGAGGCCAAGGACCTCGTTGACGGCGCCCCCAAGCCCGTCCTGGAGAACGTTGCCAAGGACGCTGCTGACAAGGCCAAGGCTGCCCTCGAGGGCGCCGGCGCAACCGTCACCGTCAAGTGATCACTGCCCTTCGGGGCGGTATCGCATGACAGGTCGCCTCGCGCGGCCTGACAGGTAGCACAGGCGACGAGGCCCGTACCCCCCGGGGTGCGGGCCTCTCGTCGCCTCTTCGTCTCCCGGCCCGACGCCGGAGCTCACCTTCCACGGGAAGGTGGCGGACGCCGTCGGGCAGGGAGTTTCTTCGTGTTCTTGGGCGGCATATGGCGGCCACCGAGAAGATGTCCTCACCGGCCCGGTGGGGGAGTGCAGTGGGCGTGACGACGGTCTTGACAGGCCGCGATTTCGCGTCGCTGGACACGCTTGACTGGGCCGGGTATGCTAGCGCTTTGCGCTCGCGTGTGCCCTCGGCACCCTCTGAACTGCCCGGACCGTCTTCGGTGTGCGTCCATCGTGCACCACGGCAGCCTCAGGGGGAAGAGGTCCTCCAGCCACGCAGCGTACAGCGTGCAATCGATCTGCAGGGAAGGACCCCTCTTGGCTGCCTCGCGCACCCCTTCTGCTCCGTCCGCCGACGCTATCGCGAACCGCACCGCTTCCCGGCGCGTATCTTTCGCCAAGATCTACGAGCCTCTCGAGGTGCCCGACCTGCTCGGGCTCCAGACCGAGAGCTTCGACTGGCTGCTGGGCAACCCGGCGTGGCGCGCACGCGTCGACGCCGCGGCCGCCGCCGGTCGCCAGGACGTCCCCGCGACGTCGGGTCTCGAGGAGATCTTCGAGGAGATCTCCCCGATCGAGGACTTCGGCTCCTCCATGTCTCTCTCCTTCTCCAACCACCGCTTCGAGCCCCCGAAGTACTCGGCCGAGGAGTGCAAGGAGAAGGACTTCACCTTCGCCGCGCCGCTCTTCGTCACCGCGGAGTTCGTGAACTACAACACCGGTGAGATCAAGAGCCAGACGGTCTTCATGGGCGACTTCCCGCTCATGACCGCACGCGGCACCTTCATCATCAACGGCACCGAGCGCGTCGTCGTCTCGCAGCTCGTCCGTTCGCCCGGTGTGTACTTCGAGCGCCAGGCCGACAAGACCAGCGACAAGGACATCTACTCCGCGAAGATCATCCCGTCGCGCGGTGCGTGGCTGGAGTTCGAGATCGACAAGCGCGACGCCGTCGGCGTCCGCGTCGACCGCAAGCGCAAGCAGTCCGTCACGGTCCTGCTCAAGGCCCTCGGCCTGACCGAGTCGCAGATCCGCGAGGAGTTCGCTGACTTCCCGTCGGTGCTCGACACGCTCGAGAAGGACCATGTCCACACCGAGGAAGAGGCGCTCGTCGACCTCTACCGCAAGATCCGTCCGGGCGAGCCGCCCACGGTCGAGGCCGGTCGCTCGCTCCTCGAGAACTTCTACTTCAACCCCAAGCGCTACGACTTCGCGAAGGTCGGCCGCTACAAGGCGAACAAGAAGCTCGGCGTCGACGCGCCCCTGGGTGACTCCACGCTGTCCGTCACGGACATCGTCGCGACGATCAAGTACCTCGCGGCCCTGCACGCCGAGGTCACGACCCTCCCCGGCACGCGTGCCGGCGAGCCCGTCGAGATCCGCGTCGAGACCGACGACATCGACCACTTCGGCAACCGTCGTATCCGCGCCGTGGGCGAGCTCATCCAGAACCAGGTCCGTACCGGCCTGTCCCGCATGGAGCGCGTCGTGCGTGAGCGCATGACGACCCAGGACGTCGAGGCGATCACGCCGCAGACCCTGATCAACATCCGCCCCGTGGTGGCGTCGATCAAGGAGTTCTTCGGCACCTCGCAGCTCTCGCAGTTCATGGACCAGAACAACCCGCTCGCCGGCCTGACGCACAAGCGTCGTCTGTCCGCGCTGGGCCCGGGTGGTCTGTCCCGTGACCGTGCCGGCATGGAGGTCCGTGACGTCCACCCGTCGCACTACGGCCGCATGTGCCCCATCGAGACCCCTGAGGGCCCGAACATCGGTCTGATCGGCTCGCTCGCCTCCTACGGGCGCATCAACCCGTTCGGGTTCATCGAGACGCCGTACCGCAAGGTCGAGGCGGGCAAGGTCTCCGACGAGGTCGTCTACCTGACGGCCGACGACGAGGACCGCTACGTCATCGCCCAGGCGAACACCGAGCTCAACGCCGACGGCTCGTTCCGTGCCGAGCGCGTCCTGGTCCGCACCAAGGGTGGCGAGACGGCTGACGTCCTCGGCACCGAGGTCGACTACATGGACGTCTCGCCGCGCCAGATGGTGTCGGTCGCGACCGCCCTCATCCCGTTCCTCGAGCACGACGACGCGAACCGCGCACTCATGGGTGCCAACATGCAGCGTCAGGCCGTGCCCCTGGTCCGTTCCGAGGCCCCGCTCGTGGGTACCGGCATGGAGCGTCGTGCAGCCATCGACGCCGGTGACGTCATCGTCGCCACCAAGCCCGGTGTCGTCACCGAGGTCTCCGCGGACCTGATCGTCGTCGCGAACGACGACGCGACCACGACGAGCTACCGCGCGGCGAAGTTCCGCCGCTCGAACCAGGGCACGTCGTACAACCAGCGCGTCGTCGTCGACGAGGGCGCTCGCGTCGAGGTCGGCTCCGTGCTGGCCGACGGCCCCGCGACGGACGAGGGCGAGCTCTCGCTCGGCCGCAACCTGCTCGTCGCGTTCATGTCCTGGGAAGGCCACAACTACGAGGACGCGATCATCCTGTCGCAGCGCCTCGTGCAGGACGACGTCCTGTCCTCGATCCACATCGAGGAGCACGAGGTCGACGCCCGCGACACGAAGCTCGGCCCCGAGGAGATCACGCGGGACATCCCGAACGTCTCCGAGGACGTCCTGGCGGACCTCGACGAGCGCGGTGTCATCCGCATCGGTGCAGAGGTCGGCGCGGGCGACGTGCTCGTCGGCAAGGTCACGCCCAAGGGCGAGACCGAGCTGACCCCCGAGGAGCGCCTCCTGCGCGCCATCTTCGGTGAGAAGGCCCGCGAGGTCCGCGACACGTCGCTCAAGGTTCCCCACGGCGAGTCCGGCACCGTCATCGGCGTCCGCGAGTTCAACCGCGAGGACGGCGACGAGCTGCCCGCCGGCGTGAACCAGCTGGTCCGCGTGTACATCGCGCAGCGACGCAAGATCACGGACGGCGACAAGCTCGCCGGCCGTCACGGCAACAAGGGTGTCATCTCGAAGATCCTCCCCGTCGAGGACATGCCCTTCCTCGAGGACGGCACCCCGGTGGACGTCATCCTCAACCCGCTGGGTGTCCCCGGTCGTATGAACGTCGGCCAGGTCCTCGAGACCCACCTCGGGTGGGTCGCGAAGCAGGGCTGGGACATCTCGCAGACCGACGGCGCAGCCGGCGAGGGCGACCTGTCCTGGAAGGAGCACGTCCCTGCGGTCGCTGCTTCGTCCGAGCCGGGCCGCCCCGTGGCGACGCCGGTCTTCGACGGGCTCGAGGAGGAGGCCCTCACGGGTCTGCTCTCCACGACGCTCCCGAACCGTGACGGCAACCGCATGGTCGGCCGCGACGGCAAGGCACGTCTGTTCGACGGCCGCTCCGGCGAGCCGTTCCCGGAGCCGGTCTCCGTGGGCTACATGTACATCCTGAAGCTCCACCACCTGGTGGACGACAAGATCCACGCCCGCTCGACCGGCCCGTACTCGATGATCACGCAGCAGCCGCTGGGTGGTAAGGCACAGTTCGGTGGACAGCGTTTCGGCGAGATGGAGGTGTGGGCGCTCGAGGCATACGGCGCGGCGTACACCCTCCAGGAGCTGCTGACGATCAAGTCCGACGACGTCCCGGGCCGCGTGAAGGTCTACGAGGCGATCGTCAAGGGCGAGAACATCCCCGACTCGGGCATCCCGGAGTCCTTCAAGGTTCTCCTGAAGGAGATGCAGTCGCTGTGCCTGAACGTCGAGGTGCTCTCGAGCGACGGTGTCTCCATCGAGATGCGTGAGTCCGACGACGACGTGTACCGCGCTGCCGAGGAGCTCGGCATCGACCTGTCGCGTCGCCCCAACGCAGCATCCACGATCGACGAGATCTGATCTCGGAAGCGGTGGGGGCGTCCGTGAACGAACGCCCCCACCGCCACCCGACACTCTGTAGCACCTCCACCGCGCCGGCCGGGACGAACCCCGGACAGGCCGGCAGACGAAGGAAGTAGGACCACCTTGCTCGACGTCAATGTCTTCGACGAGCTGCGTATCGGACTGGCCACGGCAGACGACATCCGTGACTGGTCTCACGGCGAGGTCAAGAAGCCTGAGACCATCAACTACCGCACCCTCAAGCCCGAGAAGGACGGACTCTTCTGCGAGAAGATCTTCGGCCCCACCCGGGACTGGGAGTGCTACTGCGGCAAGTACAAGCGCGTGCGCTTCAAGGGCATCATCTGCGAGCGCTGCGGCGTCGAGGTGACGCGCTCGAAGGTGCGCCGTGAGCGTATGGGCCACATCGAGCTCGCCGCCCCCGTCACGCACATCTGGTTCTTCAAGGGTGTGCCCTCCCGCCTCGGTTACCTCCTCGACCTGGCGCCGAAGGACCTCGAGAAGGTCATCTACTTCGCCGCCTACATGATCACGTCGGTCGACGTCGAGGGCCGTCAGGAAGACCTCCCCAACCTCCAGAACGAGATCGACCTGGAGAAGAAGGAGATCACGGACCGTCGCGACAACGACATCAACACCCGTGCCCAGAAGCTCGAGGCCGACCTGGCCGCGCTCGAGGCCGAGGGCGCTCGCGCCGACGCCCGCCGCAAGGTCCGCGACTCGGCCGAGCGCGAGATGGCGTCGATCCGCAAGCGGTCCGACGCCGAGCTCGACCGCCTGGACCAGGTCTGGGACCGCTTCAAGAACCTCAAGGTCGCCGACCTCGAGGGCGACGAGATGCTCTACCGCGCCCTCCAGGACCGTTACGGCAACTACTTCGAGGGCTCGATGGGCGCCGCGGCGATCCAGAAGCGTCTCCAGGACTTCGACCTGGTCGCCGAGGCCGAGCTCCTGCGCGAGATCATCCGCAGCGGCAAGGGCCAGAAGAAGACCCGTGCGCTCAAGCGCCTCAAGGTCGTCAACGCGTTCCTGACCACCACCAACTCGCCCACGGGCATGGTGCTGGACGCCGTCCCGGTCATCCCGCCGGACCTGCGCCCCATGGTGCAGCTCGACGGTGGCCGCTTCGCGACCTCGGACCTGAACGACCTGTACCGCCGCGTGATCAACCGGAACAACCGCCTCAAGCGTCTGCTCGACCTGGGCGCTCCGGAGATCATCGTCAACAACGAGAAGCGCATGCTGCAGGAAGCTGTGGACTCGCTCTTCGACAACGGCCGTCGTGGTCGCCCGGTCACGGGCCCCGGCAACCGTCCGTTGAAGTCGATCTCCGACATGCTCAAGGGCAAGCAGGGTCGTTTCCGTCAGAACCTGCTCGGCAAGCGTGTCGACTACTCGGGCCGTTCGGTCATCGTGGTCGGCCCGCAGCTCAAGCTGCACCAGTGCGGTCTGCCCAAGCAGATGGCCCTCGAGCTCTTCAAGCCCTTCGTGATGAAGCGCCTCGTGGACCTGAACCACGCGCAGAACATCAAGAGCGCCAAGCGCATGGTCGAGCGTGCCCGTCCGGTCGTGTGGGACGTCCTCGAAGAGGTCATCACCGAGCACCCCGTGCTGCTCAACCGTGCACCCACGCTGCACCGTCTCGGCATCCAGGCCTTCGAGCCCCAGCTGGTCGAGGGCAAGGCCATCCACCTGCACCCGCTCGTGTGTGCCGCGTTCAACGCGGACTTCGACGGTGACCAGATGGCCGTGCACCTGCCGCTGTCGGCCGAGGCCCAGGCCGAGGCGCGCATCCTCATGCTCTCGAGCAACAACATCCTGAAGCCGTCGGACGGCCGTCCGGTGACCATGCCCTCGCAGGACATGATCATCGGTCTGTACCACCTGACGAACGACAAGAAGGACGCCGAGGGCGCGGGGCGCGCGTTCAGCTCGGTCGCCGAGGCCATCATGGCCTTCGACGCCGGCTCGCTGGACCTGAACGCCGAGGTCAGCATCCGCATGGACGGTCTGGTCTTCGCCGAGGGCGAGGCCCCCGAGGGCTTCGTCCCCGGAGAGCCTTTCGTCTTCGGGACGACCCTCGGCCGCGCGCTCTTCAACGAGACGCTGCCCGTCAGCTACGGCTACGTGAACGGCATCGTCGACAAGAAGAAGCTCTCGACGATCGTCAACGAGCTCGCCGAGACCTACCCCAAGGTCGAGGTCGCAGCCTCGCTCGACGCGCTCAAGGAGGCCGGCTTCCGCTGGGCCACCCGTTCGGGTGTCACCATCGCCATCTCCGACGTCGCGACCCCTGCGGCGAAGGCGGCGATCCTGGAGGAGCACGAGGCTCGTGCCCTGAAGGTGCAGCAGGAGTACGACCGCGGTCTGATCACCGACGACGAGCGTCGCCAGGAGCTCATCGAGATCTGGACGCAGGCCACCGACAAGGTCGCGACCGCGATGCGTGCGAGCTTCCCGGAGCGCAACACCGTCTACACGATGGTCGGCTCGGGAGCCCGTGGTAACTGGATGCAGGTCCGTCAGATCGCCG
Source organism: Oerskovia sp. USHLN155 (assembly GCF_037145535.1). Lineage (NCBI taxonomy): Bacteria > Bacillati > Actinomycetota > Actinomycetes > Micrococcales > Cellulomonadaceae > Oerskovia > Oerskovia sp. USHLN155. The sequence goes on from NZ_JBBCXG010000007.1 coordinate 222,267, forward strand.
GTATGCGCGGCCTCGTGGCGAACCCGAAGGGTGAGATCATCCCTCGCCCGATCAAGTCCAACTACCGCGAGGGCCTCTCGGTCCTCGAGTACTTCATCGCGACGCACGGTGCCCGCAAGGGCCTCGCCGACACCGCTCTGCGCACCGCCGACTCGGGCTACCTGACCCGTCGTCTGGTCGACGTGTCGCAGGACGTCATCGTCCGCGAGGAGGACTGCGGCACCGAGCGTGGCCTGACGCTGCCCGTGGGCGAGAAGATCGGCGACCGTCTGGTCCGTCACGACAAGGTCGAGACGAGCATCTACTCGCGCACCCTCGCCTCCGACGTGGAGGACGCGGACGGCAACGTCATCGCCAAGGCGGGGGACGACGCCGGTGACCTGGTCATCGACGCCCTGCTCGCGGCCGGGATCGACACGGTCAAGGTCCGCTCGGTCCTGACCTGCGAGTCCCGCGTCGGCACGTGCGCGAAGTGCTACGGCCGCTCGCTGGCCACCGGCAAGCTCGTCGACATCGGCGAGGCCGTCGGCATCATCGCGGCCCAGTCGATCGGTGAGCCCGGCACGCAGCTGACGATGCGTACCTTCCACACCGGTGGTGTGGCCTCCGCGGACGACATCACGCAGGGTCTGCCCCGTGTGACCGAGCTCTTCGAGGCACGTACCCCGAAGGGTGAGGGCCCCATCGCGGAGTTCTCGGGTCGCATCACGATCGACGAGGCGGAGCGCACGCGCCGCATCGTCCTGACCCCCGACGACGGCTCCGAGGAGCTGGCCTACCCGGTGACGAAGCGTTCGCGCCTCCTCGTCAGCGACGGCGACCACGTCGAGGTCGGCACCCAGCTCGTCCAGGGCGCCGTCGACCCGAAGAAGGTCCTGCGCATCCTCGGCCCCCGCGCCACCCAGAAGCACCTGGTGGACGAGGTCCAGGAGGTCTACCGCTCCCAGGGCGTGGACATCCACGACAAGCACATCGAGGTCATCGTGCGGCAGATGCTGCGTCGCGTGACCGTGCTGGACTCGGGCGACTCGCAGCTCCTGCCGGGCGAGCTCGCCGAGCGTGGCCGCTTCGAGGACGCCAACCGTCGCGCGGTGTCGGAAGGTGGCCAGCCGGCTTCCGGCCGTCCCGAGCTGATGGGCATCACGAAGGCGTCGCTCGCGACGGACTCGTGGCTGTCGGCGGCCTCCTTCCAGGAGACGACGCGCGTCCTCACCGAGGCGGCGATGAGCGGTCGTCGTGACCCGCTCCTCGGCCTCAAGGAGAACGTCATCCTCGGTAAGCTCATCCCGGCCGGTACGGGTCTGCCCCGCTACCGCAACGTCGAGGTCGAGCCGACCGAGCAGGCCAAGACGGAGCTCTACCCGAGCTTCGGCTACGACGAGATCGACTTCCAGGGGCTCGGCATGGGCTCCGGCGAGGCGATCCCGCTCGAGGACCTGGACTTCGGCGACTACCGCTGATCCCGGTGCCATGACCCGGCGACCCTGCGTCGTCGGGTCACGACGGACCGAGTAGCACAGGGGGTGGTCCCGGCGCGCAGGACGCGCCGGGATCACCCCCTCGCTCTTTGACTACCTGCCACGTGGCAGGTAACGTAGTAGACCGTGCCCGCGCCGTCGTGCACGCTGTGTCAATTCCAGCGTGCCGATGTGAGTGCGCGAGCATTCCGGAGCTGATCTCTTCGGCCGATCCTCGGATCGGTCGCGAGCCCAGCCCGGACCATCGAGCCGGTGGTACGTGGCGATTGCGACGCTCTGCGTCGCAGGTGCCGTTTGCCGTCGGCGCCCACAGCCCGTTGAGACCACCGCCGGGGATCACCCCGGTCCAGCTCGAGAAGACACGGAGACGTAGTGCCTACGATCCAGCAGCTCGTCCGCAAGGGGCGGACCTCGAAGGCAGGGAAGTCCAAGACTCCCGCCCTCAAGGGTTCCCCGCAGCGGCGTGGTGTGTGCACGCGTGTGTACACCACCACCCCCAAGAAGCCGAACTCCGCACTGCGCAAGGTCGCACGCGTGAAGCTCTCGTCCCAGATCGAGGTCACCGCGTACATCCCCGGTGTCGGCCACAACCTCCAGGAGCACTCCATCGTGCTCGTCCGCGGCGGTCGTGTGAAGGACCTCCCCGGTGTCCGCTACAAGATCGTCCGTGGCGCACTCGACACCCAGGGCGTCAAGAACCGCAAGCAGGCTCGCAGCCGCTACGGTGCCAAGAAGGAGAAGAGCTAATGCCTCGTAAGGGCCCCGCCCCGAAGCGGCCGCTCATCGTCGACCCTGTCTACGGTTCCCCGGTCGTCACCCAGCTCATCAACAAGGTCCTCCTGGACGGCAAGAAGTCGACCGCCGAGGCGATCGTCTACGGTGCCCTCGAGGGTGTCCGCGCGAAGACCGACGGCGACCCCGTCGTCGTCCTCAAGCGTGCTCTCGAGAACGTGCGCCCGGCCCTCGAGGTCCGTTCGCGCCGTGTCGGTGGCGCGACCTACCAGGTCCCCGTCGAGGTGCGCCCCACGCGTTCCACGACGCTGGCGCTGCGCTGGCTCACGGACTACTCGCGCGCTCGTCGCGAGAAGACCATGACCGAGCGCCTCATGAACGAGATCCTCGACGCCAGCAACGGCCTCGGTGCCGCGGTCAAGCGTCGTGAGGACATGCACAAGATGGCCGAGTCCAACAAGGCCTTCGCGCACTACCGCTGGTAGTCCGCCCGACCGGCCCTGGGGGTTCACCCCCGGGGCCGTCGGCGGGTCCGGCCGGCTTCGGTAGAAGCAGCGCCCCCGACTCAACCCACACAAAGGGGAAGTACCCGTGGCACTTGACGTGCTGACCGACCTGAACAAGGTCCGCAACATCGGCATCATGGCCCACATCGATGCCGGTAAGACCACGACCACCGAGCGCATCCTGTTCTACACCGGGGTGAACTACAAGATCGGTGAGACGCACGACGGCGCATCGACGACCGACTGGATGGAGCAGGAGAAGGAGCGCGGCATCACGATCACGTCTGCCGCCGTGACCTGCTTCTGGAACAAGAACCAGATCAACATCATCGACACCCCCGGCCACGTGGACTTCACGGTCGAGGTCGAGCGCTCCCTGCGTGTGCTCGACGGCGCTGTTGCTGTCTTCGACGGCAAGGAGGGCGTCGAGCCCCAGTCCGAGACCGTCTGGCGCCAGGCCGACAAGTACAACGTCCCGCGCATCTGCTTCGTCAACAAGATGGACAAGCTCGGCGCGGACTTCTACTTCACGGTCGACACCATCGTGAACCGCCTCAAGGCCAAGCCGCTGGTCATCCAGCTGCCGATCGGCTCCGAGAGCGAGTTCACGGGCGTCGTCGACCTGCTCGAGATGCGCGCACTCGTGTGGCGCGGCGAGACGAAGATGGGCGAGGCCTACGAGATCGAGGAGATCCCCGCGGACCTCCTCGAGAAGGCGCAGACCTACCGTGCCGAGCTCGTCGAGAACGTCGCCGAGGCCGACGAGGAGCTCCTCGAGAAGTACCTCAACGGCGAAGAGCTGACGGTCGCGGAGATCAAGTCCGCGATCCGCAAGCTCACCGTCTCGGGCGAGGCCTTCCCGGTGCTCTGCGGCTCCGCGTTCAAGAACAAGGGCGTCCAGCCCATGCTCGACGCGGTCATCGACTTCCTGCCGTCGCCCCTCGACGTCCCGGCCATCAACGGCCACGACGTCAAGGACGAGGAGAAGGTCGTCGAGCGCCACCCCGACGCCACGGAGCCGTTCTCGGCCCTCGCGTTCAAGGTCGCCTCGCACCCGTTCTTCGGCAAGCTGACGTACGTCCGCGTCTACTCCGGCCAGGTCACGCCGGGCACCCAGGTGCTCAACGCGACCAAGGGCAAGAAGGAGCGTCTGGGCAAGATCTTCCAGATGCACTCCAACAAGGAGAACGCGGTCGAGCTCGGCAGCGCCGGCCACATCTACGCGTTCATCGGCCTCAAGGACACGACGACCGGTGACACCCTGTGTGACATCGCGAACCCCGTCGTCCTCGAGTCGATGACCTTCCCGGAGCCCGTCATCGACGTGGCCATCGAGCCCAAGACGAAGGCCGACCAGGAGAAGCTCTCGGTCGCCATCCAGAAGCTCGCCGAGGAGGACCCGACCTTCCGCGTCAAGCTCGACGAGGAGACCGGCCAGACCGTCATCGGCGGCATGGGCGAGCTCCACCTCGACATCCTCGTCGACCGCATGCGTCGCGAGTTCAACGTCGAGGCCAACGTCGGCAAGCCGCAGGTCGCGTACCGCGAGACCATCCGCCGTACCGCGGAGAAGATCGACTACACGCACAAGAAGCAGACCGGTGGTTCGGGTCAGTTCGCCAAGGTGCAGGTCACCTTCGAGCCTCTCGACCTGACCGAGGGCGGCGAGCTCTACGAGTTCAAGAACGCCGTCACCGGTGGTCGCATCCCGCGTGAGTACATCCCGTCGGTCGACGCCGGTATCCAGGCCGCCCTCCAGCTGGGTGTCCTCGCCGGCTTCCCGCTCGTGGGCGTGAAGGCTACGCTCATCGACGGCGCGTACCATGATGTCGACTCTTCGGAGATGGCGTTCAAGATTGCCGGCTCGATGGTCCTCAAGGAGGGCGTCAAGCGGGCGGACCCGGTTCTGCTGGAGCCGGTCATGGCGGTCGAGGTGCGTACGCCCGAGGAGTACATGGGCGACGTGATCGGCGACCTCAACTCTCGTCGCGGCATGATCCAGTCCATGGAGGACGCGACGGGTGTCAAGGTCGTCCGTGCTCAAGTACCGTTGTCCGAGATGTTCGGGTACATCGGTGACCTGCGGTCGAAGACCCAGGGTCGCGCTGTGTACTCGATGTCATTCGACAGCTACGCCGAGGTCCCTCGGAACGTTGCCGAAGAGATCATCAAGAAGACCCGGGGCGAGTGAGTCCCCACAGGTCGAAGACCCTGTAACAACCATCAACCTGTAGCGACCCGCACGCCCCGCAGATGTCTTGCGCATCTGCATCGTTCGGCACAACTACCCAAGTCCCAGGAGGACCCCAGTGGCGAAGGCCAAGTTCGAGCGGACCAAGCCGCACGTCAACGTCGGAACCATCGGTCACGTCGACCACGGTAAGACCACGCTGACGGCAGCGATCTCCAAGGTGCTGCACGACAAGTACCCGGACGTGAACCCCGAGTTCAAGTTCGACGAGATCGACAAGGCTCCGGAAGAGAAGCAGCGCGGTATCACGATCAACATCGCGCACATCGAGTACGAGACGGAGAAGCGTCACTACGCTCACGTCGACGCTCCCGGTCACGCCGACTACATCAAGAACATGATCACCGGTGCTGCTCAGATGGACGGCGCGATCCTCGTGGTCGCCGCCACCGACGGCCCGATGGCTCAGACGCGTGAGCACGTTCTGCTCGCCCGCCAGGTGGGTGTCCCCTACCTGCTGGTCGCGCTGAACAAGTCCGACATGGTCGAGGACGAGGAAATCCTCGAGCTCGTCGAGATGGAGGTGCGCGAGCTCCTCTCCTCGCAGGGCTTCGACGGTGACGAGGCCCCCGTGGTCCGCGTCTCCGGTCTGAAGGCTCTCGAGGGCGACCCCGAGTGGGTCAAGTCCGTCGAGGCGCTCATGGAGGCCGTGGACGAGAACGTCCCCGAGCCCGTCCGTGAGCTCGACAAGCCCTTCCTCATGCCCGTCGAGGACGTCTTCACGATCACCGGTCGTGGAACCGTCGTCACCGGCAAGGTCGAGCGCGGCACCCTCGCGGTCAACTCCGAGGTCGAGATCGTCGGCATCCGTAACCCGCAGAAGACCACGGTCACGGGTATCGAGACGTTCCACAAGCAGATGGACGAGGCTCAGGCCGGCGACAACACCGGTCTGCTGCTCCGCGGCATCAAGCGCGAGGACGTCGAGCGCGGCCAGGTCGTCGTCAAGCCGGGTTCGATCACCCCGCACACCGACTTCGAGGCTCAGGTCTACATCCTGGGCAAGGACGAGGGTGGGCGTCACAACCCGTTCTTCTCGAACTACCGCCCGCAGTTCTACTTCCGCACCACGGACGTCACCGGCGTCATCACGCTGCCCGAGGGCACCGAGATGGTCATGCCCGGCGACAACACCGAGATGACGGTCGAGCTGATCCAGCCGATCGCCATGGAGGAGGGCCTCGGCTTCGCCATCCGTGAGGGCGGCCGTACGGTCGGATCGGGCCGTGTCACGAAGATCATCAAGTGATCTTCTGATCTCCTGATCCATCCCGGCAGCACCTGAGCCTCGCGCTCGGGGGCCCGGGGAGGATGGACCGAAGGGCCCGGGTACCGCAAGGTACCCGGGCCCTTCGGCGTACCCGGGGGAGCAGGACGCGGTCGGGGCGGGGGCTCCCGCGGGGTCGCGCCGGACGGGAGGCGCGGCAGCGAGGGCGCGGGGCCGCTCGTCGCCACGGGGAGTGCCCTCGTGGTGCACGGACGCCGCGCGTCTCGTGGCCTGCCCTGCCCTGCCCTGCCCTGCCGGGCGGCGGCACGGAGGGCTGCGGGGGAGTGGCACCCGTTCCGGGGCGGACGCGTGCCCGACGGCGCCGCTCGCCGAGGTCTTCGGGTGCGCCCGCGGCGGTCGCAGGGTCGAGCGGCGCACGGGGCTCGCTCGGTGCTCGCCAGATCGGGCGCTTCCCGGGCGGAGGAGCGAGCGGAGCGAGGTCCGGTCGAGCCGAGAGTCTGTGATCGGCGAAGTGCTTCAGCGTGGTGACGCCCGGAAAGCGCCCCGAGCGGGCATCCGTGCTGGTGAGGGGTGTGCGGACCGCCGTGCCGGAGTGAGCCGGCAGGTCTTGCCGCGTCCCGTCGGCCGGTGGTTCTGGTCACAGAGTTCGGCGAGAGCGCCACGTGCGGTTACCCTGGATGAACGACGTGCCCCGCTTGACGCGTGAGCACGTCGGTCGCCGCGTGACGGTCGGCCCGAGCGGCTGGTGCCTCACGCACGACGATTGGTCTTCCACGGATTCCTGTGGCAGACTGTTCAGGTTGCCTGTTACGGGTGCGCTCTTTCATGTGTCGAACAGTGTGTTGAACCGCTAAGCATGCGGACCTCGGTGTTCCGAGGTTGCCGCGGGTTGAACTCTCTGTCGACACAGATCGAGGACCCCGCGGAGCTCAGGTTCTGCACAGGCTCGACAACGTTGTGAACGGCGGTGACGCCGTCGGGCGCCAGCAGTTGGCCCGACGTGTCAGCGGTTCACATATCCAACGGCCCTGCACCGTTCTCGGTGCGTGCGCTCGGTAGGTCGCGATAGGCGACACGCCCGAGCGCGGGGGTCGGACAGCTAGCGGTTCGAGAGAGAGAGTCAGACGACGCCATGGCGGGACAGAAGATCCGCATCCGGCTCAAGTCCTACGACCACGAGGTGATTGACAGCTCGGCGCGCAAGATCGTCGACACTGTCACCCGCGCTGGTGCAACGGTCGTGGGCCCGGTGCCGCTGCCGACGGAGAAGAACGTCTTCTGCGTCATCCGGTCGCCTCACAAGTACAAGGACAGCCGCGAGCACTTCGAGATGCGCACGCACAAGCGGCTTATCGACATCATCGATCCCACGCCGAAGGCCGTCGACTCGCTCATGCGTCTCGACCTGCCTGCGGACGTGAACATCGAGATCAAGCTCTGAGGCGGGAGGACAACATGACTACGCCCCAGCAGAACGAGCGGCCCGTCACGGCCGTGCTCGGCACGAAGCTCGGCATGACCCAGCTCTGGGACGAGGCAGGCCGCCTGGTCCCCGTCACGGTCGTCGCCGTGGGCACGAACGTCGTGACCCAGGTCCGCACCGCGGAGACCGACGGTTACGCCGCGGTCCAGCTGGCCGCAGGCCAGATCGACCCGCGCAAGGTCACGAAGCCCCTCAAGGGCCACTTCGAGAAGGCCGGCGTCACGCCGCGCCGTCACGTGACCGAGATCCGCACCACCGATGCCGGTGAGTACACCCTCGGCCAGGAGATCACCGCGGAGGCCTTCGAGGCCGGCGCGAAGGTCGACGTCGTGGGCACCACCAAGGGCAAGGGCACCGCCGGTGTCATGAAGCGTCACGGCTTCCACGGCGTGGGTGCCTCCCACGGTGCGCACCGCAACCACCGCAAGCCTGGTTCGATCGGTGGGGCCTCGACCCCGTCGCGAGTCTTCAAGGGCGTGCGCATGGCTGGTCGGATGGGCTTCGACCGTCAGACCACGCAGAACCTGACCGTCCACGCGGTCGACGCAGAGAAGGGTCTGCTGCTCGTCAAGGGCGCAGTGCCCGGCCCCAAGGGCGGCGTCGTCCTCGTGCGTAGCGCCGTGAAGGGAGCATGACACTCATGGCAGCTCTCACTGTCGACGTCCTCGACGCCACGGGCAAGAAGGCCGGCACCACCGACCTTCCCGCCGAGGTGTTCGACGTCCAGACGAACGTCCCGCTGATCCACCAGGTTGTCGTCGCGCAGCTCGCTGCAGCCCGTCAGGGCACGCACGACACCAAGAGCCGCGGCGAGGTCCGCGGTGGTGGACGCAAGCCGTACAAGCAGAAGGGCACCGGCCGCGCCCGTCAGGGTTCGACCCGTGCACCTCAGTTCGCCGGTGGTGGGGTCGTTCACGGCCCGACGCCGCGCGACTACAGCCAGCGCACCCCCAAGAAGATGAAGGCTGCTGCACTGCGCGGCGCCCTCTCCGACCGGGCTCGTGCCGGCCGTGTCCACGTCGTGACCGGCTTCGGGATCGACGGCCAGCCGTCGACCAAGGCCGCGATCAACTCGCTCGCCAACCTCTCTCCCCGCAAGCACGTGCTCGTGGTGCTGGAGCGCGGCGACGAGCTGACGAGCAAGTCCCTCCGCAACGCGGAGCAGGTGCACCTCCTGGTCGCTGACCAGCTGAACACCTACGACGTGCTCGTCTCCGACGACGTGGTCTTCACCGAGGGCGCACTCGCTGCGTTCCTCGCCGGACCCGCCACGGGCTCTTCGGTCAAGGCCGTCGCGTCCGAGTCGGAAGCAGCTGACGAGGCCGAGGAGGCCGCGAAGTGACCGCCGTGACGAAGGACCCCCGCGACATCCTGCTCGCGCCGGTGGTCTCCGAGAAGAGCTACGGGCTCCTCGACGAGGGTAAGTACACCTTCCTCGTGGACCCGCGGGCCAACAAGACCGAGATCAAGATCGCCGTCGAGCAGATCTTCTCGGTCAAGGTTGCCTCCGTGAACACGATCAACCGCAAGGGCAAGACCCGGCGGACGCGTTTCGGGCTGGGCAAGCGCAAGGACACCAAGCGTGCGATCGTCACCCTCCGCGAGGGCACGATCGACATCTTCGGCGGGCCGGTCGGCTGAGGCCGGACGAGAGCAGATTGAGGACAGATCCCCATGGGAATCCGTAAGTACAAGCCGACGACGCCCGGCCGCCGCGGCTCGAGCGTTGCCGACTTCGTCGAGATCACGCGCTCGCAGCCGGAGAAGTCGCTGGTCCGTCCGCTCACCAAGAGCGGTGGCCGCAACAGCACCGGTCGCATCACCACCCGTCACAAGGGTGGTGGCCACAAGCGCGCATACCGAGTCATCGACTTCCGTCGTCACGACAAGGACGGCGTGCCCGCGAAGGTCGCTCACATCGAGTACGACCCCAACCGCACGGCACGCATCGCGCTCCTGCACTACGCGGACGGCGAGAAGCGCTACATCATCGCGCCGAACAAGCTGAAGCAGGGCGACGTCATCGAGAACGGCGCAGGCGCCGACATCAAGCCCGGCAACAACCTGCCGCTGCGCAACATCCCGACCGGTACGGTCATCCACGCCATCGAGCTCAAGCCCGGTGGCGGCGCGAAGATCGCCCGTTCGGCTGGTGCGTCGGTGCAGCTCGTCGCCAAGGACGGTCCCTACGCCCAGCTGCGTATGCCGTCCGGTGAGATCCGCAACGTCGACCTGCGCTGCCGCGCCACGGTCGGCGAGGTGGGCAACGCCGAGCAGTCGAACATCAACTGGGGCAAGGCCGGCCGTATGCGTTGGAAGGGCAAGCGCCCCTCCGTCCGTGGTGTCGCCATGAACCCGATCGACCACCCGCACGGTGGTGGTGAAGGCAAGACCTCCGGTGGACGCCACCCGGTGAGCCCCTGGGGCCAGCCTGAAGGCCGTACCCGCCGTCCCAACAAGCCGAGCGACAAGCTGATCGTGCGTCGTCGCCGTACCGGCAAGAAGCGCTGATAGGAGCCTGACAGATGCCACGCAGCCTGAAGAAGGGCCCCTTCGTCGACGGACACCTTCAGAAGAAGGTGGACGTCCAGAACGAGAAGGGGACCAAGAACGTCATCAAGACCTGGTCCCGTCGGTCGGTCATCACGCCCGACTTCCTCGGTCACACTTTTGCCGTGCACGACGGGCGCAAGCACACTCCGGTGTTCGTCACCGAGTCGATGGTTGGCCACAAGCTCGGCGAGTTCGCACCCACCCGGACCTTCCGCGGCCACGTGAAGGACGACAAGAAGGGCCGTCGTCGCTGATCTGCGTGCAGACGCAGATCACGAGACGACGACTCCGAACGTCATGACGAGACAAGAAGGCAGGACAGCAATGGAAGCCAAGGCGCAGGCGCGGTTCGTCCGTGTCACGCCCCAGAAGGCCCGGCGCGTCGTGGACCTCATCCGTGGCAAGCAGGCCACCGAGGCCGTCGCGGTGCTGAAGTTCGCACCGCAGGCCGCGAGTGAGCCGATCCGCAAGGTCGTGGAGAGCGCGATCGCGAACGCACGGGTGAAGGCCGACCGCGCGAGCGTGGCATTCGACGAGCAGGAGCTCGTCGTTGCCCAGGCGTTCGTGGACGAGGGCCCGACCCTCAAGCGGTTCCGGCCTCGCGCTCAGGGGCGCGCGAGCCAGATCCTCAAGCGGACGAGCCACATCACCGTGGTTCTCGTTCCGCGCGAAGACACGAAGGGAAGGGCCCGATAGTGGGACAGAAGGTTCACCCGCACGGGTACCGCCTCGGCATCACCACCGACCACCGGTCGCGTTGGTTCGCCGACAGCACCAAGCCCGGACAGCGGTACCGCGACTACGTCCGTGAGGACGTGCAGATCCGCAAGCTCATGGCCACCGGCCTCGAGCGTGCCGGCATCTCCAAGGTCGAGATCGAGCGCACCCGTGACCGTGTGCGTGTGGACATCCACACGGCACGCCCGGGCATCGTCATCGGCCGCCGTGGCGCAGAGGCAGACCGCATCCGCGGCGAGCTCGAGAAGCTCACGGGCAAGCAGGTCCAGCTCAACATCCTCGAGGTCAAGAACGCTGAGATCGATGCTCAGCTCGTGGCCCAGGGGATCGCCGAGCAGCTCGCGAGCCGCGTGTCCTTCCGCCGTGCGATGCGCAAGGGCATGCAGTCCGCGCAGCGCGCCGGCGCCAAGGGCATCCGTGTCCAGTGCTCGGGCCGTCTCGGCGGCGCCGAGATGAGCCGCTCCGAGTTCTACCGCGAAGGCCGTGTGCCGCTGCACACGCTCCGCGCGAACATCGACTACGGCTTCTTCGAGGCCCGCACCACGTTCGGCCGTATCGGCGTCAAGGTGTGGATCTACAAGGGCGACATGACCGAGAAGGAGTTCGCTGCGCAGCAGGCGACCGCCGCTCCCCGCCAGGGCCGTGGTGGCCCCCGCGGTGGCGACCGTCCTGACCGTGGTGGAGACCGTCGTGGCGCCGGCCGTCGCAACGAGCGTCCGGCACAGTCCGAGGCACCTGCAGCTGCAGGGGCGGAGGCACCTGTCGCCGAGAAGGCTCCTGAGTCCGGAACGGAGGCCTGAGCATGCTGATCCCGCGCAGGCTGAAGCACCGTAAGCAGCACCACCCCTCGCGCTCCGGCGCCTCGAAGGGTGGCAACCAGATCGCGTTCGGCGAGTTCGGCATCCAGGCTCTCGAGCCTGCGTACGTCACGAACCGCCAGATCGAGGCTGCTCGTATCGCGATGACCCGTCACATCAAGCGAGGCGGAAAGGTCTGGATCAACATCTACCCGGACCGCCCGCTGACCAAGAAGCCGGCGGAGACCCGCATGGGTTCTGGTAAGGGTTCGCCCGAGTGGTGGATCGCCAACGTCAAGCCCGGCCGCATCGTCTTCGAGCTGGCCGGTGTCCCGGAGCCCCTGGCTCGCGAGGCCATGCGCCGCGCGATCCACAAGCTCCCGATGAAGTGCCGTTTCGTGGTGCGCGAGGGTGGTGGCAACTGATGGCTATCGGAACCAAGGAACTGGCTTCGAGCGAGCTTGACACGTTCGACGACGAGAAGCTCGTCGCCGAGCTGAAGAAGGCCAAGGAGGAGCTTTTCAACCTCCGCTTCCAGTCGGCCACCGGCCAGCTGGAGAGCCACGGTCGCCTGAAGGCCGTGCGCCGCGACATCGCGCGGATCTACACGATCCTGCGCGAGCGCGAGCTCGGTATCCGTACCGCACCGAGCGTGAGTGAGTGAGGCTGGAATGAGCGAGAACGCAACGAACGCCGCACCGGTGACCGAGACGGCCGCTGAGCAGCGCGCCAACCGCAAGACGCGGCGCGGCTACGTGGTGAGCGACAAGATGGACAAGACCGTCGTGATCGAGGTCGAGGACCGGGTCAAGCACCCGCTCTACGGCAAGGTCATCCGACGCACGAGCAAGGTCAAGGTCCACGACGAGCAGAACGCTGCTGGTGTCGGTGACCTCGTCCTTATCATGGAGACCCGCCCGCTGTCCGCGACCAAGCGGTGGCGCCTGGTGGAGATCCTCGAGAAGGCCAAGTAGGCCCTGCGGCCTACCAGGTCGGGGGGGGGGGGGGGGGGGGGCGCCCCCCCCCCCCCCCCCCCGCGCGCGGGGGGCCCCCCCGGGGGGGCGGGGGGGGCCCCCCCCCCCCCCCCCCACCGGTCTCGGGCCGCACCAAGGTGCGGCAACCAGTAGACAGGACGGCGGGACCCCGCCGCGCCTGGCCGGTTCACCCGCAAGGGACCCGGCACTGACAGCTATCCGTTCGGCAAGGCTCGCTCCGCGAGAACCAGCTCGACGACAGGAGTTCACTACATGATCCAGCAGGAGTCGCGACTTCGCGTCGCCGACAACACGGGTGCCAAGGAGATTCTCTGCATCCGTGTTCTCGGTGGTTCGGGCCGTCGCTACGCCGGAATCGGCGACGTCATCGTCGCAACCGTCAAGGACGCTATCCCCGGCGGCAACGTGAAGAAGGGCGACGTCGTCAAGGCGGTCGTCGTTCGCACCGCCAAGGAGCGCCGTCGTCCGGACGGTTCCTACATCAAGTTTGACGAGAACGCGGCCGTGATCCTCAAGAACGACGGCGAGCCCCGTGGCACGCGTATCTTCGGCCCCGTGGGCCGCGAGCTGCGTGACAAGCGGTTCATGAAGATCATCTCGCTGGCTCCGGAGGTGCTCTGAACATGGCGAAGATCAAGAAGGGCGACCTGGTGGTCGTCATCTCTGGCAAGGACCGCGCAAGCCAGGGTCGCGTGCTCGAGGTCCTCACGGACTCCGACCGCGTGATCGTCGAGGGCATCAACCGCGTCACGAAGCACACCAAGGTGGGTCAGTCCCAGCGTGGGACGCGTACCGGTGGCATCGAGGTCGTCGAGGCGCCGATCCACGTGAGCAACGTGATGGTCGTCGACCCGGAGACCAAGAAGGGCACCCGCGTCGGGTACCGCACCGAAGAGGTCGAGCGTGACGGCCGTACGCGCAAGGTTCGCGTGCGCGTCGCCAAGCGTTCCGGTAAGGACATCTGATGAGCACTGAACTGCAAGCCCCTGAGATCGCGCGTCTCAAGCAGCGCTACCGCGACGAGATCGTCGCCGGCCTCCTCGAGGAGTTCGGTCACGAGAACGTCAACCAGGTTGCACGACTGACGAAGATCGTCGTCAACATGGGTGTCGGCGACGCCGCCAAGGACTCGAAGCTCATCGAGGGTGCCATCCGCGACCTCTCGGCCATCACCGGCCAGAAGCCGCAGGTCACGAAGGCCCGCAAGTCCATCGCTCAGTTCAAGCTGCGTGAGGGCATGCCGATCGGCGCGCACGTCACGCTGCGCGGCGACCGCATGTGGGAGTTCCTCGACCGCCTGCTGTCCATCGCGCTGCCGCGTATCCGCGACTTCCGCGGCCTGTCGCCCAAGCAGTTCGACGGACACGGCAACTACACCTTCGGTCTCACGGAGCAGTCGATGTTCCACGAGATCGACCAGGACAAGATCGATCGCGTCCGCGGTATGGACATCACGATCGTGACGACGGCGACGACCGATGACGAGGGCCGCTCCCTGCTGCGCCGTCTCGGCTTCCCCTTCAAGGAGCAGAACTGATATGGCGAAGAAGGCCCTGGTCAACAAGGCAGCCGCAAAGCCTAAGTTCGCGGTTCGCGCCTACACTCGCTGCCAGAAGTGCGGTCGCCCGCACTCCGTGTACCGCAAGTTCGGCCTGTGCCGTATCTGCGTTCGCGAGATGGCACACCGTGGCGAGCTTCCCGGCGTCACCAAGAGCAGCTGGTAACAACTACGTCGTAGGTCTGGCACGGCTCCCCTCGGGGAACCGGCCAGATACCCCGGCGAGGAAGGGCTGAAGCCCAATGACGATGACCGACCCGATCGCAGACATGCTGACCCGTCTGCGTAACGCGAACTCGGCTTACCACGAGACGGTTCAGATGCCGTTCTCGAAGCTGAAGTCGCACATTGCTGAAATTCTGCAGGCCGAGGGTTACATCTCCGGCTGGACCGTCGAGGACGCGCCCGTGGGCAAGTACCTCACCATCCAGCTGAAGTTCGGCCCGAACCGTGAGCGCTCCCTTGCCGGTGTGCGCCGCGTGTCGAAGCCCGGACTGCGTGTGTACGCGAAGTCGACCAACCTGCCCAAGGTTCTCGGTGGCCTCGGCGTGGCGATCCTGTCCACGTCCTCCGGCCTCCTGACCGACCGTCAGGCAGCCAAGAAGGGCGTGGGCGGAGAAGTCCTCGCCTACGTCTGGTAATCGGAAAGGAGAGATACGCCATGTCTCGTATCGGCAAGATCCCCGTTCCGGTTCCCGCCGGAGTGGATGTCACGATCAGCGGCGCACTGGTGACGGTCAAGGGCCCGAAGGGTTCCTTGGAGCACACCATCCCCGCCCCCATCGAGGTCTCCCAGGACGCCGACACCCTCGTGGTGACGCGCCCGAACGACGAGCGTGCATCGCGCGCTCTGCACGGCCTGACCCGCACCCTTCTCGCGAACCTGGTGACCGGTGTCACCCAGGGCTACGAGAAGAAGCTCGAGATCGTCGGTACCGGTTACCGCGTGACCGCGAAGGGCACTGACCTGGAGTTCGCTCTCGGTTTCAGCCACCCCGTCGTGGTCGCCGCACCGGCCGGCATCACCTTCGCTGTCGAGTCCCCGACCAAGTTCTCGGTCGCGGGCATCGACAAGCAGCAGGTCGGCGAGGTCGCTGCGAACATCCGCAAGATCCGCAAGCCCGAGCCGTACAAGGGCAAGGGTGTGCGTTACGCCGGCGAGGTCGTCCGCCGCAAGGTCGGAAAGGCTGGTAAGTAACGATGGCTCTCAAGGTTCTCGGCAAGGGCAAGGCAGTCTCGCGCAAGCGTCGCCACCTCCGCCTGCGCAAGAAGATCGCTGGCACGGCTGCTCGTCCCCGTCTCGTCGTGACGCGCTCCGCGCGCCACATCACGGCGCAGATCGTGGACGACACGATCGGTCAGACCGTTGCTTCCGCATCGACCATCGAGGGCGACCTGCGGTCGTTCGACGGTGACAAGAGCGCGAAGGCCCGCAAGGTCGGCGAGCTCGTCGCCGAGCGTGCCAAGGCCGCTGGTGTCGACTCGGTCGTCTTCGACCGCGGTGGCAACAAGTACCACGGCCGGGTGGCTGCAGTCGCCGACGGGGCCCGCGAAGGCGGTCTGTCCCTGTGATGATGGCCGAAACCACCACCGTGTACACGGTACGGAAGCAAAGGATTCTCTGATGGCTGCAGGGCAGCGCAGCAACACCGGCGCCCCTACGGGTGCCGCCAACGAGTCGACCGACCGCAACTCCGGAGGCCGCGGCGACGCTCGTCGCGACGGTCGCCGTGGTGACGGTCGCCGTGGTGACGCCGCCGAGAAGAACGCCTTCGTCGAGCGCGTCGTCACCATCAACCGCGTGTCCAAGGTCGTCAAGGGCGGCCGTCGCTTCAGCTTCACCGCGCTCGTCGTGGTGGGCGATGGCGACGGTACCGTCGGTGTCGGCTACGGCAAGGCGAAGGAAGTCCCCGCGGCGATCGCCAAGGGTGTCGAGGAGGCCAAGAAGAACTTCTTCAAGGTTCCCCGCATCCAGGGCACCATCCCTCACCCCATCCAGGGCGAGGCAGCCGCCGGTGTCGTCTTCCTGCGTCCGGCAGCCCCGGGTACCGGTGTTATCGCCGGTGGTCCGGTGCGCGCCGTGCTGGAGTGCGCGGGCATCCACGACGTCCTGAGCAAGTCGCTCGGTTCGTCCAACGCGATCAACATCGTGCACGCGACGGTCGAGGCCCTGCGCAACCTGGAGCAGCCTGAGGCTGTTGCAGCGCGTCGTGGCCTGCCGCTCGAGGCCGTGGCTCCGGCCGCGCTCCTGCGTGCACGTGCAGCTGGGGTAGGTGCGTGATGGCTCGACTCAAGGTGACCCAGACGAAGTCCGCCATCGGCGGCAAGCAGAATCAGCGCGACACGCTGCGCACTCTGGGCCTCAAGCGGATCGGCGACACCGCCGTGAAGGAGGACCGCCCGGAGATCCGCGGCATGGTCGCAACGGTGGCGCACCTCGTCGCCGTTGAGGAGGTCGAGTGATCATGGCTGAGAAGGCCAAGAAGGAGACCGCGGTCGAGGCTTCGACCGACGCTCCGAAGAAGAAGGCTCCCGCCAAGAAGGCAGCTGCGACCGAGGCCCCCAAGGCCGAGGCGCAGCAGACCGTCGGCGCTGGTGGCACCCTCAAGGTCCACCACCTCCGTCCCGCCCCCGGCGCCAAGAAGGCCAAGACCCGTGTGGGTCGTGGTGAGGCGTCGAAGGGTAAGACGGCCGGCCGTGGTACCAAGGGCCAGAAGGCTCGTTACCAGGTGCCGGAGCGCTTCGAAGGTGGACAGATGCCGCTGCACATGCGTCTGCCCAAGCTTCGTGGCTTCAAGAACCCGTTCCGCACGGAGTACCAGGTCGTGAACCTGGACAAGCTCTCCGCGCTGTACCCCGAGGGTGGCTCCGTCACCGTCGAGGACCTGGTCGCCAAGGGAGCCGTCCGCAAGGGCGAGCTCGTCAAGGTGCTGGGCACGGGTGAGGTCACCGTCAAGCTCGAGGTCGCGGTCGACGCGTTCTCGGCTTCCGCCAAGGACAAGATCCTTGCGGCCGGTGGCTCCGTCTCGGAGGACTGACACGTAGGACAGGGCCGATAGCGCGATGCGCTGTCGGCCCTGTCTGCGTCTGGGGGTGGTCCGCCGGTGCCGCCGCTGCTCGGGGGAACGTAGAATCATCGCCGGTTGTCTCAATTTGCCGTCCATCGCGGCGCAGCGGCTAAGGTGCCCCATGGCGTCCCGTGCCGGGTGCGTCACATCTCGCCGACCAACCGGCGACACGACATCCCGCCTCGGCGGGCCAGGAGGATAGGTGCTCAGCGCATTCGCCCGGGCTTTCCGGACACCTGACCTGCGGCGCAAGCTGCTGTTCACGATCGCCATCATGGCGATCTTCCGTGTGGGCTCGTTCATCCCGACCCCTGGTGTGGACTACGCCAACGTCCAGCAGTGCATCGACACGCAGGGCCAGAACAACCTCCTGGGCATGGTGAACCTGTTCAGCGGTGGCGCCCTGCTCCAGCTCTCGATCTTCGCGCTCGGCATCATGCCGTACATCACCGCGAGCATCATCGTGCAGCTGCTCCGTGTGGTCATCCCTCACTTCGAGGCTCTGCACAAGGAGGGCCAGTCCGGTACCGCGAAGCTCACGCAGTACACGCGCTACCTGACGATCGCCCTCGCGGTCCTGCAGTCGACGACCGTCATCACGACGGCCCGCAGCGGGCTGCTCTTCCCGGGCTGCCCCGTCCCGGTCATCCCGGACAACAGCTTCCTGACGTCCGCGATCATGGTCATCACCATGACGGCGGGTACCGGCCTCATCATGTGGCTCGGCGAGCTGATCTCCGAGCGCGGTGTCGGCAACGGCATGTCGCTCCTCATCTTCACGTCGATCGCGGCCAGCTTCCCGCTCGCTCTCTGGTCGATCGCGGGCGGCTCGAACGGCGCGATCAACTTCACGATCATGATCGCCGTCATCGTCCTGGTCATCGGCCTGGTCGTCTTCGTCGAGCAGTCCCAGCGCCGTGTGCCGGTCCAGTACGCGAAGCGGATGGTCGGACGCAAGATGTATGGCGGCTCGAGCACCTACATCCCGATCAAGATCAACATGTCCGGCGTCATCCCGGTCATCTTCGCGTCGTCGCTGCTCGCGGTCCCCGGCCTCATCGCCCAGTTCGGCGACACGACGGCCGGGTGGGTCCAGTGGGTCACCAAGTACCTCGCGGACCCGGCCTCGCCGATCCACATCTCGATCTACGTGGTCCTCATCGTCTTCTTCTGCTTCTTCTACACGGCCATCACGTTCAACCCGGACGAGGTCGCGGACAACATGAAGAAGTACGGCGGCTTCATCCCGGGCATCCGGGCCGGCCGCCCCACGGCGGAGTACCTCGACTACGTCATCACCCGCATCACCTCTGCGGGTGCCATCTACCTCGCGCTCGTTGCGCTCATCCCGACGCTCGTCCTGGTCCTGCTGGGGGTGAGCACCAACATCCCGTTCGGTGGTAGCTCGATCCTCATCGTGGTGGGCGTCGGCCTCGAGACGGTCAAGCAGATCGACTCGCAGCTGCAGCAGCGTCACTACGAAGGGTTCTTGCGTTGACCGACACGACTCCCGTTGCGGGTACCTCGTCCGAGGGCTCCGCGCGCTTGATCATCATGGGTCCCCAGGGGGCCGGCAAGGGCACCCAGGCGGCTCGCCTGGCGGCGCACTACGGCATCCCGGCGATCTCCACGGGCGACATCTTCCGTGCGAACATCAAGGGCGGCACCGAGCTGGGCAAGCTGGTGCAGGAGTACACGGCGAAGGGTGAGCTCGTCCCCGACTCGGTGACGAACGACATGGTCCGTGACCGCCTCGCGCAGGACGACGTCGCGCGCGGCTTCATCCTCGACGGCTACCCGCGCAACGCTGCCCAGGTCGTCGAGCTCGACGGTATCCTCGCCGACCTCGGTATCGAGCTGGACGCCGTCCTCGAGCTCACCGCGGACCGCGACGAGCTCCTCGCCCGCCTGCGCAAGCGTGCGGAGATCGAGGGTCGTGAGGACGACACCGAGGAGGCGATCGCCCGCCGTCTCGACATCTACGCCGAGCAGACCGCTCCGCTGACGTCCGCGTACGCCGAGCGGGGCCTCCTGGCCCAGGTCGACGGCATCGGTGAGATCGACGACGTGACCAAGCGTCTCGTCGAGGCGCTCGCGCCTCTCGTCGGCTGACCCGGGGACGGTAGGAACGCGAAGTGTTCGGTCGCGAGAAGATCGAGTACAAGACGGTCGACCAGGTGCGCACGATGCGCCGGGCGGGGCTGGTGGTCGCCGACGCGCTCGCCACGGTCCGCTCGGCGGTGCGTCCCGGCATGACGACCGCGGACCTGGACGCGCTGGCGGCGGCCGTGATCGGCGATGCCGGCGCGACGCCGTCGTTCCTGGGGTACCACGGGTACCCGGCGACGCTGTGCGTCTCGGTGAACGACGAGGTCGTCCACGGCATCCCGGGGACGCGTGAGCTGCTCCCGGGCGACGTCGTGTCGGTGGACTGCGGCGCGATCGTCGACGGCTGGCACGGGGACTCCGCGTTCTCGTTCGTCCTGCCCGAGGCCGACGCGGCGGACGTCGCACTCGTCGAGGCGACCGAGCGGGCGCTCTGGGCCGGCATCGCCGCCCTGGCGACCGGCGAGCGTCTGGGGGACGTCGGCAACGCGGTCGAGGACTCGATCGAGGCGTCGGCCGCGACCGACGGCGTCCCCTACGGGATCATCGAGGAGTACGTCGGGCACGGCATCGGTACGTCGATGCACCAGCCGCCGGACGTCCTGAACTACCGGACACGTGAGCGTGGGCCGCGGCTCAAGCCGGGCATGTGCCTGGCCATCGAGCCCATGGTGACCCGTGGCGAGCGCTTCACGCAGGTGCTCGAGGACGACTGGACGGTCGTGACCGACGACGGCGCGCGTGCGGCCCACTGGGAGCACAGCGTCGCCATCCTCGAGGGCGGCATCTGGGTCCTGACGGCCCCCGACGGCGGTGCCGCGAAGCTCGCAGAGCTCGGCGTGACCGTCGCCCCGCTCGACGTCTGAGGCTCGCCCGGCACGGCGACGGCCCGCCCCTGGCCTCATGAGGCCGGGAGCGGGCCGTCGCCGTGCCGGGCGAGCGGCGGCGTCGGGACGCCCGTGCGGGCACCTGGTGCCGCGGGCGTCGCAGGACCGTGCCAGCGGGCGGCGCAGAGGCGTCCCACGCGTGCGCAGGCATGCCGGGGCTCGTCGTCGGTCCCTGCGTCCACGACGCCGTCTGCGACGCCCTACGGGCGCCGCAGACGGTCCCCTGCGGTGCCCTCACGCGCACGTGTCCGGGGGCACACCGCCCCCGGTTCCTTCTGACGGATCGATGCCGTAGGATAGTCCGCTGGGTGTAGTCCGCGTTCCCTGTTCGAGTTCAACCGACCGGGCAGCAGGGCGGAATGCACACGACGTCCACTCACCGGTCCTCGTAGAGCACGGGTGCGTGGGAAGCAGTTCGGACGAGAGTTAGCGGAGGATATGGCAAAGAAGGACGGTGTCATCGAGATCGAGGGCAGCGTGGTCGAGGCCCTGCCGAACGCGATGTTCCGCGTGGAGCTGGCCAACGGGCACAAGGTTCTGGCTCACATCTCGGGCAAGATGCGACAGCACTACATCCGGATCCTCCCCGAGGACCGAGTGGTGGTGGAGCTGAGCCCGTACGACCTGTCCCGTGGCCGGATCGTCTACCGCTACAAGTAGTCGTCAAGAATCCACCACTCGAAACAACTGCTGCCGCAGGCCTGGGTTCGCCCGCGCGTGCGTGCGGCGGCGGAGGAACAGACTGATGAAGGTCAAGCCCAGCGTCAAGAAGATCTGCGACAAGTGCAAGGTGATCCGCCGGCACGGTCGCGTCATGGTGATCTGCGAGAACCTGCGTCACAAGCAGCGCCAGGGCTGAGTCCCCGGCGCTCCGGCGCACGGTGATGCAGGTCCGCGAGAGCGGACCGATCGCCGGCACCCTCGGGTGCCAACCAGCGCACCACCACGAACCTCACGGTCGGGCCGCACAGGCCCACTGAGGGGAACCCCCGGCTCGGAGGCCGGGGCCCGCAGCTCCGCGGGAAGATGGTGCGGTAGACCTCCGAACGAAGTAACAGGAGCCGGAAGGCACATGGCACGTCTTGTCGGCGTCGACCTCCCCCGCGAGAAGCGGCTCGAGATCGCGCTCACCTACATCTACGGCGTCGGCCGTACCCGCGCCCAGCAGACGCTGGCCGCCACCGGGATCTCCCCGGACGTTCGCGTGAAGGACCTCGGTGACACCGAGCTCGTCGCGCTGCGTGACTACCTCGAGGGCAACTACAAGCTCGAGGGTGACCTCCGCCGTGAGGTGGCTGCTGACATTCGCCGCAAGGTCGAGATCGGCTGCTACGAGGGCCTGCGTCACCGCCGCGGCCTGCCCGTCCGCGGGCAGCGCACCAAGACCAACGCGCGTACCCGCAAGGGACCCAAGCGCACCGTGGCCGGCAAGAAGAAGGCCCGCTAAGCAGTAGTCCGTGGAACGCGTGCAGCGCGCCTGAGCCTCGAGCTCACCCGCGCGGCGCACGCCGACCCGGTCCGAACACCTCAGACCAGGAGAAGATCCAGAAATGCCTCCCAAGACTCGCGCCACCGCGGCCCGCAAGCCGCGCCGCAAGGACAAGAAGAACGTCCCCCACGGCCAGGCGCACATCAAGAGCACGTTCAACAACACGATCGTGTCGATCACCGACCCGACCGGTGCCGTCATCGCCTGGGCCTCGGCCGGGCACGTCGGCTTCAAGGGCTCGCGCAAGTCGACGCCGTTCGCCGCGCAGCTCGCTGCTGAGTCCGCGGCCCGCCGCGCCCAGGAGCACGGCGTCAAGAAGGTCGACGTCTTCGTCAAGGGCCCCGGCTCCGGCCGTGAGACCGCGATCCGTTCGCTCACCGCGACGGGCCTCGAGGTCGGCTCGATCCAGGACGTGACGCCCCAGGCTCACAACGGCTGCCGCCCCCCCAAGCGTCGCCGCGTCTGATCCTCTGCTCCGCTCGTCGTCGCGCTGCCCCCGGCCCTGCCGGCCGGCGCGACGACGGGCGCAGCACCCTGGGCGGGTGGACAGAGTCCCGCCCAGGAGCACGCGTTGCCCGTGATGCGTCATATAGCGGACGCACACCGAAAGGAACACACCAGTGCTGATCGCACAGCGCCCCACCCTGACCGAAGAGGTCATCTCGGAGAACCGTTCGCGCTTCTCCATCGAGCCGCTCGAGCCTGGCTTCGGCTACACCCTCGGCAACTCGCTTCGTCGCACGCTGCTCTCGTCCATCCCGGGCGCTGCAGTGACCTCGATCCGCATCGACGGTGTCCTCCACGAGTTCACCACCGTTGCCGGTGTCAAGGAAGACGTCACCGAGATCATCCTCAACATCAAGAACCTCGTGGTCTCCTCGGAGAACGACGAGCCGGTCGTGATGTACCTGCGCAAGCAGGGTGCTGGCGCGGTCACCGCCGCGGACATCGTCCCGCCGGCGGGCGTGGAGGTCCACAACCCGGACCTGCACATCGCCACCCTCAACGACAAGGGCAAGCTCGAGATCGAGCTGACGGTCGAGCGTGGACGTGGCTACGTCTCCGCGAACCAGAACAAGTCCTTCGACGCCGAGATCGGCCGTGTTCCCGTCGACTCGATCTACTCGCCGGTCCTCAAGGTCACGTACAAGGTCGAGGCGACCCGCGTCGAGCAGCGCACCGACTTCGACAAGCTGATCGTCGACGTCGAGACGAAGCAGGCGATCTCCCCGCGCGACGCGCTGGCCTCGGCCGGCAAGACGCTCGTCGAGCTCTTCGGCCTCGCCCGTGAGCTCAACGTCGAGGCCGAGGGCATCGAGATCGGCCCGTCCCCGACGGACGCCGCGCTCGCTGCGGACCTCGCGCTCCCGATCGAGGAGCTCAACCTCACGATCCGTTCGTACAACTGCCTCAAGCGCGAGGGCATCCACCAGGTCGGCGAGCTCGTCGCTCGCAGCGAGGCAGACCTGCTGGACATCCGGAACTTCGGCGCGAAGTCCATCAACGAGGTCAAGGAGAAGCTCGCAGAGCTCGGCCTGAACCTCAAGGACTCGCCGCTGGACTTCGACCCCTCCACGGCGGACTACTACGAGGCCGACGAGGACGAGGCGACGTTCTCCGACGGGCAGCAGCAGTTCTGACCTTCCGTGCTCGCGGCTCGGCCGCACGCACGATCCACTTCTAAGGAGCAAGATCAATGCCTACCCCCACCAAGGGTCCGCGGCTCGGCGGTGGCCCGGCTCACGAGCGTCTCATCCTCGCGAACCTGTCCACGCAGCTCTTCGAGCACGGCCGCATCACGACGACCGAGACCAAGGCCAAGCGCCTGCGTCCGGTGGCCGAGCGCCTCATCACGTTCGCGAAGCGCGGTGACCTGGCGGCTCGTCGTCGCGTCATGACCGTCGTCCGCGACAAGTCCGTCGTGCACACGCTGTTCACCGAGATCGCCCCGCAGATGGCGGAGCGCAACGGTGGCTACACGCGCATCACGAAGGTCGGCAACCGCAAGGGCGACAACGCCCCCATGGCCGTCATCGAGCTCGTGACCGAGCCCGTCAGCCCCAAGCAGGCCGTCGTCCGCGAGGCCGAGAAGGCCACGAAGAAGACCAGCAAGCCCAAGGCCGCCAAGGTCGAGGACGCTCCCGTCGAGGACGCCACGATCGAGGACGCACCCGTCGTCGAGGACGCCCCCGTCGTGGAGGACGCCCCCGTCGAGGACGCCAAGGACTCGAAGGAGAAGTGATCCCGCCCCGGCTCTGCCGGACGGGTTCCTCCTGAAGGGCCCGGCACCATCTGGTGCCGGGCCCTTCGCCGTGCCCGGCGGCGGGCGCTCGACCGCGGACGCGCGGCCACGGCAGGCCCGACGCCGGCCGCCGGTCACCCCGGCGCCGGCCGCCGGTGGTCGGTGGCCCCCGGGTGCCTGCGGTACGCCAGGCGCTGGGTGCCTCTAGATTGGTCCGTATGGGTCTGCCGGTGCTGTTCGTCCACGGTTCGCGTACGTCCCGCACGATGTGGCGGGCGCAGCTCGAGGCCATGGACCGTGCGGACATCGTGGCCGAGGCCGTGGACCTGCCGGGTCACGGCGAGCGGACGGGCGAGTCGTTCACCCTCGACGGTGCCGTGGCGACCGTCTCCGGGGCTGTGGACGACCTGGGGGGCCGGGCGCTCGTCGTCGGGCTCTCGCTCGGTGGGTACGTGGGGATCGAGCACCGCGCGCGCTTTCCCGAGCAGGCCGCGGGTCTTGTCGCGGCGAGCTGTTGCACGGTGCCGGCGTCCCGGTTGCGCGTCGCCTGGCGCGTCGCGGCGGACCGTATCGAGAGGCTGCCCGACAACGGTGCGGCCCTCAACCAGGCGCTCGTGCGCAGGACCTTGCCCGCGGCCGGCGTCGAGGACATCGGTGCGGGCGGCTTCGCGCTGACGACCATGACGGCGATCCTCGACGAGGTCGGGCGCACGGAGCCCCTGGCGGCGCTGTCGGCGACGGACTCTCCCGTGTGGTTCGTCAACGGGCGGTGGGACCACTTCCGGTTCGGGGAGCGCGCCTACCTCGCGGCCGCGCACTCGGGTGGCGCGCGGGCCGAGCTCGTCGTGGTTCCGGGGGCCAAGCACCTCGTGAGCCTCGACCGGCCCGTGGCGTTCACCCGGGCCGTCCTCGCAGCCCACCACGAGCTGGACCCGTCCTAGCTCAGACGAGCGTCAGGTCCCACGCCCTGGCACCGCCCACGAGCGCCGCCGAGTTGGGGACGACCACGACGTCGTCGCCCAGGCGTTCGAGCGCGGACGGCGTGATCTGGCGCGAGTTGCCCCCGCCCAGGTAGAGCCGGTCCCACCAGAACACGGGGCGCAGTCCTTCGACGAGAGCGACGACGCGCCGTGACCAGAGGCCGTTCCCGAGCCGCCGCCGCTCGACCTCGCCGATGTACTCGTCGTACGTCGTGCCGCGCCGCACGGGCGCGTGCGACCACTCGAGGTGCGGGGCGAGGCGTCCGCCGTGGAACAGTGCCGACCCCAGCCCGGTCCCGAGCGTGAGCACGAGCTCGAGGCCCGACGCCGCGACGACACCGGCCCCGTGCACCTCCGCGTCGTTGAGGACGAGCGCAGGCATCCCGAGGCGTTCGCTCACCGCCGCCTGGACGTCGAAGCTGGCCCACTGCTCGGCCAGGGCGGGGTCGACCCTGCTGCGCGGTCCCGAGCGCGTGATGTAGTGCGGGGTGTGCACGACGACGCCGCGGCGGATCATGCCCGGCATGCCGACGGTGACGCGGACCGCGGGGGGCAGGCGGTCGGCGATCTGCGCGATGACGTCGACCAGGAGGGACGGCGGCAGCGGGTAGGGCGTCGGGACCCGGACGGCGGCGGCGTGCGCGGTCCCCGCGGCGTCGAGCACGTTGGCCTTGATGCCGCCCCCGCCGCAGTCCACCGCGAGGGTGCGCAGCTCGGGGGAGTCGGGGTCGGAGGAGCGTTCGGGCATGCCAGCACAGTATCGGGCGCTAGCGTAGGTGCACGTGACGAACGAGCAGCCGGTCCGTGTCCGCCTGGACCTCGCCTACCAGGGCACGGCCTTCGCCGGGTGGGCCCGCCAGCCCGGCCTGCGGACGGTCGAGGGTGCGCTCGAGGACGGGCTGGGACAGATCCTGCGGGGCGACCCGCCGCGCCTGACGGTCGCGGGCCGCACCGACGCGGGGGTCCATGCGCGGGGTCAGGTGGCGCACGTCGACCTGCCGAGGGCCGCGTGGGACGCGATGCCGGGCCGCTCGGACCGCACCCCGGGCGACGCGCTCGTCGCGCGCCTCGGGGGAGTGCTGCCGGGGGACGTCGTGGTGCACCGGGCCACGCCCGCTCCGGAGGGGTTCGACGCGCGCTTCTCGGCGCTGTACCGCAGCTACACGTTCCGCATCGTCGACGACCCTGCCCTGCGCGACCCCCTGCGCCGTGAGTGGGTCCTGTGGAACCGGAAGCCGCTCGACGCCGACGCCATGCACGAGGCGCTCCAGCCGCTGCTCGGGGTCAGGGACTTCGCGGCCTTCTGCAAGCCGCGGCCGGGTGCGACCACGATCCGCGAGCTCCAGCACCTGTCGTGGGAGCGGGCGACCGACGGGCCCGACGCGGGGCTCGTCGTCGCGCACGTCCGTGCGGACGCGTTCTGCCACAACATGGTCCGTGCGCTGGTCGGCGCGTCGGTCGCCGTGGGGGAGGGGCGTCGTCCCGTCTCCTGGCCGACCGAGGTCCTGGCGGCGAGGCGCCGGGACGCGGGGGCCGGCGTCGTGCCGCCGCACGGCCTGGTCCTCGAGGCCGTCACGTACCCGCCCGACGACGAGCTCGCGGCCAGGGCCGAGCGCGTCCGCGCGGTCCGCATGGACGAGGACGTCTGGGACGCCGCGACCGAGGGGGCGCCGGAGGCCCGCCGGTCGTAGCGCCTACGGCTCCTCGACGATGTGGATCGCGGCCTCCTCCGCGCTCGCCGCGGCGCCGTCGATCCCGGCGTCGTCGGCGTACGTGTCGTTGACGCGGCCGTCGAGCGCGTCAGGGTCCGCCACGAGGCGGCCCGACCGCGTGGTGTCCGGCCGGTCGAGCGGGTCGGCGTCCCAGTCCTCGGGCTCCTCGTCGGCGAGGCGCTGGTCGAGCGACTCGCCGTCCTCCTCGAGGCGCTCAGGGTGCGCGTAGGTCAGGGGGGCGCGCTCGGGCGGCGCGTACCCCTCGTCGAGCACGTCGTCGACGCCGCGGTCGACCAGGGTGTCGTCGCGCTGGAGCTGGTCGGAGTCGCCCTCGGTGCCGAGGGCGGGATCGGTCCGGGTGGCGGGGGTGTCGTCGCTCATCCCTCCACACTGTCACCGGCGGGGCGTTCTCGCAGCCCGCGTGGGGCACCGGACGGGTGCTGCGCTGCCCGACGGCGGAGCGCGCCGGGGTGCGGCGGTGCGCTCGGCAGGCGGGCACCCTGGGCGGTCATACGCGTCACCGTCGGTCGGCGGGTGCGTCACCGTCGGCGGTCAGGTACGTCACCGTCGGCGAAAGGAGTCGTCAACAGGGGCCGCGGGCAGGGAGGATGAGCCCGTGGGTCACATCGACATCAGCGACATCAGCTACTTCCTGCCCGACGGGCGCCCCCTCCTCGCCGGGGCGACCCTGCGCGTCGCGGACGGGGCCAAGGTCGCGCTCGTCGGGCCCAACGGCGCCGGCAAGACGACGCTCCTGCGCATCGTCGCGGGCGACCTGTCCGCCCACGGGGGCACCGTGGGGCGCAGCGGCGGGCTCGGCGTGATGCGCCAGTTCGTCGGCCGGATCGACGACGAGCGCACGGTCCGCGACCTGCTCGTCGACCTCGCGCAGCCCTCGATCCGCGACGCCGCGCGCGAGCTCGCCGCGGCCGAGCTCGACATCATGACGGTCGACGACACCCCGTCCCAGATGCGCTACGCCCAGGCGCTCGCCGACTGGGCCGACGCCCGTGGGTACGAGGCAGAGGCCGAGTGGGACAAGGTCACCGACGAGGTCCTGTCGATCCCGTTCGAGCAGGCGCAGTTCCGCGAGGTCCGCACGCTGTCCGGCGGCGAGCAGAAGCGACTGGTGCTCACGGCGCTGTTCCGGGGGCCCGAGGAGGTCCTGCTCCTCGACGAGCCGGACAACTACCTCGACGTGCCGACCAAGCGCTGGCTCGAGGAGAAGCTCGCGGCCTCGCCCAAGACGGTGCTGTTCATCAGCCACGACCGCGAGCTCCTGGCGCGGACCGCGACCCAGGTCGCGACCGTCGAGCCCACGGCCGCGGGTGGGACGATCTGGGTGCACGGCGGCGGCTTCGGCACCTATGCCGAGGCCCGCGCCGACCGCCGCAGCCGGCTCGAGGAGCTCCTGCGTCGTTGGGAGGAGGAGCACGCCAAGCTCAAGGACCTCGTCAACACCCTCAAGAACAAGGCGGCCTTCAACGACGGGCTCGCGAGCCGCTACCAGGCCGCCCAGACGCGCCTGCGCAAGTTCGAGGAGGCCGGGCCGCCGCAGGTCCTGGCGCACGAGCAGAACGTCAAGGTCCGCCTCACGGGCGGGCGCACGGCCAAGCGGGCCGTGACGTGCGAGCAGCTCGAGCTGACCGGGCTCATGGAGCCGTTCGACCTCGAGGTCTTCTTCGGGGAGCGCGTCGCGATCCTGGGGTCCAACGGTTCGGGCAAGTCGCACTTCATGCGGCTCCTGGCTCGCGGCGGGTCGGACCCGGACCTCGAGCACCGTCCGGTCTACGAAAACGCCGAGAACGCCGTGGGCGCCGTGGGCACATCTGGTGCTTCGGGCGACGTAGCAGTCGTCCCACCCGTGGCGCACACGGGCCGGGCCGCGCTCGGCTCGCGCGTGCGCCCCGGGTGGTTCGCGCAGAACCACGCGCACCCCGAGTTCGAGGGCCGGACGCTGCTCGAGATCCTGCACCGCGGCGACGGCGCGCGCTCGGGCATGGGCCGGGAGCCGGCGAGCAAGGCGCTCGACCGCTACGAGCTCGTCGGTCAGGCCGAGCAGCGTTTCGAGACGCTGTCCGGCGGGCAGCAGGCGCGCTTCCAGATCCTGCTGCTCGAGCTCGGGGGAGCGACGCTCCTGCTGCTCGACGAGCCCACGGACAACCTCGACCTGCACTCGGCCGAGGCGCTCGAGTCGGGGCTCGCGGCGTTCGAGGGCACGGTTCTGGCCGTCACGCACGACCGGTGGTTCGCGCGCGGCTTCGACCGGTTCGTGGTGTTCGGCTCGGACGGGCGGGTCGTCGAGACACCCGAGCCGGTCTGGGACGTCGAGCGGGTCAAGCGTCAGCGGTGACCGGCAGGTGCCGGACCGGCCGGCCCGCGGCGAGTGGGCGGTGAGGAAGACCACACGCACGGCGGCGGGCCGGTAGCACGACCTGCGCGCCGCCGTCGGGCTCCTAAAATGGAGCAATGGCCGTCCCCAAGATCATCCTCTTCTACGCCTTCACACCGCTCGCCGACCCGCGCGCGGTGCAGCTGTGGCAACGCTCCCTCGGGGAGCAGTGGGGGCTGACGGGACGCGTCATCGTCTCCGAGCACGGCATCAACGCGACGCTGGGCGGGACGGTCGAGAACCTCAAGCAGTACGTCAAGACCACCAAGCAGTACCCGGGGTTCGCGGAGATCGACGTCAAGTGGTCGGACGGCACGGGCCGTGACTTCCCGCGCCTGTCGGTCAAGGTGCGCCCCGAGCTCGTGAGCTTCGGCGCGGCCGACGAGCTCACGGTCGACCAGGACGGCGTGGTCGCCGGCGGCGCACGCCTCGACCCCGAGGCCCTGCACGAGCTCGTGGCCGAGCGCGGCGACGACGTCGTGTTCTTCGACGGCCGCAACGCGTTCGAGGCCGCGATCGGCAGGTTCCGCGGCGCCGTCGTGCCGGCGGTCGAGACGACCCGCGACTTCGTGGCCGAGCTCGACTCGGGCGCGTACGACGACCTCAAGGGCCGCCCCGTCGTGACCTACTGCACGGGCGGCGTGCGCTGCGAGGTCCTGTCCTCGCTCATGCTCGCGCGCGGCTTCGAGGAGGTCTACCAGCTCGACGGCGGGATCGTGCGCTACGGCGAGACGTTCGGCGACCAAGGGCTGTGGGAAGGGTCGCTCTACGTGTTCGACGAGCGCATGCACGTCGAGTTCGGGACCGAGACCGTCCCGCTCGGCGCGTGCAGCGAGTGCGGCGGCGCGACCGCCAAGTACGAGAACTGCGTCGACCCGGGCTGCCAGACGCTGCGCCTGTTCTGCGCCGACTGCGCGGGCGTCGCGCGCACGCTCCAGTGCGACGCGTGCGCCGACCTGCGCCCCGGCGCGTATCCTCGTCCTCGGGAAGGCGCGTCCATCGGCCTCTCCCGCGACAACCACCGGGCAACCGCCTGAACCGGCGCTCTGGCGCCCGTGCGTGCGCCGTCGGGCACGCTGCTCACCGAGGTCGACATCACCCTCGGTGTGACGCAGCATGTTTTGACCCTGCATGGGCCGTCCAGGTAGTCTGTTGAGTCGTTGTGCTTCCCCTTCGGTATCTCGTCACTTGTGCGCCCACTCGCTCCGTGACCTGGACACCTGTCAACCGAAGGCCAAACGACTTGTCGGACGCAGGCTCCTGCGCCGAAGACACCGAAGACACGAAACGAAGGCTACGACCGTGCGTACGTACACCCCGAAGCCCGGCGACGTCCAGCGTGACTGGTACGTCATCGACGCGACCGACGTCGTCCTGGGCCGTCTCGCCACCCACGTGGCGACCCTGCTCCGTGGCAAGCACAAGGCCACCTTTGCTCCGCACGTCGACGGCGGTGACTTCGTCATCGTCATCAACGCCGGCAAGGTCGCCCTGACCGGCAACAAGCGCGAGCAGAAGCTTGCCTACACCCACTCCGGTTACCCGGGTGGTCTTCGGGCGGTCGCGTACAGCGACCTGCTGGAGAAGCACCCCGAGCGTGCTGTGGAGAAGGCCGTCCGCGGCATGATCCCCAAGACCTCGCTCGGCCGCGCCCAGTTCGGCAAGCTCAAGGTCTACGCAGGCTCTGAGCACCCGCACGCCGCGCAGCAGCCGAAGACTTTCGAGATCACCCAGGTCGCGCAGTAGGCTCCGCCTGCTCGTAGACGAGAACTTAGGACGCGAGGACACACCAGTGGCCGAGACCACCGTCGACATCGACGTGCTGGACGAAGAGACCCCCAGCAACTACACCTCTGAGAGCGCAGCCCCCACGGGCCGTGGCCAGAGCATCACCGCCCCCGCGCAGGCCCTGGGCCGTCGCAAGGAGGCCATCGCCCGCGTGCGCCTGGTGCCCGGCACCGGCCAGTGGAAGATCAACGGCCGCACCCTCGAGGGGTACTTCCCCAACAAGGTGCACCAGCAGCTCGTGAACTCCCCGCTGAAGCTGGTCGACGTCGAGGGTCGTTTCGACGTCATCGCCCGCATCAACGGTGGCGGCACGTCCGGCCAGGCCGGCGCCCTGCGCCTCGGCATCGCCCGTGCGCTCAACGAGGTCGACGCCGAGCACAACCGCCCGGCGCTCAAGAAGGCCGGCTTCCTGACTCGCGACGCACGCGTCGTCGAGCGCAAGAAGGCCGGGCTCAAGAAGGCCCGTAAGGCTCCGCAGTACTCCAAGCGCTGATCCAGCGCTTGCGCACGACGGCCCCGGTGGACACAGTCCACCGGGGCCGTCGTCTTTTGTCAGGGATGCTGACGAGCGACCGGACCGGTCGGCTCGCAGCGGGGGCGGGGCAGGCCCTGGGGCCTGTACCGTCCCGTTGAGGGAGGAAAACTCATGGGACGACTGTTCGGCACCGACGGCGTGCGGGGGCTGGCGAACAGGGACGTCACGGCCGAGCTCGCGCTCGGCCTGGGCGTGGCTGCTGCGAACGTGCTGGGACGCACCGGGCAACCCGACGGGCACCGCCCGCGAGCCGTGATCGGCAGGGACCCCCGGGCCTCGGGCGAGTTCCTGGGCGCCGCGGTGACCGCGGGCCTCGCGAGCGCAGGCGTCAACGTGCTCGACGTCGGCGTCCTGCCGACCCCGGCCGTCGCGTTCCTCACGAGCACGCTCGACGTCGACTTCGGCGTCATGATCTCGGCCTCGCACAACCCGATGGCCGACAACGGCATCAAGTTCCTGGCCCGTGGTGGCATCAAGCTCGAGGACTCGCTCGAGGACGAGATGGAGCGCCAGCTCCACGCCGAGTGGGACCGTCCGCTCGGCGCCGAGGTCGGTCGAGTGCGCCGCGACACCGGGAGCGCCGGGGCCGACTACGTCGAGCACCTCATCTCGAGCATCGGTGCGACGGGCGACGCCCTGCCCCTCTCCGGCCTGCGGATCGCGGTCGACTGCGCGAACGGCGCCGCGAGCGACGTGGGCCCGGCGGCGCTGCGCGCGGCGGGTGCCGACGTCGTCGTGATGAACGCGAGCCCCGACGGGCGCAACATCAACGAGAAGTGCGGGTCCAACCATCCCGAGCAGCTCCAGGCCGTCGTCGTGGCGTCCGAGGCCGACTTCGGCGTGGCGTTCGACGGCGACGCCGACCGCTGCATCGCGGTCGACCACCGCGGGGTCCTGGTGGACGGCGACCAGATCATGGGGGTGCTCGCCCTCGCCGAGAAGGAGAAGGGCCGCCTCGCCGACGACACCCTCGTGGTGACCGTCATGAGCAACCTCGGACTGATCCTCGCGATGCGCGACGCCGGGATCCGCACCGTCCAGACGGGGGTCGGCGACCGCTACGTGCTCGAGGAGATGCGCGCCAAGGGCTACACGCTCGGTGGCGAGCAGTCCGGGCACATCATCCTGTCCCAGTTCGCGACGACGGGGGACGGCGTGCTGACCGCGCTCCAGCTCGCCGCGCGCATCCAGCAGTCGGGCGCCAAGCTGGCCGACCTCGCGGGCGCCGTGCCGAAGCTGCCCCAGACGCTGCTCAACGTGCGCGGCGTGGACAAGGCCCGGGCTGCGACCGACGGGGTGCTCCAGGAGGCCGTCGCGGCCGCCGAGGCGCGTCTGGGGGAGACGGGGCGCGTCGTCCTGCGCTCCTCGGGCACCGAGCCGCTCGTGCGGGTCATGGTCGAGGCCGCGACGCAGGCCACGGCCGACGCCGTCGCCGAATCCCTCGCGGGCGTCGTCCGGGACCGGCTGGCCCTGTGACGGCTCGACCTGCTGCCGGGACGGGGGCCGGTTTCGCCGGTCCCGTCGACGAGTCGCTGAGGGACCAGGTCGCGGAGCACCTCGCGCGGTACGACGACGGCGTGCTCCCCATCGTGCAGGCCGGGCACCCCGTCCTGCGACGTCCCGCCGCGCCCTACACCGGACAGCTCGGGGACCTCTTCCCCCGACTGGTCGAGGCGATGCGCACGACCATGCACGCGGCCCCGGGGGTCGGGCTCGCCGCCCCCCAGATCGGGCTCGGGCTCGCGGTCGCCGTGGTCCAGGACGCCGGCGTCACCGACCCCGAGGACGCGGACCTGCGGGAGCGGTACCCCGTGCCGTTCCGGGTGCTCGTCAACCCGTCCTACGCGCCGGTGGGGGACGAGCAGCGAGCCTTCTTCGAGGGCTGCCTGAGCGTCAGCGGGTGGCAGGCCGTCGTCGCGCGGCACCGGTCGGTACGCCTGACCGGGCAGGACGAGCTCGGCGGACAGGTGGACGACGTCCTGACGGGGTGGCCCGCGCGGATCGTCCAGCACGAGACCGACCACCTGCGGGGCGAGCTCTACCTCGACCACGCGGAGCTGCGGTCGCTCGCCTCGAACGACAACATGATGCGGTTCTGGGGCGGCACCCCGGACCCCGCCGAGGCGTCAGAGGTCCTGGGTTTCCGGCTGCCCTGACGTCGCGGGGACCTGGGCCCGGACCCCATGGCCCGGGAGCGCGGAACACATCGTCCGGAGGACGTCACAGCATCCCTCCGGGGGACCTCCCTAGGGGTGGATCTCCTTCCGGAGGATGACGTGACCGGCCTGACGATCCGGCAGAATCGTCCTCGGAAGGTGGGGGTCGACATCAGGGCAGACTGGGGGGTTTCCCCGATGGTGTCGGGCCTCCGTATCCGTAGGCTGGTCACAGGCGTCGACACGACGTCTGTGACCAGCCTGGTCCGCCCCGCCAGCCGACGAACAGAGGACCCGTGATCGAGGCCGTTTCGACCTTCTTGGAGAACCTGGAGATCTGGGTCCTCGCACTCGCGGCGTCCGCATGGATCTACCCCGCCCTGTACGCCTTCGCGACGATCGACGGCTTCTTCCCGCCGATCCCGAGCGAGTCCGTGGTCATCACGCTCGCCGTCGCGGCCAGCGCCTCGGGGAACCCGAACCTCCTGCTCGTCCTGGTCATCGCCGCGGCGGGAGCCTGGACGGGCGACCAGATCGCCTACTCGTTGGGCCGCGGGATCGGCACCGAACGCATCCGCTTCCTCCGGACCGTCCGAGGACGCAAGGCCGTCGCCTGGGCCGACCAG
This sequence comes from Oerskovia sp. USHLN155, assembly GCF_037145535.1. Lineage (NCBI taxonomy): Bacteria > Bacillati > Actinomycetota > Actinomycetes > Micrococcales > Cellulomonadaceae > Oerskovia > Oerskovia sp. USHLN155. Next base: position 256,567 of record NZ_JBBCXG010000007.1, read on the forward strand.
GCGCTCAAGGCCCGCGGCGCCGCCTTCATCCTGGCGGCGCGCTACGTCCCGATCGGCCGTGTCGCGGTCAACATGACCGCAGGTGCCGTGGGGTACCCGCGCCGCCGCTTCATGGCCTACTCGGGCCTGGCGGCCGTGACCTGGGCCCTCTACTCCGTGCTCATCGGCCTCGTCGCGGCACAGTGGCTCGGGCACCAGCCGCTGCTCGCCATGGTCATCGGCGTCGTGATGGGAGTGCTGTCCGGCGTGATCGTCGACCGGATCATGAACAGCATGGCCCGCAGGCGCCGAGCCCGGGAAGCGGTCCGAGAGGCCACCCAGGACGCAGCGGGGGCGACCTCGATCCACGGCGAGGCGGCCGCCCGGCCGGTGGCGACGTCGTCGGGCGTCGAGGGCGACCAGGACGCCGTCCGCCGCGCCTCCTGACCGCCCCCGCTCACACCTTGCGCAGGCGGGCGCGCTGGACCGAGTGGTCCGATCCCTTCGTCAGCACGAGCGTCGCGCGACCTCGCGTCGGCAGGATGTTCTCCTCGAGGTTCGGCGCGTTGATCGAGTCCCAGATCGACTTGGCCTTCTCGACGGCCTCCTCGTCCGTGAGGGTCGCGTAGCGCTTGAAGTACGACTCGGGGCGGGCGAACGCCGTCCGGCGCAGCGACAGGAACCGGTCCACGTACCACTGGCGGATGTTGCGCGTACGCGCGTCGACGTAGATCGAGAAGTCGAAGAAGTCGCTCACCGCGACCGCCTGATCGTCGGACGGCCCCGGGCGGGCCGGCTGGAGGACGTTGAGGCCCTCCACGATCAGGACGTCCGGTCTGCGGACGACGGTCTCGGCCCCCGGGACGATGTCGTAGGTCAGGTGGTCGTAGACCGGGCTGCGGACCTCGGGTGCGCCCGCCTTGACGCGGGACAGGAACCGGACGAGTGCGCGCCGGTCGTACGACTCGGGAAACCCCTTGCGCTCCATGAGGCCGCGACGGGCGAGCTCGGCGTTCGGGTACAGGAAGCCGTCCGTCGTGAGGAGCTCGACCCGAGGCGTCTCGGGCCAGCGAGCGAGCATCTCGCGCAGGATGCGCGACGTCGTCGACTTGCCCACCGCGACCGACCCCGCGACCCCGATCACGTACGGCGTGCGGGTCGAGTTCTCGCGCAGGAACGTCGAGGTGGCCTCGTGCAGGCCGCTCGTCGCCGTCACGTAGAGGTTGAGCAGCCGCGAGATGGGGCGGTAGATCGCGTCGACCTCCGCCAGGTCGATCGGGTCGCCCAGCCCGCGGAGCTTGACGACGTCGGCGTCCGTCAGCGGCAGCGGCGTCGACTCGGAGAGCCTGCTCCACGCCGCGCGATCCAGGTCGACGTACGGGGACGACGTCGAGAGGTCGGGCAGGCGTCCGGAACCGGGCGAGGCGTCCTGATCGGTCGCGGGAGCACCCTCGAGCGGAGGGACGGGCAGGTCGGAGGAAGGAACCACTCGGACGATTCTGCCGGACGCCGAGCCGCACCGTGAACACGAACAGGCCGGACCACTAACAAAGAACCGCAAGATGTCGCGGCTGCGAAGGCCCCAGAACGTCCGGCTAGACTCCGAAACCATGTGTGGAATCGTGGGTTACGCAGGCCCCCTTGAAGCGTCGGGGCGACCCCTCGACGTCGTCCTCGAAGGACTCGGCAGGCTCGAGTACCGCGGCTACGACTCGGCCGGGGTCGCGCTCGTCGCGCCCGACCGGACGGACGTCGCGACGGCCAAGAAGTCCGGGAAGCTCGTCAAGCTCGTCGACGAGCTCCAGTCTCGTCCGCTGCCCGCGGCCTCCGCGGCGATCGGGCACACGCGGTGGGCCACGCACGGCGCGCCGAACGACACCAACGCGCACCCGCACGTCGCGGACGAGGGCCGCCTCGCCGTGATCCACAACGGGATCGTCGAAAACTTTGCCGTCCTCAAGGAGGAGCTGCTCGCCGACGGCGCGACCTTCCTCTCCGAGACGGACACCGAGGTCGCGGCCCAGCTCCTCGCCCGCGCGTACCGCCGCACCGGGGACCTGACCGAGGCGATGGCCTACGTCGCGCGCCAGCTCGAAGGCACGTTCACCCTGCTCGCCGTCCACGCGGACGCCCCGACCACCGTCGTCGGCGCCCGGCACGACTCGCCGCTCGTCGTCGGGCTCGGAGACGGCGAGAACTTCCTCGGCTCCGACGTCGCCGCGTTCATCGCGTCGACCAAGGACGCGCTCGAGCTCGGCCAGGACCAGATCGTCACCATCACCCCCGACAGCGTCGAGGTCGTCGACTTCCACGGCAAGCCCGCCGAGGCGACGCGCTTCACGGTCGACTGGGACGCGGCCGCGGCGGAGAAGGGCGGCTTCACGTCCTTCATGGACAAGGAGATCCACGACCAGCCGCAGGCCGTCGCGGACACCCTGCTCGGACGCACCGACGCCGAGGGACGCCTGGTCCTCGACGACCTGCGCATCGACGAGGCCGTGCTGCGGACCGTCGACAAGATCATCGTCGTGGCGTGCGGCACGGCCGCCTACTCCGGGCACGTCGCCAAGTACGCGATCGAGCACTGGTGCCGCATCCCCGTCGAGGTCGAGCTCGCGCACGAGTTCCGGTATCGCGACCCGATCGTGAACGAGAAGACGCTCGTCGTCGCCGTCACGCAGTCCGGCGAGACCATGGACACCCTCATGGCCGTGCGCCACGCCCGTGAGCAGGGCGCCAAGGTCATCTCGATCGTCAACACGCACGGGTCGACCATCCCGCGCGAGTCCGACGCCGTCCTGTACACGCATGCCGGGCCCGAGATCGCCGTCGCCTCGACCAAGGCGTTCCTGTCGCAGATCACCGCGGCCTACCTCCTGGGCCTCTACCTCGCGCAGCTGCGCGGCAACAAGTTCCCCGACGAGATCCGCGAGATCCTCGACGACCTGCGCGAGATGCCGCGCAAGATCCAGACCGTCATCGAGCGCGGCGAGTACGTCAGCGCCGTGGCCCGCTCCATGAAGGACGCGAAGTCGGTGCTCTTCCTGGGGCGCCACGTCGGGTTCCCCGTCGCCCTCGAGGGTGCGCTCAAGCTCAAGGAGCTCGCCTACATCCACGCCGAGGGCTTCGCCGCGGGCGAGCTCAAGCACGGGCCCATCGCGCTCATCGACGAGGGACAGCCGGTCTTCGTCGTCGTGCCGTCGCCGCGCGGACGCGACTCGCTGCACTCCAAGGTCGTCTCCAACATCCAGGAGATCCGCGCCCGCGGCGCACGCACGCTCGTGATCGCCGAGGACGGCGACGACGCGGTGCTGCCGTACGCCGACGAGATCTTCTGGATCCCGCAGTCGCCCACGCTGCTCTCGCCGCTGCTCGCGGTCGTCCCGCTGCAGATCTTCGCCATGGCCCTCGCCACGGCCAAGGGGCTCGACGTCGACCAGCCGCGCAACCTCGCGAAGTCGGTCACGGTCGAGTAGCCGACCGTCCCGCTCTCCGACCGAAGCCCGCCGTGCCCTCGCACGGCGGGCTTCCGTCGTCCAGGGCTGGCCGGGGCCGGCCCTGGGCTTGCCGCCGGGCGCCGTGCGAGGTGTGCCAGGTCTGCGCACCCGGCCGTCCGCCAGGTTCTCGCGGCCGTCGGTACGCCCGGGCCAGCGCATAGGGTGAGCGCATGATCATCGGGGTGGGTATCGACGTGGTGGACGTCGCGCGGTTCATGGACACGCTCGAACGGACGCCGCGCCTGCGCGAGAAGCTGTTCACCCCGGCCGAGCGGGACCTGCCCGCCTCGTCGCTCGCGGCCCGGTTCGCCGCCAAGGAGGCCATCGCGAAGGCGCTCGGTGCACCCGGCGGCATGCGCTGGCAGGACGCGACGGTGCACCGCGTCGTCGGGGGAGCGCCCCAGGTCGAGATCACGGGGACGGTCCAGGCACGGGCGACGGAGCTGGGGATCGCGACCTTCCACCTGTCGATCTCGCACGACGCCGGGATCGCGTCGGCCATGGTGGTCGCAGAAGGCTGAGGGGGTCCGCCGTCGAGCATGCGGTTCGTGTCGGTCGAGCATGCGGTGGGCGTCGCGCAACGCGTCGAGACGAACGCCGACCGCATGCTCGGCACCGGGCCCGCCCACCGGGCCCGCCCACCGGGCCCGCGCACCGGGCCCGCCCACCGGGACGGGCCAGGGAGCGGCTCAGCCCTGCAGGGCCGGGATCACCTCGCGCTCGAACAGCTCGATGCCGGTGCGGTCGTACGCGGCCTCGGCGAAGTACGTGATCGCGTACGTCATGCCCGCGCCCTCGAGCTTCTGCAGGTTCTCGACGATCTGCTCGGGCGTGCCGACGAGCGGTCCCGAGCGGAAGTCGGCCACGGTCTCCTCGGCCTTCGCGGGGACGGTCTTGGCGTAGTGCTCGCCGATCCACCGGAGGCGGTCCTCGACGTCGGCCTCGGTCGCCCCGATGACCACGTTGTAGTTGGACGAGCGCGTGATCTCGTCGAACGGGCGCCCGATCGCCTCGCAGTGCCCGCGCAGCACCTCCGACTTGTGCGTGAAACCCTCGAGCCGGCCGTCGAAGTTCGTGTACTGCGCGTGCCGGGCCGCGATGCGCAGCGTCTTCTTCTCGCCGCCTCCCGCGATCCACAGCGGGATGCTCGGTGCGCCGGCGCCCTCCGGTCCCACGCCGTCGAGGACCTGGAGCGGCTGCGGGTGGCACAGCGCGCCGTCGACCTGGAAGTACGTGCCGTCGAGCGTCGCCGAGCCCGTGCGCCACATCTGCTCCATGACCTGCACGCCCTCGTCGAGCGCTCCCAGGCGCGCACCGGCTCCCGGGAAGCCGTAGCCGTACGCACGCCACTCGTGCTCGTACCAGCCGGCGCCGATGCCCATCTCGGTGCGGCCACCGCTCACGATGTCGACGGTCGCCGCGACCTTCGCGAGGTAGGCGGGGTTGCGGTACGCGATGCACGTGCACATCTGGCCCAGGCGTACGCGCTCGGTCGAGGCGGCGAACGCGGCCATGAGCGTCCACGCCTCGTGCGTGGCCTCGCCCGTGGGTTCGGGCACGGTGTGGAAGTGGTCGTAGACCCACGCCGACTCCCACGCGTGGCGCGCGCCCGGGAGGCGCTCGCCGGCCAGCGCGGTGTCCGCGTGGCGCGCGAGGGAGCGCATGGTCTCCCACTGCTCGGAAGGGTCGATGCCGACGAGGTCCTGACGCCAGCCTTGCGGGATGAAGAGTCCGAATCGCATGGTCGCCAATCTAGCCCGGCGGGTCGGGGGCGCGTCGTGCCGGGTGCACCGGTGGTCCGGCGGGGAGCGTGGCAGCGGGGCAGGATGGGCCCATGATCGAAGCGTTCACCGCCGCCCAGGTCCGTGCCGCCGAGGAGCCGCTGCTCGCCCGCGGGGTCCCGCTCATGGAGCGCGCTGCGTTCGCGCTCGCGACGGTCGTGGCGCAGGACCTTCGGCGAGGCGCGCGCGGGAGGACGCCCGACGGCGCAGCGCGGCCTCGGCGGGTCACCGGACGACGGGCGGTGCTCCTCGTGGGATCGGGCAACAACGGCGGCGACGCCCTGTTCGCGGGGGCGTACCTGGCCCGGCGCGGTGTCGTGGTCGAGGCGGTGTGCACGAGCGAGCATCCGCACGCCGAGGGGTTGGCCGCGCTGCGTCGCGCGGGCGGGCGGGTGATCGACCTCGCGGCCCCGGCCGGGCGCGCGCCCTGGTCGCACGTCGTCGCCACGGTCCTCTCGGCCGACGTGGTCGTCGACGGGCTGGTCGGGATCGGCGCGACCGGGGCGCTGCGAGGTGTGGCCGGGGACCTGGTCGGGGCGCTCGTGGCCGAGCGGTCGCGGCGGTCTCCGGGCTGGTCCGGGCCCGGCTCCGGCCCCTGGGTCGTCGCGGTCGACGCCCCGAGCGGCACCGGGGTCGACGACGGCTCGGTCCCCGGGCCCGTCCTCCGCGCCGACCGGACGGTCACGTTCGGCGCGCTCAAGCCCGGTCTGCTGCTGCCCCCGGCGACGCATCTCGCCGGGGCCGTGACGCTCGTCGACGTCGGGCTGGAGGACGTGGGCGGCGCGGCGGGACCGCGGGTGCGGCGCCTCGAGCGCGCGGACGTCGCTCGGCTGTGGCCCGTCCCCGGGCCGACGGACCAGAAGTACACGCGCGGTGTCCTGGGCGTCGTCGCGGGCACGCCCACGTTCCCGGGGGCCGCGGTCCTGGCCGTGACGGCGGCGGTCCGCGCGGGCGCAGGCATGGTGCGCTACCGCGGGCCCGACGACGTCGCTCACGTCGTCGTCTCGGCACGCCCCGAGGCGGTGCCCGCCGAGGGCAGGGTGCAGGCCTGGGCGCTCGGTTCGGGGATCCCGGCGGCCGAGGATCGGCCGATCGCACGGGAAGGCGGCGGGGACGGGGGTGGCGGGCGGAGCGCGGACGCCGGGCAGCACGAACGGATCCGGTACGCGCTCGCGGTCGCGTGCGGGTTGCTGTCCGAGGACGTCACCGGACCGAGGGTCCCCGCGGTGGTCGACGCCGGAGCCCTGTCGTTGCTCCCGGACCGTTGCCCGCCGTCGGTCGTCCTGACGCCGCACGCGGGCGAGCTCGCGACCCTTCTGAGCGCTCGGGGCGAGGACGTCGACCGCGAGGGGGTCGAGGCCGAGCCGTTGCGCTGGGCGCGCAGGTCGCACGACCTCACGGGCGCGACCGTGCTGCTCAAGGGGGCGGCGACGGTGGTCGTCGGTCCGGACGGGGCGTGGTCGCAGGCCGACGGACCCGCGTGGCTCGCCACGGCGGGGGCAGGAGACGTGCTCACGGGCCTTCTGGGCGCCCTGCTGGCGGCGTACGGCGAGCGCGTGGTGCAGGAGCCCGGCCTGGCGGCAGAGCTCGCTGCTGCGGCTGCTACGGTCCACGGGTGGGCGGGCGCCCGGGCGAACCCTGGCGGGCCGGTCGCGGCCCTGGACGTGGCCGAGGCGCTGCCGGGCGTGGTCGCGAACCTGCTCCGCCGAGGGTGAGACGCAACCTCGCCGAGGGTGACGGGCGAACCCGCCGAGGGTGACAAGACGAGAGACCGAGGGTGACGCGTGCAGAACGAGGGTGACCAGATCCTGGTCGAGGGTGACGTCACGGCGGACCTCGTGGCGCGGTGCCGATCACTCGTCGACACGGCCCGGCGTGCGCAGAGGACGGGCGGTCCCGTGCGGGTGCTCGTCGGGATCGTGGGTGCGCCGGGAGCCGGCAAGTCGACGCTCGCCGACGAGGTCCTCGCGTCGCTCGCCCACCCGGTCTCCGAGGCGCCCGCGGTGCGCGCCGTCGTCGTGCCGATGGACGGGTTCCACCTCGCCGACGCCGAGCTCGGGCGACTGGGGCGCCGCGACCGGAAGGGCGCGCCGGACACGTTCGACGCGCACGGCTATGTGGCGCTCCTCGAACGGCTCCGGTCGCCGCGCCCGGGAGTCACGGTCTACGCCCCGGCGTTCGACCGGGACCTCGAGGAGCCCGTCGCCGGGTCGATCCCCGTGGCGCCCGGCGTCGAGCTCGTGCTGACCGAGGGCAACTACCTGCTGCTCGGCGAGGGCGACGACGAGGGGCGTTGGGACGCGGTCCGCGGACTCCTCGACGAGGCGTGGTTCGTGGAGCTTCCCGACGAGACCCGGATCGAGCGGCTCGTGGCCCGGCACGTCCGTCACGGCAGGACGCCCGCCGCCGCGCGCGACTGGGTGCTCGGCTCCGACGAGACCAACGCCCGGCTGGTGGCCTCTACCCGGGACCGGGCCGACGTCGTCGTGCATCCCTGAGCGCCGCCCCGGTCCACCGCGGAGGCTAGCGCGGGGGCAACGGCTACCGTGGTGGCCGTGCCCACCCCGACGACCCCCCATGACCCGCCGCGCCGCCGGCGGATCCCGTTCCAGCCGCTGCCCGTGCGGGACGGGCTCAACGCGACGCGCGTCGTCCTGCCGGAGAACGGGGACGGCAGCGAGGGGTCGCCCCGCTGGGAGACCGTCCTCGACCACCTGGTCCACCGCTTCCCCGACGACGAGCCGCGCCTGCGCGAGAAGGTCGCCGCGGGCGAGGTCGTCGACCACCTGGGGCGGGCGGTGACCGCGGAGACCGCCTTCGCGCAGCACGCGCGCGTGTTCCTCTACCGGGACCCGCCCGTCGAGACGCGCGTACCTTTCGAGATCGAGATCCTGTACCAGGACGACGACCTGGTCGTCGTCGACAAGCCGCACTTCCTCGCGAGCATCCCGCGAGGGGCGTTCATCGCGGAGTCGGCCCTCGTGCGGCTGCGCCGGGACCTGGAGCTGCCCGAGCTCTCGCCCGCCCACCGCCTCGACCGCGTGACCGGCGGGGTCCTCGTGCTGACCGTACGACCCGAGGTCCGCGGCCCGTACCAGACGCTCTTCGCCGAGCGGCGCGTGACCAAGGTCTACGAGGCGGTCGCGGGCGTCGACCCGGGTCTCGAGCTCCCGCGCGTCGTGCGCAGCCGCATCCACAAGGAGCGCGGCGTCATGCGCGCCTTCGAGGTGCCCGGCGAGCCGAACTCCGAGAGTCTCGTCGAGCTCGTGGACACCCGGGAGGTCGCGGCCGACCCAGGTCAGGGGGAACCCAGCACGCTCGGCCTCTACCGTCTGACGCCGCACACCGGCAAGACCCACCAGCTCCGGCTGCACATGAACTCGCTCGGTCTGCCGATCCTGCACGACAACTTCTACCCGACGTTCTACGACGTGCGCCCTGACGACTTCAGCCGCCCGCTCCAGCTCGTCTCGCGCTCGATCGAGTTCGTCGACCCGCTCAGCGGGAAGCAGCGGCGGTTCGAGACGACCCGCCCCCTGCAGGAGTGGTCCTAGGCCCGACGGCGTCACCGTCGGCGGGTGCCACCGCAGGCGGGTGAAGGAACCGGTGAGAGAATCGGTGACCGTGAGCCCCTTCAGCGACCCCAGGCACGGATCCGCGGACGACTTCACCCCTCTCACGGCGGCCGGTACCCCGCACCCCGCCGACTACTTCCCTGCGCGTGCGGTGATCGACCTGGGCGCGATCCGCTCGAACGTCGAGGCGCTCGCGTCCCGTGCGAGCACCGCGCAGGTCATGGCGGTCGTCAAGGCCGACGCATACGGTCACGGCCTGCTGCCGAGCGCCCGCGCGGCGCTCGCGGGCGGTGCGACGTGGCTCGGCACGGCCCAGGTCTCCGAGGCGCTCGCGCTGCGTGCCGCCGGCATCGGCCCGGACCAGGCGCGGGTCCTCACGTGGCTCTACGCACCGGGCGCTCCGCTCCGGGCGCTGGTCGAGGCCGAGATCGACGTCTCGGTCGCCTCGGTGTGGGCCGTCGAGGAGGTCGCCGACGCGGCCCGCGCGGCCGGGCGCCCGGCCCGCGTGCACCTCAAGATCGACACGGGTCTGGGACGCAACGGGATCATGCCGGACCAGCTCCCGGCAGCGCTCGACGCGGCGCTGCGGGCCGAGTCGGCGGGAGTGCTGAGCGTCGTCGGGATCTGGTCCCACTTCGCGTTCGCGGACGAGCCCGAGCACCCGACGGTCCTGCACCAGGTCGAGGTCTTCGACGAGGCGGTCCGCACGGCCGAGGGCGCGGGCGCCCGGTTCGAGGTGCGCCACCTCGCGAACTCCGCGGCGACCCTGACGAACCCGAGCGTGCACTACGACCTCGTGCGTCCGGGCCTCGCCGTCTACGGTCTGTCGCCGGTCCCGCAGCTCGGGACGCCCGACGACTTCGGTCTGATCCCGGCCATGACGCTCGAGGCCGAGCTCGCGACGGTCAAGCGCGTCCCGGAGGGCCAGGGCGTGTCGTACGCGCACGCCTACACGACGTCGCAGGCGACGGTCCTCGGTGTGGTGCCCCTCGGGTATGCGGACGGCATCCCGCGGCACGCGTCGGGCGCCCTGCCCGAGCGTCCGGGCGGTCCGGTGCTGGTCGGCGGCCCGGTCGACGAGGCGGGCGGGATCGACGGCACGGGCCGCGTCCTGCACGTCGCGGGGCGGGTCTGCATGGACCAGTTCGTGCTGGACCTGGGACCCTACGCCGCCGAGCAGGCGGGCGACGTCGTGACGCTCTTCGGTCCCGGCGCGGGCCTCGCGCGCGGCGGGGCCCCGACCGCGGAGGACTGGGCGCTGGCCGCCGGGACCATCAGCTACGAGATCACGACGCGCCTGGGCGCGCGCGTCCCGCGCGTCTACCGGGACGGCGGCGCGTCGGGCCCGACGGCGGAGCTCACCTCGGGCGGTGACGCCACCCTCGGGAGGCCCGCCCCGGCGCGGGCGGACCGCGCACAGGACCACACGCTGCGTGAGCGCACGCACGACGACCAGGAGTGGCTGTCATGACCGATCTGACCTTCGACCTGCCCGACGCGGACGCGACCCGCGCGTTCGGTCTGGCCCTGGCGCGCGAGCTGCGCGCGGGCGACCTCGTGATGCTCACGGGCGACCTGGGCGCGGGCAAGACGACCCTGACCCAGGGCATCGGCACGGGGCTGGGGGTGCGCGGTCAGGTCGCGTCGCCGACCTTCATCATCGCGCGGGTCCACCCGCCGCTCGCGGACGGCCCGTACCTGGTCCACGTCGACGCCTACCGGCTCGGCTCGCTCGACGAGGTGGAGGCCCTCGACCTCGACGCGAGCCTCGACGAGTCGGTCACGGTCGTCGAGTGGGGGCAGGACCTCGTGGAGTCGCTCGCGGAGGACCGCCTGGAGATCACGATCGAGCGCCCGCGGGGTGGTGTCGACACGTCTGCCACGGACGAGGCGCCCCGGTCCGGCGAGACCGACGAGCCGGTCGACCCGGACGACGAGCACGAGTCGCCCGAGGCCGGCGTCCGGCACGTGACCGTGCGAGCCCTGGGCGACCGGTGGGTCGAGGTCGCCGGCCTCGCCGACGGGCTGCGTGCGGCGGTCGAGGCCGCTGCGGAGCACGCCGCAGCGGACCCGGCCGCCGGCGGCTCGGCCCAGGACCTGGCCGCGCACCGGCCCGCGGATCAGTAGGCTGGGACAGTGGCAGTTCTCGCGCTCGATACGTCAGCCGCCGTCGCGGTCGCCCTCGTCGGGGACGGCGGTGAACGGCTCGCTGTGCGCTCTGCGGACGAGCGCCGTCGGCACGCCGAGACCCTGGCCCCGCTGATCAGCGAGGTGCTCGCCGAGGCCGGGGTGGACCGCACCGCGCTGACGGCCGTCGTCGCGGGCACGGGGCCCGCTCCCTTCACGGGCCTGCGGGTCGGGCTGGTCACGGCGCGCACGCTCGCGCTGTCGCTCGGCATCCCGGCGTTCGGCGTCTCGGGGCTCGACGCGATCGCCGCGCAGGCCGTGAGCGACCTGGGGCTGACCCCGGGCGAGGAGGTCCTCGCGACGGCCGACGCGCGCCGGCGGGAGGTCTACTGGGCGCGCTACCGCGTCGTGGCGCACGAGGGGCCGCACGCGACGCCGGTGGTCGAGCTCGTCGCCGGACCGGACGTCGGTCCGGCCGCCGGACTGGCCGACCAGGTGGAGGGCGCCGTGGTCGTGGGCGAGGGCGCCGTGCTCTACCCCGATCACCTGCCGCTCGCCGAGGACGCCCCGCTCGTCCCCGACGCGGTCGTGCTGGCGCGGCTCGCGATCGCGCGACGCGACGCGGGAGACGAGCAGCCCACCGAGCCGTTGTACCTGCGCCGCCCCGACGTCCAGGAGCCCGCGGCCCGCAAGCGCGCGACCGACGCGCTCCCGGCGGACCGGAAGGCGAGCGGGGCGTGAGCGCGCACTACGAGGTCAAGCTGCGGCCGCTGCGCGCGGCGGACCTGCCGCGCGTCGTGCGTCTGGAGCAGGAGCTGTTCGGCCCGAGCGCCTGGACGTACGGGATGCTGGCCGAGGAGCTCGGCGCGCTGGGTCGTTGGTACGTCGCGGCCGAGCCCGTCCGGATCTACGCGGCCGGTCCGCAGGAGCTCGTCGGCTACGCGGGGCTGTGGTTCGACGGTGACGTCACGCAGGTCATGACGATCGGGGTGGACCCGCAGTACCACCACCTCGGCATCGGGTCGGTGCTCCTGACGGCGCTGATCGACCGTTCTCGCCAGGTCGGTGCGAGCGCCGTCCTGCTGGAGGTCGCGGTCGACAACGACGCGGCGCTGGCCATGTACGGGAAGTTCGGGTTCGAGCAGCTCGGTATCCGCAAGCGGTACTACCAGCCCGAGGACGTCGACGCCTACACCATGCGTCTCGAGCTGACCGACGACGCCACCGCACCTGTCCCTGCGGGCAGGGAGGGCGACGTGCTGCCCGACGAGCCGGGCGTCGCGTGAGCGCTCGGGACGCGGTGCTCGTCTCGGCGCGGGCGCTGCGCGACGAGCTCGCCGCGGGCACGGGGGACCTGGTCCTGCTCGACGTCCGCTGGGCGCTCGGCGTGACCGACGGCCACGAGCAGTACCTCGCGGGGCACCTGCCGGGTGCGGTGTTCGTGGACCTCGAGACCGAGCTCGCGGCGCCACCGTCGCCCGCGCGAGGTCGTCACCCGCTGCCGGACCTCGCCGACCTCCAGGCGGCGGCTCGCCGCTGGGGCCTGCGTGCGGGGTCGCGCGTGGTCGCGTACGACGCCGTGGGGGCCACGTCGGCCGCGCGCGCCTGGTGGCTGCTGCGCTGGGCCGGTCTCGCGGACGTCCGCCTGCTCGACGGCGGCCTCGGCGCCTGGACGGGCGCGGGCCTCGCCCTCGACACGGGGGAGGTGCTCCCGGTCCCGGGCGACGTCGTGCTGTCCCAGGGTGCGCTCCCCATGCTCACGCCCGACGACGCGGCGCACCTGGCGTCGTCGGGCGACGGGCTGCTCCTGGACGCCCGGGCGGGCGAACGCTTCCGGGGCGAGGTCGAGCCCGTGGACCCGCGTGCGGGGCACGTACCGGGCGCGGTGAGCGCACCGACCACCGGCAACCTGGGTCCCGACGGGCGCTTCCTCGACGAGGCGGCGCTGCGCGAGCGCTTCGCGGGCCTGGGCGTGCAGGGTGGCGCGAGCCGGCAGGTCGGCGTGTACTGCGGCTCGGGCGTCACGGCTGCGCACGAGGTCGCGGCCCTCGCGACGATCGGGGTCGACGCCGCGCTGTACGCGGGGTCGTGGTCGCAGTGGTCGAACGACGAGACCCGCCCGGTGGCCACGGGGGCCTGACCGGACGGGTCTGGGGTCGTGCGCAGGGCGGGTGCGACGAGCGGGGCGTCAGAGCACGGGTGACGCCGCGCCGCGCGAGGCCCGGGGTGCCTCAGCGCCTTCGGCGCTGCGACCTCAGAGGGTCTGCGACGCCTGGTCGAACGTGAGGCGCGTCTGGCGCGGGTACGTCGCGCCCTCGCCGGCCGGGGTGCCGACGTTGATGACGACGAGCGACTTCCAGCCGTTCTCGCCGAAGAACTCGGCGTCGATGCCGGCAGCGTCGAACCCGCCCATGGGGCCGACGTGCAGACCGGCAGCACGCAGGCCCACGATGAAGTAGCCGACCTGGATCAGCGCGGACGTGCGGGACATGCCCGCGCGGGTCTCGACGCCGGCCGCCTCGAGGTTCTCCTTGGCGCCCTCCATGTGCGGGGCGAGGACCGGGAGGTACTCGTGGAAGTTGGTGTCGGCCGCGGCGACGATCGTGAGCGGCGCGGCGAGGGTCTTGGCCTTGTTGCCGTCGGCCATGTGCTCGACGAGGCGCGCACGGGCCGCGGGGTCGCGGACCACGAGGAGGCGCAGCGGCACGGTGTTCATGGCGGTCGGGCCCCAGCGGACCAGGTCGTAGGCGGCCTGGATCTTCTCGTCGGGCACCGCCTCGTCCTCGAACGCGTGCACGGTCCGAGCCTCGCGGAACAGGAGGTCGGCGGTCGAGGCGTCGATCTCGAGCAGGTCGTCGAAGGCGGCGTCGATGGGGGTGAAGGTCTCGGTGCTCATGCCTCGGTCAACAGTTGAAGGATCAATCACTCTTCCCGGTCGGGGCCGTGACGTGCGACACATCCGGGCCCGGGTGCCCTCCCGGGGGCTGGACACGGCACCGCCTCGCCGGGCCGGCGCCGCGGCGCGCACGACGACCGCCGCCACGCGACTACCCTGGGAACCATGGTTTCTGGCGGTTCCTCTGACACCCTCGGTGCGCCCCTGGTCCTCGGGATCGAGTCGTCCTGCGACGAGACGGGCGTCGCGCTCGTGCGCGGTCGCGAGCTCCTCGTCGACGCGGTCGCGAGCTCGATGGACGAGCACGCCCGCTACGGCGGCATCATCCCCGAGGTCGCCTCGCGCGCCCACCTCGAGGCGATGATCCCCACGATCCAGCGCGCGCTCGGCGAGGCCGACGTCGACCTGTCCGAGGTCGACGCGATCGCCGTGACCGCCGGGCCCGGCCTCGTGGGCCCGCTCACGATCGGCGCCTCGGCCGCCAAGGCGCTCTCGATCGGCTTGAACAAGCCCCTGTACGGCGTGAACCACGTGATCGGCCACGCCGCCGTGGACGAGCTCGTCCACGGCGAGTTCCCCGAGCGCGTCATGGCGCTCGTGGTCTCGGGCGGGCACTCGTCGCTGCTCCTGGTCGACGACATCGCGACCGACGTGACCGAGCTCGGCTCGACGCTCGACGACGCCGCGGGCGAGGCCTTCGACAAGGTCGGCCGCCTCCTCGGCCTGCCGTACCCGGGCGGCCCGCACATCGACCGCCTCGCACGCGAGGGCGACCCGACCGCGATCCGGTTCCCGCGCGGCCTCACGGCCCGCAAGGACCAGGAGAAGCACGCGTACGACTTCTCGTTCTCGGGGCTCAAGACCGCGGTGGCGCGGTGGGTCGAGGCCCGGGTCGACAGCGGCCTCGAGGTGCCACTCAACGACGTCGCTGCCTCGTTCGCCGAGGCCGTCGCCGACGTCCTCACGGCCAAGACCATCGCGGCCTGCCAGCGGCACGGCGTCGAGACCCTCGTGGTCGGCGGAGGCTTCAGCGCGAACTCCCAGCTGCGCGACATGGCCGCCGAGCGCTGCGCCGAGGCCGGCATCGACCTGCGGATCCCGCCGATCCGCTACTGCACCGACAACGGCGCGATGATCGCCGCGCTCGGGTCCGCCGTCGTACGGGCCGGTGTGGCGCCGTCGGGACTGGACATCCCCGTCGACTCCTCGATGCCGCTCACGACCGTCTCGGTCTGAACCGGGGCCGGGCTCGGCCCAGAACGGGATCGAGGTCGCCATCTCCTCGATGACGACCTCGATCCCGTTCTCGTCGCGCTGCCCGCTGAAGCGTGCCGCGCCTCAGCGGGCCGGGCGCAGCAGGAACGTGAACTCGTCGGCGTCCGCCGCGGCGTGGTGCCCGTCCTCGTCCTGGACGGCGACCGTCTCCAGGCCCGCAGCCGTGGCGAGCGCCCGGAACCCGTCCTGGGTGTACCAGTGGATCGTCCAGAGCCGCTCCTCGACCGTGGTCGCGCCGTCGAGGAGCCGCTCGTAGCGCAGCGCGCTGCGCTGGGTCCGCGTGTGCTCGTCGCGCTCCTCGGCCACGACCGCGACCCGCAGGACGGCGCCGTCCTCACGCGTCGTCTCGCGGGGGACGCCCACCGCGTCGGGGGGAGTGGGCGACGGGACGAACAGCGGGACCAGGGCGGTCCCGTCGTCGGTCAGGTGGGAACGGATGCCGCGCAGCGCCGCGAGGGCCGTGTCGTCGTCGGGCAGGAGGCAGAACGTGGGCCCCGCGAGGAAGACCGAACGGTACGTGTGCGGCAGGTCGAGGGACTCCATGCGCTGGTGGTGGAGCGTCACGTCGAGCCCCTGGACGGCCGCGAGCTCGCGGCACCGCCCGAGCATGTCGGCCGACGAGTCCACGCCCTCGACGTCCAGGCCCAGCGAGCGCAGGACCAGGAGCGGGTCCCCGTCGCCGCAGCCCAGCTCGAGGGCCGGCTCGCCCGAGTCGAGCACGAAGCGCGCATAACGCTCCGGATCCTCGTAGCCCGACTTCAGGGGAGCGTAGAGCTCGGCGACGATGCCCGTGTAGAAGTCCGCAGGATCCATGCGTCCCATGGTCTCAGCAGGGGCAACGCAATTTCCGGACCGGCGCGCGGGGCGCTGCGGGACGGCCGTGGCCCAGGCGCGGTCGGGCCACCCGAGCGGGCGACGTGGCGACCTGCGGTGCCCCGCGCTCCGCCGTCGGGCACCGTCAGAGCGGGCGGCCCGCCCGCATCTCCGCGACGAGCGCCCGCACGACGGCGTCGAGCTCGCCCCCGTTGCGCCGTGCCACGGCCCGCTGCCGCTGGTAGGAGGCGCCCCGGCGCAGGATGAGGCGTACGTCGTCGAGCTCGGCGAGGCACCCGAGGCGCGCGGCGACCGGCTCGAGCTCGACGAGCAGCTTGCTCACGGCTTCGGTCACGAGCTCCTCGTTGCCCGCGCGGTCGAGGATGATGATCGCGTCCATGCCGTAGCGCGCCGACCGCCACTTGTTCTCCTGCGCGAACCACGCCGGGATCGTGGGGAGCTCCTTGCCCTCGTCGAGCAGCGTCGACAGGTGCTCGACCAGGCAGTGGTTGAGCGCGGCGAGCGCGAGGACCTCGGTCAGGTTGGTCGCGCCGTCGCAGATGCGTGTCTCGAGCGTCCCGAAGCGTGGGGACGGCCGCAGGTCCCAGCGGACCTCGTCGAACTGGTCGATCACGCCCGTGTGCATCATGTCGCCCACGTAGCCCTCGAGCTGCTCCCACGTCTCGAACTGAAAGCCCAGGCCCGCGGTCGGCAGCTGCTGGAACATGAGCGCACGGTTCGACGCGTATCCCGTGTCCTTTCCGCCCCAGAAGGGCGACGACGCCGAGAGCGACTGCAGGTGCGCGAAGTACCCCAGCATGGCGCGCGAGATGGGCAGCACCTTGGCGCGGTCCTCGATCCCGACGTGCACGTGCACGCCGTAGATGAGCATCTGCCGCCCCCACCACTGCGTGCGGTCGATGAGGGTCGCGTAGCGCTCCTTGTCCGTGACCTTCTGCTGGGCCCAGCGCGCGAACGGGTGCGTGCCCGCGCTCATGAGCTCGACGCGCAGCGGGTCGGTCAGGACGCGGATCTCCTCGATCGCGGCCTCGAGGTCGCGGCCGGCGTCGCCGACCGTGCGGCACACGCCGCTCACGACCTCGACCGTGTTGAGGAGCAGCTCCTGGCGGATGTGCGGGTGCTGGGTCCCGTCGGTGGGCTCGACGGCGTCCAGCACGGTCTGGGCGACCTGGCGCAGGTCGCCCGAGTCCTTGTCGACGAGCGCGAGCTCCCACTCGATGCCGACGGACGAGCGTTCGGACCGGGCGAAGGGAAGGTGCACCGATCAGCCCCTTTCAGGAGGCGTGGGGGAGTCGAGGACGCTCGTGCCGTCGGGCCGGGTCAACGGCTCGACGACCAGGACCTGCTGCGATCCGCCGACCCGGGTCAGGACGACGGTCGCCTCCGCGGTACCGCGCAGGTCGAGCTGCTTGCGGAGCTGCTCCGGCACGACGGCCGTGCCCCGCTTCTTGATGGTCAGCCGCCCGACGCCCCGCTCGCGCAGGTACGCCTTGAGCTTCTTGAGACTGAAGGGCATGACGTCCAGGACGCGGTACCCGGTCGCAAGATCAGCACTGTCGGCGCTGCCCACGACCGCGCGCGGCGCGGGGTGGTCCGTCGTGACGTACGCGATGGTCCGGTCCAGCTGCCGACCGCCGAGCTCCTCGGCGGCGTGGGCCACGAGCCCGGCCCGGATGATCGCGCCGTCGGGCTCGTACAGGTAGTGCCCGACGGCGCCGACGTCCGGCACGGGCTCGTCGTCGCCCTGGTCGTGGCGCAGGGTGCGCGACACGGTGCGGTGGTTGCCGTCCGCGTCGGTCGTGGTGCGCAGCACGAGGGCCGTGCGCCCGGGGCCGTCAGGGGCCAGGGGGCCGAACCACAGCGCGGCCTCGACGACGTCGCCGTCGACCGAGACCCACTGGGTCTCCGCGTCGGTGGGCAGGCCGGCGTGCGGGATGCCCGGGCCGACCTTGATCCCGACCGCGGGCACGACCGAGCGCAACGCCCACACGTCGTCGAGTGGGGGAGCGTACGAGCGCGGGTCGAAGATGCGGGTGCCCGAACGCGTGCGCCGGGCCGGGTCGGCGAACACGCCGTCGACGCCCTCGGCGACGAGGTCGATGCTCAGGCCGTCGGCGTGGCGGACCTCGGCCTCGGGGAAGTGGCGCAGGTTGACCGTCGCGATCGAGGCGGTGACCTCGTCGATGTCGGTCGCGAGGACCTGGAGGCCGGTCCCGGCGAAGGTCATGGAGTCCGCGCCGATGCCGCACGTCAGGTCGGCGACCTTGGTGACCCCTGCCGCGTGGTAGCGCTGCGCGTGGTGGGCCGCGACCACGAGCCGGGTCGCCTGCTCGAGGCCGTCCTGGGTGAAGAGCATTCCGTCGGCGAACGCGTCGAACTTGAGGTGCGCCTTGGCGCGCAGGCGGGACTGGGTGAGGGCCGCCGCGGCGAGCTCGGGGTCGACGCCCTGGGCGCGCAGGCCGGTCGCGAGCACCATGGCCTGGCGCTCGTCGTAGGGCGGGAGCGCGCTGAGGAGCGACCATCCCGCGGGGCTGAGCAGCTTGGTCAGTGCCGACGCGTCCATGCATCGATCTTTCCACGCCCGGTGCTCGTTGGCACTCGCCTTGACCGAGTGCTAATGCGGACCTAGATTGAGCGTAGGTCGTCCACACCCTCGGGTGAGGGCGACAAGAGCGACACCCGCCGGTCCGGCACCCGCGACGACGGACGGCAGGCAGCGCTCGACACCTACCCGTTGCAGTTCTCACAGCGAAACGGAGGTCCGACGTGTCGGTCCCCATCAAGCCGCTCGAGGACCGGATCGTCGTGAAGGCCCTCGAGGCCGAGACCACGACCGCATCCGGCCTGGTCATTCCGGACACCGCCAAGGAGAAGCCCCAGGAGGGCGAGGTCCTGGCCGTTGGTCCGGGTCGTATCGACGACAACGGCAACCGCGTCCCGCTGGACGTCGTCGTCGGCGACAAGGTCATCTACAGCAAGTACGGCGGCACCGAGGTCAAGTACGGGGGCCAGGAGTACCTGGTGCTCTCCGCGCGCGACATCCTCGCCGTGGTCGTCTCCTGATCTTCTGATCACAGGCTGACGTCCAGCAGCTCTGCTGGTGACGAAGGGCCCCGCAACCTCTGGGTTGCGGGGCCCTTCGTCTGTCCGGTGCCGGCGGGATCTCGAGGCCGGCGCGGGCGCCGGGGACGGGTGGTGGGTGCGGTGATACGGGGTGGTGCCGGGTGCTGCGCGGGCGGGGGCCCGCAGGCCTGCGGGCCGGAAGGTCAGCCGGTCTTCGCGACGCCGGCCAGGATCGCGGCGCGCTCGTCCTCGCTGAGGCCGCCCCAGACCCCGTAGGGCTCGCGGACCTTGAGCGACTGCTCGCGGCACTGCATCATCACCGGGCACGAGGCGCAGATCGCCTTGGCCGCTTCGGCGCGTCGTCGTCGGGTCGAGCCTCGCTCGCCCTCCGGGTGGAAGAACAGGGTGTCGTCCTGGTCACGGCACGAGCCCTGGTACTGCCATTCCCACAGTTCCATGACCGGTCCGGGGAGCCTCGAGATCTCTGTCATGGAGCACAACCTACAAGCGTTGCAGAAGTTGTTCAAGTGGCTGAGGTGGGCAACTTCATGAACCGGTTCTTGGTGGTCTGCATCGATTTGCGTCCGGAGTGGCGCGAACCGCACTCGTTTCAGGAGTGATTCAGCCGATCCGGTCATCACGGACTGAGACACGCCGCGTCCGAAGTGGCGAGCGGCTGGACCGGTCGGCAGAATCGGGTGCATGACTTCACTCCGGTCCGCCCCGAACCCCGGCGGGCCCCGACGGAAGGCGACCGAGGCACCAGCTCTCGCCGTCGCGGCCGTCGCCAAGAGGCTGGGCGTCGCCCCGGCCACCCTCCGCACCTGGGACCGTCGGTACGGTCTCGGGCCCTCCGAGCACACCGCCGGTTCCCACCGGCGGTACACCGCCGACGACGTCGCACGGCTCGTCATCATGCGTCGCCTGACACTCGAGGGGGTCGCCCCGGTCGACGCCGCGCGCGCAGCGCTCGACGCCGACGAGGCCGAGCTGGCCCTCGAGATCGAGGTCGGGGACAGCGACGACGCCGACGACGCCGACGGCGCCGAACGTTCCGACGACGGCGACGGCGACCCCGAGCCGGGTGCAGCCCCCTCCCCGGCGGCCGAGACCCCGTCCGGAGGGGTGCGGCTCCTGCGCGCCGTGCCACGGGCGTCCGACGACGAGCCCGTGCGTCTCGGTGCTCCGCGCCCGACGAGCGTGTCCGACGTCGTGGACGCCGCCATCGCCTTCGACCAGAAGAAGTGCGACCAGCTGCTGCGCATCGCCCCCGGCGCCGACCCCGGCCACTGGTGGTCGACGCTCGTCGAGCCGGCGCTGCACCGCATCGCCGAGCGGACGTTCCTCGCGTCGCCCGGCGAGATGCCCGAGGTCGTGTTCTCCAACGCGACGCTCGCCGCCCTGCGCGAGTACACGCACGCGTCCGAGGAGGCGCTCGTCGCGGGAGGCGGTCCGCCGCCCAACCACCCGAGCCGCATGCGCCGGATCGTCCTGATCTTCGCCGCCCCGGGGGAGCAGGTGCCGCTCGCGGCGCACGCCTTGGCCGCGGCGCTCGGCGCCCAGGGGGCCATGGCGCGCATCGTCACGGGCTCGGCCACGGCGCACCGCTCGCTCGAGCTGGTCACCATGGTCCGCCCCGCGGCCATCGCGGTGGTCACCATGCAGCCCAGGCCCGTGCTCGACGTCGTGCACACGTTGCACGAGGCCAACCCGGACCTGCCGATCTTCGTGGGTCTCGCGAACGACGAGGCCGCGGCGAGCCTGCCCTACGCCTCGACCGTCCAGCGCGTGCGCAGCTTCACCGGGTTGCTCCACGAGGCCCTCGCCGTCGTGCGGTGACCTGCGCCACGCGCAGGCTCCTGGCCATCACCCGGCCGTCCCGGTGGCGGGACGGCCGGGAATATGCAGGAGGGCCTGAGCGTAGAATCTTGATGTGACCGACTCTCTCGCAGCCCCCGCACACGACCCCTTCGGCTTCACCGGACTGACGTACGACGACGTCCTCCTGCTCCCGAACGAGACGGACGTCATCCCGAGCGAGGTCGACACGACCGCCCGGCTGACGCGCGAGATCACCATGTCCGCACCGCTGCTCTCGGCCGCGATGGACACCGTGACCGAGTCGCGCATGGCGATCGCGATGGCCCGTCAGGGTGGTATCGGCATCATCCACCGCAACCTGTCGATCGAGGCGCAGGCCAAGGAGGTCGACCTCGTCAAGCGGTCCGAGTCCGGCATGATCACCGATCCGGTCACGGTCGGCCCCGAGGCCACGCTCGCCGAGCTCGACGCGCTGTGCGGCCAGTACCGGGTGTCCGGTCTGCCCGTCGTCGAGCCTGACGGCACGCTCGTCGGCATCATCACGAACAGGGACCTGCGGTTCGTCAACCCCGCGGACTTCGCCGAGCGGCGCGTGTTCGAGATCATGACGCCCATGCCCCTCGTGACGGCTCCGATCGGCATCGCGCGCGACGACGCCGCCGCGCTCCTGGCCAAGCACAAGATCGAGAAGCTCCCGCTCATCGACGCCGAGGGGCGCTTGGGCGGTCTCATCACGGTCAAGGACTTCGTCAAGACCGAGCAGTACCCCGGCGCGACCAAGGACGGCGAGGGTCGCCTGCGCGTGGGCGCCGCGATCGGGTTCTTCGGCGACGCGTGGACCCGTGCGACCGCGCTCGCCGAGGCCGGCGTGGACGTCCTGGTCGCCGACACCGCGAACGGCCACGCACGCCTCCTGCTCGACATGATCCGCAAGCTCAAGGCGGACCCGGCGTTCAAGGACGTCCAGGTCGTCGGCGGCAACGTCGCGACCCGCGCGGGCGCGCAGGCGCTCGTCGACGCCGGGGCGGACGGCGTCAAGGTCGGTGTCGGACCGGGCTCGATCTGCACGACCCGCGTCGTCGCGGGCGTCGGCGTACCGCAGGTCACCGCGATCTACGAGGCCTCGCTCGCGTGCCGCCCGGCCGGTGTCCCGGTCATCGGCGACGGCGGCCTGCAGTACTCGGGCGACATCGCGAAGGCGCTCGTCGCGGGCGCGGACACGGTCATGCTCGGCTCGCTCCTCGCAGGCTGCGACGAGAGCCCCGGCGACCTCGTGTTCGTCAACGGCAAGCAGTACAAGCTCTACCGCGGCATGGGCTCGATCGGGGCCATGGCCTCGCGCGGCAAGAAGGTGTCCTACTCCAAGGACCGCTACTTCCAGGCAGACGTCGCGAGCGACGACAAGATCGTCCCCGAGGGCATCGAGGGACAGGTGCCCTACCGTGGCCCGCTCGGTGCCGTCGCGCACCAGCTCGTCGGCGGCCTGCACCAGTCGATGTTCTACGTCGGCGCGCACACCATCCCGCAGCTCCAGGAGCGCGGCAAGTTCGTGCGCATCACGCCGGCCGGGCTCAAGGAGTCGCACCCGCACGACATCCAGATGACGGTCGAGGCACCCAACTACACGGGGCGCTGACCTCGCGGCCCGGCAGGACCCGGGCGCGGGACGAGACGACAGGACGGGCGCGACCCGCGCGGGGGGCGCGCCCCGCCGGTCGTGCCGCGCCGGCGAGGTGCGGCGCGGGCCGGCGCGCTCCGCGCGCCGAGCTCGATGAGCCGCGCCTGGAGCTGCTCGTAGCCGCGCGAGATGATGTCGACGTTGCGCAGCACCGAGGTGCCCTTCGCGGCGAGCATCGCGAGCAGGATCACGACGGCGGGCCGCAGCGCCGGCGGGCAGCTCACCTCGGCGCCCGACCAGTGGGTCGGGCCCGTGATGTCGAGCCGGTGCGAGTCGAGCAGCCGGACGTCGGCGCCGAGGCGCGTGAGGTCCGTCAGGTGGATCGCGCGTCCCTCGTACACCCAGTCGTGGATGAGGGTGTGCCCGCTCGCGCACGCCGCGATGACGGCGAAGAACGGCAGGTTGTCGATGTTGAGCCCCGGGAACGGCATGGGGTGGATCTTGTCGATCGGCGCGTGCAGCTCGCTCGGGTGGACGGTGACGTCGACCAGGCGGGTGCGGCCGTTGAGGGCCAGGTACTCGGGGGAGAGCGAGTAGCGCAGGCCCATCTCGGACAGCGTCGCGAGCTCGATCTCCATGAACTCGATCGGCACCCGCGCGACCGTGATCTCGGAGCCCGTGACGATGCCGGCGGTCAGGAGGCTCATGGCCTCGACGGGGTCCTCGGACACCGCGTACTCGACGTCGGCGTCGATGTCGGTGCGTCCGTGGATGCGCAGCGTCGTGGTGCCGATGCCCTCGATGCGCACGCCCAGGAGCTCCAGGTAGAAGCAGAGGTCCTGGACCATGTAGTTGGGGCTCGCGTTCCGGATCGTCGTCACGCCGTCGCGAGACGCGGCGGCCATGATCGCGTTCTCCGTGACGGTGTCGCCGCGCTCGGTCAGCACGACGCTGAGGTCCTGGGCGCCTGGGGTCGCGACGACCGCCTCGTAGTTGCCCGAGGCCGCGGTGACCGACAGCCCGAACGGGCGCAGCGCGATCATGTGGGGCTCGACGGTCCGGGTGCCCAGGTCGCAGCCGCCCGCGTAGGGGAGCGAGAACTCGTCCTGGAGACCGAGCAGCGGGCCGAGGAACATGATGATCGACCGGGTGCGGCGGGCTGCGTCGACGTCGATCGAGGCGAGGTCGAGCTGCTCGGGCACGATGATCTCGAGGTCGCGACCGTCGGCGGACCACGTGGCCTGCACGCCGATGCTGCGCAGGACGTCGACGATGCGGTCGACCTCCACGATGCGGGCGACGCGGCGCAACGTGGTGCGCCCGCGGTTGAGGAGCGACGCGCACAGCAGGGCGACAGCGCCGTTCTTCGAGGAGTTGACCTCGATGCGGCCCGAGAGCACGTGGCCGCCGCTGACCCGCAGGTGGGAGTGCTTGGGGGCTCCGAACGAGATGATCTCCGAGTCGAGCGCGGCGCTGATCCGGGCGAGCATGTCGAGGCTCACGTTCTGCGAGCCCTGCTCGATCCGGTGGATCGCGCTCTGGCTCGTCCCGAGGCGCTCGGCGAGCTGGGCCTGGGTGAGGCCCTTGTTCTGGCGTGCGCCGCGGATGAGGGCGGCGACCTGTGCGAGGTGCTGGGGTGCTTCGTCGACCATGGTCATGAGCCGACGATAACTCATGGATGAGATAACAGCGCGTCGATCCCGTGGGCTCGGCGGGACTTCACGGGATCATCACGAGCGGCCCATATGTTCTATGAGGTTTTGCGGTCCGACGACCGTGGCTCAGGACGGCCAGGCGGTGCTGGCCCCCGCGCCGACGTACCCCTGCCCGGCGCGCCACGTGTTGAAGTTCTCCGCCCAGGCCCGGTGAGCCGTGATCTGGTGGCGGTGCAGCGAGTCGAGGTCCCGTTCGGCGAGCTCGGGGAAGACGCGGGTCATGGCCTCGAGCACGTCGAGCGTCGCGAGGACGTCGACGTCCGCGGTGTGGAGGTTGCCGCCGTCGGTCACGCCGTAGTGCACGCACAGGTCGCCGAGCTTGCGCTTCCCCTTGCGGAAGCGGTCGAGCGAGCGGTCGAGCACGAGCGGGTCGATCACGGGCGTGACCTCGCGCCCCAGCCGTTCGCCCAGGGTCGGCAGCGCGTGGCGTGCGAGCTCGGCGTCGAGCAGGGACAGGTCGAACGCCGCGTTGAACGCGACGACCGGCACGCCGATCGCGAGGTCCGCGGCGATGAGCGACGCGATCTCCTCGAGGGCCGGTCCCGGGGCCACCCCGTGCGCGACCGCGTGCTCGGTCGAGATGCCGTGGATCGCGGCCGCCTCCGCGGGGATGGGGACGCCGGGATCGACGAGCCAGGTCCGGACCTCGGTGCTCCGGCCCGGGACGCGCCGCACGAGCGCCGCGGTCACGATGCGGTCGTTCGTGACGTCGACCCCGGTGGTCTCGGTGTCGAAGCCCAGCAGCGGTCCGGTCGTCCAGCTCATCGTCGTGCTCCTTGCAGTCGTCCTGTGGGTGGTGGCCCGGCGGTCCTCGCCGTTCACGACCGTCCCTGGTCTCTGCTGGTGAGCATGCCAGCGGCCACTGACAGCCCTGACAGCCCCTCACAGCCCTGGCGGGCGGCGCTGCTGGGACGTCGCGGTCCACCGCGTGGCGCGCGAGGGCGTTCCCCTGCCCGGGCCCGGTATCCTCGTCGGGTGAGCAACGAGATCGAGATCGGTCGTGGCAAGCGCGGACGGCGCGCCTTCTCCTTCGACGACATCGCCGTGGTCCCCTCCCGGCGTACGCGTGACCCGGAGGACGTGTCGGTCGGGTGGCAGATCGACGCCTACCACTTCGACCTGCCGATCCTGGCGGCCCCCATGGACTCCGTGATGAGCCCGGCGACCGCGGTCGCCCTGGGCAACGCGGGCGGCCTGGGCGTGCTGGACCTCGAGGGCCTGTGGACGCGGTACGAGAACCCGGAGCCGATCCTCGCGGAGATCGCGACGCTCGACGCCGTGAGCGCGACGCGTCGCATGCAGGAGGTGTACGCCGAGCCGATCAAGGCCGAGCTGATCACCCAGCGCCTCAAGGAGATCCGGGAGTCCGGCGTCACGGTCGCGGGCGCCCTGTCGCCGCAGCGCACGCAGGAGTTCTACAAGACGGTCGTGGACGCCGGGGTCGACCTGTTCGTCATCCGTGGCACCACGGTCTCGGCCGAGCACGTGTCGGGCAACGCGGAGCCGCTCAACCTCAAGCGCTTCATCTACGAGCTCGACGTCCCGGTCATCGTGGGAGGGGCCTCGACCTACACCGCGGCCCTGCACCTGATGCGCACGGGAGCTGCGGGCGTCCTCGTCGGCTTCGGTGGCGGCGCGGCGCACACCACGCGTGTGAGCCTCGGCATCCACGCGCCCATGGCGACGGCTGTCGCGGACGTCGCGGCCGCGCGTCGCGACTACCTGGACGAGTCGGGTGGCCGTTACGTGCACGTCATCGCGGACGGCGGCGTGGGGCGTTCGGGCGACCTGGTCAAGGCCGTCGCGTGCGGCGCGGACGCCGTGATGCTCGGCGCCGCGCTGGCGCGTGCCACCGAGGCCCCGGGCAAGGGCTGGCACTGGGGCTCCGAGGCCCACCACCCGCAGCTTCCCCGTGGCGAGCGCGTGAGCGTCGGCACGGCGGGCTCCCTCGACGAGATCCTGTTCGGCCCGGGCCGCCAGGCTGACGGCACCCTCAACCTCGTGGGCGCGCTCAAGCGCGCGATGGCCACGACGGGCTACTCGGACCTCAAGGAGTTCCAGCGCGTCGAGGTCGTCGTCTCGCCCTACCAGCCGCGCTGATGGCTCCGGGCCGCATCCGCGACGGGGTCGGGTTGACGAACGCCCTCGGCGCGGGTGCGCCCGCCGGCGGCGAGCCTGGACCCGCGCGGGCTGCTCCTGACGGTGCCGTCGAGCCGGTGCGGGACGGCGTCGTCGGGACGTTCTCCGTGGGCGGCGTCGACTTCCGGGAGATCACCGACGACGACGTCGAGCAGGTCGTCGCCCTGTGGGAGGCGTGCGGCCTCGCGCGGCCCTGGAACGACCCGCACCTGGACGTGGCGGACGCCCGGACGGCCCCGTCCTCGGCGATCCTCGTCGCGCGCTCGGGTGCTCCGGGCGGCGGGGCGGGCCCCGTCGTCGCGACGGCGATGGCCGGGTTCGACGGGCATCGCGGCTGGATCTACTACGTCGCGGTGGCGCCGGACCTGCAGGGCTCGGGGCTCGGCCGGGACGCGGTGGTCGCCGCGGAGGCGTGGCTCGCGTCGCAGGGCGTGCGCAAGGTACGCCTCATGGTGCGCACGACCAACACGCAGGTCCTGGGCTTCTACGAGCGGCTCGGGTACGTCGACGCCGAGTGCACCGTCCTCGGCCGCGACCTCGGCTGAGACACCAGGGCAGCGGGACCCGAGGCGGATCGGGCGCGGCGAGCAGCCCGACCGGCCTCGGGTCCACGACCCGGGACGGGCCGTCAGATGGTCGACCAGCCGCCGTCCGACATGAGGAGCACGCCGTTCACGTTCGCCGAGTCCTCCGAGAGCAGCCACGTGATCGAGGCCGCGAGCTGCTCGGCGGTCGCGGGGGCGGGCACGGTCGCCTGCATGATCGGCCCGAGTCGCTTGGCGCCGAGCTCGGAGCGGAACTGCGCCTCGATGTTGGTCGCGACGGCGCCCGGCGCCACGGCGTTGACGCGCACTCCTGCGGGGCCGTAGAAGAGCGCGGTGCTCTTGGTCAGGCCCACGACCGCGTGCTTCGAGGTCGCGTACGGGGTGCCCGAGGCGCCGGCGCGCACGCTGGCCTCGCTCGCGACGTTGACGATCCGGCCGTGGCCCGCGTCGACCATCGCGGGCAGCACGGCGCGCATGAGCTTCATGGGTGCGGTCACGTTGATGCGCATGACGCGCTCCCACAGGGCGTCGTCGATCTCGGCCGTGGGGACGAACGAGTCCATGATCCCGGCGTTGTTGACGAGTCCCGTGATGCGACCCTCGCCGGCCTCGACGATGCGGGCGATCACGGCGTCGTCGGACACGTCGCCCTCGATGGTCAGGAGGGGGGCCTCGCCGCTCTCGGCGACGAGCGCGGTGAGGCGGTCGGCGTCGAGGTCGCTCGCGATGACGCGGGCGCCCTCGGCGAGGAGCCGGGTCGCGGTGGCCTTGCCGATGCCGGAGCCTGCGCCGGTGACGACGACGGTCGCGCCGGAGAATCGGTTCGGGATGGTCGACGTGCTCATGATGGGGGTCCTTCCGCCGGGTCGAGGTGCCTGGATTCGGCTCCTGCTACCTTTATAACACTCAGTGCCATAAACCTGTTTCGCGAGGAGATGTGATGTCGCAGACACCCGCACGCCGGGGACGCCCCGCCACGGTCGATCCGGCGCACGTCGCCGCCACGGCCCTGCGCCTGTTCACCGAGCAGGGCTTCGGGAACGTCACGATGGACGACGTCGCGAGCGCGTGCGGCGTCGGGCGGCGGACCCTCTTCCGTCTCTTCCCGTCCAAGGCCGCGATGGTCTGGGGCGGCTCGGGCGAGGCGCGCGACGCGATCACCGAGGTGCTGGGCGCGAGCAGTCCCGCAGGCCTGGCCGAGGCGCTCGACGTGGTGCGCGCCGCCTTCGTCGCGTCCTCGACCTTCCCCGACGACGCCCTCGAGGTCACACGCCAGCGGCTGCGGCTCATCGGCTCGGACGACGAGCTGCTCGCCTGGGGAACGTCGCGCATCGGCACGTCGGCCGCGCTCGTCGAGTCCTTCCTGGCCCGCGCCGAGGGCGGGCCTCAGCCGTCGCTGCGCGCGCGGTCGCTCGCCGCGGCGTGCTCGGCCGCGAACTTCGCGGCTCTCGTCTGGTGGGCCGAGGCCGCCGCCGAGCGGGACCCGGCCCAGGTCGTCGACGACGCCCTCGCGCACCTCCTCGACGGAGCGCGCAACTGGGCGGCGCAGGGCTGAGCGGGGCAACCCGGCGCCCTCTCGGCGCGGCCCCGGCTCGGCCCGCGCCCGTCGGCCCCGGCCGACGTCATTCCCGGCACGCCGGGCGAGACCTACCAAAGGGGATTGTGTGAAGGGTGTTCTGCCCGGGGGTGCTGCCGCGTAACCTGTCACGCATGGCAAGCGAAACATCGGACGGCAGCGCCGCCATCGACGGCCTCCTGGATCCGGAGCACCCCTCCGCCACGTACGTCCTGGAGCCCGACGTCGTCGCTCCCCTCGTGGCCCGCGTCGTCACCTCCCACACGGCGGGCGAGCACCGCTCGGTCCTCCCGTTCACGGGGGCGCCGCTCGCGTCGATCCCTCTGTCCTCGGTCGAGGACGTCGCGGTCGCGGTCGCGCGTGCGCGTCGCGCCCAGCGTTCCTGGGCGCACACCACGGTCGGCGAGCGCGCAGCGGTGCTCCTGCGCTTCCACGACCTGGTCCTCGAGCGGCAGACCGAGATCCTGGACCTGCTCCAGATGGAGACGGGCAAGTCGCGTCGCAGCGCGTTCGAGGAGGTCGGTGACATCGCCCAGGTCACGCGCCACTACGGCGTGCGGGCCGCGCACTACCTCGCCGAGCGTCGCGTGGGCGGGATGCTGCCCGTCCTGACGCGCGCGAGCGTGCACCGCCGTCCGGTCGGCGTGGTCGGTGCGATCGCGCCCTGGAACTACCCCCTCACGCTGGCCCTCGCCGAGGCCCTGCCCGCCCTGGTCGCAGGCAACGCCGTGGTGGTCAAGCCGGACCCCCAGACCACGCTGACTGCCCTGTGGGCCGCCGAGCTCCTCGAGGAGGCCGGGCTGCCCGGCGACCTGCTGCTCGTCGTGGCCGGTGGCGGAGAGATCGGTGCGGCCCTGACGGGGCTCGTCGACCACATCGCGTTCACGGGTTCGACCGCGACCGGGCGCAAGGTCGCTGCGCAGGCGGGCGAGCGGCTCATCGGGACCACGCTCGAGCTGGGCGGCAAGAACCCCCTGTACGTCGCGGCCGACGCGCACGTGCCGTCCGCGGCCCAGGGTGCCGTGCGTGCGTGCTTCTCCAACAGCGGCCAGCTCTGCGTCTCGATCGAGCGGCTCGTCCTGCACGAGGACATCGCCGAGGAGTTCCTCGACGCGTTCGTCCCGCTCGTGCGCGAGCTGAGGCTCGGCACCGCGCTCGACTACTCGGTGGACATGGGCTCGCTCACGTCCCAGGCGCAGCTCGACCGCGTGGTGGCCCACGTCGACGACGCGCTCTCGCAGGGTGCCCGTGTGCTCGCCGGCGGTGTGCACCGCGCGGACATCGGGCCCTTCTTCTACGCGCCCACGGTCCTCGACCACGTGCCGCCCACGGCCGAGTGCGCGCGCGAGGAGACGTTCGGCCCGGTCGTCACGGTGACTCGCGTTCCCGACGACGCGGCCGCGATCCGGGCCATGAACGACTCGGACCTCGGGCTCAGCGCGAGCATCTGGACGCAGGACACCGCGCGCGGACGCCGCCTCGCCGCGCAGGTCGAGGCGGGGGCCGTCAACATCAACGACGGGTACGCGTCGGCGTTCGGCTCGGTCGCGGCACCCATGGGCGGGTTCAAGAGCTCGGGCGTGGGGCGTCGGCACGGGCGCGAGGGGATCGAGGCGCTCACCGAGGCACAGACGATCGTGGTCCAGCGCGGGGTGTCGCGCGGACTGAGCTTCGACACCCTCTACGCGCAGCCTGCCGACCGCGCGAGCCGCCTGCTCACGACCGCCTTCGCGGTCATGAAGAAGCTGCGCCTGCCGTAGCGGCCGAGAGCGAGTCCAGGACGTCCGTGACCGCGGTCTCGCGCGTGCCGAGGTGCACGGGCTCCCGGCCGGTCACGGCGTCCCAGGCGGCCTTGAGCGAGGCCGGCGCCTCGCGCACGCGGTACATCACGGCCTTGGCGGGCTCGACGCTCTCCGCGGACACCCCGACGCCCACCGCGTCGATGCCCGCCTGCGCGCACGAGAACAGCGCCCGGGGCAGGTGGTAGTCCTGCGTGAGGACGACCGCCTCGGTGACCCCGAAGACCTCACGTGCCCGCACGCACGTGTCGTGGGTGTCGAAGCCCGCGAAGTCGCGCACGACGCGTTCCGCGGGCACGCCGTGGGTGACGAGCCAGTCGAGCATCGCGGTCGGTTCGTCGTAGTCCTCGCTCGAGTTGTCCCCGCTCACGAGGATCACCTCGATCGTGCCGCGCTCGTACAGCTCGCGCGCAGCGTCGAGGCGCCGCGTGAGGTACGTCGACGGCGTGCCGTCGGGGCGCAGGCCCGCGCCGAGGACGAGGGCCACGGGGCGCGCGGGCACGTCCTCGACCCCGGGGTGCACGCGCAGCTGCCCGCTCACCTGGACCCACGCGACGGGGGCCGCGACCACGAGGACCAGCGCGGCTGCCCCGATGAGCGCGGCGCGTCCGCGGCGGCCTCGCAGCCAGGACGGTCCGGGTCGGCGTGCCCGCCCCGCTGCGGGGCGCCCAGGACTCTCCGTGGAGGTGTCGTTCGGCCCCGCCACGTCCGGCGCTGTCTCCGGGGGCGTGGCCCGGTCCGTCCCCTGCTCGCTCATGCGGGCGAGCCTACTGGCGAGGGTTACGGCCCTGCGCGAGGCCGCGCGCAGCGAGGCCCGCGAGCTCGGTCCGCAGGTTCTGCTCGGCGCGCTCCTGCCAGCGGTCGCGCCCCGACGGGGTCCGGAAGAGGGAGGGCAGCGCGAGCAGCTGCTCGAGGACCGCGGCACGACCCGCCACGAACTGCTCGTCGGGCACGTGGGCGTACTCCGCGCGGACCTGCCGGACGTAGCGGGCGTACCGGTCGGGCGCGGAGCCGAGGATCGCGAGGTCGGCGTCGCACACGAGCGCGCCCACCACGTCGTCCGCGGCGGGGTCGTGCGTCGCCGTGAGCCGGACGAGGCGCGCGACCTCCGCGACGTCGTCGTGCGTGAGGTGCGCCCCGCCGTGGGCGGTGGACCGGTTCCCGGTGAGCGACGCCGTCGGGCCGGGGACGAGCGGCGACAGGCGTGCGACCGCGAGCGCGGCCGACGCCTCCTCGTCCTCGCCCGCGACGCCCTCGTGGACCGCGTCGTGGAACCACAGCGCGAGCTGCGCGCGCTGCGACGCGCCCGACGGCGCAGGCTCGCCGGGGGAGGGCACGCCCGGCGAGCGGCCCTCCAGGACCGCGAGGGAGTCGAGCACGTGGACCAGGTGCGCGGGCCCGTGGTAGGCGCGGTGCGGCTCGTGCCAGCGGGCGATCAGGTCGTTGCCCACCTCGCGCGCCCCCGGGAGCCCCGGCAGGACCGCGTCCCAGCGCGCCAGCAGTGCCGCGGCCTTGGCCGCTCCCCGCTCGCGGGCGGGGACGCGCAGCCCCGAGGCCCGCAGCCGCACGATGAGCTCGCGCCCCGACACGTCCTGGGCCCCCGCGGCGACGCAGTCCGCGTGGCGCTCGGCGGGGACGTCGTAGTGGTCGAGGTCGAACGCGCGCCGGCCCAGCCCCAGCCGCTCGGCGAACTCGTGCAGCTCGTCGAGCGAGGAGTCCGAGACGAGGTGGGACCACGAGGTCCCGTGGGCCGGCCAGGTCGGCGGGTCGATGAGAAGAGCCACGCCTCGACCCGAGGGGGTCGAGGCGTGGCTCGGGTCGTGCGCGGGCAGTGCCGTGCCCACGCACGTGCCGTCGCGCTGTGCTCGGGCGCGCGACGACGGCGGTGGGGCGGTCAGGACTCCTGAGGTGCTTCCGGCTCTGCCTGCTCGGCAGGAGCGGACGGCTCGGTGGCCGACCCGGCCGGCTCTGCCGATGCTGCCGACGCTGCCGGCGGGAACGTCACGGGCTTCCCGGCCTTCTCGGTCTCCTCGACGATCTCCACGCTCAGGCGGGCGATCGCGAGCTCCTCCATGGTCGGCACGACCATGACCAGCGTGCTCGTCCAGTCGGGCGAGATGACGCGCGGCTCCTTGCTGCGGACCGCGTTGCGCTCCGGGTCGACCGCGATGCCGAGGCCCGCGAGGCCCTCGACGACCTGGGCGCGCACGATGTCGTCGTTCTCGCCCACACCGGCCGTGAACGCGATGACGTCGATGCGACCCAGCACGGCCATGTACGCGCCGATGTACTTGCGCAGCCGGTGGATGTACACGTCGAGCGCGAGCCTCGCGTCCTCGTTGCCTGCGGCGATGAGGTCGTGCAGCGCGCGGAAGTCGTTCTCGCCCGCGATGCCCTTGATGCCCGAGCGCTTGTTGAACAGGTCGTCGAGCTCGTCGATCGACATGTTCGCGTTGCGGGCGAGGTGGAAGATCACCGCGGGGTCGATGTCTCCGGTGCGGGTCCCCATGACCAGGCCCTCGAGCGGCGTCAGGCCCATCGACGTGTCGACCGCGATGCCGCCGCGCACGGCCGAGGCCGACGCACCGTTGCCGAGGTGCAGCACGATGATGTTGAGGTCCTGCAGCCGGCGGCCCAGGACGCGTGCGACCTTGCCCGACACGTAGTGGTGGCTCGTGCCGTGGAAGCCGTACCGGCGCACGCCGTACTTCTTCGCGGTCTCCTTCTCGAGCGCGTAGGTCGAGGCGGCCTCGGGCAGCGACGAGAAGAACGCCGTGTCGAACACCGCGACGTGCGGGACGTCGGGCAGGAGCTCACGGGCGACCGAGATGCCCGTGACGTTCGCCGGGTTGTGCAGCGGGGCGAGCGGAGCGAGGTCCAGGATCTGGCGCTCGACCTCGTCGTCCACCAGCACGGGGCGGGAGAACTGGGCGCCGCCGTGGACGACGCGGTGACCCACGGCGTACACGTTGGCGTCGGCGAGCCGCGGCCCGACCTCGTCGAACAGCGACAGCGCGATGCGCAGCGCCTCGGCGTGGTCACGGACGGGCTCCTCACGCGTGGTCGTGTTGCCCGCGAAACGGTGCTTGATGACGCCGTTCGACTCGCCGATGCGCTCGATGGTCCCCGCCGCGATGGCCTCGCCGCCGACCGGGTTGACGAGCTGGTACTTGAGCGAGGACGACCCCGAGTTCATCACGAGGACCGAACCGTGCGCGCCGTACGCCGAGTACGGGTTCGAGCGCTCGTGCTCCGGGAGGACGGTCATGCGGGTGCTCCGTTCGTGCTGGGCTCGGTGGACGAGCCCGCCTGTGCCTGGATGGCCGTGATGGCCACGGTGTTGACGATGTCCTGGACCAGGGCACCGCGCGAGAGGTCGTTCACGGGCTTGTTGAGGCCCTGGAGGACGGGTCCCACCGCGATGGCGCCCGCCGAGCGCTGCACCGCCTTGTAGGTGTTGTTGCCCGTGTTGAGGTCGGGGAAGATGAAGACCGTCGCCTTGCCCGCGACGTCCGAGACCGGCATCTTGGACGCGGCCACGGACGCGTCGACCGCGGCGTCGTACTGGATGGGTCCCTCGACGAACAGGTCGGGGCGGCGGCTGCGCACGATCTCGGTCGCGGAGCGCACCTTGTCGACGTCGACGCCCGAGCCGGACTCGCCGGTCGAGTACGACAGCATCGCCACCCGCTGGTCGATCCCGAACTGGAGCGCCGTCGCGGCCGACGAGATGGCGATGTCGGCGAGCTGGGTGTCGGTCGGGTCCGGGTTCACGGCGCAGTCGCCGTAGACCAGGACGCGGTCCTCGAGGCACATGAGGAACACCGACGACACGACGGACACGCCCGGCATGGTCTTGATGATCTCGAACGACGGCTTGATGGTGTGCGCCGTCGTGTGACGCGCCCCCGAGACCATGCCGTCGGCAAGGCCCAGGTGGACCATCATCGTCCCGAAGTAGGACACGTCCGGGACGATCTCACGCGCGCGCTCGACCGTCATGCCCTTGTGGGCGCGCAGCGTCGTGTACTCCTCGGCGAAGCGCTGGACGAGCTCCGGGTCGTGCGGGTCGATCACCGTCGCGGCGTCGATGTCGAGGCCCAGCTCGGTCGCCCGGGCACGGATCGACTGCTCGTCGCCCAGGATCGTCAGGTCGGCGACCTGGCGACCCAGCAGGGTCGAAGCCGCCCGCAGGATGCGGTCGTCGTCGCCCTCGGGCAGCACGATGTTCTTGCGGTCCGCGCGGGCTCGCGAGAGCAGCTCGTACTCGAACATGAGCGGCGTGACGACCTCGGGGCGCGGGACGTCGAGGCCCGCGAGGAGCGCGGCGCCGTCGACGTTCTGCTCGAACAGCGCGAGCGCCGTGTCGACCTTGCGCTGCGACTCCTTGGACACCCGACCGCGCACGCGCGACGCGGCGCTCGCCGAGCGGAACGTCCCGAGGTCGGTACGGATGATCGGCAGGCTCGGGTCGAGGGCCTCGAGCAGGCGACCGGTCGAGTCCGTCGGGTAGAAGCCGCCGTTGAGGACGATGCCCGCGAGCGACGGGAAGTTGCGGGCCTGGTGCGCGGCGAGCAGGCCGATGAGGATGTCGCTGCGGTCGCCCGGCGTGATGACCACGGCGCCGTCGACGAGCTTCTCGAGCAGGTGCTCGAGCGACATGGCCCCGACGAGCAGGTCGAGGACCTCGCGGCCCAGCAGCTCGGGGTCGCCGAGCGCGAGCCGGCCGCCCACGGCCTCCATGATCGCGGCCACGGTCGGGGCGTTGAGGAACGGGTCCTCCGGGATGGCCCACCCGGGCAGCGAGCCCGACGCCGAGTGGGTGCCCTGGCCCTCGGGCGTGATCGCCGTGAGCTGCGCACGCACCTGCTCGATGCTCTCGGGGCGGCACCGGTTCGCGACGACCGCGATGGGCTGGGCGTGGTTCGAGCGGAGCTCGTTGACGCTGACCTCGGTGAGGTTCGCGATGGCCTCGGGCGTGCGGTCACGGCCCGAGACGACCAGGAGCACCGGGGCGCCCAGGTTGGCCGCGATGCGGGCGTTGAACGCGAGCTCGGTCGGGCCTGCGACGTCGGTGTAGTCCGTGCCGACGATCACCACGAAGTCGCACTGCTTGGCGACGTCGTGGTAGCGGGCGACGATCTGGGCGAGGGCCGCCTCGGGGTCGGCGTGGACGTCGTCGTACGTGACGCCCATGGCCTCCTCGTAGGTGAGGTCGACGCCGTCGTGCGCGAGCAGCAGCTCGAGCACGTAGTCGCGGTCCGCGGAGCCGGGTGCGGCGGCGGAACCCGCCCCGTCGACGGGGGCGGTGGCCCCCGCGACGGAGCTCGGGGCGGTCCTCGTCACGGGCCGGAAGACCCCGACCCGCTGGACCCGACGGGTCAGCAGGTCGAGGACGCCCAGCGCGATCGTGGACTTCCCCGTCTCGCCCTCAGGTGAGGCGAGGTAGATGGATCGGGCGGTGCTGGTCACTCGTTGTCGCCTCCGGTAGCGGCGGCCGCGTCGTACGACGGGCCGCTCCCTTCTGTCGCGGTGTCGCCCGCGTCGGGCCACACCCAGTCACGGACCGAGGGGATGTCCTCGCCGTGCTCTCTCGTGTACTGCCGTGCTTCGAGGCGGGCGTCCACCATCTTCTGGCGCAGACCTGCCGCCTTCGACCGCAGCGAAGGCACGCGGTCGATGACGTCGATCACCAGGTGGAACCGGTCGAGGTCGTTGAGCATGACCATGTCGAACGGCGTGGTGGTCGTGCCCTCCTCCTTGTAGCCGCGCACGTGGATGTTCTCGTGCCCGTTGCGGCGGTAGGTCAGGCGGTGGATGAGCCACGGGTACCCGTGGTACGCGAAGACCACGGGCTTGTCCGTGGTGAAGAGCGTGTCGAAGTCGCGGTCGGAGAGCCCGTGCGGGTGCTCCTTCTCGTCCTGCAGGCGCATGAGGTCCACGACGTTCACGACGCGCACCTTGAGCCCGGGCAGGTGCTGACGCAGCAGGTCGGCCGCGGCGAGCGTCTCCAGGGTCGGGACGTCGCCCGCGCAGCCGAGCACGACGTCGGGGTCCTCGCCCGGGACCTCCGTGCCGGCCCACTCCCAGATGCCCAGGCCCCGGGTGCAGTGCGCGACGGCCTGGTCCATCGTGAGGAAGTTCGGCGCCGGCTGCTTCCCCGCGACCACGACGTTGACGTACTGGCGCGAGCGCAGCACGTGGTCGTAGGTCGAGAGCAGGGTGTTGGCGTCCGGCGGCAGGTAGACGCGGACGATCTCGGCCTTCTTGTTCACCACGTGGTCGATGAAGCCCGGGTCCTGGTGGCTGAAGCCGTTGTGGTCCTGACGCCACACGTGGCTCGAGAGCAGGTAGTTGAGGCTCGCGATCGGGCGGCGCCACGGGATGTCGTTCGTGATCTTGAGCCACTTGGCGTGCTGGTTGAACATCGAGTCGATGATGTGGATGAACGCCTCGTAGCACGAGAACAGGCCGTGCCGGCCCGTCAGGAGGTAGCCCTCGAGCCACCCCTGGCACTGGTGCTCGGACAGCATCTCCATGACGCGACCCGCACGCGCGAGGTGCTCGTCGACGTCGGGCCCGAAGAAGTCCGCGTTCCACTGCTTGTCCGTGACCTCGTAGACGGCCTGCAGGCGGTTCGACGCGGTCTCGTCGGGGCCGAAGATCCGGAAGTTGTCCGGGTTGAGGCGCACCACGTCCGTGAGCCACTGACCCAGGACCCTCGTCGCCTCCGACATGCCGCCGCCGGGTGCGCTGACCTCGACCGCGTAGTCGCGGAAGTCGGGCAGGCGCAGGTCCTTGAGCAACAGGCCGCCGTTCGTGTGCGGGTTGTCGCTCATGCGCAGGGTGCCGGGAGGTGCGAGCCTCGCGACGTCCGCGTCGAGGCGGCCCTCGTCGTCGAACAGCTCGTGGACGCGGTACGAGTCGAGCCAGTCCTTGAGGTCCTGCAGGTGCTCGGGGGTGTCGCGCGCGCTCGCGAGCGGCACCTGGTGCGAACGCCAGGAGTCCTCGGTCTTCTTGCCGTCGATCGACTGGGGTCCCGTCCACCCCTTGGGGGTGCGGAAGACGATCATGGGCCAGGCGGGGCGCTCGTCGTTGCCCGCCGCGGCGTCGGCCTTGATCTGCGCGATGTGGTTGAGCACCTCGTCGAGCAGGACCGCGAAGCGGCGGTGGACCTCGTAGTGGTCCTCGCCGTCGAACCCGCCCGTGAAGAAGTACGGGGTGTGGCCGTAGCCGATCATGAGGTCGCGCAGCTCGTCGTCGCTGATGCGCGCGAGGATCGTGGGGTTCGCGATCTTGTACCCGTTGAGGTGCAGGATCGGCAGGACGACGCCGTCGTTGACCGGGTTGACGAACTTGTTCGAGTGCCAGCTCGTGGCCAGGGGGCCGGTCTCGGCCTCGCCGTCGCCCACGACCGCGGCGACCAGCAGGTCCGGGTTGTCGAACGCGGCACCGTAGGCGTGCGAGAGCGCGTAGCCGAGCTCGCCGCCCTCGTGGATCGAGCCGGGGGTCTCCGGGGCGACGTGCGAGGGGATCCCGCCCGGGAACGAGAACTGGCGGAACAGCCGGCGCAAGCCCTCGGTGTCCTGGGTGATGTCGGAGTAGACCTCCGAGTAGGTGCCCTCGAGGTAGGAGTTCGCGACGAGACCGGGCCCGCCGTGACCAGGGCCCGTGACGTAGATCGTCGACTGCTCACGCTCGACGATCGCGCGGTTCAGGTGCGCGTAGAGGAAGTTCAGGCCGGGCGTCGTGCCCCAGTGGCCGAGGAGGCGCGGCTTGACGTCGTCCCGGGTGAGGGGCTCGCGCAGCAAGGGGTTCGCCAGCAGGTAGATCTGGCCGACCGACAGGTAGTTGGCGGCCCGCCACCACCCGTCGACACGCGCGAGCGTCTCCTCGGAGAGGGGGGCGACCTCGGCGGATCGCCAAGGGGTTCCTTCTGTCGGACGCGAGGTGGTCGTAGTCATCGCACGCTCCAGCTGTACCGGGGAATGGTGGCACCTTCATACAACCTCATCCATGGGGGCAACGCATGGTTTCGACGGCCCCACGGGATGTGAGGTGCGTCGGTCGAGGCAGAAAAGGACGAAGGTCCCGACCGCTGCGTCGAGAGGTCCCGGGACGGTCGATCTCGTCCGGGGGAGTGGTCTGGGTCACGTCGGGGGTCGGGGATTCTCTCCGGTCACCCCCGCCCGGCTACCGTGGAGTCGTGTCCGACCAGGCCCCCTCTCGCCCCGGCTTCTGGGCTGTCGCCCGCCGCCCCCGCATGATCGGCTTCCTGCTGCTCTTCCTGCTCGCGGCGGGCGTGTGCGGCCGCCTCGGGGTGTGGCAGCTCGACCGTGCCTACCAGCGGGCCGAGCTCGCCGAGCAGCACGAGATCGCCGAGGCCGAGGCCGCCGGCCCCGAGGGGCTCGGGGTCCTGCTTCCCCCGCAGTCGACGTTCCCGGGCGAGCTCGTGGGACGCCAGGCCTGGGTCGAGGGCGAGTACGAGCCCGAGGGCCAGCTCCTCGTCGCGGGGCGCGCGCTCGACGGGCGCACGGGCTACCTGGTCCTGACGCCGCTGCGCGTGAGCGACGACGGCACGGGCGGCGAGTCCTGGGCCGACCTGTCCGGTCCGCCCGTGGTCCCGGTCGTCCGTGGCTGGGTCCCGACGACGGACGGCCCGGCCCTCGAGGTCCCGTCCGGCGAGGTGCGGCTCGCCGCCTACCTCCAGGCCTCCGAGGCCGCCGGCACCGGCGGGCTGCCCGAGGGGCAGACCGACTCCATCTCCTCGGCGGCGCTCGCCAACGTGTGGGGCAACCCGATCTACGGCGGGTACCTCGTGCTCATGGAGTCCGACCCTGCGCAGCTCTCCGCGGCCGACGGTGGTCCCCACCTCCTGCCTCGGCCCACGATCGAGGGCGGCAACGGGGTCAACGTCCAGAACGCCTTCTACGCGCTCCAGTGGTGGATCTTCGGCGCGTTCGCGGTCGCGCTGTGGGTGCGGCTCGTGCGCGACGAGGCCGCGGGCGGGCGTAAGCGCTCGGACGGCGTCGGGGGCGGGATCGCCGGGTTGCCCGACCTGCCGCCGGCACCGCGCGGCGAGGTGCCCGACGCCGGCGGGAGCGAGGCCGCCGGCGGCACGGCGGGGGCCGCGTCGAACGGCGACCCGGTCAGCCGTCCGACGGTGTGAGCTCGAGCAGCATCTCGACGGTCCCTGCGTCCTCGACCTGGACGAAGCCGAGGTTCGGCGCGGTCACGCCGTAGTCGGAGAACGTCACGGGGATCGAACCGCTGACCTGCGCTCCGGCGCCCGCGGTCCTTGCCTCGAGGGTCGCGGTGACCTCGTGCGGGACGCCCTTGATGGTGAGCGTGCCCGCTGCCTGGACCGTCGCGGTGCCGGTCGCCAGACCGGAGAGGTCGACGGGGGCGGTGAGGACGAAGGTCGCGGTCGGGTGCTCGCCGGTGTCGAGGATGCCCAGGAACTGCCGGTCGCGTCCCGAGTCGTCGGTCTCGACGGTCGTCATGTCGACCTCGATGCTCGCTGCGGTGAGGACGCCGCCCTCGACCGTGACCTCGCCGCGCACGTCGCTCGTGCGTCCGACCACGGTCACGTCCTGCCCCGAGAGCACCTCGTCGACGCGGTAGCCCGCCTGGGACTCGGTGTCCACGGCGTAGACGCCGTCCTGGACGCCGTCGACGGGCGAGCCCGACGAGCCCGCGCCGTCCTGCGCGGCCGAGGTGTCGTCGCTGGGTGCCGCGGAGCCGATCGACAGGGGAGCGGCCTCGGTGCCGGCCTGCGAGCGGGCGTAGACCCACGTGCCACCGAGCAGGAGGAGCGCGCACAGCATCGCGATCCCGACGGTCAGCGCGATCGTCTTCTTCATGGCCCCTCGCATCCTCGTTGAACGTTCAACCAATCCTGAGGGTTCTTCCTGGGGAATGCCTGGAAGCAGGGCGTCGTGTCTGCTGTGCATCCGGGTGTGCGCCGAGGACCTCGTCGTCCCGGCGGGTCGTCGGGCTGCGCCGGGACACGTCGGAACGGCGCGAGCGTACCGGCAGGTCAGGGCGTCGCGGGACAGCGTTCAGGGCGTGGTCGGTGTCCGGCCACGCCCTGAACGGTCCCGCGCGGGGACGAGCTACTCCTGCTGCCAGGAGCTCCAGAGGCGCGCGTAGTCGCCGCCCGCCGCGACGAGCTCGTCGTGCGGCCCGATCTCGGTGATGCGCCCGCCGTCCACGACGGCGACCCGGTCGGCGTCGTGCGCGGTGTGCAGGCGGTGGGCGATCGCGACGACGGTGCGCCCCTCGAGGACGGCGTTGAGCGAGCGCTCGAGGTGCCGGGCCGCGCGCGGGTCCAGCAGGGACGTCGCCTCGTCGAGGATCAGGGTGTGCGGGTCGAGCAGCACGAGCCGCGCGAGCGCGACCTGCTGCGCCTGCGCTGGCGTGAGCACGTGACCGCCCGAGCCGACCTCGGTCGCGAGCCCGTCGGGCAGGGCCTCGACCCAGCCCCGGGCGTCGACCGCGGTGAGCGCCGCGAGCAGCGCGGCGTCGTCCGCGTGCTCGTCGGCCAGGCGCAGGTTGTCCGCGAGCGACCCGACGAACACATGGTGCTCCTGCGTGACGAGGGCGACGTGACGGCGCAGGTCGTCGAGCGGGAGGTCGACCAGCTCGACGCCGCCCACGGTCACGGAGCCGCCCGTGGGCGGGTGGATGCCTGCGAGCATGCGCCCGAGCGTCGACTTGCCCGCGCCCGACGGGCCGACGACCGCCAGGCGTTCGCCGACCGCGAGGTCGAGGTCGATCCCGTGCAGGACGTTGTGCCCCTCGCGGTACGCGTACTCGACGTCCCGCGCCACGACGTGCTCGTCCGTGGGCACCTCGTCCCCGGCCTCGCGGTCGCTGTCGACGAGCTTGACGCCCACGATGCGTGCGAGCGAGGTCGCGGCGACCTGGATCTCGTCGAGCCAGAAGATGAGCTCCCAGACGGGGCCTGCGAGCTGGAACGCGTACATGGCGATGGTCGTCACCGCGCCGATCGTCGCGTGCCCGGTCGAGAGCATGTAGCCGCCCCACACGATGACCGCGACGGGCGCGAGCACGAACGTGAAGTCGACCACCGGGAACAGGACCGTGCGCAGGTTCAGCGTGTACCTCTCGGCCGCGAAGGCCTCGCGCAGGTCCGCCTCGACCCGGGCCCGGCGCCGGGCGCCCAGGCGCAGGGCGTCGACCGTGCGGGCACCCTCGACCGACTCGGTGATGGTGCCGTTGAGCGCGGCGTACGCCGCAGACTCACGCTGGTACCCGGGTGAGGCGCGCCGCAGGTACCAGCGCGAGACGACGACCATGAGCGGGACGCCGAGGAACAGCGACACGGCCACGAGGGGCGAGGTGAGCATGCTCGCGACGACCGTGAGCAGGATCGTGACGACCGCGACGATGAGGCGCGGGACCCCGAACCGCACGGCGTGCTGGATGCGGTTGACGTCGTTCGTCGTGCGCGCGACGAGGTCTCCCGTGCCGGCGCGCTCGACCGTCGACAGCGGCAGCGTCGTGACCGTCTCCAGGAAGTCCTCGCGCAGCTCGGCGAAGACCGTCTCGCCGAAGATCATCGAGGACTTCTGGGCGTAGCGGATGAGCACGGCCTGGACGAGCACCGCGCCCACGCCGATCGCGATGACCTGGTTGACGTAGGCCGAGGTGGTGCCCTGGGCGACCGCGTCGACGAGCCGGCCCAGGATCCACGGGCCTGCGAGCCCCGCGATCGCCGCGACGGTGTGCAGGACCGCGAGGCCGACGAGCGGCCTGCGGTGCTCGCGGACCAGGTAGGCGGTGTGCTGGCGGACCTGGGAGGCGTCGGCGATGGGGAGCTTCATGACACGCCCTTCGAGGCGTCGGTGAGCTCGGCGGAGCCCGTGGGCAGGTGGTCGTCGTCGGGTTCGGCGGGAGCCTCGTCCATCGAGCGCCCGACGACGGCGCGGTAGCGTGAGGCCTCCTCGCCCTGGTGCGCGTCGAGAGGGCGGTGCAGGAGGTCGCGGTGAGTGCCGTGCGTGACGACGCGGCCGTCCTCGACGAACAGGACGTCGTCGACGTGGTCGAGCACGAGCGGGCTCGCGGTCACGATGAGCGTGGTGCGCCCGCGCCGGACCTCGGCGAGGCGTTCGGCGATGCGGGCCTCGGTGTGGGCGTCGACCGCGCTCGTGGGCTCGACGAGCACCAGGATCTCGGGGTCGGTGAGGATCGCGCGGGCCAGGGCGACGCGCTGGCGCTGACCGCCGGACAGCGAGCGGCCCTTCTCAGGGAGCTCTCCCGCGAGGCCGTCGGGCACCGAGTCCAGGACGTCGTGCGCGTCGGCCATCATGACGGCCCGCAGGAGCTCGGCCTCGAGGCTCCCGCCACGGACGTCGATCTCCTCGCCGAGCACGCCGGAGAACAGGTGGGGCGTGGCCTCGGCGACGACGATGCGTTCGCGCACCACGTCCTTGTCGAGGTCGGAGAGCCGGATCCCGCCCAGGTGCACGGGCGTGCCCGCCTCCGCGACGTCGTCGAACCGCCCCATCCGCGTGGCGATGCGCGCCGACTCGTCCGGGTCCACGCTCACGAGCGCGACGACGCGGCCGGGCGTGAGCTCGACACCGCTCGCGTCGTCGACCAGGGGCGCCCCGGCGGGCGGTGCGGACGCCGTGCCCGGGGTCGCGCCCGTCGCGGGGACCACCGAGAGCACCTTGACGAGCTTCTTCGCGGCCACGTGGGCGCGCGTCGTGATCTGGAGCGTCTGGGTCGCGATCTGCAGCGGCCACGACAGGAACGCGGCGTACCCGTAGAAGGCGACGAGCTGGCCCGGGCTGATGTCCCCGGCCACGGCCGCGTGCGCGCCCAGGTACAGGACCAGGGCGACGAACAGGCCGGGCAGCAG
Organism: Oerskovia sp. USHLN155; assembly: GCF_037145535.1. Classification (NCBI taxonomy): domain Bacteria; kingdom Bacillati; phylum Actinomycetota; class Actinomycetes; order Micrococcales; family Cellulomonadaceae; genus Oerskovia; species Oerskovia sp. USHLN155. The sequence continues at coordinate 299,696 of NZ_JBBCXG010000007.1, forward strand.
GACCTGGAGCCCGTCGAGGTAGGACTGCGTGGTCGCGACGCGCACGCCCGTCTCGCGGACGGCCTGCGACTGGGTGCGGTAGCGGTCCGTGAAGACCTTCTCGCCGCCGATGCCGCGCAGGATGCGCAGGCCCGAGACGGTGTCCGCGCCCAGGGTGGTCAGTCGGCCCGACGCCTCGCGCTGCGCGGCCTGGCGCTGCTGGAGGGGCTTGACGAGGAACGCGAGGATGCCCGCGACGACCGGCAGCCCGAGGACCACGACGAGGCCCAGCTGGAGCGAGGTGCTCAGCATGATCCCCGCGACCACGGCGTACGCCATGAGGGAGCCCGCGAAGCGCGCCGCGATCGCGTAGACCTCGCCCACGCGCAGCGCGTCCGACGCCACGGCGGACACGACCTCGCCCGTGGGGAGCTCGTCCGTGATGGTGTGCCCCGAGCGCGCCACGGTGTCGCCGACGAGCTGCGAGGTGGTGAAGGCCGAGCGCAGCCAGTTCTCGATGTCGAAGCGGTGGCCGAGAGCAGCGGCGCCCACCTGGACGAGGCCGATGCCCAGCATGACCGCGGCCCAGCCGAGCAGGACCGCACCGAAGCCCGCGTCGAGGCCCTCGTCGAGCGCGCGGCCCAGCACGTAGGGCATGACGGCCTGGCACACGAACGTGACCATGCCGAGGAGGACGGCGACCAGGAGGATGCCCCACTGGCGGCGCGCGAGCCACCAGAGGAAGGCGCCGGGGCCGGTGAGCGGAGGGGTGCCCGGGTCGGGGAGGGGGAGGGGTCGCACGGTCACTAACATTAGGTGTGGCCACCGACACCGGGCCACGGATTTTCGCTCAGCGTAAGGAAACCTTCCCATGACCACGCCCGACCCCGCCGGCTCGCAGACGACCTCCGACGCAGCGGCGGACGCCCCGTCGCAGGAGGTCGTGGACCGCGCCGTCCGCAAGGCCCGCGGTGCGCTCCAGCGCTACCGCGTGATGGCCCTCATCACCGGTGTGATGCTCCTGATCCTGTGCGTCGAGATGATCGTCAAGTACGGCGTCGGGCACTTCGTCGACGTCGACGGCGTGATGCGCTTCGTGGGCTGGATCCCGTTCGCGCACGGCTGGGTCTACGTGGTCTACCTCGTGACGGTCCTGGACCTGTGGTCCAAGATGCGCTGGAGCTGGGGCCGTCTGGCCACCATGGTCTTCGCGGGCGTCGTGCCCGTCATGTCCTTCATCCTGGAGAAGAAGGTGCACCGCGAGGCCGAGGCCAAGCTCGACGCCCTCGTGGAGCAGTACGCGCGATGACCTCGCTGCCGCCGCTGGTCGCTCCCTCGACCGAGCCGCTGTCCCCGCAGGAGCTGGCCCGCTACTCGCGGCACCTGGCCCTGCCGGGGATCGGGGTCGAGGGCCAGCAGCGGCTGCGCGCCGCGCGCGTCCTGGTCGTGGGCGCGGGCGGGCTGGGCAGCCCGGCGCTGCTCTACCTGGCCGCGGCCGGCGTCGGGACGATCGGCATCGTCGACGACGACCGCGTCGAGGTCTCCAACCTCCAGCGCCAGGTGATCCACGGCGGCTTGGACGTGGGGCGGCCCAAGGTGGAGTCGGCGCGCGACGCCGTCGCGGAGGTCAACCCGCACGTGAGCGTCCGCCTGCACGAGCACCGTCTCGACGCGAGCAACGTCCTGGCCGTCCTGGACGGCTACGACGTCGTCCTCGACGGGACCGACAACTTCGCGACCCGCTACCTCGTGGGCGACGCCGCCGAGATCGCGGGCATCCCGTGCGTGTGGGGCTCGATCTTCCGCTTCCAGGGGCAGGTCAGCGTCTTCTGGTCGGCGCCTCCGGTCGGGGAGGGCGTGGTCTACCGCGACGTGTTCCCCGAGCCGCCGCCGCCCGGCACCGTGCCCGACTGCGCGACGGGCGGCGTCCTGGGTGCCATGTGCGGCACGGTCGGCTCGGTCATGGCGACCGAGGCGATCAAGCTGATCACGGGAGCGGGACGCACGCTCCTCGGCCGCCTCGCGGTCTACGACTCGCTCGAGCTCACGTGGCGTCACCTCACGGTCCGCGCCGACCCGCAGCGCGTCCCCGTGACCGAGCTCCTGGCGGGCGACCGCGCCTACGAGGTGTTCTGCGGGGTCGCCCCGGCGGCAGCAGGGGCCCCGGCCGTCGTCTCCTCCGGGACGGGCCTCTTCTCCGGCCCGACGGCGGACGGTCGCCTCGCGGTCGACCTCGCCCGGGTGGCAGGAGGGCCGGACGCCGCCTCGGGCGGGCCGGTCCCAGGGACGGGAGCGACGTCGTCGGGCAGCACCTCGACCATCCGGCGAACGGGCGACGGGACGCCGGTGCCGGGGACCCACCCCGCCGCCGCGACGCCCACGACCCTGACCGCGCGGGAGCTCGCCGACCGCATCGCCGACCCCGACGACGACGTGCTGCTGCTCGACGTGCGCGAGGTCTGGGAGACGCAGATCGTGGCGATCGACGGCGCCCGCGCGGTGCCCAGCGGGGTCTACGCGGGGCCCGGCGCCGCCGCGGCGCTCGCCGACCTTCCGCGCGACCGGACCGTCGCGGTGCTGTGCAAGGTCGGGGGCCGGTCCGACCGGGTCGCGAGCCTCGCGCGGGCCGCGGGCGTGGACGCACGCAACGTCGAGGGCGGGGTCCTGGCGTGGGTGCGGGACGTCGAGCCGGGACGCCCGACCTACTGACCGTCGGCCCCGTCCGCCGAGATAGACCTGTGTGCGCGAGGTAGACCCTCGGGAGGTCTACCTCGCGCACACGGGTCTACCTCGGCGAACCGGTCAGAGCGCCAGGTCCAGGTTGCCCGCGCCCAGCAGGCCGGACCCCGTGAGCCCGGCCCGGCCCACCATCCCGTCGACCGGCGAGCTCGCGAGCGCCTGCTCGCGGCGCGGGATGCGGCCCGCGAGCGCCGCGAGCCGCCCGGCCTCGACCGCGAGCCGCATGGCCGTGGCCATCCGCACCGGGTCGGCGGCGCGCGTGACCGCGGTCGCGAGGAGCACGCCGTCGCACCCGAGCTCGAGGGCGTGCGCGGCCTCCGACGCGGTCCCGATCCCCGCGTCCAGGATCACGGGGACACGGGCCGCAGCCGCGATGGCTGCGATGTTGCGCGGGTTGAGGATGCCGAGCCCCGACCCGATGGGCGCGCCCAGCGGCATGACCGCCGCGCAGCCCACGTCCTCGAGGCGGCGCGCGAGGATCGGGTCGTCGTTGGTGTACGGCAGGACGGTGAAGCCGGCGCGGACCAGGGTCTCGGCGGCCTGGACGAGCCCGATCGGGTCGGGCAGCAGCGTCACGTCGTCGGCGATCACCTCGAGCTTGACCCAGTCGGTACCGCAGGCCTCGCGGGCCAGGTGGGCCGTGAGGACGGCCTCCTTGGCGGAAAAGCAGCCCGCGGTGTTGGGCAGGGCGCGGATGCCGAGGCGGTCGAGCAGGCCCCAGATGCCGGTCTCGCCCGTTCCGTCGGCGGAGCCCGGCCCGCCCGGCGGCCGCACGCGCGCGACGCGGCGCATCGCCACGGTCGTGAGCGCTGTCCCGGACGCGACGAGCGCCTCCTCGAGCGTGAGCAGGTTCGCGGCACCGCCCGTGCCCATGACCAGGCGCGAGCCGAGCGCCACGCCCGCGACGACCAGGGAGTCGTCGGCCGCGCGGTCCGGGGTGTCAACCACCCTGCACCGCCGTGACGACCTCGACGCGGTCGCCGTCGCGCAGGGCCGTGGACGTCCACGTGCTGCGGGGGAGCACGGCGTCGTCGATCGCGACCGCGACGCCGCGGGGGACGGTGCCCGTGTCTCCGACGAGCTCCGGCAGCAACGTGGCGACGAGGTGTGCGACGGTCGTGGGGGCGGCGAGCGGATAGGGCTCGCCGTTGACGAGGGCTGTGCCGGTCATGGGGTCCTCCGGGGGGTGGCGACAGGGGCGGGGGAGAAGCGCATCGGGTCGATCGCCGCGACCGCGGGCGGCAGCGGGTCCCCGGCGAGGAGCGCGTCGACCGCGGCCCCCGTGACCGGCGCGAGCAGCACGCCGTTGCGGTAGTGGCCCGTCGCGAGGACCAGGCCGGGCACGCTCGTGGGGCCCAGGAGCGGCAGGTTGTCCGGGGTGCCCGGGCGCACGCGCGGCGTGACCTCGACCAGGGCCAGCTCGTCGAGGCCGGGCAGGAGCGCGCGGGCGTCCCGCAGGAGCGCGAAGACGCCGCCCGCGGTCGCGCGCCGGTCGTCGGGGTGCTCCTCGCTCGTCGCGCCGACGACGACCTCGCGGTGCCCGTCGGGGCCGGGCGTACGCGGTACGACGTACACCGGACGCCCTTGCACGATCCCGCGCACCACGTGGTCGAGCGTGAACCAGGGCGGGGCGTCGAGCCGCAGCGTCTGCCCCTTCACCGGACGGGTCGGGGCGCACACGTCGGGGACGCCCGCGAGCAGGCTTCCCGAGTCCGCCCCGGCCGCGAGCACCACGGTCCCCGCACGGTGCGCGGCGCCCGCGTCGTCGAGGGCCCCGGTCACGGGGGCGTCCGGTCCGGGCGAGCGCAGGAGCCGGACGGCCCGGCGGTGCACGACGGCGGCGCGCGGGTCCCGTGCGAGGGCCGCGGTCAGGGCGCGGTGCACCGCCCGCGGGTCGACCTGGTGGTCGCCCGGCGCCCAGAACGCGCCCGCGACGCGTTGGCCGACGAGCGGCTCGCGCTCCCGGGCGGCCGCGACCGTGATCTCGGTCGAGTCGAGCCCCCACGCCTCCTGCAGCGCACGTACGCGCCGCCCGACGGCCAGGTCGTCCCCGTCGTAGACCAGCGTGAGCGTGCCCGTGGTGCGCAGCCCCACGTCGAGCCCGGAGTCCGCCTCGAGCTCGGCCGCGAACGCGGGCCACCGAGCGGCGGAGTCGGCGCCCAGGCGCAGCGCGGCCTCCTCGCCGAAGTCGGCCTCGGTCACCGGGGCCAGCATCCCGGCCGCCGCATGGGTCGCGCCGTCTCCCGGGGACGGGTCCAGGACGGTCACGCGCAGGCCGGCGCGCGAGGCCCGCCACGCCGCGGTGAGCCCCACGATGCCGCCGCCCACGACGAGGACGTCCGTGGCGCCGTCGGGCCCCGGTGGGCGCGCGGGCACGGCGGGGTGATCGGTGGACAGGGCTGCGCTCATGCGCTCGCTCCCTTCGCTGGCATGACCCAGATCAGGTTCGACGGTCGGCTCTCGCCCTCTCAGCCCCGTGCGGGGCTCCCGTGCTTCGCGGCCACCCTACAACGTGGCCAGGGCCGGGCCGGGGCACGACCACGGGCTGCGCCACGGCCGCGCACCGCACGGGGCCCGCCTATCCTGGGCGCCGTGACCACCGCCCCGACCGGCGACGCCGAGCGCCGACAGCCCCCCGCGCCCCGCCACCGCTCCGACGACCGCGACGCGGCCCGCCAGGCTGCCGTCGAGAGGCTGCGCCCCGCCCGGCTGTACCTGTGCACCGACGCACGCGAGGAGCGCGGCGACCTCGAGGACTTCCTGCACGCGGCGCTCGCGGGCGGGGTGGACGTGGTCCAGCTCCGGGACAAGACGCTCGACGTCGCGCGCGAGCTCGAGCTCCAGGAGACGGTCGCGCGCGTCGCGACCGAGCACGGGGCGCTGTGGGCCGTCAACGACCGGGCCGACGTCGCGCTGCTGACCGGGGCTCCTGTGGTGCACATGGGCCAGGGCGACCTGCCCGTGCCCGCGGTCCGGTCGCTCCTCGGTGCGGGCCCGCTCCTGGGCCGCTCGACGCACTCGCTCGCCCAGGCCGCGGCCGCCGAGGCGGATCCCGAGGTCGACTACTTCTGCGTCGGTCCCCTCTGGGCGACGCCCACGAAGCCGGGGCGCGACGCCGTCGGGCTCGACCTGCTGCGACAGGTCGCGGCGACACGGCCGACCACGCCGTGGTTCGCGATCGGGGGAGTCGACGCCGACAGGCTCGACCAGGTGCTGGACGCGGGCGCCGAGCGCATCGTCGTGGTCCGGGCGATCACGGGTGCGCCCGACCCGGAGCGGGCCGCGCGCGAGCTGCGCGAGCGGCTGCCCGCCTGACGCGCGCAGTGATCCCCGTCGCACGTCGTGGACCGATGCCGGGGATCGGCGCCGAGCCAACTATCCTGGGCTGGTGACACCCACCCCCTCAGCCCCCCGGCCCGTATTGGTCGTCGACTTCGGCGCACAGTACGCCCAGCTGATCGCGCGTCGCGTGCGTGAGGCCAAGGTGTACTCGGAGATCGTCCCTCACACCTTCACCGTCGAGCAGATGCTCGCCAAGGACCCGGCAGCGATCATCCTGTCCGGCGGTCCGTCGTCCGTGTACGCGCAGGGCGCGCCCTTCGTGGACCCCGCGCTGTTCGAGGCCGGCGTGCCCGTCCTGGGCATCTGCTACGGCTTCCAGGCCATGGCCAAGGCGCTCGGCGGGACGGTCGCGCAGACCGGCCTCAGCGAGTACGGCGGCACGGCCGTCGAGGTCTGCCAGGCCGGCGCGCTGCTCGCGGGCTCGCCCGACCAGCAGACCGCCTGGATGAGCCACGGCGACGCCGTGCACGCGGCCCCCGAGGGCTTCGAGGTCCTCGCGACCTCGGCAGGCTCGCCGGTCGCAGCGTTCGAGGACACCGGGCGTCGCCTCTACGGCGTGCAGTGGCACCCCGAGGTCAAGCACTCCCCGCTGGGCCAGAAGGCCCTCGAGAACTTCCTCTACCAGGGTGCCGGCCTTGCCGGCGACTGGACGCCGGGCAACGTCATCGCCGACCAGATCGCGCTCATCCGCGAGCAGGTCGGGGACTCCCGCGTCATCTGCGGCCTGTCCGGCGGCGTCGACTCCTCGGTCGCCGCAGCCCTCGTCCAGCAGGCCGTGGGCGACCAGCTCACGTGCGTGTTCGTCGACCACGGCCTGCTGCGTGCGGGCGAGGTCGAGCAGGTCGAGCGCGACTTCGTCGCCGCCACGGGCGTCAAGCTCGTCGTCATGGACGAGAAGCAGCGCTTCCTCGCCGCGCTCGCAGGTCACTCGGACCCCGAGACCAAGCGCAAGATCATCGGCCGCGAGTTCATCCGCGCGTTCGAGCAAGCGGCGCGCGACATCGTCGCGGACGCGGGCGAGCACGGTGGTGAGGTCAAGTTCCTCGTGCAGGGCACCCTGTACCCGGACGTCGTCGAGTCCGGCGGCGGCGAGGGCACCGCGAACATCAAGAGCCACCACAACGTGGGCGGCCTGCCCGACGACCTGCAGTTCTCGCTCGTCGAGCCGCTGCGGGCCCTGTTCAAGGACGAGGTGCGCGCCGTGGGCCGCGAGCTCGGCGTGCCCGAGGTCATCGTGGCCCGTCAGCCGTTCCCCGGTCCCGGGCTCGGCATCCGCATCGTCGGCGAGATCACGGCCGAGCGCCTGGAGATCCTGCGCGCGGCCGACGCGATCGCGCGCGAGGAGCTCACGAAGGCCGGGCTGGACGACGAGATCTGGCAGTGCCCCGTGGTGCTCCTGGCCGACGTCCGCTCGGTCGGCGTCCAGGGCGACGGCCGCACCTACGGTCACCCGATCGTGCTGCGCCCCGTGTCCTCCGAGGACGCCATGACCGCGGACTGGACCCGTCTGCCGTACGACGTCCTCGCGATCATCTCGACGCGCATCACGAACGAGGTCAAGGACGTCAACCGCGTCGTGCTCGACGTGACGAGCAAGCCGCCGGGCACCATCGAGTGGGAGTGACCTCCCGCTGAGCCACGAAGGGCCGGCCCCCGCAGAGCGATCTGCGGGGGCCGGCCCTTCGGCGTCCGGGGTGGTGCGGGGTCGGGCCGCACCCGCAGGCCCGACGGCGGCGCGCGCCTCGGGTCGGGGCTCCTCCCGCCTCGTCGAACGGCTGCGCACGAGCGTCGGAGGTCCGGCCGAGCCGGGCACCGCAGCCTGCGCCCTAGCTCTTTCCGAGCGCCGCCCGCTCCTCGCGGTACGCCGCCGCCTTCGCGTACGCCTTCTCGACGTCCGCGAGCACGCTCGGCCACCCGCTCGACGGCCGGACCTCGCGGTTGTGCGCGACGATGCGGTCGAGCAGGCCGTCCTGCGTCACGAGCCGCACGATCTGGTCGGTCATCGCGTCGTCGTCGTCGGCGAGCAGCCCGTCGACCCCGTCCGTCAGCCGTTCCGCCACCCCGGACTCCGCCCGCGTCACCACGGCCAGGCCCGCGGCCTGCGCCTCGAGCGCCGCGATCCCGAACGACTCCTGGATCGCCGGGGCGAGGAACACGTCGGCGCGCGAGTAGAGCCGCTTGAGCTCGTGCGCGCCCAGGCGTCCCGGGAGGCTCACGGTCGTCGAGAGGCCGTGCTCCTTGACGAAGCGTCTGGCCGCGTCGAGCTCGGGTCCCTCGCCCGCGATCGTCGCGAACAGCGCGTCGTGCGGGAGCCGCTCGAGGGCCTGACGGATCGACTCGAGCAGGGGCAGGACCCGCTTGCGGGGCGCGAACCGTGTCGCGGCGACGACGTGCACGGCCTTGCCCTCGCCGCGAGCGTCCCGTTCGACGCGCGGCACGGCCCACTCGTCGAGGTCGAGCCCGTTGTGCAGGATCTCGACGGGCACGTCGGGTCCGGCGATGCGGCGCAGCGGGGCGGCGGTCAGCTCGCTCACGGCCGACAGCAGGATCGGCAGCCTCGACCAGTGCGTCAGGCGGTCGAGCGCGGCGAACCACGGTTCGGCCGAGCCCCACACGCTGTGCACGGTCAGGACAGCGGGCAGGCCCAGTCGGGCGACGGGCTTGAGCGACGCCTGCACCGACGGCGTCAGGACGCCCATGTGCAGGTGCACGACGTCGGGTCGCGCGTCCCGCAGGATGCGCGTCACGTGGTGGGCGGCACGCGGGTGCACGGGGTACCCACCGGGGACCCGGGCCGCGACGCGGTGGATCGTGACGCCGTCGTGCACCTCGCGGCTCACGCCGTGCTCGCCGCGCGACGCGGGCGTCGTGGTGACCACCTCGACGTGGTGGCCGGCCGCGGCCTGCTGGGCCGCGAGGCGGCTCACCTGGGTCTCGATGCCGCCGAGCAGCGGCAGGTAGCAGTCCGTCACATGGGTGATCCTCACCCCTGGATTGTCCCATCGACGCGTCCACGGCCCGTGCCCGGCTGGTCTGGTTCGGGAGTGATCGGACCGTTCGTCCGGCGGAAACGACGAATCGTCGCTACGTTGACATCAAAGAATCGGCTCGGGGAGGGATATCGCAATGTCCAGCACTGTCACGGTTCGGCCGGCGAAGGGCGTAGGGGTCATCGGGATCCTCACCGTCATCGCCGGGATCGTCATGATCATCGCGGGCGGCGTCACGTGGGGAGTCGTCACCTCGCAGCTGTCCGCCGAGGACATCACGGTGTCGGACGACGCGGACTTCCTCGCGGGACGCCACGTCAACGGTCCGCTCACCGCCTACGCCCAGGCGGAGGTCATCAACAAGCACGCGCTCGAGATCAGCGACGGCCAGACCTACGCCGAGCTCCCGCAGGACGACGAGCGCCGGGCCACGGTCATGAACGCCTCGTTCCTGCGCGCGTCGCTGTTCACCTCGGTCGTCGCCTACGGCGTCGCGGCCCTGGTCATCGGCCTGGGCATCCTGTTCATCCTCATCGGGATCGCGCTCCGGCGGATCGCGAGCGGTCCGGCCGTCGCGGTCGAGACCGCAGGCGGGTACTCCTCGGACGGCAACCTGTCGGCGGCCCCGGTCCCGGCGACGCACACCCCGGCCCACGCCGCGCCCGCGGCGCCGGTCACGCCCGCACCGGTGACTCCGGCTCCCACGACCCCGCCGGTCACGCCGCCGACCCGCACGTCCACCCACGCGGCCCCCGTCGAGGAGCCCAAGAGCCCGGGCGTCCCGACGACGCACACCGACCCGCTCGTGGAGCCCAAGAGCCCGGGCGTCCCGCCCACCGGGACGGACACGCCTCCGGCCACGCCCCCCGCCGGGGACCCGCCCCCGCGCTGAGGTACTGATCCAGGCGCACGACGGCGGCGCACCGGGGCCCCGGACCCGGGCGCCGCCGGCGGGGTCACCACGTCTGCACCGGCGTGCCGGGCTCAGCGCCGGGCGCGCTCGCGGGCGCTGCGGCGGCTGCTCGACACGATCGAGCTCACCACGAGCACCAGGCCCGCGACGCTCAGCAGGGCGATGAGCGCGAGGTCGAGGTCGTACGTCGCGCCGAGAGCCAGCGCGAGGATGCCGGCCCCGACGGCCACGATGACGAACCCCCACACGACCGTCCCGACCCGCAGCCCGCGATTGCGCGGGTCGTCGCCCAGAGCGGGGTCGGTCGGCGCCTGAGCCCTCTGCTGCGCGGTGGCGTTCCACTGCGCGGCGGGGTCGACCGCGGGGGTCGGTGCGGGAGCCGGTGCGGGAGTCGGCGACGGGGCCGAGACCGAGACCGGCTCGGGGTCGACCGGCGCGTCCTGCACCGGGTATGCCTGCGTGTGCGTCGGGGCGGGCTCGCCGGCCGGCAGCGTGCCGGTGGGCAAGGCCTGGGTGGGCAGAGCCTGGGCCGGGGGAGCGACCGGCAGGACGAGCGTGGGGTCAGCGACCGGCAGCGCCTGGGTCGGCTCGCCCCGGAAGATCTCGTCCGCGAGGTCGTCCTCGTGCGCCAGGCCGTCCTGCGCAGGGCCGGCCTCGATGATCTGCGTCGCGTCGGGGTCGTCACCCGCCGACGTCGCGGCGTCGGTCTCGGGAAGCGTCTCGTCGGTGTCCTCGGGCGACTCGCCCTCCCCGGGGGCCGCGTCGTCGGCGTCCTCCTCGTAGCGCCCGTCCTCGGTGGCCTCGCCCGGCGTGACGGGCATCTCGATCGTGGGGTCGACCGGCGGGAGGGCCTGGGTCTCGCGCGCGTCGTCGGACTCGTAGGGGTTCTTCTCGGTGGTCATGATTCCTCCCGGATGGTCACGTCGCCGGCGGAGACGTCGACCTCGAGCAGGAGCACGGGGCCGGCGCCGTCGGAGACGGAGTCGGTGACGAAGGTGTGCGGGCGGGTGTTGACGCCGTTGATGGAGCGGCGCTCGCCGTCGACCGTCCAGGTCGCGTTGCCGGCGAGGACGCGGACCTCGGCCTCGACGGGGGTGCCGGCGGGGACGATCACGGTGAGGTCCCCGGCGCTCAGGTCGATCGGGACGACGACCGGGTCCTCCCCGACGGTGCTCAGGTCGAGCTGGCTGAGGTCGACCACCGGGTTGCCGAACGTGAAGGCGAAGCCGTTCTCGGCGTCCTGGACCGAGGTCACGGTGTACGTGGCGTCGGAGACGCGGGCCGTGAGGTCGGCGTCGAAGCGCTCGACGCTGTTCAGGCCGGCGATCGGCAGCGCGACGATGGTCGCGACGATCGCGAGGCCTCCCAGGGCGCCGCTCGTCCGGCCGCGCAGGCCGGAGACGATGACGCCGAGCCCGAGCAGGACGATCGTCGCGCCGATCCAGGTGTAGAAGAACGGCACGTCGATCACGGCGCGACGCTCGAGGAGCATGAGGACCGCGGCGCCCAGGAGGCTCACGCCGAGGGTGATCCCCACGACCGCCGTCCCGGGGCCTCGCGGACGCCGGGCCGCGCGGGCACGCTGTTCCTCGGCGCGACGCTGGCGCTCGGTCTCGCGCTCGGCGCGGCGACGGGCGTGGTCGTGGGCGCGGGCTGCCTGCTGCGCGGCGGCCTGCTGGGCCGCGTAGGCCTGGGGCGGGACCGGTCGCTGGGCCGGGTAGCCCTGCGGCGGCACCGGCGCGGAGGCGGTGTACACGGGGCCCGACGGCGCCGCGGGGGTCGCAGGGTACGCCGCAGCGGGTGCGGGCTGGGGGCCGGGGGCAGGTGCTCCGTACGGCGGGCGCGGCTGCTGCCAGCCCTGCGGGGGCTGGCCCTGCTGGCCGGGGGCGCCGGTGAAGGGCTGCGCGGGGTAGGGCTGCCTCGGCGGCACGGGGCCACCCGGGTGCTGGGCATTCTGAGCGCTCGCCCGGTTCGCCGCGTACCTGCGGTAGTCGCTGCGCCGGTTGACGACCAGGACGATCACGACGATCACGGCCGCAGTCCACAGCAGGCCGTTGAGCCACTCGAGCCCGGCGAAGTGCCACCAGGAGAGCCAGCCGTTGTTCCAGCTCAGGCCGACGATCGTGGTGGCCGCAGCACCGAGCATGGCCACGTCGAAGTCGCCGCGGATCGCCTGCTGGAGGTGGATGCGCCCGTCGCGGGACTCGGGGAGTAGGGCCCACGCGAGCCCGTACAGGACGAGGCCGGCGCCGGTGAGGAACACCGAGACGACGAGGATGCCGCGCACGATCAGGGGGTCGATCCCGAACCGGTCGGCGACGCCGCCCGCGACGCCCCCGACCCAGCGGTCCTCGGACCGGGAGATGCCGATGCGCCGCACGGTGTCGAAGAAGCCGTCCATGCCGCTGGACTGGCCGTCCGGCTGGGCGCTCGACGGGCCGGGCGGCTGGTTCGGCGTGCCGCCGGGGGCCCCCGGCTGTCCGGGCACGGGCTGGCCGGGGCCGCCCGGTGTGCTCGTCGCGGAGGGAGGCCCGGCGTGCTGCTGGGGCGCTCCGGTCGGTGCGGAGCTCCCGGCCGGGGGTTCTGGGGAGGTGTCCTCGGTGCTCATGGCTCAAGCCTGGCCCGGGAGGCGGTCCCAGGGGTATCGGGTGATCCCCTGATCCGACCCTGATCCTCCGGACGGTCGACCCTGAACTTTCGCCTCGGGAGCGGACGAACGGGGCGTTCCGGCCGGTGGAGCGGTCCGGGCGTGTGACCATCAGAGAGTGACACCGACAGAGCGACCAGCCAGGAGACTTCCCCTCCGGCGCCCCGAGCAGGGGCGCTGGGTCGGTGGCGTGTGCCGTGGCCTCTCGCTGCACCTCGACCTTCCGGTGGGCGCGGTACGCCTCGTGCTCGCGCTGATGGCGCTCGCGGGCGGCGCAGGCATCGTGCTGTACGTCTTCCTCTGGGTCACGGTCCCCGCGGGCGACCCGGCGCAGGTGGCCGACGAGGAGCGTCCCGCGTCGCTGCGCCGCATCGCTCCGCGGCTCCAGGGCCGGGTGCGCAAGCTGCCGGTGCGCGACGTCGCGATCGGTGTGGTCCTGCTGAGCGGGGCGGCGGTGCTCCTGGCGTCGCGAGCCGGCGTGAACATCGAGGTCTCCTGGGTCCTGCCCGTCCTCATCGCGCTCGCCGGCACGGCGCTGGCCTGGTCCCAGCTCGACGCCGCGCAGCGGGGTCGGTGGCTGTCGAGGGCGGGAGGACGCACCCCGGCCGGGGTGGTGCGGCTCGCGGGCGGCCTCTTCCTGGTGCTCGTGGGGGTGCTGCTCCTGGTGGGGCAGGACTCCACGGCCTCGGACATGGTCCGGGCGACGGTCGCGTCGGTGGCGGTCCTCGCGGGCGCGGCGATCGTGCTCGCGCCGTGGTGGCTGCGCCTCGTGCGTGAGCTGGGCGACGAGAGGGCCGCCCGTGCCCGGGAGGCCGAGCGGGCCGACATCGCGGCCCACCTGCACGACTCGGTCCTCCAGACCCTCGCCCTCATCCGGTCGAGCGCGGCCGACGCCGACACGGTCGCGCGGCTCGCGCGTGCGCAGGAACGTGAGCTCCGGGAGTGGTTGTACAACGACCGGCCTGCTCCTGGTACATCGCTTGCGGCAGAGCTCCGGACGCTCGTCGGAGAGGTCGAGGACCGGCAGAGCTGGCGGCTCGCGGCGGGGGCCGCGGCGGCGGCCGGGGTCAGCGCGGCGGGAACCGTCGGGGACGGCGGCTCGGCGGGGACGGCGGCCGTGGTCGTCGACGTCGTCGTCGTGGGGGACTGCGTCCCGTCCGACGAGACGACCGCCCTCCTCCAGGCCACGCGTGAGGCGCTCGTCAACGCCGTGGCCCACGGACGACCGCCCGTCTCGGTCTACCTCGAGGTCTCGGACGACGCCGTCGAGGTGTTCGTCCGTGACCGCGGGGACGGGTTCGAGATGAAGGACATCGCCCAGGACCGCTTCGGGGTGCGGGAGTCGATCATCGGCCGCGTCACGCGCAAGGGCGGGAGCGCCGAGGTCGTCTCGCGGCCGGGCTGGGGCACCGAGGTACGGCTCAAGGTGCACCGAGCCGCCGAGAGCGCAGCCCCGCCAGCCGCCGAGACTGCGGAGGGAACGACGTCCGGACCTAGGATGCCCGTGGAGCCCGACGCGGGTGCGACGCCGGCCGGGCCCGAGAGGCCGTCGCCGCGGACCGCGCAGGGCCCGGAGCCGGTCCCCGTGCCGCGCCCCGGACAGCCCGCCCGAACGACCCAGGAGCGAACGTGACCACCATCCCCAGCCCCGCGCAGAGCTCGCTCCCGGGGGCGCCGGTCCCGGTCGTCCTCGTCGACGACCACCACATGTTCCGGGCGGGAGTGCGGGCCAGCCTGGACGGACGGGTCGACATCGTCGGGGAGGCCGACAGCGTCGACGGCGCGGTCGAGGCGATCCGCACCCTGCGCCCACCGGTCGTGCTGCTCGACGTGCACCTGCCGGGAGGCAACGGAGGCGGTGGGGCAGAGGTCATCACGCGGTGCTCGGACCTTCTGGGGTCCACACGGTTCCTCGCGCTGTCCGTGTCCGACGCGGCCGAGGACGTCGTGGCGGTGATCCGCGCGGGTGCCCGGGGCTACGTGACCAAGGCGATCTCCGGACCCGACCTGGCGGGGGCAGTGGTGCAGGTCGCGAGCGGTGACGCCGTCTTCTCGCCGCGCCTCGCGGGCTTCGTGCTCGACGCCTTCGGGACCGGCCAGGCGGACGTGGCCGTGGCCGACGACGAGCTCGACCGGCTCTCGGCCCGAGAGCAGGAGGTCATGCGCCTCATCGCCCGCGGCTACGCGTATCGCGAGGTCGCCTCGGAGCTCTTCATCTCCGTCAAGACGGTCGAGACCCACGTGTCCTCGGTCCTCCGCAAGCTCCAGCTCTCGTCGCGGCACGAGCTCACGCGCTGGGCCGCCGCGCGACGGCTCCTGTAGGCCCGGCGCCGCGCGGGCCGCGAGGGCCTCGACCGCCTGTCAACCGCGAGATGTCGCCGTATTGCCAGGTGAGAAGCAGGGTTCCCGTGCCCCGCCGGAGCGATAGCCTGGAGGCAGCCGGTGAAGCCCTCCGGCCCCGACGAAAAGGAACCTCCGCCGTGACGTACGTGATTGCTCAGCCTTGTGTGGACGTGAAGGACAAGGCGTGCATCGAGGAGTGTCCGGTGGACTGCATCTATGAGGGCAAGCGGTCGTTGTACATCCATCC
>NZ_JBBCXG010000008.1:0-310895 GCF_037145535.1 Oerskovia sp. USHLN155
GCCAGACGGGCGCGCCCCGGGGGTCGCGCCCTTCGTCGTCCCGTTCACCGGGTGCTGACGCGTCCCCGGTCAGGACGGGAGCGGCCCCATGCACGCTCCCGCCCTGACGAGGCCCGGCTGGTCGAGGCGTCAGCCGCAGCTGATCGCCTCGTACCCGGCTTCATAGGGCGTCGTGACCGTGACGCCCTCGACGACCGCGGTACCCGTGACCGTCGCCGCACCGGCGTCGATCGCGGTCGCCCGCGAGCTGAACGACTGCGAGGCCGACTTGCCCGGCGCGACGTTCTTGAACGTCTTGGTACCGAACGGTGTCTCGACCACGACGTCGGCCTTCACGTCGCCGTCGTTCACCGCCCGGACCGCGACCTGGGCCTTGCCCGCGACGCAGCGCGACTGCGCCGTGACCGTGAGCTCGACCGACGCGTCCAGGTTCGACACCCCGACCGTCTGCCAGCGCTTGCCCGCGCTCGCGTTGTGCAGGTGCAGCAGGAGCAGCTCGCCCGTCCCGGCCTCGGCCGCGGCAGCGGACCGGTTGACCGTGACCGGGGCGTCGTCGGCGCCCACGAACAGGAGCTGACCACCACCGCTGAACCAGTACGCGGGGTCGTACGGGTCGCCCGTGAACGGGCCCACCCGGTCGATCGACTGGTCGGGCTGCGTCCCGTAGTACGAGTACGTCGCGACCGTGAACGAGGGCACCGTGCCCGGCTCGATGCCGAGCTCGCCGATCGCGACCGGCACCACGAGCACGTTGCTGTCGAAGACCGACGTGTCGACGTCCGCCCAGACCGAGTTGACCGGCTCGAGCAGCACGCCCTCGCCCGCCCCGTACTCCTCGCCGTCGGGACCGGTCCAGTCCTTGAGCGTGTACGTGGTCGCCAGGGTCAGGTCCGACTCGTTGTACTTGCGGACCACGGTCTCGAACTCGGCCGATCCGTCGCCGTCCACGTCGGTCTCGACCGACGGGAACATGACCGCGCCGAGCGAGGCCCAGTCGCCGTCCATGGCCACGCCGATGCCGATCCGGCCGTCGCCCGGCTCGTCGCCCGCGGCCGCGTACTGCGGTGCGCTCGACGTGAAGCCGACCGCGCGGATGTCGCCCGACGCGACCGCCGAGGCCGACGAGCCCTCGGCAGCGTCCGCCTCGAGCCGCGGGCTCGTCGCCTTGAGCTCGAACGGCGCCACGAGAGACGTCCAGCCGCCCGAGGCCACGCCGCGTCCGTCGAGGTCGAGCTCGGCCGACGTGTCCTGGTTCAGGAACGTGACGTCCTTGCCCGTCAGGTCGCTCACGAGCTTCGGCGCGGCCTGGACCGGGACGCGCAGCTCGCTGCCCGACTCCGGCGTCAGGACCAGGCGACCCGTGAGCATGCCGACGAAGTCGCGCGGCACGCCCGAGGTGGTCTCGGCCGACGTCGGGTCGAGCTGCTTCGCGAGCGTCGCCGGGTCGGCCGTCAGGGTCAGCGTGACCGTCCGGGTCTGCCCCGCGGGGATCGTGAGGTTCGCGGGCGAGACCGTGACGGTCGCGCCCCCCGCGGTGCTCGACGTCGTGAACGCCGCCGCGTACTTCACGGCCTGCGAACCCGTGTTCTGCACGTCGACCGTGCGGCGCTCCTTGACGGTCTTGTCCGCCACGGGCACGAGCCCGTACGACACCGAGACGAGCTCCTTGTCCTGCGCCGAGAACGCGAGGGTCGAGTTCTTCACCGCGTCGACCGCGTCCACGCGACCGGACCCGACCCGCTCGGGGCCGTACGCCGTGCCCGTGCCGCCCTGGCCCGTCCACACGTCGTGCGAGGCCGTGTTCATGACGGCCGTCTTGACCTGCTGCGCGCTCCAGCCCGGGTGGGCCTCCTTGACGAGCGCCGCGATGCCCGCGACGTGCGGGGTGGCCATGGACGTGCCCGACTTGATGCCGGGCTGCGTGAGACGGCCCGAGGCCACGGAGGAGATCCCCGTGCCCGGTGCGGCGACGTCGGGCTTCACGACGCCCAGCGAGCCGTGCACCCCGCGCGACGACCCCGCGTTGAGCGTGTCCCCGATCGCGGGGATCTCGACGAACGACGAGTTCGCGAGCGACGGGCCGAGCGTCAGGACGACGCCGCCCGCCTCGATCGCCGGACGCAGCGCGTCGTGGCTCGGGCCCGTGAGCTGCGCGCCCGGGATGCCCGCGTTGCCCGCGATCCCGGCCGCGAAGACCTCGAGCTCGGACGACAGCAGGACGCCGACCGCGCCCGCGGCCTGAGCGTTGTTGAAGCGCGCCGCGCTCCCGCACGCCCGCGTGGCGTCGTTGTCGTCCCAGTAGAGGAACGCGATCTTGCCCGCCGTGGCGGCGGCCTGGGCCGGGGTCAGGGGCGTGCACCCGCTGACCGTGGCGCCCAGGAACGCGACCTCCGCGGTCACGTCGACCGAACCCGTGTAGCTCTGCGAGTTCTGCGCGGGGTAGGAGCCCGCGACGCCCGCAGGGGCCGTGACCTCGACGCCGTCGAACGTCTGGGTGTTGCCCACCGAGTTCGCGACCGTGAGAGAGGTGCGTGCGTTGCCGGGCGAGCCACCGACGTCGGTCACGTCGCCCGCGTTGCCCGACGCGACGACCGCGAGCGTGCCCAGCCGCGAGAGCTGGTCGATGAACAGGTTCTCCGGGTCGTCGGCCGGGCTGTTGTCCGAGCCGAGCGACAGGTTGACGATGTCGAGACGGTCGGACAGGTCGCCGTCACCGTCGGGGTCGGCCGCGAACTCGAGCGCGTCGACCACGACGTTCGTCGAGCCGCCCAGGTCACCGAAGACCTTGAGCGCGTACAGGCCCGACTCGGGTGCCGAGCCCGGCCCGACCGTCCAGTCGGAGATGTCCGTGAGGGTCGTGTAGTCGCCGTCGAACGTCGTCCCGTCGGCCAGGACTCCGTAGCCGCCCGTCGTGCCCGCGACGTGCGAGCCGTGACCCGAGCCGATCGAGTCGAGCGAGTCGATCGGGTTCTCGTCCGGCGTCGGGATCAGCGACGTGCCCGGCACGGTGCCCGACGCGTCGTAGTCGTACCCCGCGAAGTCGTACCCGCCGAGGTACTTGGCGTCGTCGAACGTCCCCGCGGGGACGGGGCCCTGACCCTTGACGCCGTAGGCCTCGTCGTACGCGGCCTGCGTGCCCGGACCGCCGAAGCCGGCGTGCGTGTAGTCGATGCCCGTGTCGATGATCCCGATCCGGACGCCCTGTCCCGTGTAGCCCGTGCTCTGCCAGGCCTCGAGGGCGCGGGTGAACGCGTCGGTGCCCTTGTTCGAGGGTGTCTTGGGGATGATGCGGTAGACCGTGACGACCTTGTCGTCGGCGGCCAGGGCCCGCACCTGCTCGGCGTCACCCGTCACGACGACGCCAGGGACGAGCTTGCTCGTGACCGACAGCTGCTGGGGCGCGCCCGCGGCGCGAGCACTGCGGGCGTTCGTCTGCGCGGGGACGACGGTGTCCGCGAGGCGCTCGACGACGGCCTGGTTGTCCTCGACCTGCGCCGGGCTCGCGCCCTGGTCAGCGAGGTCCGCACCGGACGGGGTGTCGAGCTGGACGAACGCGGTCACGGTCCCCGAGGAGTCGGCGAGCGAGGGGGCGACCTTGCCCGCCTCGCTCTCCGTGGGGGACAACGAGCTGGCGGACTTCGACGTGAGGTCGGGGCCGGACGGGCCGGCGGGATCGGACGGCAAGGACGCGGCGGGCAGCGTCGATGCTGCGACCACCGCCAGTCCTGAGAGAGCAGCTAACAACGAACGGTGCTTCATCGACACTCATTTCCCCGGTACGGACCGGTGGCGTTGAAGGTGCGTGGTGGTTCCCCCGTGGTGGTCGCCGACGGCTGTGTGCAGACGACCGTGCCTGCACGCTATAGGTGAAGTCCGACGCCCGCGCGCTGCGCGAACGTCACCGAACCAGGACCGACCGGTCAGGGGCCCCGGACCGAGGCAGCCGGGACAAACCAGGACAGGACGTGCTCCGCACCTTACGATCGGTCCGGGGGCGCGGAACACCGGGGTTTCGCAGACGGTCCTCACCCACGTGTCGACGTCGTCCGCGGGCAGCGGTCGACCCGGCCCACGCTGTGAAGGAGCACCACATGTCACGTCGTACGACCCGCATCGCAGCCGTCTCCGCGGCGATCCTCGTCGCCGGGGTGTTGAGCGCGACGCCCGCGCTCGCCGACGGCCCCGAGGGCCCCGACCTCACCTCGAAGTCGTTCAGTGCTGAGGATGAGGTCTGTTCGGTCATCGCCCAGCCCACCCCCGCGGGCCAGGACGTCGCCTTCACACCCGCGCCCACCGTCCAGTGCTTCGACACGTTCGGCGAGGCCATCGAGTCCGCCACGGGCGTGCCCGTGACCGACCCCGCCGTCGAGGCAGGGGAGCCCGCGGCCCTGCGTGCCTTCGCCCAGGACCAGGCCGCCCAGGCACAGTCCCGCTCGGCCGGTCCGGACGCGAGGGCCGCCGCGCCGGGTACGACCATGATGCTGGGTGTCGCGTACAAGGGCGCCAACCACACCGGGGGCAACAAGGTCTTCTGGAGCAACGGCGGCTACGGCTGCATGACGGGCAACACGTACGGGTTCCCCAAGCTGTCGCCCTACCTGATGAACAACAACATCAGCTCGTTGAACGCGTACGCCGAGTGCTGGGCGACCCTCTACGACCTCGAGAACTACGTCAAGGGCGCCTCGACGAACTGCGTCCCCTTCTGCGCGACGCTCGGGTCGATGAACGACCGCGCGTCCTCGATCGTCTTCCGTCCCGCAGGCAGCGGCATCGACTGACACCTGCCCTCGCTCGCGTCCGTCGGGCACGTCGCTCCTGGAGCGGCGTGCCCGACGGCGCGCCGGGCCTCAGCGCTGGCGGGCCCGACCGAGCGCCTTGGCCGCCTCGACGAGCAGGAAGACCACGATCGCGAGCAAGAGCGTGATGCCCCACTCGCGCGGCCCGATCGGCGCGGAGCCGAACCACGAGTGCATGAAGGGTGCGTAGACGAAGACTGCCTGGAGGGCGAGCAGCGAGCCGGCCGAGTACCAGATCGCCCGGTTGCCCTGGAGCACCGCGGGCGTGATCGACGAACGGTCCAGGAACCGGCAGTTGAACAGGTACGCGAGCTGGCCGAGGGCGAGCATCGTCACGGCCGTCGTCTGCGCCTCGGCCACGCCCATGCCCTGGTCGCGCTCGATGAAGTACACCGCCATGGTCGCGCCGCCGATGAGGACCGAGACCAGCAGGATGCGACGCAGGTACGCCGCGGTGAGGATCGATGCCTTGGCGTCACGGGGAGCGCGGGACATGATGTCGGGCTCGGCGCGCTCGTTGGCCAGGGCGAGCGACAGCGTCACGGCCGTGACCATGTTGATCCACAGCACCTGCACCGGCTGGAGGGGCAGCGCCCACCCGAGCAGCACCGCGACCAGGATCACGAGCGACTGCGCGCCGTTGGTCGGCAGCAGGAACAGCACCGACTTGCGCAGGTTGTCGTAGATCCGTCGCCCCTCCTCGACCGCACGCTCGATCGTGGCGAAGTTGTCGTCGGCGAGGACGACCTCGGCGGCCTCCTTGGTCGCCTCGGTCCCCTTGATCCCCATCGCGACGCCCACGTCGGCCTGCGTCAGCGCCGGGGCGTCGTTCACGCCGTCCCCCGTCATCGCCACGACCTGCCCGTGGGACTGGAGCGCCGACACGATCCTGATCTTGTGCTCGGGGCTCGTGCGCGCGTAGACGTCGACGTCCTCGACGACCGCGCGCAGCTCCTCGGTGCTCATGGCCTCGAGCTCGGCGCCCGTGAGGACCTTGGTGGCCGCGGCCGTGTGCTCGGTGGCCCCGGCCTGCCCGGCACCGTCACGGACGATGCCCATCTCCCGTGCGATCGCGAGCGCGGTGCCCGAGTGGTCGCCCGTGATCATCTTGACCGTGATCCCGGCGTCCTGGCACTGCGCGATGGCCTCGACGGCCTCGGGGCGAGGAGGGTCGACGATCCCGACCAGGCCGACCAGCTCGAGGCCGGCGTCCACGTCCTCCGGCGCCAGGTCCGTGCTCCCCGGTGCTGCCGACGCCCGGGCCGCGGCCAGCACGCGCAGGCCCTGCGCGCCGATCTCGTCGATCTGGGCCGACCAGAAGTCACGGTCGAGCGGGTCGGGACGCCCGTCGGGCCCGGTCTGGGTCGAGCAACGGTCGAGCACCCGGTCGGGTGCCCCCTTGACGAGCACGTGGAGGCCTCCCTCGGGGTCCTCGGTGAGGGTCGCCATGTACTTGTTCTCGGACTCGAACGGGACGAGCGCGACGCGCCGCCACCCGGCCGGGTCCAGGCCCGCCTTGAGGCCCAGGGTCCGCAGCGCGCCCTCGGTCGGTTCGCCCACCAGGCGCCAGCCGTCGCCCTCCCCGGCGGGCTCGTGGACGATGCGCGCGTCGTTGCACAGCATCATCACCTCGGTCAGGCGCCGCAGGTCGGGGTGCTCGGGCAGCAGCGCGGGGGACCCGTCGAGGCTGACGTCGCCGTCCGGGGCGTAGCCGATCCCGGTCACCGCGTACTCGTGCCCGGCGGTGCGCACGGCGCGGGCCGTCATCTCGTTCCTGGTCAGCGTCCCGGTCTTGTCCGAGCAGATCGTGGTCACCGAGCCGAGCGTCTCGACGGCGGGCAGGCGACGCGTGATCGCCCGTCGTCGGGCCATCTGCTGCACACCCAGGGCGAGCGTGATCGTCACGAGGGCCGGCAGGCCCTCGGGGACGGCCGCGACCGCGAACCCGATCGCCGCGGACACGAGCTCGGGGGTCTCGAACCCGTGGAACACGCGCCCGATCACGACCATGACCACGGCCATGACGAGGATGAGGACCGCGAGCTTCTTCCCGAACGCGTCGAGCGTGCGCGACAGCGGGGTCTCGAGCGAGTGGACCTCGGAGATGAGGGTCTGGATGCGGCCGATCTCGGTCGTCTCGCCCGTCGCGACGACGACCCCCGTCCCGGTGCCGGCGGAGACGAGCGTGCCCGAGAACAGCATGCTCGACCGGTCGCCCACGCCGGCCTCGGCGGGCACCGCGTCGACCGACTTGGACGCGGGCACGGACTCGCCCGTGAGGGCCGACTCGTCGACCCGGAGGTTGACGCCCGTGAGCAGGCGCAGGTCGGCGGGCACGCGGTCGCCCGAGCGCACCCGCACGACGTCGCC
The DNA here is from genome assembly GCF_037145535.1 of Oerskovia sp. USHLN155. Lineage (NCBI taxonomy): Bacteria > Bacillati > Actinomycetota > Actinomycetes > Micrococcales > Cellulomonadaceae > Oerskovia > Oerskovia sp. USHLN155. Next base: position 7,170 of record NZ_JBBCXG010000008.1, read on the forward strand.
GGGCACGAGGTCGTCGGCGTCGACCTGAGCCCACGCGCCGTCGCGGCGGACCTGGGCGTGGACCGAGAGCATGCCCCGGATGCCGTCGAGGGCCTTCTCGGCGCGCCCCTCCTGGATCAGCCCGATCGCCGCGTTGATGACCGCGACCGCGAGGATCACGGTGAAGTCGATCCAGTCGCCCACGATCGCCTTGAGGACCGCGGACACGAGCAGGATGTAGATGAGGACGTCGTCGAACTGGGAGAGCACGCGACGCCACCACGGGGTGCGCGCGGCCGGGGCCAACCGGTTGGGGCCGACCTCGGCGAGCCGGGTCCGCGCCTGCTCGGCCGTGAGGCCGGCGTCGCTCGACCCGACCACGGCGAGCACGGCCTGCGGCGGGAGCGCCCAGGGCGTCGGGTCGGCAGTCGCGGGGACGAGAGGGGTGTCCGAGGCTGTCATGGCTCTCATTCAACGCCCGCTCGTGGTCGAGCACCCGGCGAGGCGCCCGGGTGGGACGAACCGTTCCATCCTGCCCGGCCGCGGGGCGGTCCGACGTCGCCGGGGACGTGCACGCCGGGCGCGGGCCTCGAGGTCCTCCTACCGTGAGGAGTGGCCGCGCACGGTGCGTGGCCGTGAGGAGGACGTACCGTGCTGGTCTCCACCATGAACGATGTCCCGGGCCGGACCGTGCAGCAGGTCGTCGGCGAGGTGACCGGACTGACCGTCCGGTCGCGCAACGTCGGGGCCCAGATCGGCGCAGGGCTCAAGTCGATCGTCGGCGGCGAGCTCAAGGGGCTCACCAAGCAGCTCCAGCAGTCGCGCGACGAGGCCGTCGCCCGCATGGTCGAGGAGGCCACCGCGCAGGGGGCCAACGCGATCCTCGCGATGCGCTACGACAGCGACGAGGTCGGCAACGGCTACCAGGAGATCGTGGCGTACGGGACGGCCGTGGTGCTCGCACCCTGACGGGCCGCGGGGCTCCGACGGTGCCGCGGCCCGGCGCCGGGGGCTCGACGGCGCCCGGACGCCCCTCCGCCGGGCCGTGGGCCTTCGCTAGGGTGCGCGCGAGGGGGGATGCGTGATGAGGCGGGGGATCGCGGGCCTGGTGGCCGTCGGTGTGGTGGTGGGCGGGTGCACGGCGGCGCCCGTGCCGCAGGAGACGCCGCTCGGGGAGGCGACCCTGACGATCGTCGTGCCGGAGGAGACCGGCCCGAGCGAGGTCCCGCTCCGCTCGGACGGGTCCGTGGACGCCGCGAGCCCGAGATCACGCGACCTCCTCGTGGGCCCGCCCCGCCCGGACGGGTCGACGGTCGCCGAACGGCTCCCGGGGCCCACCGGCGCCGCATCGCTCCTGGGCGGGCTCCTGACGGACGACGAGCGGTTCGGCGCGGTCCGGCTCGACGGCAGCGGGACGGTCCTCCTCGCGTGGCACGGCGACCCACCCCAGGAGGCGTTGGCCGCGGTCGCGGAGGCCTACCCCGACGTCCTGGTGCGGGTCGAGCCGCTCGACGTGCTGCCGGGAGAGCTCCAGGGGCTCGCGGAGTCGCTCCTCGGGGACGACCGCTGGCCGCAGGTCCGCGCGGTCCACGTCCGCGACGACCTCTCGTCGATCGTCGTCCAGGTCGGCGTCGAGCCCAACCCGCTCACGCTCGCCGCACGGCTCACGGCCGAGGTCGGGTTCCCGGTCGAGGTGGAGGTCGCCGCGTCGCGCTGAGCGTCGTGGGACGCCGCTGCGGGCCCGCGACCTCCGGGTTACGGTCGACAGGTAGCCGACGGCTACGGTCTCGTACCCCGAACCCCGCACGAAGGAGCCACATCATGGCAGTCCGCACCGCCCGCACCGCGTGGAACGGCACGCTCATGGAGGGCACCGGTCAGGTCGAGCTCACGAGCTCGGGGACCGGCACGTTCGACGTCAGCTTCCCGCGCCGCACGGCCGACGAGGCCGAGGGCATCACGAGCCCCGAGGAGCTCATCGGGGCCGCGCACTCCTCCTGCTACGCGATGCAGCTCTCCGGGGTGATCGGCGAGGCCGGCGGGACGCCTGTCGCCCTCGAGGTCAAGGCCGACGTCACGCTGTCGCCGGACCCGGCCGGTGGCCTGCGCATCTCGGCGGTCGCGCTCACGGTCCGCGGCGAGGTCGAGGGCCTCGACGAGGCAGGCTTCCTCGCGGCGGCCGAGAACGCCAAGGCGACGTGCCCGGTGTCCAAGGCGCTGACCGGCGCGACGATCACGCTGGACGCCGCCCTGGAGTCGTAGCGGCCCGGCGTCCCTAGGACGGCAGCAGCGGTGGGCTCTGCGTGCCCGCGCCCTCGACGAGGCCACCGACGACCTCGGTGACCGTGGCCCGGGCGTCGTGCACCGGAGCCCACCGCAGCAACCGCCGCGCCCGTGACGTGTCGAGCACCGGCACCGCGAGCGCGACGTCGAACCAGCCCGGGTCGAGCGGGACCAACCGGGCCGCCCAGGCCAGGGCGACCACGCGCCGCAGGGACCCGGGCGACACCTCCCGCAGGCGTCCCTGCGAGACGATCGCGGCGACGTCGGGTCCTGTGAGGACGCCCGGAGCGGCGACGTTGAACGTGCCCGGGTGCCGGCCCACGAGGATCTCGCGGTAGGCGTCCGCGAGGTCGTCGGCGTGGACGACCTGCAGGCGCATGCCGCGCGGCCACACGAGCGTCGGCAGATGCCCCTTGCGACGCAGCGGCGCCGGCAGCAGCCTGCCGAAGAACAACCGCGACACCTCGCTCGCGGCGTCGCGCTGGAACGTGAACGGCGCGCGCACGCGCGTCACCACGACCCCGGGATGCTCGGCCGAGAACCGGTCGAGGATCTCCTCGACCTCGGCCTTCTGCGCGCTCGAGACGGACCCCGCGATCCCCGCGGTCGGCCAGTACTCGTCCCGGGGCGTGTCGTCGAACGCGGGCGAGCACGCGCTCGCGCACGACGCGACCACCAGGTGCCCGACCCCGGCCCTGGCCGCCGCCGCAGCGACGCGCCGCGTCCCCTCGACGTTGACGCGCGCGAGCTCCTCGCGGTCGTGCGCGGGGTCGATCGCCCACGCGAGGTGGACCACGGCGTCGGCACCCACGAACGCGCCCGCGAGGCGCGACGCCACGACCTCCTCGGGGTCCGTGAGGTCGCAGCGGGCCCACTCGGCGGTGTCGAACGGCGGCACGACGGTGCTCGACCCGTCCGCGCGTGGCACCCGGCTCGCGACCCCGACGACCGAGGTGACCACGGGGTCACCCGCGAGCCTGCGCAGCAGGGCCGAGCCCACGTTCCCGCTCGCCCCGACGACCACGACACGCATGAAGTCTCCTCTCGACGCCCGTTTCCCCAGGCTACCGACCCGGCGTCGACCCGGCCGGGGCAACGCGGACCTTCACCCCCCCCGGGACGGGCGGGACGCCGAGGTGCACACCCGACAAGGTGCACCCCCGCGGGGTCCAACGGAAGATCGACGGGAGGCTCCGTCGCGGCCCATCCGCACGGGGCTCGCCACGAGAGGACCTGAAGGTGCAGATCGCGATGGACGACGTCCAGGTCGAGGGTCGGCGTGCGCCGATGCTCGAGGCCACCACCCTGACGCTCGCCTCGGGGGAGTGCGTCCTCCTCGCGGGCGAGCCCGGCCACGGGCACACCGCGCTCGCGCTGGTCGCGACCGGCCGCCTCGCCCCGTTCACCGGGACCGTCACGCTCGTCGGCGACGACGGCACCACCACGACCGCGACCGCCGACCTGCGCCGCGTCACGGCCGTGGTCGACGTCCCCGGGATCTCCGAGCCCGACGAGGCGCTCACGGTCGGGGACGTCGTCGCCGAGGAGCTCTCGCTCGCCGGGCAGCGGTCCCTGCCGGGGGACGCCAAGAAGTGGCTCGACGCGCACGACCTGCTCGACCGTCGCGGCGACCGCGTCGACGAGCTGCACGGCACGCTGCGGACCGCCTTGCTGACCTCCCTCGCGTCCGAGCGCGCGGACGTGCGGTTCCTGGTCCTGACGCTGCCCGACCGGCACGGGGGCGAACCGTCGGGCTGGTGGGCCGTCGCGGAGTCGCTCGCGGCGCTCGGCTACGGCGTGCTCGTGCAGTGCACGCGCTCCTCGGCCCGCGACCTCGGCGCCGACCTGCCGCCCGCGCGCGGCGACGACGCGCTGCGGGCGGCGCCCGTCGAGGCCCTGCGGACGCGGCCCGCGCCCGCCGCGGTTCCGGACGAGCGGCCGGCCGACGATGCTGCGGCCGTCGGACCACCCGAGCCCGTCGAGACGACCGACCCGACCACGTTGTTCGACCGGGCCGAGCCGGGGCGCCACCGGGCGGATGCCGTCCCGGAGCCCGAGGCGGCGGCCGGGCCGCCCGACGGACCGGACCCCGGACGCGACGCCGGGCGGGGCCCGGCCGAGCAGGGCCCGGCGCAGGAGCCCGAGCCCGAGCCGGAGCCGGAGCCTGACCCGGATCCCGCCCCCGACGAGGAGGTCGACCGATGACCGCCGTCCGCCTCGGCATCTCCGAGCTCCGGCGCATCAGCGCCGGCACCCTGCCCAAGCTCGCGATCCTGGCCATGATCGTCATCCCCACGCTGTACTCGGGCCTGTACCTGTTCGCGAACGAGGACCCGTACGACAAGCTCGCCGAGGTCCCGGCCGCGCTCGTCGTCCAGGACCGCGGCACGACCGTCGAGGACTCGGTCGACGGCACCTCGACCGAGAAGAACTTCGGCGAGGAGGTCGCGAAGCAGCTCGTCGACGGTGACGGCGGGTTCGGCTGGGTCGAGACGACCCAGTCGGACGCCGAGGCCGGTGTGCGGTCGGGGCGCTTCGACGCGGCGCTCGTCATCGGTCCGACGTTCTCGCAGGACCTCGCGTCGTCGGGGAGGTTCGAGCCGCAGCAGGCGAGCCTGGTCCTCATCACCAACGACGCCAACAACTACCTCGTCGCGACCATCGCCGACACGATCGTGGGCACCGTCCGCGACGCGATCGCCGAGCAGGTCGGGACCGAGGCCGCGGACACGTTCCTCAAGGGGTTCGCGTCGATCCACACGAACCTCGCGAGCGGCGTCGAGGGCGCGCAGCAGCTGGTCGACGGCGCCACACAGCTCTCCGACGGGACCGCGCAGCTCGTGGACGGCACGGCCCGGCTCGCGACGGGGGCGAGCGAGGCCGCGAGCGGCGCTGCCCGCCTCGCGGACGGGGCCGACGAGCTGTCGACCGCTACCGGCACGCTCGCCTCGGGCGCGGCCACCCTGTCGGACGGGCTCGACACGCTGCGCAGCAGGACCGCGAACCTCCCGGCGCAGACCCAGGAGCTGGCCGACGGCGCGCAGCAGGTCGCGGACGGCAACGCCCTGGTCGCGGGCTACGGGCAGGACGCGGCCGCGGCGGCGAGGGACGTCGTCGGGCGCCTCGACACCGCGCGCGTCGACCTCGAGGCGCGCCTCGCGGAGCTCGTCGCGACCGGCGTCATCACCCAGGAGGAGGCCGACGCCGTCACGCAGGTCCTCGAGGACGCGCGCGGCCCGGTCGAGGAGGCCGCCGCCACGGTCGAGGGAGCCGCCGGGAAGCTGGGCGAGCTCGGCGCGGGCTCGGCGCAGGTCGCGGCGGGGGCGGCGACGCTCGCAGGCGCCACGCCCGCGCTCACGCAGGGCATCGCGACGGCGGCGTCGGGCGGGGACCGGCTCGCGGCGGGCGCGGCAGAGCTCGACGACGGGGCGGGCACGCTCGCGAGCGGCGCGGAGGCGCTCGCCTCGGGCACGTCCCAGGTGTCCGACGGCGCAGCCGAGCTCGCGTCGTCGAGCGTGACGCTGCGCGACGGGACGGCCGAGCTGCAGTCCGGCACGACCCAGCTCCACGACGGCCTCGCGGCGGGCCTGGGACGCATCCCCGACGTCGACGAGCAGACGCAGGAGGACACGGCGAAGACGCTCGGCAACCCGGTCGCGGTGCAGAAGGACACGATCGCCAACGCGGGCACGTACGGGGCCGGTCTCGCGCCGTTCTTCCTGTCGCTCGCGGCGTGGATCGGCGCGTACGTGCTGTTCCTGCTCGTGCGGCCGCTGTCGGCCCGGTCGCTCGCGGCCGGGCGACCCGCCTGGCAGACCGCGCTCGGCGGCTGGATCCCGCCGGCCGTGATCGGCGTGGCCCAGGTCGCGCTCATGTTCACGGTCGTGAAGTTCGCGCTCGACATCGACCCCGTGTACGCGGTCGGGACCGCGGTGCTGCTCGTGCTCGCGTCGGCGACGTTCGTCGCGATCCTCCAGGCGCTCAACGTGTACCTGGGTGCGGTCGGCCAGTTCCTGGGGCTCGTGCTCATGCTCGTCCAGCTCGTCACCGCGGGCGGGACGTTCCCCTGGCAGACGATCCCCGAGCCGCTGCGCGCGCTGCACCGCTTCCTGCCCATGTCCTACACGGTCGAGGGACTCCGGCAGCTCCTCTACGGCGGAGACCTCGCGACCGTCGCGCGGGACGTCGGGGTGCTGCTCGTGGTCCTCGCGGTCGCGCTCGCGGCCACGACGTTCGCCGCGCACCGGCAGCGGGTGTGGAGCCCGACGAGGCTGCAGCCGGAGCTGGTGCTCTAGGACCGTGTCAGAACGAGCGTGGCCTGGAGTGCTCGCTCGTCCTGACACCGGGCGGCGACCTTGCGACGGGTTCGTCAGGCCGGGACAGGTTCGTGGCGCGGACGTCGATGACTTCTCCGCGCTGTGATGGTCTGTAGTACACCAACCACCGACCGGGAGGACGACACCATGGGGAAGCTGACGTTTGCCATGAGCACGAGCCTGGACGGATACGTCTCCGCGCCCGGCGGCGACCTCGGCTGGAGCGTGCCGAGCGACGAGCTGTTCCAGTGGTGGTCCGACCGCGTGGGAGCGACGGGCCTGTCGCTGCACGGGCGCGTCCTGTGGGAGGCCATGAGGTCCCACTGGCCGACCGCCGACCAGCAGCCCGGCGTCACACCGGCGCACGCCGAGTTCGCGCGTCGCTGGCGCGACATGCCGAAGGTGGTGTTCTCCTCGACGATCAGCGAGGTCGACTGGAACGCCCGTCTGTTCAGCGGGGACGCCGTCACCGAGATCGCCCGGCTCAAGGCCGAGGAGGACGGTCCCCTGGACGTCGGCGGAGCCACCCTCGCCGCGGCGGTCATGCGGGCCGGGCTGATCGACGAGTACGCGATCGTCACCCACCCGGTCCTGGTGGGCGGCGGCACGCCGTTCTTCGCACCCTTGGACGCCTGGGTGGACCTGGACCTCGTGGAGACCCGGACGTTTCCCGGCGGTGTGCTCCTGACCAGGTACGAGACCAGGCGCTAGGTCCCGCCGGTCGCCCGTGCAGCCAGGTGCCGCGAGCCGCGCGTCGTCCGGCCACCCGTGTCCCGCCGTCGGGCATGCTGCGGGTCCCCGTCCCACGCGGGACCGCCGATCCCGGACACTCCCCGGACGCACGTCCGCAGCCCGCGGGAGTGGTGGGAGAATCGCCGACGTGACTGCTGAACTCGACGCCGCAGGAGCCCCCGTCCCGCCCGAGCGCACGGAGGCGGACGCCCAGCACGCCGCGAAGGCGGCCGCCGCCGAGAAGGCCGCGCGGTCCGCGGCCCTCAGCGAGGCCGAGCGTGCGGCGGATGCGGCGCGCGAGGCGATCGCGGCCGCGCTGCGCACCACGACGCGCGGCATCGTCGACTCCTCGACGCGGCGCCGGGCCGAGTACTCGACCGACGCGTCGAACTACCGCGTGGTCCCCGAGATGGTCGTCTTCCCGGTCTCGACCGACGACGTCGTGGCGACGCTCGACGTGACGCGCGAGCTGGGCGTGCCGCTCACTGCGCGCGGCGCGGGGACGTCGGTCGCGGGCAACTCGATCGGCCCGGGCGTCGTGATCGACTTCTCGCGGCACGTGAACCGGGTCCTGGCGGTCGACCCGGAGGCGCGCACGGCACGCATCGAGCCGGGTGTCGTCATGTCGACGCTCCAGAAGGCCGCGGCCCCGCACGGCCTGCGCTTCGGCCCCGACCCGTCGACGCAGAACCGCGCGACGCTCGGCGGCATGATCGGCAACAACGCGTGCGGTCCGCACGCGGTCGCGTACGGGCGCACCGCGGACAACGTGGTCGAGCTCGACGTGGTCGACGGCACCGGCCGACGCTTCACCGCGGGCAAGGGCGACCCGACGTTCGCCGCGGTCCCGGGGCTCGCACGGATCGTCAAGGAGAACATGGCGCTCATCCGCACCGAGTTCGGGCGGTTCGGACGCCAGGTCTCGGGGTACTCGGTCGAGCACCTGCTGCCGGAGAACGGCTCGGACCTCGCGAAGTTCCTCGTGGGCAGCGAGGGGACGCTCGTCACGATCCTCGAGGCCACGGTCTCCCTGGTCCCGGTCCCGAGCGCGCCCACGCTCGTCGTCCTCGCCTACGAGGACATGCCGACCGCGGCCGACGACGTCCCCGCCCTCCTCTCGCTGAGCCCGCTCGCGGTCGAGGGCCTCGACGCGCGCCTCGTCGACGTGGTGCGCCGCGCCAAGGGTGCCGACTCGGTCCCCGAGCTCCCGCCGGGGGCGGGGTGGATGATGGTCGAGGTCGGGGGAGCGACGCCCGAGGAGGCGTACGCGAACGCCGAGGCGATCGTCGCGGCCTCCGCGTCGACGTCCACGCGCATCCTGCCCGCGGGTCCAGACGCCACGGCCATGTGGCAGATCCGGGCCGACGGCGCCGGTCTGGCCGGGCGCACGCCCGCGGGCGAGCAGGCGTGGCCGGGCTGGGAGGACTCCGCGGTCCCGCCGGAGAAGCTGGGCGCCTACCTGCGCGACCTCGACGCGCTCATGGCGCGCTACGGCGTCGACGGCCTGCCGTACGGGCACTTCGGTGACGGGTGCGTGCACCTGCGCATCGACATCCCGCTCGAGACGTCGGGCTCGGTGCTGCGCACCTTCATGACCGAGGCGGCCGAGCTCGTGGCCAAGTACGGCGGCTCGCTGTCCGGCGAGCACGGCGACGGCCGCGCACGCTCGGAGCTGCTGCCCGTCATGTACTCGCCCGAGGCCATCTCGCTGTTCGAGCAGGTCAAGGCGCTGTTCGACCCGCAGGACGTCCTCAACCCCGGGGTGATCGTGCGGCCCAACGCGGTCGACGCGGACCTGCGCCGGCCCAAGGCGCTGCCCGTGCTGCCGACCAAGGGCGGCTTCTCGTTCAGCCACGACCACGGCGACATGACCCAGGCCGTGCACCGCTGCGTCGGTGTCGGCAAGTGCCGTGCGGACTCGTCGGCGTCGGGCGGGTTCATGTGCCCGTCCTACCAGGCGACCAAGGACGAGAAGGACGTCACGCGCGGACGTGCGCGCGTGCTCCAGGACGCGATCAACGGCACGCTCGTGGGCGGCCTCACCTCGCCCGAGGTGCGCGACTCGCTCGACCTGTGCCTGTCGTGCAAGGCGTGCTCGGCCGACTGCCCCGCGGGCGTCGACATGGCCCAGTACAAGGCCGAGGTCCTGCACCGCACCTACCAGGGCAAGCTGCGCCCCATGAACCACTACGCGCTGGGCTGGCTGCCGCGCTGGGCGCGCCTCGCGGGCATGATGCCGCGCGTCATCAACGCGGTGCTCGGCATCCGGCCGCTCGCGAGGCTCGTGCTCAGCCTCGGCGGCATGGACCCGCGTCGCGAGGTGCCGAAGTTCGCCGAGGTCCCCTTCCGCACGTGGTGGAAGCGCGGGGGCGCGACGAACGGGGTACCGGGGCTCGCCGTCGGGCAGACGCCCGGGCGGCCCCAGGCCGGCAAGAGGCCGCAGGTCGTGCTGTGGACCGACTCGTTCAGCGACACGCTCGCCCCCTCGGTGCCGCAGTCCGCGGTCGCGGTGCTCGACGCCGCGGGCTACGACGTGATCGTGCCCGACCAGCAGGCCTGCTGCGGTCTCACCTGGATCAGCACGGGCCAGCTCGACGGCGCCCGCAAGCGTCTCGAGAACCTGCTCCAGGTCCTGGGGCCGTTCGCGGTCAACGGGATCCCGATCGTCGGGCTCGAGCCCTCGTGCACGGCGGTGCTGCGCTCCGACCTGCTCGACCTCTTCCCCGACGACCCACGCGCGAAGGCCGTCGCGGGCGCCACCAACACGGTCGCGGAGCTCCTCACGCGCCCCGAGACCCGGCCCGCGCCCGAGACCTGGCAGGTCCCCGACCTGTCCGACGTCACGGCCGTCGTCCAGCCGCACTGCCACCAGCACTCCGTCATGGGCTTCGCGGCCGACGAGAAGCTCCTGCGTGGGGCCGGCGCCACGATCGACACGCTCGCCGGCTGCTGCGGCCTCGCCGGGAACTTCGGCATGGAGAAGGGCCACTACGACGTGTCGGTGCAGGTCGCGGAGAACGCGCTCCTGCCCGCGCTGCGCAAGGCCGGGCCGAACGACATCTTCCTCGCCGACGGGTTCTCGTGCCGCACCCAGGCCGACCAGCTCGGCGGCGTGCAGGGCAAGGCGCTCGTCGAGCTGCTCGCCGAGCGGCTCTAGGACGGCGCCTCGGGGGGTGCGGCCTGCGCGGCGTGGGTCTCCGGGGCAGGCTCCTGGTCGGCGACCTGCCACGTGAACGGCGCGAAGTCGAGCGTCTCGTCGCGCCACGACGCCCTGCGCGCGGCGTACGCCCAGAACGGCAGCGCCACGAAGACCACGCTGAGGCCGACCAGCAGACCCACGTACGTCGTCGGGCTGCCCACCTCGACCTGCGCGGGCGGCACGAAGCTCACGACCAGGGCGAGCGTCGCCGCGAGCAGCCCGCACCCGCCGATGACCCACACGCCCACGACGCCGCCGGGCACGCGGTAGCGCCGCGGTCGGCCCGGCTGGGAGTAGCGCAGGGCGATCACGGCCGCGAACATCAGCACGTACGCGACGAGGTACAGGATCACGGTGAGCTGGCTCAGGAGCTGGTAGGCGGCCTGCACCGACGGCAGGATCACGAACATGACCGACAGGACCGTCACGACCGCGGCCTGGACCAGCAGGATGCGCGACGGCATGCCTGCCCGGTTCGTGCGGTGGAACCAGCGCGGCAGGTAGCCCGCGCGCGCGACCGACAGCAGACCCGTCGCAGGGCCTGCGACCCAGGTCACGACGCCCGCGAGGACCCCGACGGCGAGCATCGCCGCGAGGACCGGCCCGGCCCACCCGATGCCCGCCCAGGCGAGGAGCGTGTTGAAGGCCGTGAGCAGGCTCTGCGTCAGGTCGATCTGCCCCGTCGGGATCACCACGGCGATCGCGAGGGTCCCCAGCACGAGCACGACGACGGCCCCGAGCGCCGCCACGAGGATCGCGATCGGGTAGTTCCGGACCGGGTTCCGGATCGAGCGCACGTGCACCGCGTTCATCTCCATGCCCGCGTAGAACAGGAAGATGCCCGCGGCCAGCACGATGTTGGAGAACTTCGACAGGTCGGGCACGAACGCCCCCCACGAGAGCTCGACCTGCGACGGGTTGCCGCTCGCCAGGTACGCCGCGGCCAGCCCGATCAGCAGCGCGGCCGGCACGAGCGTCCCCACGATGCCGCCCCACTTCGCGACCTGGGAGAACGACTTCACGCCCCGCAGCGCGATGAGCGTCGCGAGCCAGAACACCCCGAGGACGACCGCGAGCACGAACACCTTGTCGCTCGACACCTGCGGTGCCGCCGCGGCATCGCCCGTGTAGGCGAGCGTGACCGCGGCGAACGTGAGGATCGTGGGGAACCAGATGCAGCCCTCGATGAACACCATGGAGATCGCGAGGAACCCCCACCGGCTGCCGAACGCCTCGCCGACCCAGCGGAACATCCCGCCCTCCTCGGGCCAGCCGGTGGCGAGCTCGGCCGCGACCAGCCCCACGGGAGCCAGGAAGAACAGTGCCGCGAACAGGTAGTAGAACGTCGAGGCGAGCCCGTACTCGGCCTCGGCCGGCAGCCCGCGCAGGCTCACGACCGCGACGATGTTCATGACGGCGAGCGCGGCGACCGTGATGGTCCCCGCCCCGGGCGTCCTGCGTGCTTCGCTCACGTGCTGGGCCCTTCCTGCGGCGGTCTGGTGCGGGGTCGTGGCCGACGGCGCGACTCACGCATCGTGGCACCGGGGGAGCGGTGGCGCGCGGGGAGGGCGCGGCTGCGGGGCGCACGGGTGCGGCGTGCGGACGTGTGTTCGCTCGTGTGCTCGGGGCGGCCGGGGACTGGCAGCATGGTCGGCATGGAGTTCCAGGACGTCGTCCGCCGCCGCCGCATGGTCCGACGCTTCACGGACGAGCCCGTCCCGCCGCAGGCCGTGGACCGCATGCTGCGCAACGCGGTCCGCGCACCCAACGCGGGCTTCACGCAGGGGTGGGCGTTCGTCGTCCTCGACACGCCCGACGGCGTCGCGCGCTTCTGGTCCGCGACCTCGCCCCGCGCGGTGGCCGGGGCGGGGGCCGACGGCGTGGGTGCTGCCGGGGGCGCGGGCGAGGGTGACCCGGGGGCCGCTGCCGAGGCGGCTGGCGGGGCCCGAGAGAACCGGTGGCTCACCGGGATGCGGACTGCCCCCGTGGTCGTCGTGGTCCTGACGTCGCGCGAGGCGTACCTGCGGCGGTACGCCGAGGACGACAAGGCACGCGCGTCGGCCCAGGCCGCGGGCGACGGGGACGCGCCGTGGGACGTGCCGTACTGGCACGTCGACGCGGGCATGGCGTCGCTGCTCATGCTCCAGACCGCGGTCGACGAGGGGCTGGGCGCGTGCTTCTTCGGGGTGCCGCCGGGGCAGGTCGAGGCGTTGCGGGAGGCGTTCGAGGTACCGGACGAGTTCCTGGTGACCGGGGTGGTCGCCGTCGGGCATGCGGCGGACCCGGCCCCTGGGGAGGGTGCGGGGGGACCTGGGGCCGGCGCTTCGCCGTCGAGCGGATCGCCGACGCGGCGCCCGCGCCGACCGCTCGAGCACGTGGTGCACCGCGGCGGGTGGTGAGCGGCGTCGTCAGCGCAGGTCGAGCCGCATGAGCACGCGTGGGAAACCGTTGAGCACCGAGCCGGTCGTCGCGGCCTGCGTGAACCCGGCGTCCTCGAAGAGCTTCTTGGTGCCCGCGTAGGCCATGGTCAGGTCGACCTTCTTCCCCTGGTTGTCGAGCGGGTACCCCTCGACGGCCGGTGCGCCCTGCTCCCGCGCGAAGGCGACCGCGCCCTTCAGCAGGTGGTGCGAGATGCCCGACCCCCGGTGACCGGGGCGCACCCGCACGCACCACACCGACCACACGTCGAGGTCGTCGACGTGCGGGATCTTGCGGTTGCGCGCGAAGCTCGTGTCGGCCCGCGGGTGCACCGCGGCCCAGCCCACGACCTCGTCGCCCTCGTACGCGAGCACGCCGGGCGGCGGGTCCTGGCGGCAGAGCCTGCGCACGATCTCGCCCCGCTCGGGGCCGACGAGCGCGACGTTCTCCTTCGAGGGCAGGCGGTAGCTCAGGCACCAGCACACGTTGGCGTCGGGCCGCTTGGGCCCGACCATCGTGCGCACGTCGGCGAACACCGTCGCGGGCCGCACCTCGATCGTCATGCGGCCACGATGCCATCGGGTGCCCTCGCCTGCTTGTCAGGACGAGCGTGGCCTCCGGTGCTCGCGTGTTCTGACCGCCTGGCGGAGTGGAGGGGGTCAGCTCCGGTGGGCCCGGTCCATGGCCCGGTGCAGCTCGGACAGCTCGTCGCGCGCCCGCACGTCCGCGGGAAGCTCGGACCAGTCGTCGAGCGTGTCGAGGTCCACCGCGGTCCCGGTCCGCTGCACGACGGCGGCGCGCACGCCCCGCAGCCCGGCCTCGGCCAGGTGCGCCTCGAGGCTCCCGACGCCGAAGCGGAACGCGAACGGTGCGTCGGCGTCGAGCACCAGGAGGTTGGTGCCCGAGCGCGTCCGGTCGGTCGCGACGACGACCGGTGCGTCCTCGGCGAGCAGGGCCTCGACGTCGTCGGTCGTGAGCGCAGGGAGGTCGGCGTGGGCGACGAGGAGCCGGACGGGTCGCGCGGCCGGGGCCGCGGCGCCCTCGCGCGCCGGGTCGGCGAGGCTCGCGACGATCTCCCGCCCGACGTCGAGCGCGGCGTTCAGCCCCGGACGGCTCGCGGGCTGCAGGACGATCTGGAGGCGGCCGGGACCGTCGCCCTCGGCGCTGTCGCCGTCACCGTCGGCGGACGTGTCGGTCACCGTCGGCGGGGCGTCGTCCATCGGCGGCGGCACCGGCACCGGCTCGACCAGGCTCCCCAGCGCGCGCCACGTGAAACGAGGGTCCGACGTCACCACGAGCACCCGCTCCACGGCCTCGCTCGTCAGCAGCGTCCCGACCACGTGCCGCGCGAGCGTCGCGATCAACCGGCTGCGCTCGGCCGGGTCGAGCACGGTCGCGAGCCGCGACTTGCCCGACGAGCCGTCGCGCAGCGGCACCACGGCCACCACCCGCTGCCGGGCCGGGGACGCACCCGCCGCACCCGTGCCCGCAGGGTGGGCGGCGCCGTCGGGCGTCATGCCGAGGCCGCGAGCAGCTCGCGCGCCAGGCGCTCGCGGCCCTGCGCCCCACCCATGACCGTGTCCGTCACGAGGACCTCGAGGCCCAGGTCCTCGATCGCCGGCGCGAGGTCGCGGTCGGTCTCGTCGATGCACATGACGTCGACCAGCCCCACGTACAGGCGCGCGACGCCGAGCGCCGAGACGTCGTGCCCGAGGCTCGCGAGCACCGACGCCGCCGGGCCCTTGAGCGCGCGGCCGCCGACGATCGGGCTCACCGCGACGCGACGGGCCGTCGAGGACGCGAGGGCGTCGCGCACGCCCGGCACGCTCAGGATCGGCTCGATCGACAGGAACGGGTTCGACGGCGCGACGACCAGCAGGTCCGCGCCCGAGACCGCGTCGAGCACGCCCGGGGCCGGGGTCGCCTGCGCGGCGCCCACGAACGTCAGCCCCAGGACCTCGTCGCGGTGCTGGCGGGCGACGAAGTACTCCTGGAAGCCCAGCGACCCGTCGGCCGTCTCCACGACGGTCGCCACGAGGTCGTCCGTCATGGGGAGCAGGCGCGAGCGCACGCCGAGCGAGGCCGTGAGCCGGGCCGTGACCTCGGTCAGGCTCGCCCCCGCCCGCAGGCGAGCCGTGCGCACCACGTGGGTCGCGAGGTCCTTGTCGCCCAGCGTGAACCAGGTGTCCTCGCCCAGGCGCCGCATGGCGTCGAGCGTCGCGTAGGTCTCCCCGGCCAGTCCCCAGCCGCGCACGTCGTCGGCGAGGCCCGCGAGCGTGTACGTCACGGTGTCGAGGTCCGGGCTGATCGCGAGGCCGTGCAGCTCGACGTCGTCGGCCGTGTTGACCACGACCGTGAGGTCGGCCCCCGCGAGCTCCATGCCGTGGGCGAGCTTCGCGCCACCCACACCGCCTGCCAGGACCGTCACCCGCACGTCGTTCACCACCGGTCGAGCATAGTTGGGTGGCCTGGCACGGCGGACCCGCCGCTGTCCGGTGGGAGGGGTCCGTCTGCACGAGACGGATGGTGGCGCAGAGGTCCCAGGGACCCGTCTCGTGCACGATCACCCGTCTCGCGCCCGTGGCGCGGCGGTGCGCTCAGAGCAGCGGCAGCATGCGCCCCAGGTCCGGCACCGAGTCCGAGGTGTGGAGCGGCGCGAGCGCACGGGCCAGGACGTCGACGTCGTAAGGGATGCGGCCCGTCGCGAGGCGGACCCACAGGCGCGGGTCGACGACCTCGAGGCTCCAGCCGCCGCGCGTCACGACGATGCGCAGCAGCTCGGCGGCGACCATGTCCAGGGCGCCGCGGTCGACGGCCTTCTCGGCGACGCCCGGCAGGCTGCGCTCCAGGTCGTCGGCGTGCACGACGAGCTCGACGAGGCGCGAGATCACCATGTCGCGCAGCGTGATGGGGCCGCGGCGGGCCTGGACCACGGTCTCGGTGGGGGCGAGCTCGTCGAGGCGTGCGAACGCGCGACGGGCGTACCCGGTGACGGCGGCCAGCCGGTCCGCCGCGATCTCCTCGTCGAGGGCGCGGGTCACCTCGGCGATCTGCTCGGCGCGCTCGGGGTAGGTGCCGAGGTACTCGGCGAGCGTGAGCGGGTTGGTGCCGGGGGCGACCGGCCCTGCGGCCACGAGCGCGTCCATGGCGCGGCCCAGGTGGGACACGAGCTCACCCACGGTCCAACCCACCAGGACGCTGGGCTGGTCGACCGCGTCGTCCAGGGTGTCGTCGAGCGACCCGAGCCACCTCTCGAGGCGGTCCCACTGTGTACGGAGGGCTGCGGTGGCCTCGGCCAGGTCTGCGGTCATGGGGACATCGTGCCGGGTGCGGGGCGCGGCGTCACGCGCGGTGCGCAGGGTGGACGTCCGGGGGCGGGACGCCGAGTGTGCAGTTCGGGTCGTCGCCGGTGCGCACGGACGACCCGAACTGCACGCTCGACGAACCAGCCGCGGAGCCGCGGCCCGCCGCAGCGCCCTCAGACCTGCGCGCGCTCCCCGAGGAACTGCGTGACCATGGGCCCGAGCTGGTCGAACTCGATGAGGAACCCGTCGTGCCCGAACTCCGAGTGCAGGAGACGCAGCGGCTGCGCGCCCGGGATGCCCTGGGCGATCCGTGCGGAGTGCTCGGGGAGGAACAGGCGGTCGGTGTCGACGGCCACGACGAGCGCGCGGGCCGTGATCTGGCCCAGGGCCGCGTCGACGCCGCCGCGGTCGCGGCCCAGGTCGTGCGTCAGCATGGACTCGGTCAGCACGACGTAGGAGTTCGCGTCGAAGCGGCGCGAGAGCTTGTCGCCGTGGTGGTCCAGGTAGGACTGGACGGCGTAGCGGCCGTCCGTGAACGGGTCCTCGCCGCCCTGCGGCAGGCGGCCGAAGCGCTCGTCGAGCTCGCGTGCGCTGCGGTAGGTCGCGTGCGCGATCTGCCGCGCGATGCCGAGGCCCACGTGGGGGCCCTGGTCGTCGGGCACGTCGTAGTAGTCGCCGCCGCGGTACTGCGGGTCGGCACGGATCGCGCCGAGCTGCGGGTGCGCCCACGCGATCTGGTCGCCCGACGTCTGGGCACCTGACGCGATGACCGCGACCGACTCGACCGTGATGCCGGCCTCGGGCCCGAGGATCGCCCACTCGAGGACGCGCAGCCCGCCCATGGACGCGCCGATCACGAGCTCCCACGACGAGATGCCCAGGGTGCGGGCGAGCTCGATCTCGACGGCGACCTGGTCGCGGGTCGTCACGCGCGGGAAGCGCCCGCCCCAGGGGCGGCCGTCCGGTCCGTCCGACGCGGGGCCCGTGGTGCCCTGGCAGCCGCCGAGCACGTTGGGCGCGACGACGAAGTACCGGTCGGTGTCGATGGGGGCGCCCGGCCCGACCATCGCCTCCCACCAGCCCGCGGACAGGTGGCCGGGTCCGGTCGGGCCGACGACGTGCGAGTCCCCGGTCAGCGCGTGCAGCACGAGGACGGCGTTGGAGCCGTCGGGCGCGAGCGTGCCCCAGGTCTCGTACGCGACGCGCACGTCCGGGAGCCTGCCCCCGGCCTCGAGGTCGAACGTGCCGACGTCGGCGAAGAGGCGGTCCCCGGCGTCGTCCCCCTCGCGCCACGCGGCCGAGGCCGGGACCGGCGCCTTGGCCCGGGCGCGCGAGTCCGAGCCGCGCAGCGGGCGCGGGGACGCGGAGGGAGCCGGAGAGGTCATCGCCGTCCACTGTACGGCCGGGGCACCGGGCGCGCCCCGGCCGTCCAGAATCGTCATCGCGTGTCCCGGCGTCCTACTCCGCCGTGACCGAGGCAGCGGTCGCGGCGTCGGACCCCAGCGCGGCCTTCGCGGCGGTGAACCCCGCCTCGAGGTCCGCGAGGATGTCGTCGACGTGCTCGATCCCGACGGACAGGCGGACGAGGCCCGGCGTCACGCCGGCCTTGACCTGCTCCTCGGGGCTGAGCTGCGCGTGCGTCGTGGACGCCGGGTGGATGACGAGCGAGCGGACGTCGCCGATGTTGGCGACGTTCGAGTGGAGCGTGAGCGCGGACACGAACGCCTGCCCGGCGTCGGCGCCGCCGTCGAGCTCGAACGTGACGATCGCGCCCGCTCCGCGCGGCGTGTACTTCTGCGCGTTGGCGTACCAGGGGCTCGACGGGAGGCCCGCGTAACCCACGGACACGACGTCGTCGCGCGACTCGAGCCACGCCGCGACCGTCTTGGCGTTCTCGACGTGGCGCTCGACGCGCAGCGACAGGGTCTCGATGCCCTGGGCGATGAGGAACGCGTTGAACGGCGAGATGGCCGACCCCAGGTCCCGCAGGAGCTGGACGCGCGCCTTGAGGATGTAGGCGAGGTTCGCGCCGAGGATGCCGTCCACGCCGAGGTCACGGGCGTACACGATCCCGTTGTAGCTGGGGTCGGGGGTGTTGAAGTTCGCGAACCGCTCAGGGTCCTTCGAGAAGTCGAAGTTCCCGGAGTCGACGATCACGCCGCCGATCGCCGAGCCGTGCCCGCCGAGGTACTTGGTCGCGGAGTGGATGACGATGTCCGCGCCGAACTCGATGGGACGCAGCAGGTAGGGCGTCGCGACGGTGTTGTCGACGATGAGCGGGACGCCGACCTCGTGCGCCGCGGCGGCGACGGCCTCGATGTCGAGGACGTCCGCCTTGGGGTTGGGGATGGTCTCGGCGAAGAACGCCTTGGTGTTGGGGCGGGCCGCGTCGCGCCACGCCTGCGGGTCGTGCGGGTCGGTCACCCAGGTGGTCTCGACGCCGAGCTTGGCGAGCGAGTACTGGAGCAGGTTGTACGTGCCCCCGTACAGCGAGGGGCTCGCGACGACGTGGTCGCCGGCCTCGGCGACGTTGAGGATCGCGAACGTCGTCGCGGCCTGGCCGGACGCGAGGAGCAGCGCACCGACGCCGCCCTCGAGGTTGGCGATGCGGTTCTCGACGACCTCGGCGGTCGGGTTGCCGATGCGCGTGTAGATGGGGCCGAGGTCCTTGAGGGCGAAGCGGTCGGCGGCGACGCCTGCGTCGGGGAAGACGAACGACGTGGTCTGGTAGATCGGCAGCGCGCGGGCCCCGGTGGTGGGGTCGGGCGTCTGGCCGGCGTGGATCTGGCGGGTCTCGAAGGACCAGCGGGGCTCGGTGCTCATGGTGGCTCCTTGGGGGTGCGGGGGAGGGAGCCGCAGGTGCGTCCGGTGGCCTGGTTCCGGGGCGGTCCGCGGCGGGGCAGTGAGGGGACTGGTGCGCACGCGGTGGGCGGGTCCGGCCGGAGGTCGGGGGCTGCGGCTGACGGTCGTCGTCAGGTCGCCGGTCCGAGGTGCGTCCGGGTGCCGCCCGCAGGGCAGGCGAACGTGCGCTGGGGGTCAGCTACACATTCGGCGGCAGGTCATGCCCCGAGAGTAGGTCGGCATCTCATCCGGCGATACCCCCATCTCGCCATGCGAGACCAGCAGGGTCGACATTCACCCAGGGGCGGCCTCTGTTCACCCGTGTACCGAGTCGCCTCCCCGCGGGGCGCCGGAGAGACTGGACGTCGGCCGCCACCGCGGCCCCACGGCCGCCGGTGCGGCCGACAGTCCCGACGACGCATAGGAGGAGCGTGACGCTCTCGCAGCCTTCCCCCCAGCAGGCGACACCCGCCCGACGGCGCCGCGCACCCCAGGAGACCGGGGCGCCCCGGGGCGCTGGACGCCTCGCGGTCGTCGCGACCCTGGCCCTCGCGCTCACCGGTGGGGTCGCCCCGATCGCGGAGGCCGACCCGTCCGACGACGACGCCCGCTCGGCCCAGCAGGACGAACGCTCGGTGAACCAGCGTGTGGCCCAGATCGAGGCCGACCTCGCGGTCCTCGCAGGACAGCAGGACGACGCCTGGATGCGCGCGGGCCTCGCGGCCGAGGACGCGACCGACGCGCAGATGGAGCTCGACGCGGCGAAGGCCGAGGTCGAGGCTGCGCAGGCTGCGCTCGACGAGGCCGAGGCCGGGGAGGCCGGAGCGCGGTCCGCCATGGGGGCCACGTACCGCGCGTCGCGTCAGTCCGGTGGCTCCCTCGACACGCTGCGCGTCGTGCTCGACGCCGACGAGCTCGACCAGATCGTCGCGTCCGAGCAGGCGCAGCGGCTCACGGGTCGCAAGGTCCAGGCGGTCGCCGACGGGCACCGCACGGCGCGCGCCCTGGCGGACTCCGCACGGGCACGGTCGGTCGCGGCCCAGGAGGAACGTGCCGCCGCCAGCGAGCGCGCCGACCAGACCTTGGCCACGGCCCTGCAGGCGCAGCAGGGGATCGACGGTGCGGTGCGGGCCGCGACGGCGCGCCGTGACGAGCTCCTCGCGGACCTCGCGGCGGCACGGGCCACGACCGTCGAGGAGGAACGCGCACGCCAGGACGCCCTGGACGCCGAGCGTCGGCGGGCGGCCGAGGAGCAGGCGCAGGGGGACCGTGGAGGCCAGAACGTGCCGTCTCCGGGCACGGGCGGAACCCCGACGGCCCCGCCGTCGGGCGGGGGGAGCGTCGCGCCGCCGGTGCCCCCGCCCGTCACGCCACCCGTGACGCCCCCGGTCACGCCGCCGGTGACTCCGCCGGTGACTCCGCCGGTGACCCCGCCGGTCACGCCGCCGGTGACTCCGCCGGTGACCCCGCCGGTCACGCCGCCCGTGACGCCCCCGGGATCGGGTGCCGCCAAGGGCCAGGCCGCGGTCGACTGGGCGCGGACCAAGATCGGCGCCGACTACCTCTGGGGCGGCAACGGCCCCGCGTACGACTGCTCGGGGCTCACGTCGCAGGCGTGGTCGAGCGTAGGCGTCAACATCACCCGGACCTCTCGCTCGCAGTACGCGAAGGTGGCGAAGGTCGGCTACGACCAGCTCCGTCCCGGGGACCTCATCTTCTACGGCAGGAACACGCAGGACCCGAGCACGATCTGGCACGTCGCGATCTACGCGGGCGGCGGTCAGATGATCGAGGCCTCGCAGCCCGGGGTGCCCGTCCGGATCACCCCGGTGCGCTGGACGAACACCATGCCGTACGCGGGCCGCCCCTGACCGGCGCACACCACCACGAGCCGCCACGACAGAAGGCCCGGACCCCCTCGCGGGGGTCCGGGCCTTCTGTCGTCGTCGGCGTGGTGCGTCCGACGAGCGGCGTCGTCAGTGACCGGGGGTGTGGTACCCGCTGTCGATCGCGCGCTGGATGGACCGCTCGATCTCGGCCTCGGCCTCGGTGCGGCCGGTCCAGTGGGCGCCCTCGACGGACTTGCCCGGCTCGAGGTCCTTGTAGACCTCGAAGAAGTGCTGGATCTCGAGACGGTGGAAGTCCGACACGTCGTCGATGTCCTGGCGCCAGGCAGCGCGCTGGTCGCCCGTGGGCACGCACAGGACCTTGTCGTCGCCACCGGCCTCGTCGCGCATGCGGAACATGCCGAGCGCGCGGCAACGGATCAGGCAGCCGGGGAACGTGGGCTCCTCGAGGAGGACCAGGGCGTCCAGCGGGTCGCCGTCCTCACCGAGGGTGCCCTCGATGAAGCCGTAGTCGTCCGGGTAGCGCGTCGAGGTGAACAGCATGCGGTCAAGGCGGATGCGACCTGTCGCGTGGTCGACCTCGTACTTGTTGCGCTGGCCCTTCGGGATCTCGATCGTGACGTCGAACTCCACTGTTCTCCTCCAGTTGAACCGGCTCACCCGCTCGGTCGCGGTGTGGCGGTCGTGAATCGGCTGTCGTGCGCACGCGGCCCCGGCCGTTCCGACCGGTGAACCCGGCCGGGCGGTGTGGACCACGAGGTTCCAGGCCAGCATGCGCCCTCTAGTGTGACACGAACGGCCTGGGACGGCGGTGGCCGGACCCGGGGGACTCCGTGGTTCCTGGGTGATAATGCGCACGTGAGCGGTGCCCCCCTGGGCGTCGACGGCAGGAGGGAAGAGGGACGAGATGGGTTGGGCTGCACGCACCGGGATCACGGCTGGGATCGTGGTGGTGCTCGCGGGCGGCTACCTCACGGCGGACGCGTACGACGTGGTTCCCGGCGTCCTGACGACGGCTCCCGCGGTCGCCCCTGCCACGCCCTTCCCGAGCCCTCCCGGTGCCGTCGACTCCGCCTCACCTGCACAGACGCTCCCGGTCCTCGACGAGTCGGCTCCGCTGCCCGACGCCGCGGCGATCTCCGCCTCGCTCGACGCGCTGGTCGAGGACCCACGGCTCGGCAGCCGGGTGGGCGGCGTCGTGATGGACCGGATCACGGGTGAGGTGCTCGCGCAGAGCGGCGCCGACACCCTCATGGTCCCGGCCTCGACCCAGAAGGTCTTCACGGCGGCTGCGGCCCTCGCCTCCCCGGGGCCCGAGGTGACGCTCACCACGAAGGTCGTCGAGGTCGACGCCGGCACGATCGCCCTGGTCGGTGGCGGCGACATGATGCTCGCGGCGGGTGCGGGCGACCCGTTGGTCGTCAACGGCCGGGCGGGGATGGCGGACCTGGCGACGCAGGTCGCGGGCGAGCTCACGCTCACCGGGAGGACGACCGTGCGCCTCGTGGTCGACGACCGCTACTTCGCCGGTCCCACGGTCAGCCCCGCGGTGTTCCCCGGCAACGTGGCGGCGGGCTACATCGCCCCCGTGACCTCGGTCGCGGTCGACATCGCCCGCCTGAGCGACGCGGAGTACGCCAAGCGCAGCGCCGACCCGTCGCTCGCCGCGGCGGAGGTGCTCGCGGCGCGCCTCACCGAGCTGGGCATCACGGTCGAGGGTGCTCCCTCGCGGGGCGAGTCCGCCTCGACGGCCAAGGTGCTCGGGTCGGTCGAGTCCGCGCCGCTGAGCGAGATCGTCGCGTACTTCCTCCAGCACTCGGACAACACCATCACCGAGGTCGTGGGTCGCCTGGTCGCGATCGACGCGGGGCTGCCCGCGACGTTCGACGGCGCCACGCAGGCGGTGAGCGCGAGCGTCTCGCGCCTCGGGGTGGACCTGACGGGGGCCGTCCTGGCCGACTGCTCGGGGCTCGGCGACGGGTCCGCGGTCTCGGCCGCGCAGCTCGCGGCGGTCGTCGAGCTCCTGGCCGACCCTGAGCAGCCGGGCCTGCGCGCGGGCGCGGTCGGGCTGCCCGTCGCGGGTCTGTCCGGCACGCTCGACGACCGCTACCTCTCCTCGCCCGGCAGGGGCGTGGTCCGCGCCAAGACGGGGAGCCTGCCGAACGTCACGTCGCTCGCGGGGACGGTCGTCACGGAGCAGGACCGTCAGCTCGTGTTCGTGCTCCTCGCGGACGCCTTGCCCGAGGGCGGCACCTACGGCGCGCGTCAGCTCATGGACGGGTTCGTCGGAAGCCTGGTGGGTCCGAAGGACTGACGCCCGCCCGCCGAGGGTGACGCGGCCGCAGCCCGACGGTGACCGTCGCCCGGTCCCGCGCACCGGCTACGGTGGGGCGATGACGTCTTCCGTGGTCGGCGCGCCGCTCGTCGACTGGACCTCTGCCGCGCAGATCGCCGCCCGGGTCGCACCCCCCGGGCCGACCGCCTCGCGCGACGAGCTCGCCGTCCTCGTGGAGGGGCTGCGCGAGGCGGCGTCCGCCGCGGTGCCGCACGTCCTGCGCGTCACGCGCATGGCGCCGAGCAGGAGCGTCTCGCACGCCGAGGCGGGCGAGGACCCGACCGCGGCCCTCTCGGAGGTCTTCGTCGTCGACCGGTCGCGGTGGGCCCGGGCCAACACCGAGGTCATGGCGAGCCTGACGGACGGCGTCGCGGAGTCGCTCACCGGCCCGGGCGACAAGCCCGTGTCGGCGACCACGGCGCTCGTCGGGGCGGCACAGGTGGGAGCGGTCCTCGCGGCGCTCTCGAGCCGTGTCCTGGGCCAGTTCGACCCGTACAGCGCGCACGGCTCGGCAGCTCCCGGACGCCTGCTCCTGGTCGCTCCGAACGTCCTGCAGCTCGAGCGCGACCTCGACCTGGTCCCCGCGGACTTCCGCCTGTGGGTGTGCCTGCACGAACAGACCCACGCGCTCCAGTTCGCCGCGGCCCCGTGGCTCGCGGAGCACCTCCGGGCCTCGGCCCGTGAGCTGCTCGTCGGCCTCTCGGAGTCCTCGCGGCAGCTCGCCGAGGCGCGTCTGCGCGACAAGCTCACGACGGCCGGCCGGGTCGTCCTGCGGGCCGTTCGCGGGCAGGAGGGCGGGGTCGCCCACGGGTTGCTCACGTCCGACCAGCAGCGTTCGCTCGCGGAGGTGTCGGCGGTCATGGCCCTCCTGGAAGGGCATGCCGACGTCATGATGGACGCCGTCGGGCGTGCGACCGTCCCCACCGTGCGCCGTATCCGGGCGCAGTTCGAGGCGCGCCGCGACGGGCAGGGCAGCAGCACGCTCGACACGGTCCTGCGCCGCTTCCTCGGCATGGACGCCAAGCTCGCCCAGTACCGCGACGGTGCGGCGTTCGTGCGCGCGGTCGAGAAGCAGGTGGGGCGTGACGGGCTCAACGCGGTCTGGTCGACCCCGGAGCACCTGCCCTCCGCCCGCGAGATCGCCGACCCCGGGGCCTGGGTGCGCCGGGTCCACGGCTGACGCGCCGGTGGTCGGTCCTCGTCCTGCCGAGGCGGCAGCGCGTCGCGCCGTGCGCAGCGCTCTCCGGGACCTCGTCCCCGGTTCGCTCGTGCTCGTGGCCTGCTCGGGCGGTGCGGACTCGCTCGCGCTCACGGCCGCGACGGCTTTCGTCGCCTCGCGCGACGGGCTGCGCGCCGGGGCCGTCGTGGTCGACCACGGGCTCCAGCACGGCAGCGCGGAGGTCGCGGCCGTCGCGGCGGCGCAGTGCCGTGCGCTCGGGCTCGACCCGGTCGAGGTCCGGCGGGTCGAGGTCACGGGCGCGGGCGGGCTCGAGGCGGCGGCACGCCACGCGCGCTACGCCGTGCTCGACGACGTCGCTCACCGGACGGGGGCCGCGGCGGTCCTGCTGGGGCACACCCTCGACGACCAGGCCGAGTCCGTCCTGCTCGGGCTCGCGCGCGGGTCCGGGGCCCGGTCCCTCGCGGGCATGGCCGCCGTCCGTGGGACCTACCGTCGTCCGTTCCTGGGGTTGCGGCGGACCGACACCGAGGACGTGTGCACCGCGAACGGCCTGACCTGGTGGACCGATCCCACGAACGGCGTGCCGTCCCCGGGCCGCCCGGCGGACCCGAGGGGCGCGACGATCTCGGGTGCCGCGCCGGCCGCGAGCGCACTGGAGGAAGCGCCCGCCGCGCCCCTGCCGCTGCGCTCGCAGGTGCGTGCGCGTGTCCTCCCCGTCCTCGAGGACGTGCTCGGACCGGGCGTCGCGGTCACGCTCGCCCGGACCGCCGACCTGCTCCGCGAGGACGCCGACCTCCTCGACGAGCTCGCAGGCCGGCTCCTCGACGAGGCGCGCGTCGTCGACCCTGCCGACGCGGAGCCTCGCCCGGGCCTCGCCCCTGTGGTGCTCGACACCGAGGTGCTGCGGTCCGCCCCGGCCGCGCTCCGCCGTCGGGCGCTGCGACGCGCCGCGGCCGAGGCCGGGAGCCCCGCCGGGTCTCTCTTCGCGAGCCACGTCGCGACGCTCGACGCGATGATCACCGACTGGCGCGGCCAGGGGCCCGCTCACCTGCCGGGCGACCTCCGGGCACTGCGGACCCGTGGGAGACTCTTCCTACGGCCCGCACGTACCCCCTCGCAGGAGCGAACCGTGCCCGCCGAGACCCCAGCAGAACCAGCACAGGAGTGAAACCCGTGGACTCATCCGACGTCGGCAACGACCTCGAGAACATCCTCCTCACCGAGGACCAGCTCCGCGGGAGGCTGGTGGAGCTCGCCGAGCAGATCGACCGCGACTACGCGGGCAAGGACCTCCTCCTCGTCGGCGTGCTCAAGGGCGCCGTCATGGTCATGGCGGACCTTGCGCGCCTGCTGCACCACGACGTAGAGATGGACTGGATGGCCGTCTCGTCGTACGGGTCGGGCACCAAGTCCTCGGGCGTCGTGCGCATCCTCAAGGACCTCGACGCCGACCTCACGGGCCGTCACGTGCTCATCGTCGAGGACATCATCGACTCGGGCCTGACGCTGTCGTGGCTGCTGTCGAACCTGCGCAGCCGTGGCCCTGCCTCGGTCGAGGTCGCCGCGATGCTCCGCAAGCCCGACGCCGCGAAGACCGAGGTCGACGTGCGCTACATCGGCTTCGACATCCCCAACGAGTTCGTCGTGGGCTACGGCCTGGACTACGCGGAGAAGTACCGCAACCTGCCGTTCGTGGGCACGCTCGCCCCGCACGTCTACTCGTCCTGACGCGCTCCACCGTGCCCGTGCGGTGACGGGGGAGGGGACCACGGCTCGTCGCCGTGCGCCCTGCTCGCGTCACCCGCGGGCCGCCCGCGGCCCCGGCCGCCACCCGTTGCGGACGTCGCTCGTCGAAGCAACGCCCTGGGCGAACAGACCAGCCAACTGCCAGGTTGTGCGTGTAACTTCACTGGCGGAACCATTGCGCGAGTGGAGGGATACGGGGGATCGTCCCCGTCGCCGATGAACATCAAGAAGATTCTCAGCGGACCGATCATCTGGATCGTCGTGGGCCTGGCGATCCTCGGGATCGCCTTCATGGCGCTGTCCGGGCCCAGCGTCCACCGAGTCGACACCTCGACGGGCCTCGAGCTCCTCAAGGACGGCAAGGTCGAGCAGGCCCTCATCGTCGACGGCGACCAGCGTGTCCAGCTGACGCTCACCGAGGACTACGAGGTCGACGGCAAGTCCCAGGGCAAGAGCGTGGAGTTCTTCTACGTCGCGCCCCAGGGCGAGGCCGTCGTGAACGCCGTCACGGAGGCGGACCCCCCGAAGGGCTACAACTCCGAGATCGCGCGTCCCTCGTTCCTCGCGTCGGCCCTCTCGCTCATCCTGCCGTTCCTCATCATCGGCCTCGTCTTCTGGTTCCTGCTGTCCCGCATGCAGGGCGGCGGCTCGAAGGTCATGGGCTTCGGCAAGTCCAAGGCCAAGCTTGCGTCCAAGGACACCCCGCAGGTGACGTTCGCCGACGTCGCGGGTGCGGACGAGGCCGTCGAGGAGCTCCACGAGATCAAGGAGTTCCTCGCTGAGCCCGACAAGTT
The DNA here is from genome assembly GCF_037145535.1 of Oerskovia sp. USHLN155. NCBI lineage: Bacteria > Bacillati > Actinomycetota > Actinomycetes > Micrococcales > Cellulomonadaceae > Oerskovia > Oerskovia sp. USHLN155. The sequence continues at coordinate 34,145 of NZ_JBBCXG010000008.1, forward strand.
CCAGGCCGTGGGCGCCAAGATCCCCAAGGGCGTGCTGCTCTACGGGCCTCCCGGGACCGGCAAGACGCTCCTGGCGCGCGCGGTCGCGGGCGAGGCCGGCGTGCCGTTCTACACGATCTCGGGTTCCGACTTCGTCGAGATGTTCGTCGGCGTCGGCGCGAGCCGCGTGCGTGACCTGTTCCAGCAGGCCAAGGAGAACTCGCCGGCGATCATCTTCGTCGACGAGATCGACGCGGTGGGCCGTCACCGCGGCGCCGGCATGGGCGGCGGGCACGACGAGCGCGAGCAGACCCTGAACCAGCTCCTCGTCGAGATGGACGGGTTCGACGTCAAGACCAACGTCATCCTCATCGCCGCGACGAACCGCCCCGACATCCTCGACCCCGCGCTGCTGCGTCCGGGGCGCTTCGACCGGCAGATCGCGGTCGAGGCCCCCGACCTCAAGGGCCGTGAGGCGATCCTCTCGGTGCACGCGCAGGGCAAGCCGATCGTCCCCGAGATCGACCTGGCCGCCGTCGCCCGCCGGACCCCCGGCTTCACGGGAGCCGACCTGGCCAACGTCCTCAACGAGGCCGCGCTGCTCACCGCGCGCTCGGGCGCCCAGCTCATCGACGACCGCGCCCTCGACGAGGCCATCGACCGCGTCATCGCCGGCCCGCAGAAGCGGACCCGCGTGATGAACGTCAAGGAGCAGAAGATCACGGCGTACCACGAGGGCGGTCACGCCCTGGTCGCCGCGGCCATGCGCTACACGGACCCCGTGACCAAGGTGACGATCCTGCCGCGCGGTCGCGCCCTGGGCTACACCATGGTCATGCCGCTCGAGGACAAGTACTCCACGACGCGCAACGAGCTGCTCGACCAGCTCGCCTACGCGATGGGTGGCCGTGTCGCCGAGGAGCTCGTGTTCCACGACCCGACCACGGGCGCCTCGAACGACATCGAGAAGGCGACCGCGATCGCCAAGAAGATGGTCACCGAGTACGGCATGAGCGAGCGCGTCGGTGCGATCAAGCTCGGCACCGGCGCCGGCGAGCCCTTCATGGGCCGCGACATGGGCCACACGCGTGACTACTCCGAGTCGGTCGCGGGCACGGTCGACCACGAGGTGCGTCGGTTCGTCGAGGCCGCGCACGACGAGGCCTGGGAGGTGCTCGTCCAGTACCGCGACGTCCTGGACCACCTGGTCCTGGAGCTCCTCGAGAAGGAGACCCTGAACCAGGCCGAGCTCGCGCAGATCTTCGCCCCGGTCGTCAAGCGCGACCCCCGCGAGGTCTGGCTCTCGAGCGAGCAGCGCGCCGTCTCGCACCGTCCTCCGGTCCTGACCGACGCCGAGAAGGCCGCCATGCCCAAGGACCCGCTGGGCGAGCCGATCGTCGTCCCGCAGGACGAGGCCGCGGCCGCGAACGACGAGCTCCCGCCCGAGCGCATCGGCGAGGTCCCCGCGGACCGCATGGTCGACGACGGGCAGGTCTGACGTGACAGCACGGGCCGAGCAGGGCCTGCGGGCCGCGGCCGACGTCCCCGAGTACGACGAGGAGCGGGCGCGCACCGCGGTGCGCGAGCTCCTCCTCGCCGTGGGGGAGGACCCGGACCGAGAGGGCCTCCAGGAGACCCCCGCCCGGGTCGCCCGCGCCTACCGCGAGATCTTCGCGGGACTGCGCCAGGAGCCCGGCGACGTCCTGACCACCATGTTCGACCTCGGCCACGAGGAGATGGTGCTGGTCAAGGACATCGAGGTCTACTCGACGTGCGAGCACCACCTGGTGCCCTTCCACGGCGTCGCTCACGTGGGGTACATCCCGAACGCCGACGGCCGCATCACGGGCCTGTCCAAGCTGGCCCGGCTGGTCGACGTCTACGCGCGCCGCCCCCAGGTGCAGGAGCGCCTCACGACGCAGATCGCCGACGCCCTGGTCGAGCACCTCGAGCCGCGCGGCGTGATCGTCGTGGTCGAGTGCGAGCACCTGTGCATGTCCATGCGGGGCGTCCGCAAGCCGGGTTCGCGGACGGTGACGTCGGCGGTGCGCGGCCAGATGCGCGACGGCGCCACGCGCGCCGAGGCCATGAGCCTGATCCTGGGACGGTAGGCACGCAGCAGTGCGGTACACACAGCACGACGGCGCGCTCCCCGGTCCGCCCTTCGCGGGGATCGGCCGGACGCTCGTCATGGGAGTCGTCAACGTCACGCCCGACTCCTTCTCCGACGGCGGCGAGTGGTTCGAGCCGCGCGCGGCGATCGAGCACGGCCTCGAGCTGCTGGCCGAGGGGGCGGACGTCCTCGACGTCGGGGGCGAGTCCACACGCCCGGGCGCGGGGCGCGTGCCGGTCGAGGAGGAGCTCGCCCGGGTGCTGCCCGTGATCTCGGCCCTCGCGGACCGGGGAGCCGTGGTGAGCGTCGACACGACGCGGGCCACGGTCGCCGAGCAGGCGGTCGCCGCGGGCGCCCAGATCATCAACGACGTCTCGGGCGGCCTCGCGGACCCGGAGATGGCCGCGGTCGCCGCCCGGACCGGTGCAGTCTTCGTGGCCATGCACTGGCGCGGTCACGCGGACGTCATGGACGACCTCGAGGTGTACGACGACGTCGTGACCGACGTCCGGGACGAGCTCGCCGCGCGCGTCGAGGCGCTGCGCGCGGCAGGCGTGCGCGACGACCGGATCGTCCTGGACCCGGGCCTCGGCTTCTCCAAGGCGGGCTCCACGAACTGGCCCCTCCTGACGCACCTGGGCGCCCTGCGCGAGCTCGGGTTCCCGGTGCTGGTGGGCGCGTCTCGCAAGCGCTTCCTGGGACACCTGCTCGCCGGGCGGGACGGCACGCCCGCCCCGCCGCTCGAGCGGGACGCGGCGACCGCCGCGATCACGGCCCTCGCCGCCGCGGAAGGGGCCTGGTGCGTGCGCGTGCACGCGGTCCGGGCCTCGGCCGATGCCGTGCGGGTCGCTGCCGCGTGGACTCGGGCCGGTCGCACAGGGGAGGATGCCAGCGGGGGATCGGTCGTCATGACGTCGTCCCTCCGGGCCCCCGCGGGGGCAGGCGGCGCCGGTCACGGCTCCTGGCCTGCGACGACGGACCACGTGGGGCAGGCGGGGCAGAGCACGGACGACCACGGAACGAACGACAGCGACGACAGGAGTACGACGTGAGCACAGCGTTCGCAGGGGCGGTGCAGGGGACCGACGGGCGCCCGCTCGACCAGATCCGGCTCACGGGGCTCAGCGCGACGGGCCACCACGGCGTGTTCGAGCACGAGCGCCTGGAGGGGCAGCTCTTCCGTGCAGACGTGGTGCTGCACCTCGACACGCGCCCGGCCGCGGCCGGTGACGACCTCGCGGACACCGTGAGCTACGCGGTCGTCGCCGAGGACGTCGTCGCGGTGCTCGCCGGTTCGCCCGCCGACCTCATCGAGACGGTCGCCGAACGGGTCGCCGCGGTCGCGCTGCGCCACCCGGCGGTCGTCGCGGTCGACGTGGCGGTGCACAAGCCGCAGGCGCCCATCGCCGTGCCCTTCGACGACGTCGAGGTCGTCGTCCGTCGTGACCGCGTCAAGGTCCCGGTCGTGGCCGACGAGGTCCCCCGCGTCGTGCCCATCCCGGTCGGGTCGATCACCCCGGCCGTGCTCGGGAACGTCGCCGTCACGGAGCCGGCCGCGCCGCAGGACCAGCACGTCGTCATGCCGCCGTCGATCCCGCCAGTGTCTCCCGCACCGGCACCGGACCGCTCACCGGACCAGGGCGTGTTCGCTGCCACCGCCGAGGACCTCGGTCCGGCCGCCGACGAGGCGCCGCACACGGGCGGGGTGTCCGACCAGGAGTTCGTCGACGCCCTCGACTCGTTCTACAGCGCTCCCGAGGACGCGTTGAGCGCCCCGGCGGAGACCTTCGAGCCCGTCGTGGAGGAGCCCGCCGCTCAGCCCGACGCGCCGGCCCCCGAGGCCGCCGTCGAGCCGGCACCCCTTGCCGAGGTGTCCTTCCACGAGGCCGTCGCGGCGTCGTCGGAGGTCGTGGAACCGGCCGCCGCACCCGCCGTGGAGACTCCCGCCCCCGCCGCACAGCCTGCGGTGCCGGACGCCCCCGCGACCCCTGCCACCCTCGCAGCACCGGACGCGCCCACGGAGCGTGAGGCGCCCGCGGTCGACGGTCCGGATGCGTCCGGTGCCCACGCCCTGCCCGACGACGTCGCACCCGTCACGCACCAGGTCGCCGCCGAGCCCGCTCCGGCCGAGCAGGTCCCGGACGACCAGGTGCAGCCGATCGCCGTACCGGTCCCGGTCGAGCCCCTCCCGACGTCCGGGCACGATGCACCCCCGGCAGCGCCGTTCGCCGCCGAGGCGTCGAACGTCGACACGGGACCGGTCCCGCCGCTGCCGGAGCCGCTCGCTGCCCCCGTACCGCTGCCGGTGCGCGCCGCTCCGGAAGCCACCCAGGCACCGGCCGCCCCGGGGGCCGCAGCGGCGCCGGCCGAGCAGGCACCCGCCGCGGCGCAGGCTGCTCCCGAGCCGGAGCCCGTACCGGCCCCTGTGCTCGACCGGCTCGACGAGGCCCCCACGGGCTTCGTGCCGGTCGTGCTGGCGCTGGGCGCGAACCTCGGGGACGCCCAGCAGACGTTGCGCGACGCCGTGACCGACCTCGACCGGATCTCCGGCCTCGAGATCACCGACGTGTCGCCGCTCGCGCGGACCGCGGCCGTCGGGGGACCCGAGCAGCCCGACTACCTCAACGCGATCCTGCTGGCCCGGACCACCCTGGCGCCGCGTGCGCTCCTGCACGCCATCCAGGGGGTCGAGAACGCCCACGGGCGGGTCCGTGCCGAGCGCAACGGACCGCGCACGCTCGACGTCGACCTGATCGTCTTCGGCACGGTCACCGAGTTCACGGAGGACCTCGAGCTGCCCCACCCACGGGCGCACGAGCGAGCTTTCGTGCTGGAGCCGTGGGCGCAGATCGCCCCCGACGCCGTGCTGCCCGGCCTGGGCGGCGGCCCCGTCGCGGCGCTGGCCGCGACGGCGCCGGACCGCGGCGGCATCCGCTGGCTCGCTCTCGACTGGCTGACCGACGCCGAGCCCGAGCCCGAGCCCGCCCCGGTCGCGGCCCGTACCGACGAGGCCCCGGTGGCTCCCGCTGCGGCAGCGCCGACGCCTCAGGCGGAGCCGGCCTCCGAGGCGCAGGGAGCCGCGGTCGTGCCCGAGCAGACCACCGCCTCCACGCCGCCGCCCGCTCCCGGCGGTGCGACGCCACCTGCGCCCCCGCAGGACGCCGGCGCGCCCGCCGGGCACACGCCCGCGCAGGCACCGGCGAACCCGTTCGTGCCGGAGCAGCCCGTTGCGGCGCCGGTCCAGCCACCGACGCCGCAGGCCCCGCCGGCACAGACCCACCCCGAGCGGGCCGTGGAGGAACCGGGACCGTTCGTCCCGGCCTTCCACCCCGTGCACCCGCAGGACGGGCAGGAACCGCCGCACGCCCAGGTCCCGCCGCTGTGGTCCGACGTCTCCCAGTCCGCCCCGGCGGTCGAGCAGCGGGCCCAGGCGGTGCCTGCGCAGGCGGCGCCGGCCGCGCCGGCACCTGTGGCGTCCGAGGAGCCGGTGACCCCGCAGTTCCACCCCGTGCACCAGGCCCCGAGCCCGTTCGAGCCGCAGCAGGCCCCGGTGACCACTGAGCAGCAGGGCTCGCAGCCGGCCTCGCCGACGCAGCAGGGCCCCATCACGGGCGTGCCCATGTCCTTCCCGGCCGAGCTGCGCGGTCCGTCGAGCTGATGCAACGCACCAAGGTCACGACGCTCCTGCTCGTCACGGTCGCCACGACCCTGATCGGGTGGTTCGTCGTCGTCGGGCTGGAGCGTCGGGGCACGTACCTGCCGCACGTGCCCTGGATCGTCGACGTGGCCCTGGTCGCGCTCGCCGCAGCCGTGTTCTGGGCGGGCTGGGCCGTGCGGTCCTACCTCAAGGGGCGGCGTCCGTCGCTCGACCCCTTGCGAGCGGCCCGGACGCTCGTGCTCGCCAAGGCGGCGGCCCTCACCGGCTCGTTGCTCGCGGGCTGGTACCTCGCGCAGGTCGTCGCCGTGCTGGGGGACCTCGCGATCGAGGCGCGGCGCGACCGCGCGATCGCGGCGGGGGTCGCGGCCCTGTGCGCCGTGGTGCTCGCCGTCGTCGGGCTCGTCGTGGAGAAGTTCTGCCAGGTACCGCCCGACGACACCGACCCCGCGAACGGCGGACGGTCGCGCACCGGTGAGGCCGATCCCGAGGCCGGCGCCACGGCCTGACCCGAGGTCGGTCTTCCGGCCGACGCGCGGGCCGCGCCCGGATGGGAAGATGGGGACATGACGGACCACGCCTTCGACCTGGCCCCCGCACCGGACCAGGACCCAGCACCGGGCCAGACCCCAGCGACCGACCCGGCCGCCCAGGCCCCGACCGGCCAGGTCCCCAGCGGACCCTTCGACCCACCGGGCGTGCACTGGCAGGGCGTGTCGAGCCGGTTGATCACCGCGCGGTTGCTCTCGGTCGGCATCTTCCTGCTCGTGCCGTTCGTGCTGGGGGCGGTGTTCGCGCTCGTGTTCAGCCTGGTCTGGCTGTGGATCGTGCCGGCCGTCGCGCTCGTGATCGGGATCTGGTGCGTGGCCGTCGTGCCACGCCAGGTCCGGGCCATCGGCTACGCCGAGCGTGACGACGACCTGCTGATCCGCAAGGGCGTCATGTTCCGCTCGCTCGTCGTCGTGCCGTATGGCCGCATGCAGTACGTGGACGTCCAGGCCGGCCCGCTCGCGCGCAGGTTCCGCATCGCCCAGGTCCAGCTCCACACGGCGTCGCCCGCGACGGACGCGTCGATCGACGGCCTGGAGCCGGCGGAGGCCGAGCGCCTGCGCGACCGTCTCGCCTCTCGTGGAGAGGCACGGTTGGCCGGGCTATGAGCGAGAGCACCACGCAGCCCGACGCCCCACCGACCGACCTCACCTGGCACCGCGTCCACCCCGTGACCCCGGTGGTCCGGGGCTGGTCCGTCATCGCGGTCCTCCTCGTCATCGTCGGCAACCAGACCCTGGACGGCCTGCCCGCGGGTCAGAACATGCTGGCCGGCAACGGCTGGTGGCAGATCCTGGGCGGGATCGTCGTCGTCGGTCTCATCGGCCTCGGCTACTCCGCGCTCGCCTGGCGCATGACGACGTACGCGATCGACGACGAGTCCGTCCGTCTCCACACGGGAGTCCTGTTCCGTCAGCAGCGCAAGGCACGGCTCGACCGGCTCCAGGCCGTGGACATCGTCCAGCCGCTCGTCGCCCGCCTGTTCGGGCTGGCCGAGCTCAAGCTGGAGGTCGCGGGCGGTTCGGACTCGGGCATCAAGCTGGGCTTCCTCAAGCTCGACGACGCCAACCACCTGCGTGCCGAGCTCCTCGCGCGCGCCGCAGGGCTTCGTGTCGGGAGCGCGCCGGCGCGGACGGCCGTCCCGGGTGGAGGGTCCGCGAGCGGCCCGGGCGAGCCCCCTGCCGGCGAGATGCCGGCGGAGCCGGGCGCCGTCGTCGGGCACGTCGACCTGGGAGCCCCGGAGGCGCCCGAGCAGCCCGTCATGGAGGTCCCGCCGGGCCGCCTCGTCTGGTCGCTGGTCCGTACGGTCGCGATGATCGTCCTGGTCCTGGCGGTGCTCGGCCTGATCGGGGTCGCGATCGGTACGCGCGAGATCGGCACGCTGTTCACGGCGCTGCCGCTGGTCCTGGGCGTCGGCGGCTACCTGTTCGGCCGGTTCACGCGCGAGTTCAACTTCCGCAGCGCGATCTCGCCCGACGGCATCCGGTTGCGCCACGGCCTGCTCGAGACGCGCTCGCAGACCATCCCGCCGGGCCGTGTGCAGGCCATCCGGCTCACGCAGGGGCTCCTGTGGCGCAGCGCAGACTGGTGGCGCGTCGAGGTCAACGTCGCGGGCTACGGCCTGAGCGCAGACGGCACGACCAACAACAGCGTCCTGCTGCCCGTCGGCACGCGCGACGAGGCGCTGGGCGCCGTGTGGCTCGTCCTGCCGGACCTCGGCACGGCCGACCCACGCGCCCTGCTCGACGAGGCCCTGTCCGGGATCGACGCCGGCGAGCACTTCACCACGGCACCGCGCCGGACCCGCGTCCTCGACCCGATCGCGTGGCGCCGCAACGGGTTCACGGTCACGGGTCGGGCCCTGGTCCTGCGACGGGGGCGCCTCGTGCGCCGCGTCGAGATCGTGCCGCACGAGCGCACGCAGTCGCTCGGGCTCCAGCAGGGGCCGTGGCAGCGCCGCCTGGGCGTCGCGACGTTCGCCGTGCACTCGGTGCCCGGCCCGGTCACGCCGACCGTGCCGCACCTCGATCAGCACGTCGCGGGAGCGCTCATGGACGAGCAGGCGCGCCGCGCCCGCGAGGCCCGTGCGCACGCCGGGCCGGAGCTGTGGATGCGGCGGGACGAGGTCGCGGCGGTCGTCGAGACGATCGAGGACGACGACGCGAAGACGGCACCGTACGTCGAGACGGCGCCGCCCGCCGCGGGAGCACCGGACGACGAGATCGGTGACGCACGTGAGTGACGGGCGGCGGCGCCCGGGGCGCCTGGGCGTGGGCGTGGTCGGCGCGGGGCGCGTGGGCGCCGTCCTGGGCAGCGCGCTGCGCGCCACGGGCCACGCGGTCGTCGGCGCGAGCGGCATCTCCGAGGCGTCGCGCGAGCGCATCGAGCTCCTCCTGCCCGGCGTCCCCGTCCTGGAGGTCGAGGAGGTCGTCCGACGCTCGGAGCTGGTCCTCCTCGCCGTGCCCGACGACGCCCTCCCGGGCCTGGTCTCGGGCCTCGCCGAGGTCGGGGCGTGGCAGGGCGGGCAGATCGTCGTGCACACGTCGGGCCGCTACGGCGCGCGCGTGCTCGACCCGGCGCGCGCCCAGGGTGCCATCCCGCTCGCGATCCACCCCGCGATGACGTTCTCCGGGACCTCGCTCGACCTGTCGCGCCTCGAGGGCACGACGTTCGCGGTCACGGGACCGGCGCCCGTCCAGCCCATCGGGCAGGCCCTCGTCGTCGAGATCGGCGGCGAGCCCGTCGTGGTCGAGGAGGAGGCGCGCGGGCTCTACCACGCGGCCCTCGCGCACGGTGCGAACCACCTCGTGGTGCTCGTCGCGCAGGCCGCGCAGGCCCTCGAGGCGGCGGGCATCGAGCAGCCGGGGCGCGTGCTGGCCCCCCTGCTGTCCGCGGCGCTCGACGGCGCCACCCGGTCGGCCGACGCCGCCGAAGGGGCGGGGCCGGGCGCCATCGCGGCACTCACGGGCCCGGTGTCCCGCGGAGACGTCGGGACCGTCGCGGAGCACCTGGAGGTGCTGCGCGCCCTGGCCGTGACCTCGGCGCAGGAGACCGCACCGCGCGTCGCCGCGACCGACGTCCCCGCGTCCTACCGCGAGCTCAGCCGCGGAGCCACCAGTCGTGCCCTGGCGGCCGGGCGGATCGACGCCCGCCAGGCCCAGGAGCTGCTCGACGTCCTCGAGGAAGGCCAGTGATGTCCGTGCCCACACCCCCCGCGGCGGCTCGGCCGCGTGTCGTGCGCACGCGCGACGAGCTGCGCGAGGCCCTGGCTGCTCCGGCCGGCGCCGCCGCCGACGCGCCTCCCGGTGCGACGCCGTCGGGCCCGGGGATCGAGGCCCGCGAGCGGGCCGTCGTCATGACCATGGGCGCACTCCACGACGGCCACCTGCAGCTCGTGCGCGCGGCGCGCGGGCGCGTGGGGCCGACCGGGCAGGTCGTCGTGACCGTCTTCGTGAACCCGCTGCAGTTCGGCCCCGGCGAGGACCTCGACCGGTACCCCCGCGACCTCGACGCCGACGTGGCGCTCCTCGCGGGGCTCCCCGAGCCCGCGCCGGGCCGCCCTGCCGTGGACCTCGTGTTCGCGCCCCCCGTCGAGGAGATGTACCCCGGCGGCGACCCGATCGTGCGCGTCACGTCCGGTCGTATCGGCACCGTGCTCGAGGGCGCGTTCCGCCCCGGCCACTTCGACGGCGTCCTGACGGTCGTGCTCAAGCTCATGCACCTGACCAGGCCCGACGTCGCGTTCTTCGGCGAGAAGGACGCGCAGCAGCTCCTCGCGATCCGCCGCATGGTCGCCGACCTGGACGTCGACGTCGAGGTCGCCGGCGTCCCCATCGTGCGCGACGGCGACGGCCTCGCACTGTCCTCGCGCAACGCCTACCTCTCCGCGACCGAGCGGGCCGACGCCCTCGCGCTGAGCCAGGCCCTGCGTGCCGGAGCGGCCGCAGCGGCGGCCGGACAGGGCGCCGCAGCGGCCATCGAGGTGGCCTCGGGAATGCTCAACGAGCACCCCGGCGTTGTGGTCGATTACCTCGCACTGGTCGACCCGACTACCGTGGACGACCTGGAACCGGAGTACGTGGGACCCGCTCTGCTGCTCGTGGCGGCACGCGTGGGCACCACCCGACTGATCGACAACCTGGCCGTGGACGTGGCAGACCCCGCCCCGAGCACGGCCCGCCCAGGAGGCACGCAGTGACCCAGACGGGACCGCAGGCCGGCACGCGCCGCCCCGCTTCCTTGCAACGACCCATGATGATCGGCAAGATCCACCGCGCGACCGTGACGCAGGCGGACCTCCACTACGTCGGGTCCGTGACCGTCGACGTGGACCTCCTCGAGGCCGCCGACATCATCTCCGGCCAGCAGGTCGACATCGTCGACGTCACCAACGGCTCACGCCTGACGACGTACGCGATCCCCGGCGAGCGCGGCTCGGGCAAGATCTGCATCAACGGCGCCGCCGCGCACCTCGTGCACCCCGGCGACACCGTGATCCTCATCGCCTACGGCATGATCGCCGACCACGAGGCGCGCCACTTCCTGCCGAACGTCGTGTTCGTCGACGGGGACAACCGCATCGTCGAGGTCAGCGAGGAGCCCGGCCTCGTGCCCGAGGGGTACGACCTCGAGCCCAGCGGACTGCCCATCGCGCCGTTCCAGTCCGCCACGGCCGAATGACCCAGGCCGCGGAGGCGCACGTCTCCACCGAGGGGGCGCCTGCCGCGGCCCCCGGCACCGCTCCCGTCGAGGCAGCAACCAGGGCGCGTGCGCCCCGCCGCCTGGCCAGGCGGCTCGCCGCCCCGGCCCCCGGCTGGACGACGACGGTCGACGCGATCGTCGTCGGCTCCGGCATCGCCGGCCTCACGGCCGCGCTCGAGCTGCGCACCCAGGTGCCGCGCGTCCTGCTCGTGACCAAGGGCGAGCTGTCGTCCGGGTCCACGGTCTGGGCCCAGGGCGGCATCGCCGCAGCGCTCGACCCCTCGGACTCCCCGGCCGCACACCTCGAGGACACGCTCGCCGCGGGCGGCGGGCTGTGCGACCCGGCCGCGGTCGAGGTCCTCGTGACCGAGGGACCCGAGCGGGTGCGCGAGCTGGTCTCGCGCGGCGCGAACTTCGACCTGGCGCCCGGCGGCGACATCGCCCTGACGCGCGAGGGCGGGCACCACGCCGACCGCATCGCGCACGCGGGCGGCGACGCCACGGGCGCCGAGATCTCCCGGGCGCTCGTCGCCCAGCTCGAGGCCGTCCTCGCCGACCCCGGGATCGAGGTCATCGAGAACGCGCTCGTGCTCGACGTCCTCACCACGTCCCCGGACGAGCCCGGCGGTCCGCGCGCCTGCGGCGTGACGCTGCACGTGCGCGGCCAGGGATCGCGCGACGGCGTCGGCGCCGTCCTCGGCCGCGCGGTCGTCCTCGCGACGGGCGGGATCGGGCAGGTCTTCCGCTCCTCGACCAACCCGCCGCAGGCCACGGGCGACGGCATGGCCGCCGCGCTGCGCGCCGGGGCGACGCTCGGCGACGTCGAGTTCGTCCAGTTCCACCCGACCGTGCTGTGGCTCGGCCTGGGCGCCAAAGGACAGCTCCCGCTCATCTCCGAGGCCGTGCGGGGCGAGGGCGCGATCCTCCTCGACACCGACGGGCACCGGTTCATGCCCGCCGTGCACCCCATGGCCGAGCTCGCGCCGCGCGACGTCGTCGCGCACGCGATCGTGCGGCAGATGGCCGCGACCGGCTCGGACCACGTGCTGCTCGACGCCCGCCACCTCGGTGCGGACTTCCTGCGCCGGCGGTTCCCGACCATCACGGAGCGGCTGCTCGACCAGGGCATCGACCTCACCGAGGAGCCGATCCCGGTTGCGCCCGCCCAGCACTACCACTCGGGCGGTGTCGTGACCGACCTCCACGGTCGCTCGACGCTCGACGGCCTGTACGCCGTGGGCGAGGTCGCCTGCACCGGCGTGCACGGGGCGAACCGGCTCGCGTCGAACTCGCTCCTGGAGGGACTGGTCTTCGCGTACCGCGCAGCCCAGGAGATCACAGCCCGGGTGGCGGCCGGCGAGCTCCCGCTCGGGACGCCCGTCGAGCGCGACGGCGAGGCGGCCCTGGTGCCGGCGGCGGCACGCTCCCGGGTCCAGTCGGTCTCGTCGGCCGGACCGGGCGTGATCCGCAGCGGCGAGGGGTTGCGCGTCGCCGCCGACAAGCTCGCGGCGGTCCGCACCGACGCGCACCGGTCCACGGACGTCGTCGCCGCGCCGCAGACGGCCGAGTGGGAGACGACCAACGTCCACCAGGTCGCGACGGTGCTCACCGAGGCCGCGCTCCTGCGCGAGGAGAGCCGCGGCGGCCACTTCCGGACGGACTTCCCCGAGGTCGAGCCGGCGTGGGCGCGGCGGATCGAGATCACGTTGGGGGCCGACGGCGAGCTGCGGGTCGTCTGAGCGCTCGCCGAGGGTGACGTGCGTGCCGAGGACCACCAGGAGATGCGGGGTGGGTGTCACCGTCGGGCCTTCGCGCCGTCACCGTCGGCGCTCGTTGACCTCACCCTCGGCGACCAGCGTGGTCACGGTCGGAGGGCAGCACCGTCACCCTCGGCGGGCGGTAGCGTGAGCGCCGTGAACTCTCCCTCTCTCATCGAGCCCGGTCTCGACCCCCGGTGGGTCGCCGACATCGTCACGCGCGCCCTCGACGAGGACCTCGGCCCCACGCCCGGCCGGGACGTGACCACCCAGGCCACCGTGCCGCCGTCGGGCACGGGGACCGCCCACCTCGTGGCGAGGGCCGACGGGGTCGTGGCCGGCCTCGTCGTCGTCGAGGAGGTCACCCGGCAGGTGGCCGAGCGCTTCGGGCTGGCGCCCGTGACCGTCACGTTCACCGCCCAGGACGGCGATGCAGTGACCCGTGGGCGCGTCCTGGCGGCCCTCACGGGCCCCGTCCAGGTGCTCCTGACCGCCGAGCGCACCCTTCTCAACCTCGCGAGCCGTGCGAGCGGCGTCGCGACCGCGACGAGGGCCTGGGCCCGCGAGCTCGACGGCACCGGTGCGCAGGTGCTCGACACCCGCAAGACGACCCCCGGCCTGCGGGCCCTGGAGAAGTACGCGGTACGTGCCGGCGGCGGCACGAACAAGCGCATGGGGCTCTACGACGTGGCCATGGTCAAGGACAACCACGTCGTCGCCGCCGGTTCGGTGAGCGGCGCGATCGAGGCCGTCCGCGCGATGTTCCCCGACGTCCTGATCCAGGTCGAGGCCGACACGACCGACCAGGCCCTGGAGGCCCTCGACGCGGGTGCCGACTTCCTGCTGCTCGACAACATGCCCACGCCCGTCCTCGCCGAGACGGTGCGGCTCGTGCGTGAGCGGGAGGGTGCCCCGGGCGGCCCGGTGAAGATCGAGCTCGAGGCGACGGGCAACCTGACCCTCGACCGTGCGCGCGAGGTCGCCGGGACGGGCGTGGACTACCTGTCGGTGGGGGCGCTCACGCACTCGGCACCCATCCTCGACCTCGCGCTCGACCTGATCGGCTGAGTCGCGGGCCCCGGCCAGGCCGGGGCCGGCCGGAACCGGCCCCGCCGGGCCCCGGTAGAATCGTCGCGTGACTTCCCCCGATCCCGCTGCTGCCGCCGTGCCCGCCGCCGATGCCGCTCCCGTCGTGAACCCCGCCCCGGCGGAGGTCGAGGAGACGGACGACCTCCCCGAGCAGCTGCGGGTCCGGCGCGAGAAGCGCGAGCGTCTCCTGGCGCAGGGCGAGGAGGCGTACCCGGTCTCGGTGCCTCGCACGCACACGATCGCCCAGGTCCGCGCGGCGTACGACCACCTCGAGAGCGGCCAGGAGACGGACGACGTCGTGGGCGTGGCGGGCCGTGTCGTGTTCCTGCGCAACACGGGCAAGCTCTGCTTCGTGACGTTGCAGGACGGCGAGGGCAACCGCCTCCAGGTGATGCTGAGCCAGGCCGTGGTGGGCGAGGAGTCGCTCGCGGCGTTCAAGGCCGACGTCGACCTGGGGGACCACCTGTTCGCGCACGGCCGGGTCATCAGCTCGCGTCGCGGTGAGCTGAGCATCTTCGCGGACGAGTGGAGGATCGCGGCCAAGTCGCTGCGCCCGCTGCCCGTGCTGCACAAGGAGCTCTCGGAGGAGAGCCGTGTCCGTCAGCGCTACGTCGACCTGATCGCGCGTCCTGCGGCCCGTGACATGGTCCGCCTGCGCGCTGCGGTCGTCCGGTCGCTGCGTGAGAACTTCCACGAGCGCGGCTACCTCGAGGTCGAGACCCCGATGCTCCAGACCATTCACGGTGGTGCGGCGGCGCGTCCGTTCACGACGCACATGAATGCGTTCGACATGGAGCTGTACCTGCGGATCGCGCCGGAGCTGTTCCTCAAGCGTGCGGTCGTCGGTGGCGTGGAGCGGGTGTTCGAGATCAACCGCAACTTCCGCAACGAGGGCGCGGACTCGACGCACTCGCCGGAATTCGCGATGCTCGAGGCGTACGAGGCCTACGGTGATTACAACACCATGGCCGAGCTGACCCAGAACCTCGTCCAGCGTGCTGCCCAGGATGCGCTGGGAACGACGACCGTCGAGCTTCCGGACGGCGAGCAGTACGAGCTCGGCGGCGAATGGGCACAGCTCAAGATGTACGACTCCTTGTCGGAGGCGCTGGGGGAGGAGATCACCCCGGAAACATCTGTGGAACACCTGTCCAAGATTGCCGAACGCCTCGAAATCTCCTACGACACCAAGCGTGCCGGGCACGGCAAGCTCGTCGAGGAGATCTGGGAGCACCTGGTGGGCGACCACCTGTATGCCCCGACGTTCGTGCGCGACTTCCCGGTCGAGACCTCTCCTTTGACGCGTGATCACCGCGCGGTCAAGGGGCAGGTCGAGAAGTGGGACCTCTACGTGCGTGGGTTCGAGCTCGCGACGGCCTATTCCGAGCTCGTCGACCCGGTGATCCAGCGCCAGCGGTTCGAGGCCCAGGCGGTCCTCGCGGCGGCGGGCGACGACGAGGCGATGCGTCTCGACGAGGACTTCCTCACAGCGATGGAGTACGCGATGCCGCCGTCGGGTGGCATGGGGATGGGGCTCGACCGCCTGCTCATGGCGCTGACCGGCCACGGTATCCGCGAGACCATCCTCTTCCCGCTGGTCAAGCCCGCGCAGTGAACCGTGGGCGGGTCACCGCCCGAGGAGCACCGACGCGGACCCTGCGGACGGCGTGCGGGGTGCCGGCCGAACGGTCGGCAACCCGCACGCGTCCGGCGGTCGTAGACTGGCCCGCATGAGCGATTTCTGGCCGGCCGTCTATGCCTTGATCCCCTCGATCGGGGTCGGCATCCTCTTCTATTTCGCGATGCGCGCCATCATCCGTGCCGACCGTAACGAACGCCTCGCCATGGCCGAGCTCGACGCCCAGGCGGAGCAGGCCGAGATCGCTGCACGGACCGCGGGGGATTCTTCGCCGACTTCTGCGTAGCCGCGACACGCTCTTTGACTTTGACGTCATTCCCTCGTAATGGCACACTTCGAGATACCAGCAACAATTCTCGAAGACGCGAGGTAGCACAGTGGCACAGAAGGTCCAGGTAATTCTCGTCGACGACGTCGACGGTGGAGTGGCGGACGAGTCCGTGACGTTCGCTCTCGACGGCGTCTCCTACGAGATCGACCTCAGCTCGGCTCACGCCCAGGAATTGCGTGACGCTTTTGCGTCGTGGGTCGGTCACGCACGCAAGGTCACGCGCGGCGGTGCTCGTCCCGCAGCGCGCAAGGCGCGTTCTTCCGCAGCGGGTCCGTCGCGGGCGACGGAGATCCGTGAATGGGCGCGCGCGAACGGTCACACGGTCAGCGAGCGCGGTCGCATCTCGGCCGACGTCCAGCAGGCCTACGACGCAGCGCACTGATTCTTCGCCGTTTCTCGTCAGGGGCGTCCTGACCCGTTCTCCGCACCGCGGAGGTCGGGTCAGGACGCCCCTGGCGCGTGTCCGGGTGCTACTAGGCTCTGGTCATGACCTCCACCTCGACGTCGTCCGTGGCCTCCGGCGCGGACTCGCGGACCCTCTGGCTCGGCACGTACCCCGACGGCGCGGAGCCCGGGAGCGGTGAGGGGATCTGGCGGCTGTCGGTCGACGCCTCGACGGGTGAGCTGGGTGACCCGGTGCTCGCGGCCGTGACGCCGTCGCCGTCGTTCGTCGCGCTCGCCCCGGACGGCGCGCGCCTGTACGCGGTGTCCGAGACCGAGGAGGGCGCGGTCAGCGGCTTCGAGGTCACACCGGGCGGGGGGCTCGCGCCGCTGGGCACGGTCCCGAGCGGGGGCACGTACCCGTGCCACCTGGTCGCGACGGACGACGCCGTGCGGGTCGCCAACTACGGCGACGGCACGTTCGCGGTCCTCCCGCTCGACGCCTCGGGTGCCCCGACGGCCCCGCTGCTCCTGGGGCACCGGGGCACCGGGCCGGACACGGAGCGTCAGGAGGGGCCGCACGCCCACTTCGTGGCGGAGGTCGCGGGGGAGCCTGTCGTGGTGGACCTGGGCACGGACGAGCTGCGCGCGTACCCGCGGTCTCTCGCGGAGGTTCGCTCCCTCGCCGAGGGGCCCGACGGCGGCGGCCCGGCCCGCGTCGCGGCAACCTTCCCGGGTGGGGCCGGACCGCGGCACCTCGCGGTCCTCGACGGCGCGCACGGCACACCCGCGGCGCTCCTCGTCGCGACCGAGCTCGACGCGCGCGTGTACGTCCTGGTCCCGGCGGGGGACGGTAGGTTCGAGGTCGCCGCCTCCGTCGAGGCCACGGCGGCCCCGCTCCCGCAGGGGGGCCGCAACTACCCGTCGCACGTCGCTCTGAGCGCGGACGGCTCGCGCCTGTTCGTCGCGATCCGTGGTGCGGACGTCCTGTCGACGTTCGCGGTCACCCGCACGGTCACGGGGCCCGACGGCGCCGCTCCCGTCCTCGAGCACCTCGCCGACACCCCGCTCGGCGGGGCGTGGCCGCGGCACTTCGCGGTGCTGGCTCCTGCGGGCGACGGCACCCCCGAGGCCGACCTGGTGGTCGTGGCGAACCAGAACTCGTCGAACCTCACGGTCCTGCGGATCGACCGGGCGGACGGTGCGGGCACGCTCGTCGACGAGCTCGTGATCCCGGTCCCGGCCTGCGTCGTGGAGGCCTGAGCGCCGTGAAGGACTCGCCGCGCATCGCGATGCTCTCGGTGCACACCTCCCCGCTCGACCAGCCCGGCACGGGTGACGCGGGTGGCATGAACGTGTACATCACGGAGCTGTCGCGGGCGCTGGCGCGGCGCGGGGCGAAGGTCGAGATCTTCACGCGCGCGACGTCGTCGGCCCAGCCTCCCGTGGTCGAGGCCGAGGACGGCGTCCTGGTGCGCCACGTCGTGGCCGGTCCGTTCGAGGGCCTCGACAAGAACGACCTGCCCGGCCAGCTCTGCGCCTTCACGGCCGGGGTCCTGCGGGCCGAGGCGCGGCGGGACGCGGGCTGGTA
Source organism: Oerskovia sp. USHLN155 (assembly GCF_037145535.1). NCBI lineage: Bacteria > Bacillati > Actinomycetota > Actinomycetes > Micrococcales > Cellulomonadaceae > Oerskovia > Oerskovia sp. USHLN155. Next base: position 51,930 of record NZ_JBBCXG010000008.1, read on the forward strand.
CGACGTGGTGCACACGCACTACTGGCTGTCGGGGCAGGCGGGCTGGCTCGCGGCCGACCGGTGGGACGTGCCGCTCGTGAACTCGATGCACACCATGGCCCGCGTGAAGAACGCTGCGCTCGCACCGGGGGACGCCCCGGAGCCGCTCGGCCGGATCATCGGCGAGGAGCAGGTCGTCGCGGAGGCCGACGCGCTCGTGGCGAGCACGCCCGAGGAGTTCAAGGATCTCGTCGAGGAGTACGGGGCGGACCCCGCGAAGGTGCACGTCGTGCCTCCGGGCGTCGACCTCGAGCTGTTCTCGCCGCCCGCGCCGGGGGAGAGCAAGGAGTCGCTGCGGGCTGCGCTCGGGCTGCCGACGACGGGCAGGCTCGTGCTGTTCGCGGGGCGGGTCCAGCCGCTCAAGGCTCCTGACGTCCTGGTCCGGGCGCTCGGCGTCCTCGCGGACCACGACGAGCCGCTGCCGACGCTCGTGGTCCTCGGGGGACCGAGCGGGCGCATGACGGCCGTGCGCGAGCTCGAGGCGCTGGCCTACCAGATGGGGGTCTCCGACCAGGTGATCGTGCGGCCCCCGGTGCCGCGCGACGAGCTCGTGCGCTACTACCGGGCCGCCGACGTCGTCGCCGTGCCGTCGCACAACGAGTCGTTCGGGCTGGTCGCGGCCGAGGCGCAGGCGTCCGGCACGCCCGTGGTCGCGGCGGCCGTGGGCGGCCTGCGGACGGTCGTCGAGGACGGGGTCTCCGGGATCCTGGTCCCCGACCACAACCCGTGGACCTGGTCGCGGACGCTGAGCGACCTTCTCGCCGACGACGCGCGCCGAGCGGAGCTCGCGGCGGGCGCCCGGCGCGTGAGCGAGCGCTACGGCTGGGACGCGACGGCCGAGGCGATGCTCGCCGTGTACGAGCAGGCGGCCGAGGCCCGGGCGCGCAGGCCGCGCTGAGCCCGGGCGGGCGTCGCAGACCGGCCCGGGTCGGTCGACGTCAGTCGCGCCGCTCGAGCACGAACACCGGGATCTCCCGGTCGGTGCGCTCCTGGTAGCTCGCGTAGTCGGGGTAGGCCGCGACGGCACGCTCCCACCACAGGGCCTTCTCCTCGCCCGTGACCTCGCGGGCCGTGTAGTCGTGGCGCTCGGGCCCGTCCTGGAGCTCGACGTGGGGGTTCGCGACGACGTTGTGGTACCAGACGGGGTGCTGCGGGGCCCCTCCGAGCGAGGCGACGACCGCGTAGTCGCCGTCGTGCTCGACGCGCATGAGCGGCGTCTTGCGGATCTTGCCGCTCTTCGCGCCCACGGTCCACAGGACCACGACGGGCATGCCGCGCAGCGTGGTGCCCTTGGTCCCGCCCGAGCTCTCGTAGAGGTCGGCCTGCTTGCGTGCCCAGTCGCTCGTGCTGGGTGAGTACTCTCCGGTGATCGGCATACCTGGTGCAACGCGTGGCGCGCGTCACCATTCCCGTGTCGCCCGTCGGTGAGGGATTCCCGTTCCGTAGATGTTCGGTGACCATTTCCCGGGACAGCGCGGTCGCGGGCTCCCTCGTGCGGCAGGATGGTCACCATGACCTACACCCTCGTGCTGCTCCGCCACGGCGAGAGCGAATGGAATGCCAAGAACCTGTTCACCGGCTGGGTGGACGTCGCACTCTCGGAGAAGGGCGTCGAGGAGGCGAAGCGCGGCGGGAGCCTGCTGACGGACGCGGGAGTGCTCCCGGACGTCGTGCACACGTCGCTGCTGCGTCGCGCGATCACCACGGCGAACCTCGCCCTGGACTCCGCGGACCGTCACTGGATCCCCGTGAAGCGCTCGTGGCGCCTCAACGAGCGCCACTACGGTGCGCTCCAGGGCAAGGACAAGAAGCAGACGCTCGCCGAGTTCGGCGAGGAGCAGTTCATGCTGTGGCGTCGTTCGTACGACGTGCCGCCGCCCGCGATCGAGCTGGGCTCGGAGTTCTCGCAGGACACGGACCCGCGCTACGCGGACGCCCCGGTCGTGCAGACCGAGTGCCTCAAGGACGTGCTCGAGCGCGCCCTGCCCTACTGGGAGGGTGAGGTCGTCCCCGACCTCAAGGCCGGCAAGACGGTCCTCGTCGCGGCGCACGGCAACTCGCTGCGCGCGATCATCAAGCACCTCGACGGCATCTCGGACGAGGACATCGCGGGCCTCAACGTGCCCACGGGCATCCCGCTCGTCTACGAGCTGGACGAGAACCTGGTCCCCGTGGTCAAGGGTGGCAAGTACCTCGACCCGGCTGCTGCGGCGGACGCGATCGCCGCGGTCGCGAACCAGGGTCGCTGATCGTCCCGTCGCTCTGACGCGAACGCCCGACGGCGCCGCTCCCCTCGCGAGGGGAGCGGCGCCGTCGGGCGTCGGTGGGGCGGGAGACGACCGGGGGTGCCCTAGGCGCGCATGGCCTGGCCGCGACCGTCCACGAAGTCGCCCGTGACGAGGAACGTCACGCGCTGGGCGATCGAGACACCGTGGTCACCGAACCGCTCGTAGTAGCGACCCACGAGGGTCACGTCGATCGTCTCCTGCGCCGTACCGGTCCAGTCCGGGCCCAGGAGGGCAGCGAACGTGTCCTGGTGGAGGTGGTCCAGCAGGTCGTCGTCGCGCTCGACGTTGGCCGCGACCGTCAGGTCCCGCGTCGTGAGCAGCGTCGTGGTGCGGCGCGCGACCCGGGTCGCGGCGTCGTGCATCTGGGAGAACGTCCCCTCCAGCAGGGGGTGGATCGCGTGCGCCGGGTAGCGGCCCCGCGCGACCTGGGCGACGTGCCGGGCGAGGTCGCCCATCCGCTCCAGGGTCGCGCTCATGCGCAGGGCGCTCACGACGACGCGCAGGTCCGTGGCGACGGGCTGCTGCTGCGCGAGCAGCAGCACGCACCGCTCGTCGAGCTCACGCTCCAGGGCGTCGATCGCATGGTCCGACGCGATGACGGACTGTGCGAGCTGGAGGTCTGCGGTGAGCAGCGCCGTCCCGGCTCGACTGATGGCCGACTCGACCAGCCGACTCATCTCGGCGAGGTCGTCGCCGACCTGCTTGAGCTCGGCCTCGAAGATTTCCCGCATCGCTTCCCTTTCCTGGTGACCAGCAGAGTCCACCATGACAGGTGCGGTGAACGGGGAGATGAACGGTCAGGTGAACGCTGGGACGACGCCACGTGAACTCTTGGACACGCGTCGCTCCCCCGGCCCGGACTGGTCGGGCGGCCCTGTGGGACGACCGTACGCTGGTGGTGTGGAAGGAATCCAGGAGGGAATCGGGCTGCTCGTCGCAGGGGTCATCGGGCTCCTCGTCGGCGTCTTCGCGACGCTCGCGTTCCGGTTCAGCGAGCGCACCCTGCGGCGTATGCCCGACGAGGAGGCGCCCGAGCTCGACGAGGGGCTGGTCCGTGTCCTCGCGGTGCTGCGCTCCGCTGCCGTCGTGCTCGACGCCGAGGGCGAGGTCGTGCGGGCCAGCCCGCCGGCGTACGCGCTGGGCGTGGTCCGCGGCGACGCGATCGTGCACGCCGCGATCCTGGACATGATTTCCGAGGTGCAACGGGACGGCGTGATCCGCGACGAGGAGCTCGAGCTCCCGCGCGGGCCGGTCGGGCGCGGCATGGTCATGCTTCAGGTCCGGGTCGCCCAGGTCGGCCCCCACCACATCCTGGTGCTCGCGGAGGACCGGACCGAGGCGCGTCGTATCGACGCGATCCGGCGCGACTTCGTCGTCAACGTGTCGCACGAGCTCAAGACGCCCGTGGGTGCGCTCGCGCTGCTCGCCGAGACCGTGCAGGACGCCGCGGACGACCCGGTCGCGGTCCGCCGCTTCACGGGCCGCATGCAGCAGGAGGCGACGCGCCTGTCCGCGCTGGTGCAGGAGATCATCGAGCTCTCCCGCCTCCAGGTGGCCGGCGCCCTCCAGGCGGTCACGACCGTGCCCGTGCGCGGGGTCGTCGAGGAGTCGGTCGACCGCGCCCGCACGAACGCCCAGGGCAAGGGCATCGTCCTGACGGTCGGCGGGGACCTCGACGCCGTGGTCTACGGCGACCACGCGCTGCTCGTGACCGCGGTGCGCAACCTGCTCGACAACGCGGTCGCCTACTCGGGCGAGAACACCCGCGTCGGGGTCGGGGTGAGCGTGGTCGGCGACCTCGTCGAGATCGCGGTCGTGGACCAGGGCATCGGGATCTCCGAGGGCGAGCAGCAGCGTGTGTTCGAGCGCTTCTACCGGGTGGACCCCGCGCGCTCGCGCGACACCGGTGGGACGGGCCTGGGGCTCAGCATCGTCAAGCACATCGCGGCGGACCACGGCGGCGAGGTGACCATGTGGTCCGAGCCGGGCCGTGGGTCGACCTTCACGCTGCGCATCCCGGCGGCGAACCCGACCGCCGAGGGCTTCGAGAGCAGCGCGGACCCCGACGGGGACGACGCGGCCGAGCCTTCCGGGCCCATGGACGCGATCGGCCCGGCGGCCTCCGGCGACTCGGCTGTCCCCGGTGACACCGCCGACACGGCGGCCCCCGGCGGTCCGGCCGCCCCCGACGACCCCACGAACCCCGGCCTCGCACCCTCCCGGGCGCAGGGCTCCCAGACAGCTCCCCATCCGGGCACGTCCCCCAGAACCAAGGAGGTGGGTGCGTGACGCGCATCCTGGTCGTCGAGGACGAGGAGTCGTACCGCGACCCTCTGACCTACCAGCTGGCCCGTGAGGGCTTCGACGTCGTCGAGGCGGCGACGGGGCCCGAGGCCCTGGCCGCGTACGACGCCGGGGGAGCGGACCTCGTGCTGCTCGACCTCATGCTCCCGGGCCTGAGCGGCACCGAGGTGTGCCGCGAGCTGCGGCAGCGCGGCAACGTGCCCGTCATCATGCTCACGGCCAAGGACTCGGAGATCGACAAGGTCGTGGGCCTCGAGCTCGGGGCCGACGACTACGTGACCAAGCCCTACTCGTTCCGCGAGCTCCTCGCGCGTGTCCGTGCGGTGCTGCGGCGCCAGGGCAGCGTCGAGTCGCCCGCGGAGCCCGAGGTCGACGGGGCGCTCGAGGTCGGACCCGTGCGGATGGACGTCGACCGGCACGTCGTGACCGTGCACGGCGAGCTCGTGTCGTTCCCGCTCAAGGAGTTCGAGCTGCTCGAGCTGCTGCTGCGCAACGCCGGACGCGTGCTGACACGCGGCCAGCTCATCGACCGGGTGTGGGGAGCCGACTACGTGGGCGACACCAAGACGCTCGACGTGCACGTCAAGCGCATCCGCTCCAAGATCGAGCCCGACCCCGCGACGCCGCGCTACCTGCTCACGGTGCGCGGCCTGGGCTACAAGGTGGCCGACGGCGCCTCGTAGGCCGGGCGCGCCGGCACGTGTGTCGGGGAGCGTCGCCGTGCCGGCTGACGCGGGCGACGCTCCTGTCAGGCGGGCGGCCGGGCGACGCCCCGTCAGGAGGGCGGCGGCCCCGCGGGCGGGCCGCCGGGCGGTGCGTCGCGGTCGCGCCGCCGGGGTCGTCCGATGAGCGCACCTCGCCGCTCGGCGGGAGTCTTGGGAGGTTTCGGCGGCTTGGGCGGTCTGCGCCCGTCGCTGCCGTAGAGCTCGTCCCACTGCTCGGAGATGGACTCGGTGACGCGGCGCGTGACGTGCTGGGTGAGGGCGAGGCGGGCCTGCGCCCGTTCGGCGCGCAGGATCGCGTTGTGCTCCTCGCGCAGGGCGATCACGGTGGACAGAGCCATCCCGATCATCACGACCGAGAACGGCAGGGCGATGAGGATCGCGGCCGTCTGGAGCGCGGTGAGACCGCCCGAGATCAGCAGGGCGATCGAGAGGAGGCCGGACAGGACGGCCCACAGGATACGGTTCCAGACCGCGGGGTGCGGGTCGCCCCCCGAGGTCAGCATCCCGACGACGAACGAGCCGGAGTCGGCGGACGTCACGAAGAAGACCCCGATGAGCACGATCGCGAGCACCGTCAGGACGGGTCCGCCCGGCAGGTCGCCCAGGAGCTGGAAGAGCACGGTGTCCGTGTCGACGGTCCCGTCGGCGCCTATGAGCCCGCCGTCGCCGAAGATCTGCCGGTACAGCGCGGAGCCGCCGAAGACCGAGAACCACAGGAACGTCACGAGCGTGGGGACCAGCAGCGTGCCCATGACGAACTCACGGATGGTGCGGCCCCGGGAGATGCGCGCGATGAAGACGCCGACGAACGGCGCCCAGGAGATCCACCAGCCCCAGTAGAAGATGGTCCACGACGACTGCCACTCGAGGCCGGCGTCGCCCTGGAAGGCCGTGGTGTCGAACGTGAGGCGGATGACGTTCTGCAGGTAGTACCCCATGGACTGCACGTAGTCGCGCAGGAGGAACAGCGTGGGGCCGACGACGAGCACCGTGAGGGCCAGGACGCCGGCGAGGACCATGTTCCCGTTGGAGAGCCACTTCATACCGCGCCCCAGGCCGGAGGCCACCGAGAGCGTCGCGACGGCCGTGATCCCGACGATGAGCCCGATCTGGAGCGCGAGGCCCGGTTCTGCCACGTTCAGGAAGCCGAGCCCGGCCCCGATCTGCAGGACGCCGAAGCCGAGCGAGGTCGCGACGCCGAACACGGTGCCGAGCACCGCGACGACGTCGACCACGTCGCCGAGGCGCCCCTTGACCCGGTCGCCGAGCAGAGGTTCGAGGGCCCACCGGATCGAGACGGGCCGCCCCTTGCGGTGGATCGCGTAGGCGAGCGCGAGGCCCGCGACGACGTAGATCGCCCAGGCGTGCACGCCCCAGTGGAGGTAGCTCTGCCCCATCGCGGCCTGCGCGAGCGCGGCGGGGTCGCCCGTGACACCGGGCTTGGGCGACGCGAAGTGGGTCAGCGGCTCGGCCGCTCCCCAGTACACGAGCCCGATCCCCATCCCGGTCGCGAACAGCATCGCGAACCACACGGGCAGCCGGAACAGCGGGCTCTCGTCGTCCTTGCCGAGCACGATGTCGCCGAAGCGGCTCAGCCCCATCCACAGCGCGAAGATGACGAACCCGGCCACGATCAGCACGTAGTACCAGCCGAACGCCCCGATGACGTCGGCCTGGAGCGTGCTCAGGACGGCTGTGGTCCCGTCGGTGAAGACCATCGCGAGGAGCACGAACAGCAGGATGAGCCCCGCGGCGGGGTAGAAGACGCGCGGGTACATGCGCCCGGGCGGGGCGGGCAGTGCCGCCGTGCCCGACGCCGTCGCGTCCTCGGGCGGGGGAAGGGTGCCGTCGGCGGCCGTGGCCTGGTCCGCGGCAGGTGCCGCGGCTCGCTCCTCCGGCTCGTCCTCGGCCGGGTGCGGATGGCTCGTGCCGTCGTCTGTCACAGGGGTCCTCCTGACGTCCGTCGTGGTGCGGTCGTCGATCGACCTCGGGTCGCCGGCCGTGGTGACGGCACGGCGACCTGTTCTCACCAGACTTCCCGACCCGTACAGGCGGGGCAACCGCTGGGGCCCGTGGTGAGCGTGTTCTCGCTCACCGGGCCGCCGTCGGGCACGCCGGCACTGCTCTGTCCACAGGCCGCAAGAGTCTGTGCACTGTTCATCCGTCGTTCACCCGGAGCACCGGAGCGCGTCACCCGGGCTGCTTAGCGTCGTTGTTGTCACCGGCGCTCGCTGGTGCCCCCGCGTTGACAGGATGGAAGAAGAGAGTGAAGCTCAGCCGATTCACCCGCGCAGGTTCCGCAGCAGCCGTCGGCGTGCTCGCGTTGACGTTGGCAGCGTGCGGCTCGAACAGCACCGACTCCGGTGGTGGCGCCGCCACCGACGGCGCAGAGAACGGCTCGACCGAGGACCTGACCGGCACGCTCGCCGGTGCGGGCGCCTCGTCCCAGGAGAAGGCCGTGGCCGGCTGGATCGCCGGCTTCGGTGACATCGCCCCGGGCGTGACCCTCAGCTACGACGCGGTGGGCTCGGGCGGTGGCCGCGAGCAGTTCCTGTCCGGCGCGACGCAGTTCGCCGGCTCCGACGCCGCCCTCAAGGACGACGAGCTCGCGACGGCGACCGACCGCTGCTTCGGCGGCGAGGCCATCGAGGTCCCGCTCTACATCAGCCCCATCGCCGTGATCTACAACCTGCCCGGTGTCGACGCCGAGCACCTCAACCTCTCGGCCGAGACCCTCGCGAAGATCTTCAACCGCGAGATCACGACCTGGAACGACCCGGCCATCGCCGCGGAGAACGAGGGCGTCACGCTCCCCAGCACCGCGATCATCCCCGTCAACCGCTCGGACGAGTCGGGCACGACGGAGAACTTCACCGAGTACCTCGCGGACGCCTCGAACGGCGCCTGGCCGCACGAGGCCAGCGGTGACTGGCCGCTGTCCGGCGGACAGTCCGGTCAGGGCACGCAGGGCGTCGTCGACACGGTCACGGGCGCCGAGGGCGCCATCGGGTACGCCGACGCCTCGCGCGCCGGTGACCTGGGCACGGCCGCGATCAAGGTCGGCGAGGAGTACGTGCCGTTCTCGCCCGAGGCCGCGGCCAAGGTCGTCGACGCCTCGCCGCGCGCCGCGGACGCGACCGACAAGCGCCTGGTCGTCGAGATCGACCGCACCACGACCGAGGCCGGCGCCTACCCGCTGGTCCTCATCTCCTACTCGATCGCCTGCGACACCTACGACAAGGCCGAGGACGCCGCCAACGTCAAGGCGTACCTGACCTACGTCGCCAGCGAGGAGGGCCAGGCGCGCGCCGCCGAGCCGTCCGTCGCCGGCTCCGCCCCGATCTCGGACGCGCTGCGCACCGAGGTCCAGGCAGCGCTCGACACGATCAGCGTCAAGAGCTGACCGAACAGCTGAACACGGTCTCTCACCCAGGGGCGGGTCACGTCGAGGCACTGCGCCCGACGCGGCCCGCCACGGGTGCGTGACCACCGGAACGTCCGTCCCACCACCGCCGCACCTCAGTCATCGGAGCATCAGTGGCCGTCACCTCTCCTCCCTCCACCCGAGCCGGGCTCGGGTCCGAACCCACGGTCCCCGTGACCAAGGGCGGCCTGGCGGGCCGTCTCTTCGCGGGCCTGTCGACGGGTGCCGGGATCCTCATCCTGCTCGTCCTCGCCGCGGTGGCCGTGTTCCTCGTCATCGAGGCGTGGCCGGCCCTGACGGCAAGCCCCGAGGAGCTCCAGGAGATCTCCTGGTTCAAGGCGGACTCGCTGCTCGCGTACATCGGGCCCCTGGTGTTCGGCACGCTCCTGGCCTCGATCCTGGCGCTCTTGATCGCCGTGCCGGTCTCGGTGGGCATCGCGCTGTTCATCTCGCACTACGCGCCCCGGCGCCTGGCGCAGGGGCTCGGCTACCTGATCGACCTCCTCGCGGCCATCCCGAGCGTCGTGTACGGCCTGTGGGGCGCGCTGTGGCTGCTCCCGATCCTCAACCCGTTCTTCACGTGGCTGAGCGGCACGCTCGGGTTCATCCCCCTGTTCGAGGGCTACCAGGCCCCTGCGAAGAACATCATGTCGGCCTCGATCGTCCTGGCCGTGATGATCCTGCCGATCATCACGGCGGTCTCGCGCGAGGTGTTCCTCCAGACCCCGGTCCTGCACGAGGAGGCCTCGCTCGCGCTGGGTGCGACGCGCTGGGAGATGGTCCGCATGGCCGTCCTCCCGTTCGGCCGCTCGGGCGTGATCAGCGCGTCGATGCTGGGTCTCGGGCGCGCGCTCGGCGAGACCATGGCGGTGCTCATGGTCATCTCGCCCGGGTTCCTCTACTCGCTGTTCCTGCTCAAGCCAGGACAGCAGCAGACGATCGCCGCGAACATCGCCTCGAAGTTCCCTGAGGCCAGCGGCCTCGCGGTGAGCACCCTCATCGCGACGGGCCTCGCGCTGTTCGTCATCACGTTCGTCGTCAACATGATCGCGCGCTGGATCATCGCGCGCCGCAAGGACTTCTCGGGAGCGAACTGATGACGGCCACCGACCTCACCCCCACCACGCCCGCCGCCCCCGACGGCTCGGGCTCCCTCCAGCTCGTCCCGGCGCAGAAGCGCCTGCCCCGCTGGGCCCCCTGGGCCTTCGCCGTGGGCGGCGTCCTCGTCGCGTTCGCGGTCCTCGCGCTCGCGGGGAGGCCGACGATCGCGGGGGTGCTGGGCCTCGGCGCGGTGCTCTACGCCGTCGGGCTGACCGTGACCTCGCGGTTCGTCGAGGGCGCCCGCTGGGCCACCGACCGCCTGGCGACCACGCTGGTGTCGTTCGCGTTCCTGCTGGCGCTGATCCCGCTCGTCTCGCTCCTGTGGATCGTGGTGACGCGCGGCGCCAAGCTGTTCGGGGCGACGTTCCTGTCGACCGACATGGTCGGCGTCTACGGCGACATGACGAGCGGCGGGATCTGGCACGCGATCGTCGGCACGCTCCTCATCACGGGTGCCGCGACGCTCATCTCGGTGCCGATCGGCCTGCTCACCGCGATCTACCTCGTCGAGTACGGACGCGGCGCCCTCGCCCGTTGGATCACGTTCCTCGTGGACGTCATGACGGGCATCCCGTCGATCGTCGCGGGCCTGTTCGCGTTCTCGCTGTTCACGCTGATCTTCGGCCCCGCGTACCGGGCCGGGATCATGGGCGCGGTCGCGCTGTCGCTGCTCATGACCCCGGTCGTGATCCGCTCGGTCGAGGAGATGCTGCGCCTGGTCCCCAACGAGCTGCGCGAGGCGTCGCTCGCGCTGGGAGTGCCGAAGTGGCTGACGATCGTCAAGGTCGTCCTGCGCACGTCGATCGCCGGCATCGTCACGGGCGTCATGCTCTCGATCGCCCGCGTGATCGGGGAGACCGCGCCCCTGCTGCTCACGGTCGGCCTCATCACCCAGGTCAACTGGGACCTGTTCGACGGTCGCATGGCGACCCTCCCAGTCTTCGCCTACCGCCAGTACGAGCAGGGCGGCGTCGGGATCGACCGGGCCTGGGCCGCGGCCCTGACCCTGATCCTCATCGTCATGCTGCTCAACCTGATCGCCCGGCTCGTCAGCCGCCTCTTCTCGCCCAAGACCGCTCGCTGAGCCGAGCCCACCAGCCTGTCCGGGCGTCGCACCCCGCGCGACCGGACACCGGAAGGAAGCACATCATGTCGAAGCGAATCGACGTCTCCGACCTCAACGTCTACTACGGCGACTTCCTCGCCGTGGAGGGCGTGACCATGGCGATCGAGCCGCGCTCGGTCACGGCGCTGATCGGCCCGTCGGGCTGCGGCAAGTCGACGTTCCTGCGCACGCTCAACCGCATGCACGAGGTCATCCCGGGCGCGCACGTCCAGGGCAAGGCCGTCATGGACGGCCAGGACCTGTACGCGCCCGACGTCGACCCGGTCGCGGTCCGCCGCCAGGTGGGCATGGTCTTCCAGCGGCCCAACCCGTTCCCGACCATGTCGATCAGGGAGAACGTCCTCGCGGGCGTGCGCCTCAACAACAAGCGCATCTCCAAGTCCGACGCCGAGGAGCTCGTCGAGACCTCGCTGCAGGGCGCGAACCTGTGGAACGAGGTCAAGGACCGCCTCGACCGCCCCGGGTCGGGCCTGTCCGGCGGGCAGCAGCAGCGTCTGTGCATCGCGCGCGCGATCGCGGTGCGCCCGCAGGTGCTCCTCATGGACGAGCCGTGCTCGGCGCTCGACCCGATCTCGACGCTCGCGATCGAGGACCTCATGGCCGAGCTCAAGGACGAGTACACGATCGTGATCGTGACGCACAACATGCAGCAGGCGGCCCGCGTGAGCGACCGCACGGCGTTCTTCAACATCGCAGGCACGGGCAAGCCGGGTCGGCTGATCGAGATGGGCGACACCGCGACGATGTTCTCGTCGCCGTCCGAGCAGGCCACGGAGGACTACATCTCGGGCCGCTTCGGGTGACCTGTCCGGCACCCGCCTGACGCACGACGCACGACGGCGAGGCCCCCTCCAGGAGGGGGCCTCGCCGTCGTGCGTCGCGGGGGAGCGCTAGACGGCCGAGCCCTCGAGCGTGCCCGTCACGGTGTCCTCGACAGGGCCCACGAAGCACTGGACCGTGCGGTCGTCCGCCATGTCCCAGCTCTGCTGCGACGGGAACATGGCCCAGACTCGAGCGTCGACTCCTCGTAGCTGAGGCCGACGAACTCCTCGAAGACGGAGCGGTCTCGTTGACGCAGTCGCCGACCTGGAGCGAGAAGACGTCGGCGTCGGACGCCGCGGTGACCTCACCGCCCGGCTCGTCGCGCTGGGCCTCGGACGGGCCGGTGAGCGAGTCGATGATCGCACCGCAGCCGGACAGGAGGAGAGCCGAGGTCAGGATGCCTGCTGCGACCGCGACGGTGCGGACGGAGCGAGGACGGGCTGTTGCCATGGAAGGTCGCTTCTACGAAGGGGAGGCCACGTCGGCCGATCCCGATGACCGGGATGCCACTGGCGGTAGCCGACAGTCGTCGTCGTGCATGGTGAACGGTCCGTGGAAGCACGACGGCGGGGCCCCCGAGGAGGGAGCCCCGCCGCCGAAGCGTCAGCCGCCGATCAGGGCAGGTAGTCCTTGTACTCCTCGAGCGCACCGTTGACGACCGGGACCTGCGCGGTCTCGGACTCGCCCGTGCTCGCGGTGACCGTCACGGAGATCGTGGCGCCGGGGGCGGCGTCGACGTTCCCGAACTGGGCCTCGAAGCCGTCGTCGACCCCGAAGTAGACGGTCTCGCCGGCCTCGAGCGGGACGTCGATCGGGTCGGTGCCCTCCGGGGCGATGGTGATCTCGACGGGCTCGTCCGAGTCGTTCGCGGCACCGCCCAGCAGGGTCCCCGGCTCGCCCTCGGCGGCCGAGACGATGAGCAGGTTGAGCGCGCGGACCTCGTCGGTGAGGTTGACGCGGATGCCGTCCGACGGGGAGTAGGCGATGTCCGTCGTGATGGGTGAGCAGGCCGACACGGCGACGGCGCTCGCCACGATCACGGGGATCGCGAGCATGAGCGACCGGCGCGGCGTGGTCGGGCGGGACGGGGTGCGGGTCACGTGCGCTCCAATGTGCTGCGGTCAGTCTCGGTGTGCTCAGGGGATGTGCGCGACGAGCTTCTCCGCCGCCGGCGCCCCCTGGGCGCAGATGACCACAGCCTAGTCGCTCCCAGGGGTGTCCGGCCCGGCGTCCCCCGGAGCGGCGTTCGACCGGGCGCCGGGCCTCCTGGCGCGGGTCGCAGGCCGCCCCGGGGGGCAGGGGCGGTAGGTATTCGTGCCGACTTGTCGTCCTGACCGCGGCGTGACCAGGAAAAACGCTGGGACGGTGCGCCTGTCGGCCTGGGCAGGGGCTCGGAACGGAGGTACCCCCCGTGGTAAGATCGACCTCCGCGAAAGGGGACATCTGCAGATGACGTTCACAGTAGGCGAGACCGTTGTCTACCCACATCACGGTGCCGCAAAGATCGAAGAGATCAAGACCCGCACCATCCGCGGGGAGGACAAGATCTACCTGAAGCTCAAGGTGGCTCAGGGCGACCTGACGATCGAGGTCCCGGCGGACAACGTCGACCTGGTGGGCGTCCGCGACGTCGTCGGCCAGGAAGGCCTCGACAAGGTCTTCGAAGTTCTTCGCGCACCATACACCGAAGAGCCGACCAACTGGTCGCGCCGCTACAAGGCCAACCTCGAGAAGCTGGCCTCGGGCGACGTGATCAAGGTGGCAGAGGTCGTCCGCGACCTCTCGCGGCGTGACGCGGACCGCGGCCTCTCGGCCGGGGAGAAGCGCATGCTCGCGAAGGCTCGACAGATCCTGGTCTCGGAGCTGGCCCTGGCCGAGCACACCGAGGAGGACAAGGCCGAGGCCATCCTCGACGAGGTCCTGGCTTCCTGAGCAGAACCCTCACCCACGCTCCACCGACGACGCACGGACCGCCCGCGGTCCGTGCGTCGTCGTCGTTCACGGAGCTCCGCGCGAGGGTGCGCGGAGCCGGCTGCTCGCGACCGATCGTCTCGTCAGCGGGCCGAGGACGGTCCGCAGGCCGAGATCGTCTACCGTGATCGGTGTGACGACCCTCGCCATCCTGACCGCCGCCGGCTCCGGTACCCGCCTCGGATTCGACCTTCCCAAGGCTCTCGTCCCCCTGCGCGGCCTTCCGCTCGTCCTGCACGCGGCCCGCCGCCTGACCGCCTCGGGAGTGGTCGACGCCCTCGTCGTCACGGCACCGAACGGACTCGTCTCGGTCATGTCGGACGTCCTGGAGCACGACCCGCACGTGAGCGTGCCCGTGGTCGTCGTGGCGGGCGGGGCCACGCGCCAGTCGTCGGTCGCGGCAGGCCTGACGCGGGCCCGCGCGGACATCGACACGGTCGTCGTGCACGACGCCGCACGACCGCTGGCCCCGGCCGCGATGATCCGCCGCGTCGTCGAGACCGTCAAGGCGGGGCACCAGGCCGTCATCCCCGGGCTCCCCGTGATGGACACCGTCAAGATCCTGGCCCCGCGCGGCCCGGCCGAGGACGGTCGCCCCGCGCTGCCCGCAGGTGTGGACCGGGTCGCCGCCACCCCGGCGCGCACGCTGCTGCGCGCCGTCCAGACGCCCCAGGCGTTCGACCGGGCGCTCCTGGTGCGCGCGCACTCCGCGGGCGCCGCGCGCGCCCGGACGGAGGCCACGGCGGCGACGGACGACGCGTCGCTCGTCGAGGCCCTGGGAGAGGACGTGTTCGTGGTCGAGGGTGACGAGCTCGCGATGAAGGTCACGACCGCCCGCGACTTCTACTACATCGAGAAGCTGCTGACGGAGGACGGGCGATGAACCTGCCGCGCACCGGCATCGGGACCGACGTCCACGCGTACGCCCCTGTGGGCGAGGAACGCGAGCTCTGGCTCGCAGGGCTCCACTGGCCCGGCGAACGCGGCCTGGCGGGCCACTCGGACGCCGACGTGGCGGCTCACGCGGCGGCCGACGCCCTCTTCTCGGCGGCGGGGATCGGTGACCTCGGCTCGAACTTCGGCACGAGCGCCCCGGAGTGGTCGGGGGCGAGCGGGGCCTCGCTGCTCGCCGAGGCCGCCCGTCGGGTGCGCGCGGCCGGGTTCGAGATCGGGAACGTCGCGGTCCAGGTCGTCGGCAACAGGCCTCGGCTCGGGCCGCGCCGGGCCGAGGGCGAGGCAGCGTTGAGCGCTGCGGCCGGGGCGCCCGTGACCCTCACCGCGACCACGACCGACGGCCTGGGGCTGACCGGCCGCGGCGAGGGCGTCGCGGCGCTCGCGACCGCACTCGTCGTGCTCGCCGACTGACCGGCGCAGGTCCGTCCGACCCACCGGCGCCCGGCCACCGGCGCCGGCCCGTCCGCGCCGCCGTGCCGTGCCGTGCCGTGGACCTCAGCCCGCGGGCGTGACGACCAGGCTGTCGGTGACCGCGCGGGCCTGCGCCGCGCCCTCGGCGTCGCCGGTCGCATAGGTCTCGGTGACGTAGACGAACGCCGAGCCGGCGGGCGTCGCGACCTCGACGACGGTCTCGACCTGGGTCACGGGGACGTCGTCGACCGTGCGCGTCGCCCCGAGCCGGTAGGCGGGCAGCCCTGCGACCGTCACGGGCCCGGGCTGGGTCGGGTCCAACGTCACGTCGGCGGACGTCTGGAGCGCCTCGGCCGCCTCGGCCGTCCTGTCCTCGAGCGTCGCGGTCCCTGGGTCGCTCGTCGTGACGACGACGTTGGCCGTGAAACCGGGGTCCCCGGACGGGGTCGTCGACCGGACCACCAGGGGAGCGTCCTGGCCGGCGCGGTCCCAGGTGTCGGGGGTGGTCACGGTCGCCGCCACCGCGCTGTCCGGGACCTCGAAGGTCTGGACGGTGGGCGCGGCGGGGGGCGGGCTCGCCGCGCACGCGGTGAGCAGTACGCCGACGGCGGCCACGGCCAGGGCGACGGCGAGCGGGCGGCTCGGGTGGTGCACGGGGTTCCTCTCGGCGGCGGTCGGGCGCCCTGCCGGGGCCCGGTCCCAGCCTGCCACGTCGCGTCCCCGTCGACGTCAGGGCGGGGACACCGGCCCCCACATGCGAAAATACGACATTGAAGGCATGGTGGACAGCGACGACGACGGCGCGTTCCTGCACCGTCGTGCTGCCGGAACGTGGTCATGAGGGAGGTCGACGATGAACCGCATGTCGATCGAGGAACGTCGGGCGCAGATCGTCGACGCAGCGATGTCGATCGCCGTCCGGGACGGCGTCGAGGCCGTGACGGTCCGAGGGGTCGCGGCCGAGGCCGGGATCTCCTTGGGGACGGTGCACTACTGCTTCGAGGACAAGGACGCGATGCTCCGTGCCATGGGGCACAACGTCGCGGTCGTGGCCTCGGACCCGGTGCGCATGGCCATGGACCCCACGAAGGACATCCGCGCGATCGCCCACGCGGCGGCCGACGGGCTGTGGGAGGGACTGACCCCGCGCCGGCACATGCGGCTGCTGACGTTCGAGTTCGCGACCGCGGGGTCGCGCAACCGCGCGCTGCGTCCCGTCGCGAAGGCGCACCTCGAGCAGACGTGGGCCATGACGCAGGGCATCCTCGACCAGCTCGCGGAGATCGCGGGCATCACCTACTCGATGGACACGCCCTTCCTGGCGCGCATCGTCGCGGGCTACATCGACGGGATCGAGATCGCGTGGCTCGTCCAGCAGGACGACGAGGCCGCGATCCGCAGCTTCCACGCGCTCGCGGACTACGTCCTGTCGCTCGTGGTGCACCCGGACGGTGCGGCTCCGGGCGCGGGGCCCGACGAGAGGCCCGACGCCGTCGCTCCTCCCGCGCCGTAGGCGCGCCGTCAGCGGCGCGCACCGCACGCACCCCACGCTCGCACCGCAGGCGGGTCGTCCCCGCGGGGAACGGGGTGTCTCAGCGAGGCCCGAAGACCTGGTCCGTGTAGGGGTTCGCGAAGACGCCGTCGGGATCGGCCTGGGCGCGGACCCGGCGGAAGTCCTCGAAGCGCGGGTAGCGCTCGGCGAGGTCCGCTGCGCCGAGCGTGTGGAGCTTGCCCCAGTGCGGTCGCCCGCCGACGCCTGCGACGATCTTCTCGACGCCCTCGAAGTACCGCTCGTGCGGAAGCCGCAGGTACTGGTGGACCGCGATGTAGGCGCAGTCGCGTCCGTGCGCGGTCGAGAGCCACACGTCGTCGGCGGCCGCGAAGCGGACCTCGACCGGGAAGGGGACGTTCTCGCCCGAGGCGCGGACCCACGAGTCGATCTCCTCGAGCGCGCCCACGAGCTCGGCGCGGGGGACCGCATACTCCATCTCGCGGAAGCGCACGCGGCGCGGCGACACGAACACCTCGTGCGAGGGCGCGACGTACGTGCGCGGGGCGAGCGCGCGGGCAGACAGCGCGTTGATCCGCGGGGTCGCGCGCGGCACCGCGGTCGCGACGCGGTTGACGACCTCGAACAGCCCGTTGGACAGCAGCTCCTCGTCGACCCACGACCGGGCGCGCGTCACGGCGCCGGGCCGCTCGCCGCGGGCCGTGCGCAGGACGGCCGCGGCCTCGTCGTCGGGCGCGAGGCGGTCGTTGCGCTTGGTGAGCGCGCGGCGCGTGTGCGGGAACCAGTAGAACTCGAAGTGGTCGTGCGCGTTCTCGAGGCCCTCGGCGTCCGACCCGCCGCCGCGTCCGCCCGACGCCGTGCTGAGCTCCTCGAGGACCCGGTCGAGCGGCCAGGGCTCCTCCTGGGCACGCAGGTGGAACGCGGGGACCACGTCGAGCGTGACCGCGGCCAGCACGCCCGTGCTGCCGAGTCCCAGGCGGCTCGCCTCGAACAGGTCGGGGTTCTCGTCAGGCGTCGCCTCGGTCACCGAGCCGTCCGTGCCGACCACGCGCACGCCGCGCACCTGCGTCGCGAGCCCGCCGAGCGAGGCGCCCGTGCCGTGCGTGCCGGTCGAGATCGCGCCCGCGACCGACTGCCGGTCGATGTCCCCGAGGTTGCGCATCGCGAGGCCTGCGGACGCGAGCACCGCGTTGAGGCGGTGCAGACGGATACCGGCCCCCACGGTCACGCGCGCGCCGGTCTCGGTGCGGGTCACGTCCTCGACGGCCCCGAGCGCGTCGAGGCTCACGAGCACGCCGTCGGTCACGGCGGCGCCCGTGAACGAGTGCCCCGCGCCGACGGCCCGCACGCGCAGGCCGTCGGCGGCGGCTCGTCGCACGA
Source organism: Oerskovia sp. USHLN155 (assembly GCF_037145535.1). Classification (NCBI taxonomy): domain Bacteria; kingdom Bacillati; phylum Actinomycetota; class Actinomycetes; order Micrococcales; family Cellulomonadaceae; genus Oerskovia; species Oerskovia sp. USHLN155. The sequence goes on from NZ_JBBCXG010000008.1 coordinate 69,985, forward strand.
CCTGGGAGAGCTCGTCGGTGTCGCGCGGGGCGACGCGGCGCAGGGGAACGGCGGTCTGGTTTCGCGCCCAGTTCGTCCATGAACCGGGAGCCTGCTGGCTCGTCACACCACGCACTGTCTCACGAGGGGTAGGTTTCTTTCCATGACGACGACGCCCGTGCAGCGCAGCGCGCAGGAACCGTCCACCCCGTCCTGGTCCCGAGGACGGCTGAGCCCCGGAGGGCAGGGAGCGCACGACGCGTCGGCCGCGGCCGAGGCCCGCACCCTCGGCGACCGCCTGTCGGCCGCGACCGAGCGCGTCCCGGGCCCCGTCGCGGTCGTCGACCTCGACGTGTTCGACGCCAACGCGCGCGAGCTCCTGGCCCGTGCAGGCGGCGTGCCCGTGCGGCTCGCGTCCAAGTCGGTGCGCGTGCGCCCGCTCGTCCGGCGCGCGGGCGAGCTGGGCTTCGCGGGGATCATGGCGTACTCGCTCGCGGAGGCCCTGTGGCTCGTCGAGGAGGGCGCGCGCGACGTCCTGGTCGCCTACCCGACGGTCGACCGACGGGCGCTCGCGGAGCTCGCCGCGGACCCGGCGGCACGCCGCGAGATCACCCTCATGGTCGACGACGTCGCGCAGGTCGCGCTCGTCGCCGCCGCGCTCGCGGGCCAGCACCCGGGCGAGGACGGCGGCGGGGCACCGGACGGTCCGCCCGTCCTGCTCTGCCTCGACGTCGACGCGTCGCTGCGCCTGGGCCTCGGCCCGTTCACGGTCCACCTCGGGACCCGTCGCTCGCCCGTCCACACGGCTGCCGAGGCGCGGGCCCTCGCACGGACCATCGCGGACACCCCGGGCCTGCGCGTGCGTGGCCTGATGTTCTACGAGGCGCAGGTCGCGGGCCTGCCCGACACGAGCCCCGCCGTGCGGCTCGTCAAGAAGGCCTCGGTCGCGGACCTGGCCACGCGCCGGGGCGAGGTGCTCGCCGCAGTGAGCGACGTCGTCGGGCACGACCTGGAGCTCGTGAACTCCGGCGGGACCGGGTCGCTCGAGACCTCCGCCTCGGACCCTGTCGTGACCGAGGTGACGTCGGGCTCGGGGCTCTACGTGCCCGGGCTGTTCGACGGCTACCGGTCGTTCGACCCGCACCCGTCCGCGTTCTTCGGCCTCGACGTCGTCCGCGTCCCGGCGCCCGGCTACGCGACCGCGTTCGCCGGCGGCTACGTGGCCTCGGGACCCGCCGGGGCGATGCGCGTGCCACGCGTCGTCGAGCCGGGCTGGCGGCTCACGTCCTCGGAGGGCGTGGGCGAGGTCCAGACGCCGCTGCGCGCCGCCCGCGGGGCCGAGCGACGCCTCGCCGTGGGCGACCGCGTCTGGTTCCGGCACGCCAAGGCCGGCGAGCTCATGGAGCGCTTCGACCGCGTGCACCTCGTGCGCGGCGACCAGGTCGTCGAGGAGGTCCCCACCTACCGGGGCGAGGGGAAGAACTTCGGCTAACGGCGCCGTCGGGCACGCCGCGTGTCCAGGTGCTGAGAAGTCCGGCCATCCGGGAATAGGCGGACGACCCGCGCGATTGAGCACGACATGACGAGCCTCCCCGACGCCGCCAAGGCCCTCCTCGACGCCCCCGAGTTCGCGACCGTGGCCACGATCGAGGCCGACGGCAGCCCCCAGACCTCGGTCGTGTGGGTCGCGCGCGACGGCGACGACGTCCTCTTCTCGACCATCCACGGCCGCCGCAAGACCGACAACCTGCAGCGCGACCCGCGCCTGAGCGTGCTCGTCTACCCGCGCGACGCGCCCTACCAGTACCTCGAGGTCCGCGGCGAGGCCCTGATCGAGGAGGACCCGTCCGCCTCGCTCATCCACGCGCTCGCCCAGAAGTACACGGGCGACGAGCGCTACACGGGCGACGACGGCACCGACAACCGCCGCGTCGTCGTGCGCGTGAAGCCGACCAGGATCCACTGGCGGGACTGACCGCCCGCACCGACGCCGCCCGCCCTGCGCGGGTGACGACGCGCACCGGGACGCCGCCCCGGGAGGGCGGGTTCTGCCGGGAGGGGTGCACCCCGGTAACCTTTGGTCGTGAGCCTTCGACTGTTCGACACCGCGACGCGGGACGTGCGCGCCTTCATCCCCCAGACCCAGGGTGAGGTCGGCATCTACCTGTGTGGTGCGACGGTCCAGTCGGCGCCGCACATCGGGCACATGCGCTCGGCCGTCGCGTTCGACGTGCTCGTGCGCTGGCTGCGTCGCACGGGCTCGCGCGTGACCCTCATCCGCAACGTCACGGACATCGACGACAAGATCCTCGCCAAGTCCGCCGATGCGGGCGAGCCCTGGTGGGCCTGGGCCGCGATCTACGAGCGCGAGTTCACCGCGGCCTACGACGCCCTGGGCGTCGCACCGCCCACCTACGAGCCCCGCGCCACCGGGCACGTCACCGACATGGTCGAGCTCATGCAGCGGCTCGTCGACTCGGGCCACGCGTACACGACCGGACCCGGCGACGTGTGGTTCGACGTGCGCTCGTGGGCCGACTACGGCTCGCTCACCAACCAGCGGCTCGAGGACCTCTCGCCCGCGCCCGCGGACTCGGCCGAGGAGTCCCTCAAGCGCGACCCCCGCGACTTCGCGCTGTGGAAGGCCCCCAAGCCCGGCGAGCCCGCCACGGCGTCCTGGGACACCCCGTTCGGGCGTGGACGACCCGGCTGGCACCTCGAGTGCTCGGCCATGGCCCACCGCTACCTCGGCGGCACGTTCGACATCCACGGCGGAGGCCTCGACCTGCGCTTCCCGCACCACGAGAACGAGCAGGCGCAGTCCCGCGCCGCCGGCGACGGGTTCGCCCAGTACTGGCTCCACTCCGCGTGGGTCACGCAGGGCGGCGCCAAGATGAGCAAGTCCCTCGGCAACGGGCTCCTCGTCCGCGAGGTCCTGCGCACCACGAGCCCGGCCGTCCTGCGCTACGCGCTCGCGGCCGTCCAGTACCGCTCGATGCTCGAGTGGACGCAGGACACCGTGAGCGAGGCCGAGGCCACGTGGGAGCGGCTCAGCGGGTTCGTGCAGCGTGCAGGCGAGCGCGTCGGGACGATCGACCTCGACGACGTGCGCCAGGCCGAGCTCCCGGCGGCCTTCGTGGCCGCCATGGACGACGACCTCAACGTGCCCGCCGCGCTCGCGGTCGTGCACGAGCACCTGCGCGCCGGGAACTCGGCCCTCGCCGACCGCTCCCCGGCCGCGGACGCCGTCGCCCGGCACCACCTCGTCGCCCTCCGGGCGATGCTCGACGTCCTGGGGCTCGACCCCGCGGGCGAGCAGTGGGCCGACGCCGGGGACACCCGGTACCGTCAGGCGCTCGACGCGGTCGTCACGGCCGAGCTCGACGCCCGCGCGCAGGCACGGGCGGCGCGCGACTTCGCCACCTCCGACGCGATCCGGGACCGCCTCGCGGTCGCCGGGGTCGTCGTCGAGGACTCCAGCGACGGGGCCCGCTGGTCCCTCGCTGCACGCCAGGGCACCTGACCCGGAACCCTGGACGGCAGGACGGGCCCACCCGGGCCCAGGGTCCGCCACCACAACTTCACTCGCACACATCGACCGACGGGGCAGACCCATGGCTGGAAACTCACAACGACGCGGCGCGACCCGCAGCAGCAACAAGAAGGGCGCCGTCGCCGGCACGGGCGGCAAGAACCGCCGCGCTCTCGAGGGCCGCGGCCCGACGCCCAAGGCCGAGGACCGCACCTACCACAAGGCCCACAAGGCGAAGGCCGCCGCCGAGCGCCGCGACGCCACCTCGACCGGCCCGCGTGCGCACGACGCCAAGAGCGCCGCGCGCGGCGGACGCCCCAGCGGGCGCACGCCGTCGCGCACCACGCGTTCGAGCAGCGCGAACGAGGTCGTCAACGGCCGCAACGCCGTGCTCGAGGCCCTGCGCGCCTACATCCCGGTGTCCGCGGTGTACATCGCGACGCGCCTCGAGGCCGACGACCGCACCAAGGAGATCCTGAACATCGCCTCCGGGCGCGGGTACAACCTCCTCGAGGTCACCAAGGCCGAGCTCGACCGCATGACCGACGGCTCGGTCCACCAGGGCGTCGCGATCCAGGTCCCGCCCTACGACTACGCCGACCCCGAGGACCTGCTCGACCGCGCGCACGAGGCTGGCGAGCCCCCGCTCATCGTGGCCCTCGACGGCGTGACCGACCCGCGCAACCTCGGCGCCGTGCTGCGCTCCGCGGGCGCGTTCGGGGCGCACGGCGTCCTCGTGCCCGAGCGTCGCGCGGCCGGCGTCACGGCGTCCGCGTGGAAGGTCTCCGCAGGTGCCGCCGCACGCGTGCCCGTGGCCCGCGCGACCAACCTCGTGCGCACGCTCACCGAGTACAAGGCGGCGGGCTGCTTCATCGTCGGGCTCGACGGCGGCGGCCCGGTCGCCGTGGGCGAGCTCGCGTTCGGCAAGGACCCGCTCGTGCTCGTCGTCGGCTCCGAGGGCAAGGGCCTCTCGCGCCTCGTCCGCGAGACGTGCGACGTCGTCGCCTCGATCCCGATCCTCTCGGACGTCGAGTCGCTCAACGCCGGCGTCGCCGCCGGGATCTCGCTGTACGAGGTCGCGCGCCTGCGCTCCGCCGAGGACTGAGTACCCGCCTCGTCGGGACGCCCCGTCGCACCACCTTCCCGGTGGCGCGGCGGGGCGTCCTGCGTCGTCGGGGGCCCCGGACGCTGCGGTGCGCCTCTGACGACGCAGGACGCCGGGCGCTGGACCCTGGGCGCAGGGGGCCGGGAGACTACTCCTGCCGGTCGACCTCGCCCGGGGCGAGGCCCAGGATGGCCTTCTCGTCGGGGCGGTGCCGCAGGACGTTCTCGACGTAGGAGGCCGTGGCCTCGGGCATGGGGATGTCGCGCCCGGCCTTCTCCGAGATGAACCAGCGGTGGTCGAGGATCTCGTGGAAGAGCTGGGCCGGCTGCAGCTTGCGCCGCAGGTCGCGCGGCACGGCCTGGATGGTCGGCTCGAAGACCCCGCTGAGCCAGTCGTGCGCGACGAACTCCTCGTCGTCGTTCTGGCGCTCTGCGGCGGCCCGGTACGAGTCGAGGTCGTTCAGGAGGCGGCGTGCCTGGTTCTCCTGGACGTCGAGGCCCGTGAGGCGCAGGAGACGGCGCGCGTGGTGGCCCGCGTCGACGACCTTGGGCTGGATCTGGACGGTCGTGCCGTCGATGTCGGTCGTGATGGCGAGCTCGCCGACGTCGAAGCCCAGGTTGTTGAGCCGTTCGATGCGCGCGGCGACGCGCCAGCGCTCGTCCGAGGCGAAGGTCTCGGCGTTCGTCAGGGCGTCCCAGAGCTCGTTGTAGCGCGCGACGAGCGCGTCGCCCACCAGGATCTCGTCGATGTCCTCGTCGAGGAGCTCGCCCGCCGACAGGTCCATGAGCTCGCCGATGATGTTGGTCCGGGCGAGGTCCACGTCGTAGCTGCGCTGGCCGGGGCTCAGCTCGCGGTGCAGGTCGCCGGTCTCGGCGTCCACGAGGTACGCGGCGAAGGTCTCGGCGTCGCGGCGGAAGAGCGTGTTGGACAGCGACACGTCGCCCCAGTAGAAGCCGATGAGGTGCAGGCGCACGAGCAGCACGGCGAGAGCGTCGATGAGGCGGGTCGCGGTGTCCGGCTGGAGGGCCTGGCTGAAGAGCGCTCGGTAGGGGAGCGAGAACTGCAGGTGCTCGGTGATGAGCACGGCCTCGAGCCGTTCGCCGTTCGCGTCGCTGCGGCCCGTGATGACGCCCACGGGCACGACGCTGGGGACGTCGAGGCGGCTGAGCTGGCGCAGCAGCTCGTACTCGCGGTACGCGACGGACTCCCCGATCTCCTTGATCGCGATGACCCGGCCCGAGAGGCGCACGAAGCGCACGATGTGGCGCGAGATACCGCGGGGCAGGGCGGCCAGGACGCTGTCCGGCCACTCCTCCAGGGGGATGTCCCAGGGGAGGTCGAGCAGTGCTGGGTCGGGGGCTGACGCGGTGATCTGCAGGTTCTGCACCATGACAGGTCCTTTCTCCGCGGTGGCCGGTCGCATGCGGGGGGTCGGTGGTGCGGACGATCCGCACCACCGGGAAGGATATGCGAAAGGGGCGGACCCGGCTGTCGCCGAGCCCGCCCCCGTGTCGCTGTGGGTCAGCTGAGGCGCAGGCCCGTCGCGGTCGAGAAGATGTGCGTGTTGCCCGGGCGGATCGCCACGTAGATGCGCTCGCCCTTGGCGGGCACGTTGCGCGGGTCGACGCGGACGATGATCTGGTTGTCGCCGGCACCCGAGTGGATGTCCGCGTTGGTCGCCAGGTCGCCCTTGAGGGTGCCGTAGACGAACGCGTCGGAGCCGAGCTCCTCGACGATGTTGACCTCGACCGGGAAGGCGCTCTCGTTGGCCTGCGAGGTGACCTCGAGGGCCTCGGGGCGGAAGCCGAGCGTGATCTTGCCCTTGTCGGCGTCGGTGATCTTGGCGGCGACCTCGCGCTCGAGCGGGATGCGGGCCGGGCCGACCTCGGCCAGGCCGTTGTTCACCGTGAACGTGCCGAGGTTCATCGCGGGCGAGCCGATGAAGCCGGCCACGAAGACGTTGGCCGGGGTGTCGTACATGTCGCGCGGCGTGCCGACCTGCTGCAGGAGGCCGTCCTTGAGGACCGCGATGCGGTCACCCATGGTGAGGGCCTCGGTCTGGTCGTGCGTGACGTAGACGGTCGTGACGCCGAGACGACGCTGGAGCGACGCGATCTGCGTACGGGTCTGGACACGGAGCTTGGCGTCGAGGTTCGACAGCGGCTCGTCCATGAGGAACACCTGGGGCTGACGCACGATCGCGCGGCCCATGGCGACTCGCTGACGCTGACCACCGGAGAGCGCCTTGGGCTTGCGGTCCAGGTACTCGGTGAGGTCGAGGATCTTCGCGGCCTCCTCGACGCGCTGGCGGATGTCCGCCTTGGGGGTGCCGGCGATCTTCAGCGCGAAGCCCATGTTGTCCGCGACGGACATGTGGGGGTACAGCGCGTAGTTCTGGAACACCATCGCGATGTCGCGGTCCTTGGGCTGCACGTCGGTGACGTCGCGGTCACCGATGAAGATGTGCCCGCCGTTGACGTCCTCGAGGCCCGCGAGCATGCGGAGCGACGTCGACTTGCCACAACCCGAGGGGCCGACGAGGACGAGGAACTCGCCGTCCTCGATGTGCAGGTTGAGCTGGTCCACCGCAGGGCGCTCGGTCCCCGGGTAGAGCCGCGTTGCGTGGTCGAAAGTGACCGTAGCCATGATGGGTACATCCCTCCACCGGCAGGTACGTGCCGGACGATCCGTTGTGTAGTGACGTGCCGCGCTTTCACGTGGTGCGTGTCTGCTGTGACACAGAAGAAGTCGAACCTCCAGGGCTTCCGGTCACCCGGGGACCCGGTGGTCCGACGTCATCGTTGCTCGGCATCCTACCCCCGGTTCCTGAGTTCTCCGTCACACCCGGGTCACGTCCAGGTCACGGTCGCAGGTCTCACACGTCCAGCAGGTCGGCGAGCGTGGTCAGGGCCGCCGCGGCCTCGGCGGGGTCGGCGACGCGGTACGTCGCGAGGGTCTCGCCGTCGCCCACCTTGATGCCCACGTCGGCCGGGCCGAGCACCGCGAAGGCCCGCTCGTCGGTCACGTCGTCGCCCAGGTAGAGCACGGCGGGGGAGCCGAGCCGCTCGCGCAGCGCGTCGAGCGCGATGCCCTTGGACGTCCTGGTGACCGCGACCTCGACGACGTTCTTGCCGACCATGACGTGCGCCCCGAGCCGTTCCCCGAGCTCGGCCGCCGCGGTCGACGCGGTGCGCGCCGGGTCGGCGGGGGACAGGCGGGTGTGGAGCACGGCGGCCGAGGGCTTGTGCTCGACCCAGGCGCCCTCGAGCGGTGCCGCGATCTCCTCGAGGCCCGCGGCGACGTCGGCGAGGAGGTCGTGCTGCGCCTCGTCGAGGGCGACGGGGACGAGGCGGACGCGGGCCGCCGTGCCGTCGGCGCGTACGGAGCGCTCGTCGTCGGCGCCGTCACGGAGCGGTGCGAGCACCTCGCCCGTCTCCGCCCCGTGGCTGCCGACGAGCAGCGCGCCGGGCGGCGGCGAGGCGAGGTGGGCGAGGTCCTCGATCCGGCGCCCCGACACGAGCGCGACGCGCACCCGGTCCGGTCCGCACGCCGCGAGGCGCGCGAGGGCGGCGGCGGCGGCCGGGGTGGGGCGCGACGCGAGCGGGTCGTCCCCGAGCGGGGCGAGGACCCCGTCGAAGTCGCTCGCGACCAGGACGGGGCCGGTCCCTGCGTCCTGGTGGGGCGTCCCGGCGGCCGCCGCGAAGGCCGCGAGGGCCACGCCGAGGTCGGCGGGCCCGCCGACCTCGGGCTGAGCGGTTCCCGACGACGTCACGCGCCTTCCCCCTCGGCGGGCGCCTCGTCCGTGGGGCGGGACGGGGCGTGGGTGCGGGGCGTGTCGCGGGAGGGCATGGCCTGGAGCACGCCGAGGAACGACTCGGACCACTTCGAGACGTCGTCGGCCAGGACGCGGCGGCGCAGGCGACGCATGCGCTTGCGCTGCTCGCGCACGTCCATGTTCGCGGCCGCGACGATGATGTCCTTCATGCCGTCGATGTCGTGGGGGTTGACGAGCAGGGCGCCGCCCGCGAGCTCGTCGGCGGCCCCCGTGAACTCCGAGAGGACGAGGACACCACGGTCGTCGGAGCGGGCCGCGATGTATTCCTTGGCGACGAGGTTCATGCCGTCGCGCAGCGACGTGACGAGCATGACGTCCGCCGCGAGGTACAGCGCGGCCATCTCCTCGGGCGGGTACGAGTGGTGCAGGTAGTGGATCGCGGCGTGGCCGATCTCGGCGTACTCGCCGTTGATGCGCCCCACCAGGCCCTCGACCTGCTCGCGCAGCTCCTGGTAGGCACCGACGTTCTCGCGGCTCGGGCTCGCGACCTGGACGAGCGTGACGTGCTCGACGTCGATGCGGCCGTCCTGCAGGATCTCGCCGTAGGCCTTGATGCGGTGGCGGATCCCCTTGGTGTAGTCGAGGCGGTCGACGCCCAGCATCATGCACTCGGGGTCGCCCAGGTCGGCGCGGATCTCGCGCGAGCGGGCCTGGACCTCGGGGGTCCGGGCGAGCTCGTCGAAGGTCCGGGAGTCGATCGAGATGGGGAAGGCCGCGGCGCGGACGTTGCGCGACGGGCGGTCCTCGGCGCCGGGCACGGTCACGATGGGCCCCCGGGTCGTGTAGCCCGTGAGGCGGCGCACGGCACGGATGAAGTTCGACGCGTCGCCCGCGCGCTGGAACCCGATGAGGTCGGCGCCCAGGAGCCCGTCGATCACCTGGCGTCGCCACGGGAGCTGCTGGAAGAGCTCGAGCGGCGGGAAGGGGATGTGGTTGAAGAACCCGATGCGCAGGTCGGGGCGCTGCTCGCGCAGCATGCGGGGCACGAGCTGGAGCTGGTAGTCGTGGACCCAGACGGTCGCGCCCTGCTCGGCCTGTGCGGCGGCGGCGTCGGCGAAGCGCTGGTTGACGCGGCGGTACGCGTCCCACCACTGCCGGTGGAACGCGGGGGGAGCGATGACGTCGTGGTAGAGCGGCCAGAGCGTGTCGTTGGAGAAGCCCTCGTAGTAGCGCTCGATCTCGGTCGCGGACAGCGTCACGGGCACCAGGCGCATGTCGTCGGCGTCGAAGGGGTCGACCTCGAGGTCAGGGGCGCCGGACCAGCCGACCCAGGCGCCGTCGGACTTCTGCATGACGGGTTCGAGCGCGGTGACGAGCCCCCCGGGGGAGCGCTTCCAGTCGACGTGGCCCTCGTCGTCGACCGTGAAGTCGACGGGAAGCCGGTTGGACACCACGACGAGGTCGTAGCCGTCTTTGCCAGTCAATGGAGATCTCCTTGGTATTCGGTTGAACTTTGGTGAAACTCCACCCAGGTTATCGGTGTCGCGTCCTGCTTGCTCCCGGGAGCGCAGGGCAGCGCCCCGAATTGTCGATACCTTGACACCATGGAGGAGGCCAGCAGCAGACCAGCCGACCCGGCGCGGAGCAACGGTGCCGCGCGACGCGGAGGCCTGCCCACGGGCAGCGAGGTCGGCGGCTACCGCATCCTCGCCCGCCTCGGCGCCGGTGCCATGGGAGCGGTCTACGAGGCCGAGGACGGCGGCGGCAACCTCGTCGCGATCAAGTTCCTGCACGCACACCTCGACGTCGACGCGCAGGGGCGCGAGCGCCTGCGCCGCGAGGCCGTCGCCCTCCAACGCCTGCGGCACCCCGCGGTCGCGCAGATCCTCGACGTCGAGCTCGACGGCTCCGAGGCCTTCATCGTGACCGAGCTCGTCGACGGCCCCAACCTCGAGGAGGAGGTCGCGACGGGCGGCCCGCTCGACGCGCGCGACCTCTTCGAGCTCGCGGACCAGCTCGCCGAGGCGCTCGAGGCGGTCCACGCGGCCGGGGTCGTGCACCGCGACCTCAAGCCCAGCAACGTCCTGGTGACCCAGAACGGCCCGGTCCTCATCGACTTCGGCATCGCGCACGGGCTCGACGAGGCTCGCGCGACCTCGACCGGCCTCGTCATGGGGACACCGGGCTACCTGGCCCCCGAGCTGCTCGAGGGCGCGGCGCCGAGCGCCAACAGCGACTGGTGGGGCTGGGCGGCGCTGCTCGCGTTCTCCGCGACCGGGCGACCACCCTTCGGCATGCGACCGGTCGAGGCGGTGCTCGCGCGCGCCCGGTCCGGCGAGGCGGACCTCGACGGCCTGGGACCGCGGACGGCCGCGGCGCTCGCGGCGGCGCTGCGGGCGGACCCGGCGACCCGGCTCGGCCCGTCGGAGGTCGCCGCGGTCCTGCACCGCGCGGCACAGGAGGCAGACGGCCCGACGGCGTCGCCCGCCACGGGCGCGACGGAGGTCGTCCCGCAGCACTTCGGCGGAGGCGGGAAGGCCGGTGGGGGCGGCGCGCTCGGTGGCGCAGCGCTCGCCGGTACCGCCGCCGTGGCAGCCGTCGGGGGCACGCTCGCAGCGGCCGGACGAGCGGGCGCCGTGGGGGCCGCGGCGCCCGCTGCCGCGAACGGGGCCGGTGGCGCGGCGGCCGTGACCACGGTCATGGGACCGGCGGGCGCGGGTGCGGGTGCGGCCACGGCGGCAGGTGCCGGTGCGTCCGGTGCCGCGGCGACCGTCGTCCTGCCCGCCTCGGCCGGGGACGTCCTGCCGACGAGCGTCGTCCCGACCGTGCGCTCGGCCGTGCCCTTGCCGCGGCCGACCCCGCCCGCGCCGTCGATCCCGCCGCTCGCCGCGACCCAGATCATCGCGAACGACGGCCGGACCGTCGCGGTGCCCACCGTGCCACCGGCGCCGCCCGTCACACCCGCCGCGCCGGGATCGACGGCCCCGCCGCTCTCGGTGCCTCCTGCGTCCCTCGTCGGCCCGGCGTCCGGGCGGCCGACCGCGGTGCAGCCGACCGCCATGCACCCGACCGCCGTGCAGCCCGCCGTCCAGCAGCCCACCCTGCGTCAGCCCCCGGTCCCCTCGGCGCCGCCCGGGGCGTACCCGCCCGCCCAGGGGCCGTACCCCCCGCCTTCCCAGAACCCGTACGCGCCGCAGCCCGCCCCGCCCGCCGACGCTCCGGCGTCGGGCAGGCGGAAGGGGCGCGGCGCGCAGGTGGCCGAGCCCGAGGGCGGCGACCCGCTCGACGCGTTCGGCCGCCCCCTCGGCGTGGTGTCCGCGCCGGGCTACGCCCGGCCCGCCCACCGACGGCGGGCCGGGACCGTGGCGGCCCTCGGGCTGCCGCTCGTGCTGCTCGCCGGGACCTACCCGGGCGTCGCGTTCGTGCTGCTCGCCGCGGTCGTGGTCGTGCTGCGCGTCGTCGGGGTGGGGGCGGACTCGTTCCACGGCCGTCGCGAGCGCAGGGGCGTGCAGCGCAGCGACGGCGTGCGCTCGGTGGTCGCCGTGCCCTGGTACGCGCTGCGTGCCGTCGTGGGCGCGGTGCCCTCGCTGCTCGTCGCGCTGTGCGGGGGAGTGCTGCTCGTCGTGGGCTCGTGGTGGCTGCTCGCGCCGGGGATGCTCGTCCTCGCCCCGCAGCAGAACGTCGAGGCGCGGTCGGTCGGCGGCGCCAACGAACCCTGGGTGTTCACCGTCGTGCTGTGCGTCGCGATGGCGGTCACGGTGCTCCTCGCCTGGTTCGGACCGCTGTCCGGGCTCACCCGGTACGGCGCGCGCACCACGCTCGCGCACGTGGCCCCCGGCCGCGTCGGGGCGATCTTCCTGGTGCTCGCCGGGCTCGTGCTCACCGCGATGGTGCTCTTCTCCCTCGGCGACGGCACGCCGATCGACTGGGCGCCCTTCCCCGGTCCGCCGCCGAGCCTGTGAGCCCACGTGCCTCACCGGAAACTCTCAGACAGCGCGGGTACCCTGACCCCGTGACCAGGACGTCCGTCCCGGGAGCGCCGACCGGCGCGACCCCCGGGGAAGCACCGAGCGAGACCGCGACCGCGGCTCGCTCGCGCGTGCGCGCGGACGGCCCCGAGCGCCTGCTGACGCGGTCGCTGACCGCCGCGACCTCGCTCGTCGTCGCCGGTTTCCTCCTGGTCGTCGGGACCCTGACGCTCCTCGCCGACCGCGGATTCAGCCTCGTCCACCAGTGCGTGCCCGCTCCGGGCGGCTGGGGAGTCGCGGGCGTGCACCTGGCTCTCCTGCGGGAGACCGCCGACTGCCCCGCCGGCACCGCCGCGCTCGGGGGAGACCCCGCCCGCGTCGTCACCGTCGTCGGCGTGCTCGCACTGCCCGTGCTGCTCGCCCACCTCGCGCTGCTCCTCGCCGGGTGCGGGCTGGCCGCCGGGGCCCTGCGCGTCCGTGACCGCCTCACCGCCGTTCTGAGCCCGCGCCGCGCGGTCGCCCTGCTGCGGGCGCCGCTCGCACCCGTCGCGCTCTCGTGCCGGCAGGTCGTGCGGTCCGCGACCAAGGTGCTGCACCACCTCGCGCTGGCCGCGGTGCGCTCCCTGCGCGGGCCACCTGTGCTCGCGGCCGCCTGACGACTCGATCCCGACTCGTCGCCGTCACGCGCCCGGTGCCACCGCACCCTGGGCACGCGTGGCACGGACCGCTACCCTCGCGACCAGTGCGCCCCCGCGTGGGGCCGCGCCACCACACGACCTCCAAGGACTCCCATGTCGAACGAACCCCGCCAGACCAAGGCCGACCGCCGCGACGCGGCCCGAGCCGAAGCCCTCGCGCTGCGCGAGGCCCAGGCCAAGCGCGACAAGCGCAACCGTGCGATCACCATCGGCGCCCTCGTCGGTGGGCTCGCCGTGCTCATCGGGGCCTTCCTCTGGGTCTTCATCCCCGCGATGAACCAGAAGGAAACCCAGAAGACCGCACCGCTCACGGGCGTCACGGCGCCCGCCACGGCCAACGACACGGGCGGCATCCCGGTCGGCGCGGACGGCGTCGCGGGAACCAGTACCGAGGGTGCCGTCGAGCTCGGCGTGTACTTCGACTACATGTGCCCCATCTGTGGTGACTTCGAGCAGGTCAACTCCGCCTCGATCGACGAGATGCGCGAGGCCGGAGACATCACCCTGGTGCAGCACCCGGTCGCGATCCTCGACCGCTACTCGTCCGGCAGCCAGTTCTCGACGCGCTCCGCCTCTGCGTCCGCGTACGTCGCCGAGCACGCCCCGGAGCAGTTCAACGCGTTCAACGAGGCGATGTTCGCCAACCAGCCCGAGGAGAACACCGCCGGCCTGACCGACGCGCAGATCGCGGAGATCGCCAAGGCTGCGGGCGTCCCGGCCGAAGTGGCCGACAAGATCGCTGCGGGCGACGCGGTCAAGGAGTTCGGCAAGTGGGCCGAGGGCGCGACCAACCTCGCCACGCAGAACCCCGACCTCGCCAACCCGAAGACCGGTGGCTTCGGCACACCGACCATCACGATCGACGGCAAGCGCTGGGACGGCAACTGGACCGACCCGGCCGAGCTCAAGAAGGCCGTCGAGGCCGCCAAGGGCTGATCCGCCCGGTCGGGGGCCGCCCCTGGCGAGGGACGGCCGCCGACCGCCCGCTCGTCCCGCGTCCACCGCACGCGCGGCACCCGGTAGGCTGTTCGCGCACCTCACGGTGCCGCTGCCCTCCGGGTGGCGTGCCGCCTTAGCTCAGCTGGTAGAGCACTCGCCTTGTAAGCGAAAGGTCGTCGGTTCGAACCCGACAGGCGGCTCCGGTCCCACCACGAAGGCCGGCGTCCCGCAGCACGAGCTGCGGGACGCCGGCCTTCGTCGTCGAGACGGACGGGTGCCGAACCCGACGTCGGCCGGCCGGCTCGGCCCCGTTGCCCGACGAACCTCGGTTTCGGCACCCGTCGGGGCTACGGCGACTGCACCGGCGTCAGCGCGGGGGCCTTGGGCTCGCGCAGGTCGCCCGAGGAGTGGCCCCGCAGGCGCCGCGTCGCCCACGGGTACACGTGCACCCGCACCCACTCGGCGTTCTGCCGGGCGCGGTCGAGGAGCGGGACGGGCGGGAGGGGAGCCAGCGGGTCGTCCCACGTGGCGTCGTCGGGCGTCTGCCCCAGGCCCACGAGCGCGGCCTGCGCGACGCGACGGTGCCCGTCGGGCGTGAGGTGGATGCGGTCCTCGGACCACATGCGCCAGTCGTGCAACGACGCCATGCCCCACAGGTCCAGGACGTGCGCGCCGTGGCGGCGCGCGATCGACCAGATGTGCGTGTTGAACACCCCCACGCGCCCGCGCGTGAGGCCCACGAGCGGTGAGCCCGACGTGTCGAACCCCGTGCCCAGCAGGACGTCGATGCCCTCGGCGCGCAGCCGCCCGACCGCGTGGTCCAGGTTGCGGGCCAGGCGGTCGACGTCGGCCGCGGGGCGCAGGATGTCGTTGCCGCCGCCGATGAGGCTCACCAGGTCGGGCTTGAGCGCGAGCGCTGCCGGCACCTGCTCCGAGAGGATCGAGCGCAGGAGGCGACCGCGGATCGCGAGGTTGGCGTACTCGAGCGGGGCCTGGCCTGCGGCGCTGCGTCGCGTCGACAGGTGCCCTGCGAGGAGGTCGGCCCAGCCGCGCTGGCGGTCCGGGTCGTTCGGGTAGGGGTCCCAGAGTCCTTCCGTGAACGAGTCGCCGATCGCGACGTAGCTGGCCCAGCGGGGCGCGTTCTCATCGTCAGGGTGCGAGGTGGTCACGGGTCCATTGTGTGACACGCGGCGCGCTGCGTCCCGCGAGATCCCCGGCGGCGCAGCGCGGCCCCGGTGGCGTGGCGCGGTCGTCCGAGGCGATACGGGCCGGGCGCGTCAGGTCGTCGGCAGCGTCCAGTCCACCGGCGCCGACCCCTGGGCCACGAGCAGCTCGTTGACCCGCGAGAAGGGCCGCGACCCGAAGAACCCGCGGCGAGCCGACAGCGGGCTCGGGTGCGCGCTCTCGACGACCGGGGTGTCGCCCAGGAGGGGCTTGAGCGTCGCGGCGTCGCGTCCCCAGAGGATCGCGACGAGCGGCTGGTCGCGGGCCACGAGCGCGCGGATGGCAGCCTCGGTGATGGCCTCCCATCCCTTGCGGCGGTGCGAGCCGGTGTCGCCGGCGCCGACCGTCAGGACCCTGTTGAGCAGCATGACGCCCTGGTCGCTCCACGCGGACAGGTCGCCGTGCACGGGCGTGGGGGCGCCGAGGTCGGTCGCCATCTCGGCGTAGATGTTCTGGAGGGAGCGGGGGACGGGGCGTACGTGCGGCTGGACGGAGAAGGACAGGCCCATCGCGTGCCCCGGGGTCGGGTAGGGGTCCTGGCCCACGATCAGGACGCGCACGTCGGCCAGCGGACGCTGGAAGGCGCGCAGGATGTCCGACGGCGCGGGCTGGTACGGGCGTCCGGCCGCGGTCTCGGCGCGCAGGAAGTCGCCCACGGCCCGGAGCTGGGGCTCGACGGGGGCCAGCGCCTCGGCCCAGTCCGGGGCCATGATCTCGGCGAGCGGACGGTGGGTGTCCTCGGACGTGCCGTGGGGCACGGCGGCCGGGACGGTGGGGCCGGGAGCGGAGGACGGGGCCTGCTCGAGGGACCCCGAGGTCGGTGGCGTCGCGAAGGTGTTCACGCGGCGAGGGTACGCGAGCGGGTGAATGACACCGATGTGGTTCGCGCGTAGGCTGGTGCGGTCCAGGTGCCCGCCCCTCCGGAGCGGGTCGCGTCCCGACGAGTGAGGATCCCGCCCATGAGCGAAGCGTTCGCCGCGACCGAGCACC
The DNA here is from genome assembly GCF_037145535.1 of Oerskovia sp. USHLN155. Lineage (NCBI taxonomy): Bacteria > Bacillati > Actinomycetota > Actinomycetes > Micrococcales > Cellulomonadaceae > Oerskovia > Oerskovia sp. USHLN155. Next base: position 86,195 of record NZ_JBBCXG010000008.1, read on the forward strand.
TCGACGCGCCCACCGGGACGGACGACGCGCCCGTCGAGGAATCGGGGCTCTCGGCCCGTGACCAGGAGATTCTCGCCTTCGAGCGTCAGTGGTGGAAGTACGCCGGGGCCAAGGAGCAGGCGGTGCGTGAGCTCTTCGACATGACCGCGACGCGCTACTACCAGGCGCTCAACACCCTGATCGACTCGCCTGCGGCCCTCGCGCACGACCCCATGCTCGTCAAGCGCCTGCGTCGGATGCGGTCCACCCGGCAGCGTGCGCGGTCGGCCCGTCGCCTCGGCGACATTTAGTCGCTGGGCCAAGTCGGGCTAACCTGTCGCCGTGAGCAAGAGCGATTACCCCTACGCGCCTGACGAGTTCGACGTCCCCGCGCCCGAGGGCGCACCCGTGGGGGTCTATCGCGCTCCGCGCAGCGGCTGGAGCAAGACGTGGCCCTTCCTCCTCGTCGCGGTGATCTTCGCGGGTCTCGCGGTCGGAGGGGTCGCCGCGATCTCCGGCGGGCTCGGCCAGAAGTCCCCGGCGGAGGCCGACAAGCCCGCGGCGGAGCAGCCGGCCGACGGTGCGGCTGCTGAGGAGCCTCCGGCCGCGGAGGAGCCTGCGGACACGGAAGAGCCCCCCGCCGCGGAGGAGCCTGCAGCCACGGAGGAACCGCCCGCGGACCCCGCCACGGACCTCACGGCCCTGCTCGCAGCCGCGGACAAGGGCGCGTACGTCCGGGTCCTGAACGACGGCGGGCCCGCCGGCGAGGCGCGGACCGGCAAGGACGCGCTGGACGCCAAGGGGTTCACCAAGACCAAGGCCGAGGACTACCCCGGCGACTCCGGGCTCACGGCGACCACCGTCTGGTACACCGAGAACCGCAAGGAGACGGCGACGGCCGTCGCAGCGATCCTCGGCATCCCGGCCGAGCAGGTGACCCAGGCGCAGGTGCGCGAGGGGGACGTGGTCGTCGTCGTGAAGTCGGCCCTCGCGCCCGCTTCCTGATCGCCCGGTCCCGCTTCCGGCCCCTGCTTTCCTCGTGTGACCTCTGCCACTAGGCTCGACCCCACCACGGGGCGTCCGATGCTCCGATGCTCGCATCCGGTTCGTACGCACGAGGAGACGTCGATGGCACAGGGCACCGTCAAGTGGTTCAACGCCGAGAAGGGCTTCGGGTTCATCACCCCGGCCTCGGGCGGGCCGGACCTCTTCGTCCACTACAGCTCGATCCAGAGCGACGGCTACCGGTCGCTCGACGAGGGGCAGCAGGTCGAGTACGAGCAGGGGCAGGGTCAGAAGGGCCCCCAGGCCGAGCAGGTGCGCGCGCTCTGAGCGCCGTGACCCCGGCCCGGCACCTGACCGAGGTGGACGTCGTCGTCGTCGGGTCGGGTCCCAACGGGCTCGCAGCCGCGGTGACGTGCGCCAGGGCCGGGCTGTCCGTGCGCGTCCTGGAGGCGCAGCCCACGGTGGGCGGGGGGTCGCGCACGCTGGACCTCGGGCTGGCCGAGGGCATGCTCCACGACATCTGCTCTGCGGTGCACCCCATGGCGTGGGCGTCGCCGTTCTTCCAGGCGTTCGACCTGCCGTCGCGCGGGGTCGAGCTGCTCGTGCCGGAGGTCTCGTACGCGCAACCCCTGCCAGGCGGCCGCGCGGGGATCGCCTACCGGGACCTCGACCGGACGGTCGACGGTCTGGGGCCCGACGGCGCCGCCTGGCGCTCGCTCCTCGGCTCGCTGTCCCGGCAGCCCGGGCACGCGGTCGCGACGGCGCTCGGTGACAAGCGCAGCGTCCCCGCGGGTCTCCTTCCGCGCGGGATCCCGACCGCGGCTCGTTTCGGCCTCGGTGTCCTCGAGCAGGGCACGAGCATGTGGGACCGGCGTTTCGTGGGGGACGTCGCACCGGCGCTCCTCACCGGGGTCGCCGCGCACGGGATCGCCCCCATGCCCTCGCTCGCGTCGGCCGGGGTCGCGATGCTCCTCGCCTCCCTCGCGCACACCGAGGGCGGCTGGCCGATCCCCCGTGGGGGGTCGGGAGCGATCGTGACCGCTCTCGTCGCGGACCTCGAGGCGCACGGTGGCCAGGTCGTGACCGACCACCCGGTCCGCTCGGAGTCGGACCTGCCTCCGGCGCGCGCGATCATCTTCGACACGACCCCGCGCACGGTCGTCGAGGTCTTCGGGTCCCGCCTGACCGGCCGGGCCGCGCGTGCGCTCACCGCGTTCCCCTACGGCAACGCGGCGGCCAAGGTCGACTTCGTCCTGCGCGGGCCGGTGCCGTGGCAGCACGCCGACGTCGGACGAGCGGGGACCGTCCACGTGGGTGGTACGCGCGCGGAGATGGCCGCAGCCGAGGCCGCGGTCGCGGCCGGCACGCATGCCGAGCGTCCCATGGTCCTGGTGAGCGACCCCACGGTCGTCGACCCGTCACGCGGCGTGGGGGGCCTGCGGCCCCTGTGGGCGTACGCGCACGTCCCCGCCGGCTCCACGCTCGACGTCACCGAGGCGATCACGGCACAGATCGAACGGTTCGCGCCCGGCTTCCGCGACGTCGTCGTGACCTCGCGCTGCGTGCCTGCCGCGCGCATGAGCGAGCACAACGCCAACTACGTGGGTGGGGACATCGCGGCGGGGACGGTCAGCCTGTGGCGCGTGATCGCCCGCCCGACGGCGCGCCTCGACCCGTACGCGACCGGACTCGACGGGGTCTACCTCTGCTCGGCCTCCACGCCCCCCGGCCCCGGGGTCCACGGGCTCGGCGGCTGGTACGCGGCACGGCGCGTGCTGCACCGCGAGTTCGACGTGCCGCACCCGCCACGACTGGCGCCCTGACGGGGGCACGGTGGCGGCGCCGACGGGCCGGATCGCTCGTGAGGACTCGGGGGGCCCGGGACCTCCCGGCCGGACGCGGCCGGGCGGGGCTCAGGGAAGCGCAGCGTCCGCAGCCCGCTGGTCCTCGAGCTCGACGAGCGTCAGCACCACGAGTGCCGAGCTCCACGTGAGCGGGGCGACCGCCGCAGGAGAACCGTCCGCGAGGACCTTCTCCGGGATCGCGCCCGAGGCCGTCCGATGGGTGTCGAGCCAGTCGAGCCAGCTCTCCGCGGCCTCGACCTCGCCGGTCGAAGCACCGGCCAGCGCGAAGAGGGCGGTCTGGGGCGTCCACGAGATGCCGTCGGTGCGCCAGCCCGCACCAGGTGCCACCCCGCCGGCGGGCCGGAGCATCGACATGACCGACGACCGCCACGCCTCGTCGGCCCCCTCGAGGGCTGTGGGCTGGAAGGGAGGCAGGGCGAACGTCGTCGCCGCGTCCTGGGGGCCGCCGGACGCGTGCCGCGGGTAGCCCTGCGGGCCGAAGCGCTCCTCGATCGCCGTGCGCAGCCGCGCGGCGGCGCGGGCGGCGTCAGCCGCAGACGCCCACTGCTCACCGTCGGCGTAGATCGATCGGGCCGCCTCGAGGCCCGCGAGCAGGGGGGCCGCGGTGCCGAGCGTGAGCTCGGTCGGGTGGACCTCCCAGTAGTCGCTCGACGGCGGGGGCAGCGCGGTGTCCTCGTCGAGGATGCCCAGGACGTAGCTCGTCGACGCGTCGACGAGCGGGGCGAGCCGCTCGCGCGCTGCCGCACGGTCCTGGGGGGCCTCGAGCTCGTCGAGCACGGTCCAGGCGGACCACAGTGCCCACCCGTTGCCGTCGGACTGGCCGCCCCGGTCGTCGGGCACGCCCGAGGCGTCTGGCAGGTAGCGCGCCTGGAACGATCCGTCGGCCTCCTGGACCGACCGGAGGAAGTCCAGCACTCGCAGAGCGTCGTCCACGTGCCCGGTGCGTGCGTAGGCCGCCGCCGTGAAGGACGCGTCCCGGGGCCAGACGAAGCGCCACCTCGGGGAGGGGGCGGCGAGCGAGGCGCCGTTCTCGAGCGTCATGGCGTGCAGGTCGAGCAGCGCGTCCTCCCCGAGAGCGGCGAACCGGGTGCCCTTGCCGGGGAGGTCCCCCTCGGCGAGCCAGGCCCTGGAGACGCTGGCTGCACGCTCGGCGGCCTCCGCGTCCAGGAGCCGGTCCGCCGTGAGGGGGGAGCCGGCGATCACCGTGAGGCGGTCGACCTCGCCGTCGGCCGGATCGAGGCTGCCGGCGGGCAGCGCCGGGCTGAGCGCGGCGGGGTCGAGGACGCGGCTGCCATCGAGGTAGGTGGCCGCCATGCCGTCCGGGAGGCGGAGCAGGGAGCCGTCCTCGGCCGTCGCGACGCCGTCCTGGTAGAGGTCGACGTGGACGTCGGTCGGCAGGGGGACGGGGGTGGCGCCCACGGTCACGAGCACCACGACAGGGGCGATCGCTGCTCCGAGCACCGCCAGTCGCCACCGCGTCGTCGCGAACCTCACACTGCGCATCCTAGGACGAGCCGGACGCTCGCTGTTCCGCTGCGGGCGATAGGGGGCACCTGGCCTTGCACTCGCCCCTGCCGAGTGCCAATAATGGCGTTAGCACTCTCGGTATGAGAGTGACAGGTTTCTCTGGTCGTCAGGTGAGGCCCGCGAGTCGGCGTGACATGAACGCCGACGTGCGCGAGCCGTCCGTCGCGGGCGCCGACCGACCGTCACACGCCACCAGCGGAGGATCAATCCCCATGGCAAAGATCATCGCCTTCAACGAGGAGGCTCGTCGCGGGATGGAGCGCGGGCTCAACGTCCTCGCCGACACCGTGAAGGTCACGCTCGGCCCCAAGGGCCGCAACGTCGTCCTCGACAAGAAGTGGGGCGCGCCCACCATCACCAACGATGGTGTGAGCATCGCCAAGGAGATCGAGCTCGACGACCCGTACGAGAAGATCGGTGCGGAGCTCGTCAAGGAGGTCGCCAAGAAGACCGACGACGTCGCGGGTGACGGCACCACCACCGCGACCGTGCTCGCCCAGGCGCTCGTGCGCGAGGGCCTGCGCAACGTCGCGGCCGGCTCGAACCCGATCGCCCTCAAGCGCGGCATCGAGAAGGCGGTCGAGGCCGTCACGGCCCAGCTGCTCGTCGCCGCCAAGGAGATCGAGACCAAGGAAGAGATCGCCGCCACGGCCGCGATCTCGGCCGGTGACCCCGCGATCGGCGAGCTCATCGCCGAGGCCCTCGACAAGGTGGGCAAGGAAGGCGTCATCACCGTCGAGGAGTCGAACACGTTCGGCCTCGAGCTCGAGCTCACCGAGGGCATGCGCTTCGACAAGGGCTTCCTCGCCCGCTACTTCGAGACCGACCCCGAGCGTCAGGAAGCGGTCCTCGAGGACCCGTACGTCCTGATCGTCGAGTCGAAGATCTCGAACGTCAAGGACCTGCTGCCGCTGCTCGACCAGGTCATGAAGGCCGGCCGCAGCCTCCTCATCATCGCCGAGGACGTCGAGGGCGAGGCCCTGGCCACCCTCGTGCTGAACAAGATCCGTGGCACGTTCAAGTCCGTCGCCGTCAAGGCTCCGGGCTTCGGCGACCGCCGCAAGGCCATGCTGCAGGACATCGCGATCCTCACCGGTGGCCAGGTCATCTCCGAGACGGTCGGCCTCAAGCTGGAGACCGCGACCCTCGACCTGCTCGGCCAGGCTCGCAAGGTCGTCGTCACCAAGGACGAGACCACGATCGTCGAGGGTGCCGGCGACGCCGACCTCATCGCGGGTCGCGTGAACCAGATCCGTTCCGAGATCGAGAAGTCGGACTCCGACTACGACCGCGAGAAGCTCCAGGAGCGCCTCGCCAAGCTCGCCGGTGGTGTCGCTGTCATCAAGGCCGGCGCCGCGACCGAGGTGGAGCTCAAGGAGCGCAAGCACCGCATCGAGGACGCCGTCCGCAACGCGAAGGCTGCCGTCGAGGAGGGCATCGTCGCCGGTGGTGGCGTGGCCCTCATCCAGGCCGGCGCCGTCGCGTTCGAGACCGCTGCCATCACCGACCTGGTCGGCGACGAGGCGACCGGTGCGCAGATCGTGCGCGCCGCGATCGACGCCCCGCTCAAGCAGATCGCGATCAACGCCGGTCTCGAGGGTGGCGTCGTGGCCGAGAAGGTCCGCAACCTCCCCTCGGGCCACGGCCTGAACGCCGCGACCGGCGTCTACGAGGACCTGCTCGCCGCAGGCGTCAACGACCCGGTCAAGGTCACGCGCTCCGCGCTGCAGAACGCCGCGTCCATCGCAGCGCTCTTCCTCACGACCGAAGCGGTCGTCGCGGACAAGCCGGAGAAGAACCAGCCGATGCCGGGCGGCGACGGCGGCATGGGCGGCATGGACTTCTGATCCGTCCGCTCGTGCGGTCGGGCTCGTAGGAGCCCGCGCAGCTCGACATGAAGGGCCGTCCGGCCAGGGAGTCCGGGGCGGGCCGGCCCGCGGGGGGGGGGGGGGGGGTCCACGGCACCCGCGAACGAGATGGCAGATTGTCGGCATCTGTCCGTTCCGTGGACGACTCTTCCCCTGCGGGTGAAGTCTGTGCTTAGGTCTACCTCAGTGAGGGAAGGTTTACCTAACTCATTCAACTAACTCGCTTCATACACCTGGCTCTGGGGGGACCATGGGACTGCCGACGATCGCCGCCTACGACGGCCCGGCACCGCACGAGTACCCGAGCAACCGCGTGACGTGGCAGGTCGACCCTGCCCGTGCGGTGCTCCTCGTGCACGACATGCAGCAGTACTTCGTGAACGCGTTCGACCCGGCGTCGCCCGCACTGCGGGACGCCGTCCACAACATCTCGCGGCTCGCCACGACGGCGCGCGAGCTCGGCGTCCCGGTCGTCCTGACCGCCCAGCCGCCCGCGCAGCGCCCCGCCGACCGGGGTCTGCTCACCGACTTCTGGGGTCCGGGCATCCCGGACGACGGGTCGGACGTCGTGATCGACGAGCTCGCCCCGCAGCCGGGGGACACCGTGCTGACCAAGTGGCGCTACGACGCGTTCGTGCGCACCGGGCTGCGTGACCTCCTGCGTGAGCAGGGGCGCGACCAGCTCGTCGTGACGGGCGTCTACGCGCACATCGGGTGCCTCGTCACGGCGTGCGACGCGTTCATGCACGACGTCCAGCCGTTCCTCGTCGGCGACGCCGTCGCGGACTTCTCGCTCGCCCACCACCGTCAGGCCCTCGCGTGGGCGGCGGACCGGTGCGCCGTCGTCGGGACGACGGACGACGTGCTGACCCATCTCAGGGCGCGCGTCCCCGCGGTGGCGGGGGCATGAGCACGCGCGTGGCTCTCGTGACCGGTGCCGCGGGCGGCATCGGGGCCGCGGTCGTGGACGCGCTCGCGGCGCAGGGCTACGTGGTCGTCGCGGGAGACCTCGACGGCACGGTCCCGACGGCGCCGCTCGGCAAGGTCGCGGCCGGCCAGGTCGTCCCGGCGCGCCTCGACGTGACCGACGAGCAGGACGTCGTGCGCGTGGTCCGCTGGGTCGAGGCCGAGATCGGTCCGCTCGAGGTCCTCGTGAACGCCGCCGGTGTCCTGCACCCCGGCGTCGTGACCGAGTCCACGCTCGCGGACTGGCAGCGCATGCTCGCGGTCAACGCGACGGGCGTCTATCTCGTCTCGCGCGAGGTCGCGCGACGTCTGTCCGAGCGTCGGCGGGGCGCGATCGTCACGGTCGCGTCGAACGCCGCAGGCGTCCCGCGCGTCGGGATGGCGGCGTACGCGGCCTCGAAGGCCGCGGCGTCGAGCCTGACCCGGTCGCTCGGCCTCGAGCTCGCGCCCTACGGGGTGCGCTGCAACGTGGTCTCGCCGGGCTCGACCCGCACGCCCATGCTCGCGGCGATCGCCGGGTCGCCGGGGCCGGACGACCTCCGGGTCCTCGACGACCTGGCCGAGGCCCGCGTCGTCGCCGGGGTGCCGGAGGACTTCCGGCTCGGCATCCCGCTCGGACGGCTCGCCGAGGTGCAGGACGTGGCCGACGCCGTCGCCTTCCTGGTCTCGGACGCGGCCCGGCACATCACGGTGCACGAGCTCGTGGTCGACGGCGGCGCCACGCTCCGCTGACCGGCCCCACCCACCCCCCCCTGCGTCATCAGCACGACCTCTCGCACGTCCTCCTGCGGACGACCGCGCAGGCTCACGAACCCCATCGACACCGAGGACGCCTCATGACCGGCTTCACCGTGCTCGACGACCCGACAGGTACCGCGGTCGTGCTCGACACGGCGCACGCGCGCCGCCGCTCCCGGGCCACCGGGACCACCGCTCCCGCCGGAGCGCCCGACGACGACGCCCCCCTCGGGCACGCCGAGTTCCGTCTCGCGTCGCCCGACGTGGGCCTCGTGGCACACGGTGTGCGCGAGCGCCTCGACGTGCCGTCGTGGGACGGCCCGACGGTCGCGGCCGCCGCACGCGACCTGCTCGCCCGAGCGGCCTCGGCACGCTGGGCCGGCGAGCCCGCGCCCATCCTCGTGGGCACGATCCCGTTCGACTCCTCGCGTCCCGCGCACCTCGTCGTCCCGGCGCACCAGTCGTGGCGGCCCGTGGGAGCCGGGCACGGCGACCAGAGCGACCGGAGGGACCAGAGCCACCAGGACGATCCCGGACCGTCCAGCACGGTCCCCGCGCCGGCGGCCGACGGCGAGCCTGCAGCGGGACCGGTCCGCTCCGCGCCGACGGACCCCGCCGGGCCCACGGCCCTGCCCGGACGCGACGACGTGGTCTTCCGCGCCGCCGTCGGGCGGGCCGTGTCCCAGCTCGAGGACGGCGTGGCCGAGAAGGTCGTCCTGGCGCGCACCCTCGACGTGTCCGCGCCGGGCCTGCTCGACCGGCGCGCGGTGCGCGCCGCGATGCGACGCGCGAACCCCGACGCGTACGTGTTCGACGTCGAGCTGCCCGGTGACCAGGGGCACCTGGTCGGGGCGAGCCCCGAGCTCCTGGTCTCGGTGCGCGACGGCGTGCTGCACAGCCACCCGCTCGCGGGGTCGGCGCCGCGCTCTGCCGACCCCGAGGAGGACCGCGCGACCGCGCAGCGGCTCCTGACGTCCGAGAAGGACCTGCGCGAGCACGCGTTCGTGACCGACGCGATCCGCGAGGTGCTGCGCACGTACGTCGCCCACGAGGACGACCTGGACGTGCCGGCGACCCCGGAGCTCGTCGCGACGTCGCACCTGTGGCACCTGGGCACGCCCATCAGCGCCCGCCTGAAGCCGGGTGTCTCGGTGCTCGACGTCGTCTACGCGCTGCACCCCACGCCGGCGGTCTGCGGGCACCCGCAGGCCGCCGCGCGCGAGCTCATCGGCTCGCTCGAACCGTTCGACCGCGGCTTCTACACGGGCCTCGTCGGCTGGGCGGACCAGGCCGGGAACGGCGAGTGGGCGATCGTGCTGCGCTGCGGCGTGGTGCGCGGCGCGGACGTGCGGCTCTTCGCGGGGGCGGGCGTCGTCGTCGGGTCCACGCCCGAGGGCGAGCACGCCGAGACCGCGGTGAAGTTCTCGACGCTGCTGTCCGCGCTGGGGAGCGTGTCGTGACCGCCGCCCCACGGGTGCGTCCAGCGCCCCACGTGCTCGACGGCGTCGTGCCGGTCCCCGCCGAGGCCGCGGACCGCTACCGCGCGGCCGGGTTCTGGACCGACCAGACGCTCGGCTCGCTCGTGCGCGGCGCCGCGGCCGCACGGCCCGACGCGACCGCGCTCGTCGACGCGGCCCGCAGCCTGACCTACACGGACCTGGACCACGCGGCCGACGACCTCGCGCACGGCTTCGCGGCGCTCGGGCTGCGCCGGGGCGACCGCGTCGTCGTGCAGCTGCCGAGCGCGAGCGAGCTGGTCGAGGTGCTCGTCGCGCTCGGCCGCTCGGGCATCGTGCCGGTCCTCGCGCTGCCCGCGCACCGGCGGGCCGAGGTCGAGTACTTCGCGGCGCACACGGGCGCCGTCGCGCTCGTGGTCGGCGGCGTCGAGGCGGGCTTCGACCACGCGGCCCTCGCCCGAGAGGTCGCCGCGGCCGTGGCCTCGGTGCGGCACGTCGTCGTGGGCGCGCCCCCTGCGGCGCACGGCGAGCAGCCGGACGCACCCAGCCCGTTCACCGCCCACTCCCTCGACGACCTGCGCCGGGCCGACCTGACCGCGGTCCGCGGCCCCTTCGAGGACGCCGCCCACCCGGCCGACGTCGTGCTCCTGCAGCTCTCGGGCGGGACCACGGGCACGCCCAAGCTCATCCCGCGCACGCACGCCGACTACCTGTACTCGGTGCGGGAGAGCGCCCGGATCTGCGGCCTCGGCCCGGGCTCGGTGTACCTCGCGACGCTGCCCGTCGCGCACAACTACGCCCTGACGTCGCCCGGCGTGCTCGGGGTCCTGCACGCGGGCGGGACCGTCGTCCTGTCCCCGCACGGCGCCCCGGACACCGCGTTCGCGCTCGTCGAGCGGCACCGTGTCACGCATGTCGCCCTCGTGCCGCCGCTCGCGCACGTCTGGGCCGCGTCGCCGCTCGTCGCAGCGTACGACCTCTCCTCGCTCGAGGTCCTCCAGGTCGGGGGAGCCAAGCTGGGGACGAGCGCGGCCGAGCGCCTGCTCGACGTCTTCGGGGACACGCTCCAGCAGGTCTTCGGCATGGCCGAGGGGCTCGTCTGCTACACCCGGGCGGGCGACCCGCGCGAGGTCGTCGTCGGGACCCAGGGACGGCCGATCTCTCCCGCCGACGAGGTCCTCGTCGTGGACGACGACGACCGCCCGGTCGGCGACGGGCACCCCGGGCACCTGCTGACCCGCGGCCCCTACACGATCCGCGGCTACTACCGGGCGCCCGAGCACGACGCCCGCGCGTTCACGGCCGACGGCTTCTACCGCACGGGCGACCTGGTGGTGCGCGACGCCGCGGGGTACCTCACGGTCGTCGGGCGCGCGAAGGAGCAGATCAACCGCGGGGGCGAGAAGATCGCCCCCGCCGAGGTCGAGAACCACCTGCGCGCCCACCCCGACGTGCTCGACGCGAGCGTCGTCGGCGAGCCCGACGAGTACCTGGGCGAGCGCGCGACCGCGCGCGTCGTCGCCCGGCCCGGAACGGCAGCCCCGACCGGCCCGGTGCTGCGCCGGTTCCTGCGCGAGCGCGGCATCGCCGCCTACAAGATCCCCGACCGCTTCGAGACCGTCGAGGCGCTCGCCACCACCGCGGTCGGCAAGGTCGACCGCGCCCACCCGGCCCCCGCTCCCGCGGCCGCCGGCACCGAACCCCAGCCGTGGAGCACGCGATGAGCAACCCGTCCCGCACGCAGGACCCCAACCGCACGGCGCACGACGTGGACGTCGACGTCCTGGGCCTCGGCTTCGGGCCGTCGAACATGGCGCTCGCGATCGCGGTCGAGGAGCACAACGCGACGTCCGACGAACCGCTGCGCGCGGTCTTCCACGAGCGTCAGGCGACCTCGCGCTGGCACCACGGGATGCTCTTCGAGGACGCGCACATGCAGGTCGCGTTCGCCAAGGACCTCGTGACGCTGCGCAACCCCACGAGCGACTACTCGTTCCTCGCGTTCCTGCACGAGCAGGGCCGCCTGGTCGACTTCCTCAACCGGGGCAGCTTCGCGCCGTTGCGCGTCGAGTTCGCGGCCTACCTGCGCTGGGCCGCGGCCCGCCTCGCGGGGTTCACGCGCTACGGCTCGTCGGTCGAGTCCGTGACGCCCGTGCGCGACGACGGTCGGGTCGTCGCGTTCGACGTCATGGTCGCGGGCGAGCACGGCCCGAGCACGACCAGGGCCCGCGACGTCGTCGTCGCCGCAGGTCTGCAGCCCCGGCTCCCGGCGGGAGTCGTCGAGTCCGGTCGGGTCTGGCACAACCAGCGCTACCTCGACCGCGTCGCGCTGGTCGACCACGACGTGCGCCGCGCCGTGGTCGTGGGCGCGGGGCAGAGCGCGGCCGAGATCATGATCGACCTCTACGACCGGTTCCCCGGGGCCGAGGTCCACTCGGTGTCGCGCCGCTACGGCTTCTCGCCCTCGGACTCGACGCCCTACGCCAACTCGGTGTTCGACCCGGGCGCGGTCGACGTCTTCTACGACGCCCCGCCCGCCGGGCGCAAGCAGCTCATGGCGCACCACCGCAACACCAACTACTCGGTCGTCGCCGAGGACACCATCCGCACCCTGCACGAGCGGGAGTACCGCGACCGGTGGCTCGGTCGCGGGCGCCTGCACTGGCACCGCTGCACCGAGGTGCTCGACGTGCGGGACACCTCGGACGGCCCGATGGGCGGCCCGGGGGACGGCCCGGTGGCTCTGACGCTCGCCGAGAACCTCACGGGGACGACAGCCGTCCTCGACGCGGACCTCGTCGTGCTCGCCACGGGCTACCGCCCCCTGGACCCGGCGACGCTGCTCGGCGGCACGACCGACCTGCTCGGTCGCGACGCCGACGGGGCCCTGGACCTGTACCGCGACCACCGCGCCCGCCTCACCGAGCCCGCCGACGCCGGGCTCTACCTCGTGGGGCAGTCCGAGCACTCGCACGGTCTCAGCTCGACCCTGCTGTCCACGCTGGGCGTCCGCGCCGGAGAGGTGCTCGCGTCGGTCCTGGCCCGCCGGGCCGCCGGGGCCGCCGGGCTCCCCCCGGGCCAGACGGCCGGTGCGACGCGCGCGACGCCGTCGGGCGGCGTCCTGCCCGGCGGCACGGTCCTGCCCGACCCGCTGGTCGTCCGATGAGCCTCGCGACGACCGACCTGCGCGTCGGCTACGGCAAGCGCGACGTGCTCCAGGGCGTCGACCTCGAGATCCTCCAGGGCGAGCTCACGGTCATCGTCGGGCCCAACGGCTGCGGCAAGTCGACCCTGCTGCTGTCGCTCGCACGCATCCTGCGACCCACCTCGGGGACGGTCGAGCTCGACGGGCAGGTCGTCACGTCGATGCCTCCCCGAGAGGTCGCCAAGCGGCTCGCGTTCCTGCCGCAGGCCCCCGTCGGTCCCGACGGCATCCGGGTGCGCGACCTCGTGGCCCGCGGACGACACCCGCACCAGGGCTTCCTGCGGGCGCTGTCGGCCGAGGACCACCGGGTGATCGACGAGGTGCTCCTCGCCACGGACACGCTCGACCTGTCGACCCGGCGCGTGAGCGAGCTGTCCGGCGGGCAGCGCCAGCGTGTGTGGATCGCCATGGCGCTCGCGCAGGAGACGTCCCTGCTGCTGCTCGACGAGCCCACGACGTTCCTCGACATCGCGCACCAGATCGACGTCCTCGACACGTGCGCGCGCCTGCACGACGAGGGCCGCACGGTCGTCGCGGTCCTGCACGACCTCAACCTCGCCGTCCGGTACGCGACCCAGCTCGTCCTCATGAAGGACGGAGCGGTCGTGGCCCAGGGGCGCCCCGAGGAGGTCCTGGACGCCGACGTCGTCCGGCACGTGTTCGGGATCCGCGCCCACGTCGTGACCGACCCCGAGGGCTGGCCGCTCGTGGTCCCCGTCCGCTCCGACGTCCTGGCCAGGCGTTCGCCCGCGCGCACCAGCGCACCGCACCCCGCCGGAGGATCCGCATGACGCACCCGACCTCGACCATCACGCGCGAGCAGGCGCTCGCGGACCTCGCCGACGTCCTCGGCGCGGGCGGCTCGGCCGCGCACGAGATCGGGCTCGACGACGACCTGACCGACCACGGCCTCGACTCGGTGCGGCTCATGGCACTGCTCGAACGCTGGCGCGCCGCGGGCCGGCCGGTCGAGTTCGCCCAGGTCGCGGTCGAGCCCACGCTGCGCGGCTGTCTGCGCGCGCTGGGCGTCTCCGCCTGAGGCGGGCCGCCCGCACCGTCAGCACCGCCCACCCAGCGCCGCCCCGCCGGCCCACGCACCACCTCCGATCCGCCGCACGACCTGGCCAGACCACCTCAAGGAGAACCCCAGCATGTCCAGCACCCGAACCCTCACCACCGCACGTGGTACCCGGACCTCCCGCGCGACCGCCTGGCTGCTCGTCCCGGCCCTCGCCGGGGTCCTTGCCGTGGGCGGGTGCGCGGGCGGCACGTCGGCGGCCGACGAGCCCGCCGGTTCCTCGGCCGAGGCGGGCACCCGCACGGTCGAGACCGCGTTCGGGAAGGTCGACATCCCCGTGGACCCGCAGCGCGTCGTCGCCCTCGAAGGCGGCACGGGGCCGCTCCTCGAGGCGGGCATCGTGCCCGTCGCGACCGCGGACGGCGACTGGGCCGAGTCGTACCTGCCCGAGGAGTTCGAGCAGGTCGCGGACCTGCCGATCGTGATGGGCGCGGACGGGTGGGACTACGAGAAGATCGCGTCGCTGGGGCCCGACCTGATCGTCGGGTTCGTCCGCGGCGGCAAGGAGGAGGAGCTCAGCGCCGAGAAGAAGGCCGACTTCGACAAGCTGTCGCAGATCGCCCCGACCGTGCTCATCCGTGCCACGGGCTCGGCGACGGTCAAGGACGCGTCGGTCGAGATCGCGACGGCGCTCGGAGCGGGCGAGGAGGCCGAGGCGACGAAGGCCGAGTACGAGGCGCGCGTCGCGCAGATCAAGGAGACGTACGGCGACGTCATCGCGGCCAACACGTTCGCGGGGCTCGACTCGTTCGAGGAGATCACGGTCTACTCGCAGATCTCCTGGATCGGCGGCATCCTCACCGACATCGACGCGCCCCTGCCGAAGGTCGTCGCCGAGGAGACGACCGAGAACGGTGCGTTCCTGTCCTACGAGCAGCTCGGCCAGGTCGCGGACGCGACCGTCGTGCTGACCGAGCAGACGGTCGACGGCCGGCCCGGCCCCGGCGCCGAGGAGCTCGAGGCCGCCTCGACCTACCAGTCGCTCCCTGCCGTGACCGCGGGGCACGCGTACGGCATCCGCTACTTCTTCGCGGACCGCTACAGCCTGGCGCTCGACGTCCTCGACCAGCTCGAGGTCGTGCTCGAGGACCTCCAGGGCTGATGACGACGTCCTCCGCCCCCGACCTCCTGCCGTCCGGCGCCGCTCCGACGGGGAAGGCCGCGCCGACGGGGCAGGCCGTGCCGGTCCTCCCGGTCGCGCCGGTCCCAGCCGCGCCGCGCTCCGCGACGGCGACGCCCGCGGCCTTCCCGCTCACGACCGCGCAGCTCGGCGTGATCGGCGCGCAGCTCGTGCGCCCCGACACGTCCGCGTTCGCGGTGGGCGAGGTCGTCGAGATCACGGGCGAGGTCGACACGGGCGTGCTGGCGCTCGCCGTCGAGCTGGTGGTCGGGGAGACGGAGGCGATGCGGACGGCGTTCGTGGTGTCGGACGACGTCGCGCAGGTCGTCCACCCGGCCGGCGGTCCCGCGCTCACGAGGGCGCGCGCGGACGCCGTGACCGGCGGCGTCCGGGTCCTCGACCTGTCGGGGGTGCCCGACGCCCGGGAGCGCGCGGCCGCTCTCGTCGAGGCGGACCGGGCGCTGCCCTTCGCGCTCGACGTCCCGGGCCTGGCCCGCCAGACGATCGTCCGCCTCGACGCCACGACCGTGTGGTGGTCCCTCGTGGTGCACCACGCGATCCTCGACGCGTACGGGATCACGCTCGTCGTGCGCCGCGTCGCCGAGGTCTTCACCGCGCTGACCTCGGGGCGCGACGTGGGCCCGAGCCCGTTCGGGAAGGTCGCGGACGTGGTGGCCGAGGAGACCCGCTACGCGGTGTCCCCCGAGCGGGAGCGGGACAGGGAGCACTGGGCCTCGCGGGTAGGCGTCCTCGACGGCGGTCCCGGGAGCTTCAGCGAGGGGCCGCTCGCGGAGACCGTCGCCGGTCCGGTGCCGGCCGACGCCGTGGTGCGCGTCGCGCACGACGTGGGCTGCGCCGTCGGGCCGCTCGAGGAGGTCGCCGCGCGGTCCGGGGCCGGCTGGCCCGACGTCGTCGCGGCCACCTTCGCGGTCCACCTCGCCCTCGTCGCGGGGCGTCGCCGCGTGAGCGTCGCGATGCCCGCCATGAACCGCATGGGGTCGGTCGCGGCGGTCGTGCCGACCATGCGGGTCAACGTCCTGCCGGTCGTGGTCGACGTCGCACCCGGGCAGCGCGTCGACGAGCTCGTGACGCAGGTGCGCGAGCGCGTGGGCGAGCTGCGCCGCCACGGGCGCTACCCGGCCGAGCAGATCGTGCGCGACGCAGGCTCGGCCGTGACCGCGGCCGAGCTCAACGTCAAGCTCTTCGACCACGACCTGCGCTTCGGCGCCGCCGTCGGCCGGCTGCGCAACGTGGCCGAGGGACCCGTCGACGACCTCGCCGTCTCGGTCGTGCGCGTCCCCGGGCCGGACGGCGACGAGCTGCGCCTGGCGGGCACCGCGCCCGCACACCTCTTCACCGCGCCCGACGTCGCCGCTCGCCTGCGCGAGCTGGCCCACCTCCTCGAGAGCGTGGGCCGGGCCGCGCCCGACGCGCGGGTCGGGAGCCTCGGCCTCGCGCCCGCGGCGACCGAGGTCGCGATCGTGGCCGCCTCGACCGGCCCCGCGCTCCCCGGTGACGCGCTGCCCCGGCTCGCCGGGTCGCTGTTCGACCAGGCCGTGACCCTGCGCCGGGACGCCGTGGCGCTCGTCGCGCGCGAGACCTCGACGTTCCGCGCGCTCGACGAGGCCGTCGCGCACCTCGCCGGACGCCTGGTCGCGGCCGGCGCCCGCTCCGACACGCTCGTCGCGATCGACCTGCCGCGCGGCACCGACTACGTCGTGACCCTGCTCGCGCTGCACCGCTGCGGGGCCGCCGCGCTCCTGCTCGACGACCGGACCCCGCCCGCGCGACGCCTCGCGCTCGTCGACCGGCACGAGGCACGGCTCGTCGTCGCCGACGTCACGGCCGCTGCCGGCCCGTCCCTCCACAGCGGCGACGGCTCCCTGTGGACGGGACGCGTCGTCGTCGGGCCGCGCGGGGACGCCGCCGCCCGGGGCGAGACGCCCCTGTGGCACGCGCTCGACGTGCCCCGCGACGCGCTCGCCTACGTCCTGCACACCTCCGGCTCCACGGGCGAGCCCAAGGCCGTCGGGATCAGCCACGGCGCGCTCGCGCAGTTCCTCGCCTACCACCAGGAGCACGTCGTGCCGCGAGCGGGGCGGTACCCGGCCCCGGCGCAACGCGTCGCGCAGACCATGCCGCTCGTGTTCGACGGCTCGTGGGACACGCTGCTCACCCTGCTGCTGGGGCACGAGCTCCACCTGCTCGACGTCGAGCAGTACCGCGACCCCGGGACCCTCGTGGACCTCGTGGTCGAGCGCGGCATCCACCGCCTCGACCTCACGCCCACCGTCATGTCGGCCGTCGTCGAGGCCGGGCTGTTCGAGCGCGAGCACGTGCTGCGGACCGTGTCCGTGGGCGGCGAGGCCTGCCCGCCCGCGCTGTGGACCACGCTGCGCGCACAGCCGGGCCTCGACGTCCTCAACCTGTACGGGCCCACCGAGTACACGGTCGACGCCGTGGGTGCGACGGGCGACGACGCGGACCGACCCGTGATCGGGCGACCGCTCAGCGCGACCGCTGCTCTGGTGCTCGACCAGCACCTGCGGCCCGTGCCCGACGGTGTGGTCGGTGAGCTCTACCTCGCCGGCCCCCAGCTCGCGCGCGGCTACCTGCGCCGCCCCGACCTCACGGCCGAGCGCTTCGTCGCGAACCCGTTCGGGACGGCGGGGGCGCGCATGTACCGCACGGGCGACCTCGCGCGCCGTGACGCCGACGGACTGCTGCACTACGTCGGTCGGCGCGACCACCAGGTCAAGATCCGCGGGTTCCGCGTCGAGCCCGGCGAGACCGAGGCCGCGCTGCTCGCGCTGCCCGGCGTCGTGCAGGCGACCGTGCAGGCGCGCAGGTCCGCGCTCGGGGCACGTCTCGTCGCGTACGTCGTGGGCCCCGGGCTGGCAGGCGACGCGCTGCGCGCGGCGCTCGCGGACGTGCTGCCCGAGCACCTGGTGCCCTCGGCCGTCGTGGCGCTCGACGCGCTGCCGCTCACGACCAACGGCAAGCTCGACGTCGCGGCGCTCCCCGAGCCCGCGACTCCCTCGCCGAGGGTGACGGACCCCGCCGAGGGTGACGGGAGCGCCCGCCGAGGGCGACCGGCGCTTCCGCCGACGGTGACCGACGTGTCCCTCGCGTTCGCCTCGGCCCTCGACAGCGGCCCCGTCCCGCCCGACGCCGACTTCTTCGCGCTCGGCGGCGACAGCATCCGCGCGATCCACGTCGTGGCACGACTGCGCGAGAAGGGCTGGCGCTCGAGCGTGCAGGACGTGTTCGAGCAACGCACCGTCACGGGGGTCGCGGACAGGCTGCGGCCCCTCGAACCGGTCGCGTCGCCCGCTGCCCCGCCCGCAGCGACGACGCACGCGGCGAGCGCCACCCCCTCGGACGCGGCAACCCCGCTCCTCGACCTCGCGCCCGGCGACCTCGACCGCCTCGGCGCACTCCTCGGCGACCGCCGACGCACACGGAAGGCACGACCATGAGCTCGACCGAGGCCATCGAGGCCGTCTGGCCCCTCACCGCGCTGCAGCGTGCGCTGACCGCGCACGCGGGGCTCACCGACGGCCACGACCCGTACGTGGGGCAGACCCTCGTCGAGCTGCGCGGCCCGCTCGACGGTCCCGCCCTCGAACGCAGCCTCGACGCGCTCCTCGTGGCCCACCCGAACCTGCGTGCGGGGTTCGCGGTCGACGACGACCTGGACCCGGTCCAGTTCGTCCCCATCCAGGCCACGGCCGAGGTCGTCTGGTACGACGCGGACGTCCCGGGCTCCGTGGGTGCGGGTGCTGGCGGGCGAGGGGGCGCGGGCGGGGCCTCTGGCGCAGGCGAGGTGGGCGCCGACGACGCTCTCGGGGCCGACCGTGCCCTGCGGGACGCTGCCCGTGCCGCGGCCGAGGCCGAGCGGTCGCTCCCGTTCGACCCGGCCGACCCGCCGCTCGTGCGCTTCGGGGTCGTCTCGCTCGGCGCGGAGCACCACGTGCTGGTCGTCACGAGCCACCACCTGGTGCTCGACGGTTGGTCGATGCCGTTGCTCGTGCGCGAGGTCGCGCGGCTCTACGGGGCCGAGCTGTCCGCCGAGGGTGACGAGCCCACCCGCCGAGGGCGACCGGATCTCGCGCCGACGGTGACCGACCCGTCGCCGACCGTGACCGACTCGCCCGCCGAGGGTGACGCCCTCGCCCTCGCCCCCGCCCGGGGCCGGTTCGTCGACCACCTCGTGTGGCTGGGACGGCAGGACGCCGACGCAGCACGCGCGCACTGGCGAGAGGCCCTCGCCGACGTCGAGCCGTCCCGCTGGCCCGTGGCCGACGCGTGGACGGCGACGGGCGGAACGCCCTCGGACGCGTTCACGACCCACCGGACCCTCGGCACGACCGCCGTCGAGGCGATCCGCAGTGGAGCCCGCGCCCAGGGCGTCACGTCGGCCACGCTCGTACGCGCCGCCTGGGGCCTGACCGTCGCGGCCCACTCAGGCTCGAGCTGCGCGACCTTCGCCGTCCCGGTCGCGCTCCGCAGCCCCGAGGTCGAGCACGCCGACGAGATCGTCGGGATGCTCACCGAGTCGGTCGTGGCCCGCGTCGACGCCGACGCCGCCACGACCCTCGGGGAGGTCGTCGCGGACCACTCCCGCCGGTGGAACGCCTCGTGGGAGCACCAGCACGTCGGGCTGCGCGGCATCCAGGCGGCGACAGGGTCCGAGACGCCCGTCGCGACGACGCTCGTGTCGTTCGAGCAGGCGCCCGGCGCCGGCGTGGTCGCGCCGACGATCGTCGGCCTCGACCCCGTGCGCCTGCGCGTGCTCGCGACCCAGGACGACACGCACTTCCCCCTCGCGCTCGCGGTCGACGCCGGACCCGACACGTGGGACCTCGCCCTCGACGCGCACGCGGCCGCCTTCACGTCGACGGCCGCCGACGCTCTCCTCGCGACGTTCGAGCGGATCCTCCTCGCGAGCGCCACGACCCCGGGCGCGCGGGTCGCGGGCCTCGACCTGGTCCCGCGGCGTCCCGCCGCCCCGACCTCGGGCGGTGCGGCCACCGCGTCCACCCCGGGTGCACCCGCCGCGTCGGCCGCCGCCCCGGCAGCCGGCCTGGCGGCCGACACAGCAGCCGCCCCGGCAGCCGGCCGCGCACGGACGAGCCGCCCGGCCCTCGTGACCGAGGTCCTCGCCGACTCGATCGCGCGCCACCCGCACGCGGGCGCACTCGTCGTGGGGGACCGACGGTGGACGTTCGCCGAGCTCGACCTCGCGGTCACGCGCGCCGAGCGTCGCCTCACGGCGTGCGGGGCCCGGCCGGGCGACGCGCTCGCGATCGACCTGCCGCGCGACGAACGGATCGTGCACGTGATCCTCGCGGCCCTCCGCCGCGGCCTGGCCGTGACGCCCCTGCCGCACGGGGCGCCCGAGCGCCGCGCGCACGTCCTGCGGATCAGCGGTGCGCGGCTCCTGTGGGACGAGGACGGGCCGCGCCCCCTCGACGCGGCGCCCGTGCCCGGCCGCGGAGCGACGGACGCACCCGGGGCGAGCACCGCCGTCGGGCACGACGACGCGCCTGCGGCGTCCCGGACGCCCGAGCCGAGCGCCGCCGTCGGGCACGACCTGCCGCCCGCCCCCGACGCCGCGACCCTGCGCGCGTGCGTCGGCAGCATCATCTTCACGTCCGGATCGACGGGCGAGCCCAAGGGCGTGGCCGTGGGCCAGGACGCGCTCGCGCACCTGCTGGACCGGCACCGCACCGAGCTCTACCCGGCGGGCGAGCGTCTGCGCGTCGCGCACACCGCGGCGTTCTCGTTCGACGCGCACTACGACGCGTTCCTCGCGCTCGCCGCGGGCCACGAGCTGCACGTGCTCGACGAGGACGTGTTCCTCGACCCGGTCGCGCTGCGCGACTACGCGGCCGAGCACGCGATCGACTACCTCGACTTCACGCCGACCGTCTGGGGTGCGTTGCTCGCGGGCGCCGACTGGACGCGTCTGCCGCGGATCTGCGTCGCGGGCGGCGAGGCGTTCGGGCCCGCGCTGTGGACGCGGATGCGTGAGCTCGCGGCGCGCACGGGCGCGCGCGTCGTCAACCTGTACGGGCCGACCGAGGCGACCGTCGACGCCCTCGCGGCCGACGTCGCGGACACGGCCGAGCCCGTCGTCGGGCGACCCGTGGGACGCACGCAGGCCGTGGTGCTCGATGCTGCACTGCGCGAGGTCCCCGCAGGCACCGTGGGCGAGCTGTACCTCGCGGGACCGCAGCTCGCCGAGGCGTACCTGGGGCGCGCGGGCCTGACCGCGAGCCGCTTCGTCGCCCGGCCCGGCGGGGTCCCGGGGGAGCGCATGTACCGCACGGGCGACCTCGCGCGCCGCGCCGAGGACGGCACCCTGGGCCTGCTGGGGCGCAACGACGACCAGATCTCGCTGCACGGGTTCCGGATCGAGCCGGGCGAGGTCGAGCAGGCGCTCGTCGCGCTCGACGGTGTGGCCGAGGCCGCGGTCGTGCTCGCCGAGCACCCGCGCTGGGGTGCTCGGCTGGTGGCGTACGTGACGGGAGCTGGGCTGGACCCGGGCGTTCTGCGTGCCGCGGCGGGCGAGCGTCTCGCGCGGCACCTCGTGCCGACCGCGTTCGTCACCCTCGACGCCCTGCCGCTCACGCGTCACGGCAAGCTCGACCGCCGTGCGCTGCCCGCGCCCGACTGGGACGGGTCGCGGACCTCCGGGGGCGGGGCCGGCGGCGTCGGTACCGCGTCCGTCGGGCGGCCCGCTGCCGAGCCGACGCCCGTCGAGGCGCAGGTCCGCGCGGCCGCCGCGCGCGTCCTGGGCGGGGAGGACGTGGGCCTCGACGAGTCCTTCTTCGCTGCGGGGGGCGACAGCATCGACGCGCTCCAGCTCATCGCCGCGCTGCGCCGCGAGGGGCTCGTCCTCTCGCCCGCGGACCTGTTCGCGGCGCGCACGCCGCGCGAGATGGCGCGGCGCGTCCGGCCCGACGGCGCCGCGTCCAGGTCCGTCACCTCGGGTGCGGGTGCGGGTGGGGCCTCCGAGGTGCTCGTGGCGCTGACCGCCGCGCAGGCTGTCGCCTTCGACGAGCACGTGCGCGCGGTCGTGGCCGGTGCGTCCCGCGTCGTCGACGTGCTGCCCCTGACCCCGACCCAGCTCGGCATGGTCGCCGAGGCCGCGCGTGACGCGGCCGACGCGTACCGCACCACGACCCGGTTCACCGTGACCGGGCTGGGCGACGACGGGACTGCGCGGGTCGTAGGCGCTGTGCAGGCGCTCGTGGGCCGCCACGCGAACCTGCGGGGCGGCGTGCTCCAGCTCGACCTGCCGGCGCCGGTCTTCTTCGTGCCCGATGCTGCCCGGGTTCTCGTCGCCGAGCACGACGGCCGCGGGCTCGACCCGGTGGCGCTGGCCGCCCTGCTCGACGAGGTGGACCTCACCGAGCGTTCGCGGCTGGGCGACCTGTCGCTCGCGCCGCTCGTGTCGGGCGCGGTCGTGCGGACGGGCGAGGACGAGCACGTCCTGGTCCTCGCGATGCACCACCTGCTGACCGACGGATGGTCGGTGCCGCTCCTGGCGCAGGACCTGCGGAGGACCCTCACGTCGGACGCTGGGTGGGGTGCTGGGCCGGGCGGGCCGACCTTTCGTGACTACCTGACGTGGCTGCGCGACGCAGAGTCCACCCGTGCCGAGGTCGAGGCCCTGTGGCGGGCGGAGCTCGCCGGGCTCGAGGAGCCGTCGTTGCTGGGCGTGCACCATGCCGGCGCGCCGACGGTGACCGACTCGCCCGCCGACGGTGACGCTCGTGTCGTCACGACGCTCCCCACGGGAGCGGAAGGACTCCGCGTGGCTGCCCGTCGCGCCGAGGTCACGCCCGCGACCGTCGTCCAGACGGCATGGGGCCTTGTCGTCGCGGCGCTGACCGGGCAGCCCGAGGCCGTCGTGGGCTCGACGGTCGCGGGTCGCCCGACCGACCTCGACGGCGCCGATCGCATCATCGGCATGTTCGTGAGCTCGTCGCCGGTCCGGGTCCCGGCCGGCGCGCACCTCGCTGCCGACGCGCTGCTCCAGGACGTCCAGGCGCGCCAGGCTCGCCTGCTCGACGCCCACCACGTGGGCCTTCCGTCGATCGCCCGGATCGCCGGCCACTCGCTGTTCGACACCCTCGTGGTCGTCGAGAGCTACCCGCGCGCGACTGCCGCGGTCACCGTCGGCGGTGCTGCGGTCACCCTCGACCCGAGTGCCGGTCACCCTCGACAGGCAGGCACGTCACCCTCGGGGGGCCGGCACGTCACCCTCGGCGGGCAAGCACGTCACCCTCGGCCCGTCGACGTCGTTCCCACCGGCGGACACGACGCGACGCACTACCCCGTGACCGTCACGGTCCTGCCCTCCGCGGACGGCGGGCTCACGATCGAGATCGAGGAGCGTCCCGGCACGCTCGACCCCGCGGTCAGCGCCGTCCTCCCGGCCGCGCTCACCGCGGCGGTCGAGCACCTGGCCCGCGGCGGCGCCCTCCCGACGGCGCACGCCCTCGTCGGTGAGGTGCGCGTCCCACGCCCGGCCCCCGCCGAGCCCGCCCCCCGCACGGAGTCCCGGCCCGCACCCCGGGCCGACGCCCAGGGTGACGCGAACGTGCCGACGAGCGGCGCCGTCGGGCCGCACGACCAGCACGCGGACGAGCGCACCGAGCATGTCCGTGCCGAGATCGCCCGCGTCCTGGGCGACGACGTCGGCCCGACGACCGACTTCTTCGCCGCGGGCGGCGACAGCATCAGCGCGATGCAGCTCGTCGGCGCGTTGCGCGGACGGGGGCTGTCCGTGACGGTCGGGGCGGTCTTCGCGGGCCGCACGGCCGCGGGCATCGCCCTCGCCGCGACCGAGGTCGCGCCCGCTCCCGCGCGACCGGCCGCCCGCACCGCGGACGTCGCCGAGTCGGGCGACCTGCCGCTCACCCCCGCGCTCGCGTGGCTCCTGGAGACCGGTGGCGACCACCGCGGGTTCGTCCAGGTGCGCGTCCTGCGCACGCCCGCCGGCCTCACCGAGGACTCGCTGCGGGCGGCGCTCGCGGCCCTCGTGGAGGCCCACGGCGCACTGCGTCTCGCGGTGCACGACGGCGCCGCGCGCGTCCTCGACGCGGCCTCACCCGCCGTGGTGGCCGGGTCGGGCGACGTCCTGCACGTCACCGACGGCCCTCTCGCCGAGGCGCTGCGTGGCGCGGCGGCGCAGGTCGACCCGGCGACGGGCCGGGTCCTGCGCGCGGTCTGGGACCGGGGGACGCACGAGCTGGCCCTCGTGGCTCACCACGTCGCGGTCGACGCCGTGTCGTGGCGCATCCTCGTGGACGACCTGCGGACGCTCGTCGCGGGTGGTTCGTTGCCGCCCGCGTCGGCGAGCCTGCGGGCCGCGGCGTCCGCCATGCACGACGAGGCCGCGCACCGGGCGGGCGAGCTGCCCGCGTGGGTCGACGTGCACTCCGGCGAGGCCGTCTCGCTGACGGCTCGACCGCTCGACCCGGCGCTCGACACCGTGTCGAGCGCTCGCGAGGTCGTCGTGCGTCTCGGTGCCGACGACACCCGGCTCCTGCTGGGACTTGCCCCCGAGCACCGCACGGACCACGTGCTGCTCGCGGCGCTGTCGCTGGCCGCGGCGGACGTGGCGGCCGCCGGCGTGGCATCCGACGCGGCATCTGACGTGGCGCCGGGCGCGGCGCGGGCCGGCGCGGACCTCGTGGTCGAGACCGAGGGGCACGGGCGACGTCTCGACGGCGAGGGCCCGGACCTCTCGCGCACGGTCGGCTGGTTCACGACCACCTGGCCGCTGCGCCTCGCTGCCGTGCCCGGAGCCACGCCGACCGCGCACCTGCGAGCCACGTCCCGCCAGGCCGCCGCGGTCCCGGGCGACGGCCGGGCGTACGGCCTGCTGCGCCACCTGGCGCCGGGCGCGTCGGCGGCGTTGCGCGACGCCGCGGCAGCCTGCCCGCCGCAGGTCCTCGTGAACTACCTGGGGCGTGAGACGGAGAGCGGCGACGACTGGGGGAGCGTGGCCGACGCCGCGCACGTCGAGTCCGCGCTCGGCCTGCACGCCGACCTGCCTCTGTCGCACCCGGTCGAGCTCAACGCGTACGTGGCCGACGGCCCGGTGCCCGAGCTCGTGGCGCGCTGGCTCCTGGCCCCCGCGGTGACCGGGAACGGTGAGGCGTCACCCTCGCGGGGCGAGCCGGTCACCCTCGGCGAGGGCGTCGGCTCGTTCGGCGAGACGCTGGTCGAGGCGTGGGTCCAGCACCTGCGCGCGCTCGTCCGCGGGGCCGTCGCCGAGGCGGGCGATCCCACCGTCGGCCCGGCGACGATGATCCCCACGGGCGCTCCGTGGCCGCTCACCCCCGTCCAGCGCGGCATGGTCCTGCACGCCCTGGAAGCACCGGTCGACCGGTACACGAGCGCGATCGACGTGGGGCTCGACGGCCCGCTCGACGTCGCCGCGCTGCGTGCCGCCGCGGCCGACGTCCTCGCGGCCCACCCGCAGCTCCGCCTCGCGGTCGCAGCACGCGGCCCGCAGGACGTCGGGCTCGTCGTCACGGACGTCACCGAGGTCCCGCTGCACGAGGTCACGCTGCCCGACGACGTCGCTCACCCGGACGCCGTGCGCCGAGCCCTGGGCGAGATCATGGCCGACGAGCTCGACCGTCCGTTCGACCTGGCGCGCCCGCCGCTGCTGCGGCTCGTCGTCGTCCGGGTCGGCTCCCACGAGGGCGCCCGGCACCGGCTGGTCGTGACCAACCACCACGTGCTGCTCGACGGCTGGTCGGTGCCGTTCCTCGTCGACCTCCTGCTGGGGGCGTACGTGCGCCGCGTCGGTGCACCTGCGAGAGCGACGCCCTCCGGCTCGCCGACGGGGCTGGTCCTGCCCGCGCCGAGCACGGCCTGGCAGCTCTCCCGGCGCCTCGCACGGCGCGACGCCGGCGCGGTGGACGTGTGGCGAGACGCCCTCGCCGGGGCGCGGCCCGTGCGTGTGGCCGAGCCCGAGGACACGGGTGAGCGCCCGGCCGTCCTGCACGCGACGCCCGAGGGCCTGGGCACCCGGCTCGTCGCGGCCGCACGGGCCGCGCAGGTCACGACCGCCGACGTCGTGACCTCGGCCTGGGGGCTCGTGCTCGCCGCCCTCACGGGGGAGAGCGACGTCCTCACGGGCACGACCGTCGCCGGGCGGCCCGCGGAGATCGAGGGTGCGCACGACGTGCTCGGGATGTTCGTCAACACGGTGCCCGTGCGGATCGCGGTCCGGGTGCCGGGGGACAGTGCGACCTGGACCCTCGCGGACCTGGTCCGCTCGGTCCACGAGCGGCAGGCGGGCCTGCGGGACGTCGACCACGTCGGGCTCGCGGACGTGCAGCGCGCGCTCGGGGTCGGCGAGCTGTTCGACACGCTGCTCGTGGTCGAGAACTACCCGCGCGACGCCGACGCCCAGCCCGGCGCCGGGGCCGGGCTGCGGATCACGGACGTCCAGGGCGACGACCGCACGCAGTACCCGCTCGCGCTGACCGTCGACGCGTCCGAGGGGCTGAGCGTGCAGCTCGACCACCTGGCGTCGGTGCCCGCCGACCGGGCCGGGGCGGCGCTCGCGGCCGTCGTCGACGTGCTCGGGCTGCTGGCCGACGCCCCCTCGACGCCCGTCGAGGACGTGCTGGCCGGGCTCGCGGAGCGACACCCGGCGTTGTGCGAGCGCGCATCGGCAGGGCAGCGCGG
This sequence comes from Oerskovia sp. USHLN155, assembly GCF_037145535.1. Lineage (NCBI taxonomy): Bacteria > Bacillati > Actinomycetota > Actinomycetes > Micrococcales > Cellulomonadaceae > Oerskovia > Oerskovia sp. USHLN155. The sequence continues at coordinate 112,727 of NZ_JBBCXG010000008.1, forward strand.
GGGCGTGGCCTCCACGGCGGACGCGCCGGAGGGCGCGCCCGTCGGCGTCGTCCGTGAGGTCTTCGCCGAGGCGCTGGGCGTGCAGCGCGTGGCCGACGACGACAACTTCTTCGCCCTGGGCGGCGACTCGATCGTCGCGATGAAGGTCACGACGACGCTCCGCGCGCGGGGCTGGACGGTCGACCCGCGCTCGGTCTTCGCGGCGCCGACCCCGGCCACGCTCGCCCTGCGGGCCCGCCCCACCGCCGTCCCTGCCACCACCGCCGCCGTGTCAGGACCAGCGGCCCCTCGCGACCCCGCTGGTCCTGACAGCCCCCCGCTCGTCTCCCCGCTCCTCGCGATGTCCGCGAGCGAGCTCGGCGACCTCGACGACCTGATGAGGAACCTGACATGACCACGACCGACGAGCGCACCACCCCCGCTCCCACGATCGCCGAGGTCCTGCCCCTCGCCCCGCTCCAGGAGGGTCTGCTCTTCCACGCCGTCTCGGAGGACACAGGCCTCGACGTCTACACGATGCAGTCGACGTACCGGTTCCCGGGCGGCGTCGACGAGCCCGCGATGCAGCGCGCGTGCGAGTCGCTGCTGCGGCGGCACGCGGTCCTGCGCGCGGGCTTCGCGCACGAGCGCTTCGCGCGCCCGGTGCAGTTCGTGCCCACGGCGGTCACGGTCCCGTGGCGGGTCCAGGACCTCTCCGACCTCGTCCTCGCGCGGCCCGACGACTACACCTCCGCCCTCGACCGGCTCCAGTACGACGAGCGCCAGCGCCGCTTCACCATGGACCGCCCGCCGCTCATCCGCTTCGTGCTCGTGCGGCTCGGCGAGCAGGGGGCCGCGCTCGTCGTCACGAACCACCACATCCTGCTCGACGGCTGGTCCGACGCGCTGCTCGTGACCGAGCTCCTGCGGCACTACGCCGCGGGCGGCGAGGACGCGAGCCTGCCGCCCGCCCCGCAGTTCCGCGACTACCTGGCGTGGGTCGCGGCGCAGGACGACGACGCCGCGGCGACCGCGTGGGACGTCTCGCTGGCGGGCCTCGCGGAGGGGACGCTCGTCGCCCCGCCGGACCCGCGCCGTCGGGCCTCGATGCCCGAGGTCGTCGAGCGGGACCTCGACCCGACCCTCTCGCTCGCGGTCCTGGCCCTGGCGCGCACGTGCGCGGTCTCGGTCAGCACGGTCTACTCGGCCGCGTGGGCGCTCGCGCTGCGCTCGGTCACGGGGAGCGACGACATCGTGTTCGGCAGCACGGTCTCGGGTCGCCCGCCGGCGCTCGCGGGCGTCGAGGAGATGGTCGGGCTGTTCCTCAACACCGTGCCCGTGCGGCTCGCGACGCGGCCTGGGGAGCCGTTCCGCGACCTGGTGCGCCGCTTCCAGTCGGAGCAGGCCGAGCTCATGGACCACCACCACGTGAGCCTGGGCGAGCTGCAGCGCCGGGCGGGCGTCGGGACGCTGTTCGACACGCTCTACGTCATGCGCAACACGCCCGAGGACGACGCCGAGCTCGACCGCCTCAGCGCGGCCGTGGGCCTCGAGGACGTCGAGGGCGGCGACGCCACGCACTACCCGCTGACGTTCGTGGTCCACCCCGGGCAGCCGTACCGGCTGATCCTGTCGCACCGCACCGACGTCGTGGACGCCGCCCGGGCGCATGCCCTGCTCGACCAGGTCGAGGCCGTCCTGCGCCGCGCGGTGGGCGAGCCGGGTGCTCCGGTCGCCCGGGTCGCAGCGGTGACCGACGACGTCGCGCCCCTCCTCCTGTCACGTGGCGTCCGCTCGGCGCAGGACGTCGGCGACGACTCGTTGCTCGACCTGCTGGACCGGGCCGTCGCGGCCCACCCGCAGCGCACGGCGCTGGTCCACGGCACCGACTCGGTGACGTTCGCCCGGCTCGGCGAGCGCGTCGACCTGCTCGCGCGCGCACTGGTCGCGGCCGGTGCCGGGCCCGAGGACGTCGTGGCGCTCGCGGTGCCGCGCGGGATCGACTTCGTCGTCGCGCTGTTCGCGACCCTGCGGGCCGGGGCGGCGTACGTGCCGCTCGACGCCGCGCACCCGGCCGAACGGCTGTGCGCGATCGTCGAGGCGGCAGGTGCGCGCGCCGTGGTGCTGGACGAGTCGTTCCGGGGTCTCGTGGGGCCGGCACTGGCGGGCCGCGCGGTGGTGCCGGCGCCCCAGGTCCCCCAGGACCTCCAGGTCCCCCCGACGGCGACGCACCGGCTCGCCGAGGGTGACGGACCCGCCCGCCGAAGGCGACCGGACCTGCCGCCGACGGTGACGGACGCGCCGGCCGAGGGTGACGCGAACCCGGCCCGGGGCGACGACCCGTGGCCCGCCTACCGCCACGACCGGCTCGCGTACGTCATGTACACGTCGGGCTCGACGGGTGCGCCCAAGGGCGTGGCGATCGAGCACGGGGGGCTGGTCAACATGCTGCGCAACCACCGGGCGGAGATCTTCGAGCCGCTCGTGGCCTCCCGCCCGGCCGGGCTCCGGGAGGAGCCGGTCCGGGTCGCGCACACGGTCTCGTTCGCGTTCGACATGTCGTGGGAAGAGCTGCTGTGGCTCGTCGACGGCCACGAGGTGCACCTGCTCGACGAGGCCGTTCGACGCGACCCGCACGCGATGGCGACGTACTGCGCGGCGGAGCGGATCGACGTCGTCAACGTGACGCCCTCGGTGTGCTCGGCGCTCCTCGCGGAGGGCCTGCTCGACGAGGGCCGGTACCGCCCGGGCCTCGTGCTGCTGGGCGGCGAGGCCGTGGGTGCGGAGGTGTGGGACGCGATCGTCGCCACCCCGGGGACGCGCGGCTACAACCTGTACGGCCCGACCGAGTACACGATCAACACGCTCGGCGGCGGCACGGACGAGAGCCGGCGCCCGACCGTCGGGCGTCCCATCGCCAACACGTCGGTGTACGTCCTGGACTCCGGGCTCGCGCCCGTGCCCGACGGCACGCCGGGCGAGCTGTACGTGAGCGGGATCGGGCTCGCACGCGGGTACCACGGGGCGCCCGGGCTGAGCGCCGAGCGGTTCGTCGCCGACCCGTTCGGGGTGCCGGGTGCGCGCATGTACCGCACGGGTGACGTCGTGCGCCGCAGGCCCGACGGGCAGCTCGACTTCCTGGGGCGCAGCGACGGTCAGGTCAAGATCCGGGGCTACCGGGTCGAGCCGGGGGAGTCGCAGGCGGTGCTGGCGCGCGACCCGCGGGTCGCGCAGTGCGCCGTGGTCGCGCGCCGGGGCGCCGGGGGCGGTCACGTCCTCGTGGGCTACGTGGTGCTCGCCGAGGGCGCCGAGACCTCCGACGGCGACCCGGCCCTGCTGGCCGACGTCCTGCGGACCATGCGCCGAACGGTTCCCGACCACCTGGTCCCGTCGGCCCTCGTCCCGCTCGACGAGCTGCCGCTGACGCCGCACGCCAAGCTCGACGTCCGGCGCCTGCCCGCTCCCGACCTCACGCGCGAGGGCGGGCGCGAGCCCCGGACCGACCTCGAGCGCGAGCTCTGTGCGATCTTCGCCGAGGTCCTGGGCGTGACGACCTTCGGCGCCGACGACGACTTCTACGCCGCGGGGGGCCACTCGCTCCTGGCGATGCGTGCGGTCTCGATGGTCCGCACGCGGCTGGGGCGCCCGCTCAGCGTCGGCGTCCTCGTGACCGCTCCGACGGTCGAGGCGATCGTCGCGCACTGGGACGCCCCGGAGACCGACCCGTTCGCGGGCACGCTCACCCTGCGCGCTCCGGCGCCCGGGACCGTAGCAGGGACCGGGACCGCGCCGCTCTTCTGCTTCGCCCCGGCGGGCGGCCTCGGGTGGTCCTTCGCGTCGCTCGTCCCGCACGTCCCGGCCGGGACGGCGGTGCACGCGCTCCAGTCGCCGCGTCTCGCGGGGCCCGACGGCGCCCCCTCCTCGCTCGTCGACCTCGCCGAGCAGTCGGTCCGGGCGGTGCGCGAGGTGCAGCCGCGGGGGCCGTACCACCTGCTCGGCTACTCGTTCGGGGCCCACCTGGCCCACCTGGTGGCGACCCGCCTGCAGGAGGCGGGGGACGTCGTCGCGAGCCTGACGATGCTCGACGCCGAGGCCGTCGTGCCCGGGGTGGGCGGCGCCGTCGGGCAGGACGGTCACCCTCGGCAGGGGAACGCGTCACCGTCGGCGGGGGGCGGCGAGGTCGACGCCGACGATCTCGCCAGCGTCGAGGTCGACGCCCTGCGGTCGCTGCTCGCCGCCGGCGGCGCCGACCCCGACCTGGTCGCCGCGCCCACGCGCGACGACGTCCTCGACGTCCTGGCCGACGCGCCCGGTGCCTGGGGCGACCTCGACGAGGACGGGCTCGCCGCGGTCGTCGACACCTACCTGTACTCGTGCGACCTCATGGGACAGGCCCGCTACACCCCGTTCCGGGGCGACCTGCTGCTGTTCACGGCGAACGAGGGCGCCGACCGCCCTGACCTCACGGCCCAGCGCGACGCCTGGGCCCCGCACGTGACCGGGACCGTGACCCAGCACACGGTCCTCGCAGGCCACCACGACATGGTGTCGCCCGCGGCGATCGGCCAGCTCGGCCCGGTCCTCGCGCGACACCTGTCCCAGGCTCCTGCGGCCACCCGACCCAGCACCGACGAGAGGCACTGACCCATGAACCCCTTCGACGACTCCGATGGCACCTTCCTGGTGCTCGTCAACGACGAGCAGCAGCACTCCCTGTGGCCCGAGTTCGCGGCAGTCCCGCCCGGGTGGGACGTCGTGCTGGGCGCCTCGACGCGCGCGGTCGCGCTCGCGTACGTCGACGCGCACTGGACCGACCTGCGCCCCGCGAGCCTGCGCCGCGAGCTCGACGGCGCCGCTCCCTCGGGGCCCCGGACCACGACGACGGCGACGTGAGCGCCTCGGGCATCTTCTCCGCGCTCGCCCTGGACCTGTCGCCGCTGCGCGCGAGCCGAAGCTTCCGCCTGCTGTTCGCCGGGCGCGTCGTGTCCCTGCTGGGGCTCGGCATGCTGGTGGTGGCGCTGCCCGTGCAGGTCTACGCGCTCACGGGCACGTCGCTGCACGTCGCGGGCGTCAACACGACCCTGGGGGTCGCGGCGTTCGCGGGGACGCTCGTCGCGGGCGTCGTCGCCGACCGGACGGACCGGCGCCGCGTCATCCTGTGGTCGCGCTCGGCCGCGATCATGGGCTTCGCCGCGCTGCTCGTGAACTCGCTCGCCGAGTCGCCCTCGGTCGCCGCGATCTACGCCGTCGCGGCGTGGGACGGACTGGCGGGCGGGTTCAGCGTGGTCGCGCTCGCGGCCGCGGTGCCGTCGCTCGTACCGCGCGGCCAGCTTCCCGCGGTCGCGGCGCTCCAGGCGATCTCGCTCGACCTGGGCGCGGTCGTGTCCCCGCTCGTCGCGGGGATCGCGATCGCGCACGGCGGGTCGAGCCTCGCGTTCGGGGTCGTGGTCGTCGCCAGCGTCGTGAGCCTGGGCTTCCTGGTACGCCTCCCGGCCCTGCCCCCGGGCGGCGGGGAGGGGGAGCCCGTCGTGCCCGACGGCGCCGGCTCGCCCGAGCGTGACGGCGCACCGCCAGCCGGGGCCGGGACGGCCACGACCACCCGACCCCCGCGTCCGTGGGACGACCTGGCCGAGGGGCTGCGCTTCGTCGCGACCGACCGCGTGATCGGCGGCATCATCCTGCTGGGCTTCGTCCAGATCCTGTTCGCGTCCCCGCACGTGCTCGTCCCCGAGCTGGTCGACAAGCAGCTCGGCGCGGGACCCGAGGTCGTGGGGCTGCTCTTCAGCGCCCCCGCCGTCGGCGCGCTCGTCGCGACGCTCACGAGCGGGTGGACCGGGCGCGTCCGGCGCACGGGCCGCGTCCTGCTGATCGTGTTCGCGGCCTCGGGCGCCGGGGTCGCGATGCTCGGCCTGTCGCAGTCGGTCGTGCTCGCGGTCGTCGCGATGACCCTGGTCGGCGCGGGCGACGTCCTGGGCGAGATCCTGCGGTTCACGCTGCTCTACGAGCGCACGCCCGACCACCTGCGAGGCCGGGTGAGCGCGCTGTGGACCGCGCAGGGCACCGCGGGCGACGCGCTCGGCGGCCCGCTGCTGACCCTGATCGCCCGGGCCCTCGGCGCGGGTGGCGCGATCGCCGTGGGCGGGGCGCTCGCGGCCGTCGCCACGGGCCTCGTCGCGCTCGCGGTCCCCGGGCTGCGTCGCGCGGTCACCGAGCCGGACCCGGTCCTCGACGACCCCCACGAACCTTCCCCCCAGCCCGTCGACGCGACCGTCGGCACCACCCGAGGAGAGAACACATGACCAGCACCACGAGCAGGCTCGACACGACCGAGCAGGACACGGCGCCGCAGGCCCCGGCGGGCCCCGTCGAGCAGGTGACCCTCCTGACGCACCCGCTGCGCCCGCGGCTGCTGACGGTCTCGGCCGTCGAGCAGATCGCGGCGCGCATGGTCCGGGTCCGCCTCACCGGCGAGGACCTGGACGACTTCGTGACCGTGGCCCCCGAGGACCACGTCAAGCTCTTCCTGCCGACCGAGCCGGGCGGGACGCCGGAGATGCCGCAGGTGGTCGACGACCGCTGGGTCGGCGGACGCCACCTCACGAGCCGCGACTACACGGTGCGGCACTTCGACCGGGAGGCACGCACGCTCGACATCGACCTCGTGGTGCACGAGCACGGGATCGCGGGGCGGTGGGCGGGGCGGGCCCAGGTCGGCGACCTGGTCGGGGTCCTGGGCCCGCGCGGCTCGTTCCTGGTGAACGACGTGTTCGACTGGTACGTCTTCGCGATCGACGAGACGGCCCTGCCGGCGGCGGCGCGCTGGCTCTCGACGCTGCGCCCCGGGGTCCCCGTCACGGTCTTCGTCGAGGTCCAGGACGCGGGCGACGTGCTGCCGCTCGCGTCGGCCGCGGACGTCGACGTCACGTGGCTCTTCCGCGAGGACCGCGCGCCGGGCACGACGTCGTTGCTCGCCGACGCGGTGCGCGGCACCGAGCTGCCTCCTGGCAGCGGGTTCGTGTGGGTCGCGGGGGAGTCGCTCTCGATCAAGCCGCTGCGCCGCTACCTCAAGAACGAGGTGGGGCTGGGCCGCGACAACTTCGACGTCGACGGGTACTGGCGCAAGGGCGTCGCGGACCACGACCACCACGGCGACGACACCGACGAGGCCGTGCCCGACGCCTCGTCCGAGGCCGATGGCACCCCTCGTGACTGACGGGCGGGCCGACGCGCCCCGCGGCGACCACCTGCGCGTCCTGGCCTCCCCCCCGGGGGCGACGTGGCGGGTCGTGGTGTGCCCGCACGCGGGTGGCGCCGCGAGCTACTACCGGCGGCTCGTCCTCGCCCGCGACCGAGCGATCGACGGGACCCCGGGGAGCCCCAGGGGGTCGTCGGCGCCGTTCGCGTCGGCCCCCGAGGTCGTGGCCGTGCAGTACCCGGGCCGCGAGACGCGCTTCGGCGAGCCGCCCGTGCAGACCATGACCGACCTCCTCGCGGACGTCGCGGGCCCCGTGCGTGCGCTCCTTGCCGACGACGTCCCCACGGTCCTGCTCGGGCACAGCCTCGGAGCGTCGGTCGCGGTCCGCGTCGCGGCCGGCCTCGGGCCGGGGGAGGCCCCGGACCTGCTCGTGGTCTCGGGTCGCGCGGCGCGTGCCGACCGGCCGCGGTCCGGCGGCCGGGACGGGGACGGGAGCGACGTCGTCGGGCCGGGGAGGCTCACCGCGCGCGACGACTCCGCGCTGCGGGCGTGGATCACCGCGCTGGGCGGCACGCCGTCCGAGCTGCTCGCCGACGCCGAGTTCTTCGCGCTGCACGCGCGCGTCCTGCGCGCGGACCTCGCGGTCCACGACTCGCTCGGGACCGCCGCGGCGGGGGAGGCCACGGAGATCACGGTGCCCCTCCTGCTGCTCGCCGGGTCCGACGACGTCGCGTCCCCGCCCGAGGCCGTCGCGACCTGGGCGGAACGCGCCCGGGCGGGAGTCCGACGGCGGATCGTCGAGGGCGGGCACTTCTTCGTGGGCGACCGTGCACCGGAGGTGGTCGAGGCGTTGCGGGTCGCGCTGACGGCCGTCGCGGCGGGCACCTACGCGGACCACGTCGCCCGCCCGGCTGCCGAGGACCGGTGGGTGTGGTCGCGTGAGATCGTCGCCGCGGACCTGCGGCGGCTCGCGGGCGCGGGGGCGGCGTCGTGAGCGGCACGCTCGCCCAGGTCGCCGCGCCGCGCACGGGACGCCGCCCGGGCGGCAGGCTGCCCCTCGTGGGTGGAGCGCTCGTGCTCGCGCTCCTGGGCGCGGTCGCTGCGAGCGTCGCGTTCGGGTCGCAGCCCGTGCCGTTGCCCGACGTGCTCGCGGTCCTGCGTGCGCCGGGCACGAGCGAGGCCTCCGCGATCGTGTGGGACATGCGTGTGCCGCGCACGATCCTGGGGCTGCTCGTCGGGATCGCGCTCGGGGTGGCCGGTGCGCTCACCCAGGCGCACACCCGCAACCCGCTCGCCGACCCCGGCCTGCTGGGCGTGACGTCGGGGGCCGCGTGCGCCGTGGTGCTCGCGATCCACGTCCTCGGGATCACGAGCCCGTCAGGGGCCGTGGGCTTCGCGCTCGTCGGCGCGCTGTGCGCCGGGGGGGTCGTCGTGGTCCTCTCCCAGCGCATCCGCGTCCTCGCGCCGGGCGTCACGCTGGTCCTCACGGGGTCGATCGTCACGGCGCTCCTCGCGTCGATCACGTCGGGGGTGCTGCTGCTCGACCGCACGACCATGGACGTGTTCCGGTTCTGGAGCATCGGGTCGCTCGTGGGGCGCGGCCCCGAGGTCATCTGGACCGTCGCGCCGTTCCTCCTGCTCGGGCTGGTGCTCGCGGTCGTCAACGCGCCGACCCTCGGGGCCCTCGAGATGGGCGACCAGCTCGGTGTCACGCTCGGACGGCACGTCGTGCGCGACCGGGCCGTGGGCCTGCTGGCCGTGACCCTGCTCGCGGGCGCCGCGACGGCCGCGTGCGGGTCGATCGCCTTCGTCGGCCTCGCGGCGACGCACGCCGCGACACGGCTCGGGCTCGGGGGACCCGCCTGGCGCGTCCCGGTCGCCGGACTGTGCGGCGCCGTCCTGGTCCTGGGGGCCGACGTCGTCGGGCGCGTGGCCCCTGCGACCTCCGAGATCCAGGTCGGCATCGTCATCGCGCTCGTCGGTGCGCCGTTGTTCGTCGTTCTCGCCCGTGGCTACCTGGGAGACCGATCGTGACCACCACCCTGCCGGGGAACACCCCGGGGAGCAGGCCGACCGACGAGCTGTCACGGCCGGACCGGGGTGTCCGCGGGCCTGGCTCCGACGACCCGTCGGGCCCCACGGGATGGCGCCCCCTGCTCCGGCGTGCCCTCCGGCCGCTGCACCGCCACCCGGGCAGCCGCAGGCAGGCGCTGGTCGGGGTCGGCCTCGTGGTCCTGCTCCTGGTCCTGCTCGTCGCGTCGATCATGGTGGGCGAGTACGTGCTGCCCGCGGGGGACGTGGTCCGGACCCTGCTCGGCGCCGGGGACCCGGCCGACCGGTTCGTGGTGCTGGGCCTGCGCGCGCCGCGGGCCGCGACCGCGATCGTCGTGGGCTTCGCGCTGGGCGCGGCCGGGGCGATCACGCAGTCGGTGGCCCGCAACCCGCTCGCGAGCCCCGACATCCTGGGCGTCACGGCCGGTGCGACGGCCGCCGCCGTCGCGGCGATCGTGCTCGCGGGCACCGGCGCCATGAGCGGCTTCCTGGTCACCGCCGGCCTGCCGGTCGTCGCCGTCCTGGGCGGGCTCGTCGCGACCGCCCTCGTGTGCCTGCTCGCATGGCGCGGTGGGATCGAGGGGTACCGGCTGGTGCTCGTGGGGCTCGGGGTCAACGCCGGGGCGTCGGCGATCACGTCGTGGATGCTGGTGCGCGCCGAGCTGCCCGACCTCAACGCGGCCCTCATCTGGATGACCGGGAGCCTCAACCGGGCGAGCTTCGAGATCGCGGGGCCCGTCGCGGTGGTGGTCGTGGTCACGGTCGTGGTCAGCGCGCTCTCGACCCGGTGGCTCGCGATCCTGCGCTTCGACTCGCGCGTGATCGTGGGGCTGGGCGTGCGACGGTCGGCGGCCCAGCTGCTGCAGATCGCCCTGGCCGTGGTCCTGGCGGCCGCCGCGACCGCGGCGGCCGGGCCCGTCCCGTTCGTCGCGTTCGTCGCACCGCAGATCGCGTGGCGGGCGCTCGCAGCGCAGGGGCCGCCGCCGCTCGGCGCGGGACTCGTGGGGGCGTGCGTGGTGCTCGCCGCGGACCTCGGGGCGCGCTCGCTGCCCGTGGACCTGCCGGTGGGAGTGGTGACCTCGGCGGTCGGGGCGCCGTTCCTGCTGTGGCTGCTGCTGCGCGAGAGCAGGGAGGTCCGCTGAGCGCCCTGCTCAGGCCTGGTCGAGCGTGGTCCGCGCGGTGATGCCGTGCCGGGCGAGGAGCGCGGTCCCGTCGGTCACCCGGACGCTCCCGAGCGCGACGGGGCCGCGGGCCGAGCGGAGCGCGACGGCCGCGAGGTAGGTCGCGCCCTCGCCCCCGCCCGCCGACGGTGACGTCCCGGACCGCCGAGGGTGACCCTCCCGACCGCCGAGGGTGACGGCCTTGCCTGTCGAGGGTGACGGCCACGCCGCCGGGAGCTCGAGGTCCCGGACGGCGAGCCGGTCGGGAGCCGGGAGGAGCCCTCCGCTGTGCACGACGCCGGCCGGCCGGTCCGCACGGGACAGGAGGAGGTCGTCGCGCGGGGCGAGGAGCCCCGTGCCGACCGCCTTGAGCACGGCCTCGCGGCGGACCCACGACCGGGTGAACGACTCGGCGTCCCACCCGTCGGCCGGCCGCTCGCCTGCGGGCACGGCGTCGAGCAGGTCGGCGAGGTGGGCGCGCGCAGGGGCCGTGGACTCGACGTCCACGCCGACGTCCACCCCCGCCCCGGGAACCGCCGCGGAAGCGGCACCGGGCAGCGGCGGACCCGCCGGATCGACGACGGCGACGAGCACCCAGGATCCGGCGTGCGCGATCGAGAACGACGGCCCCGGGTCGACGTACGGTCGGCCGGGGGCCGCGCCCTCCCGCGCCCCGAGCCGGATGTCGACGTCCTCGGGAGCCTGGTGCAGCCGCTCCCCGAGGACGGCCCGGGTCAGGAGCCGTCCAGTGACGAACCGGTCGTGATCGACAGGCCGACGGAATCTCGAGGCCTTGACCGCCTCGTCGGCCGACAGCCAGGCCACCTGGCCCGGCAGGCAGGGGGTCGGCGGCGTGCACCAGATCGTGACGCTCGCGGTCAGGAGGGACGTCGGCACACCTGTCACCCTAGGTCGTCGGGGCGGGGTCACCCCACCCTGCTCACCGAGTCCTGGGTGAGCCGGAGCAGCGCACCGTGGTAGCCGATCAGTCCCTCGTTCGTGGTGCTCTCGCCGGTCCACAGCACGTCACCCGTCGCCAGGTCGTGTCCCGTGCTCCGGGGCGCCCCGTCGGAGCCGTAGGCGAGGACGACCACCTGGGAGCCGTCGGTCACCGCACCGGACGGGTAGACCGAGTCCACTCCGGGCACGGTCCACAGCCTGCGGCCCGTGCTCGGGTCGAGCGCGGTCACGCCGTTCGCACCGTCGTCGACGACCATGGCGGCGCCCGTGTGCACGAACAACGTGCTCGCGTACGTCGAGACCTCCCAGAGCTCCTCGCCCTCGGGCGTGAACGCGGCCAGGCCGCTCAGGGTGTCGACGAAGACCGTGCTCTCGCCCGTCCCGTCGGTGGCGGACGGGCGGAGGATCTGCCCGGTGACCTCCCACGACGGTGAGCCCGTGCGGTCGAGCACGGTCGTGTGCGTGGTCGTCTGGTCGAACCTGGCCGCGGTCGTCGCCGTCAAGGGCTCGACCTGGTCGTCCGGGGAGGCCGGGTCGTCCAGGCGGTCACCGCCCGCGTCGAACGACGCGCTGACGCCGCAACCGTCGACCTGGACGACGTGGCCCGTCGTCCAGGCGGTCACCTGGTCGAGCATCAGCACGGGCTCGGTCCCGTCGCCGCGCCCTTGACACTCCCAGGCCTCGTCCGGCGCGACGAACGGCACCTGGTTCTCCCAGAGCACGTCTCCCGAGAGCGCGTCGTGCAGGGCCACGACGACGCCGCGTCCGCCGGGCACGTCGACGAAGGTCGGGGACCCGTTCTCGCTCCAGACCTCGCGCCGGCCGACCGGCGGACCGACGGGTCCGTCGCGGCGGACGGTCACGACCGTGCTGCCGGGCCCGACGGCGTAGCCCGACGCCTCGTCGACCGCGCCGAGGTCCCTGCGCCCCGTGGTCCGCCCGTCCGGGTCCAGGGCCGTGACCGTCATGGCCTCCGGGGTGCCTGACAGGCACAGCAGGGGGCCGTCGTCCACGGCGAACGGCTGCCAGAAGGTGCTCCGACCGCAGATCGCCTGGGGGCCGACCGTCGCCTCCCACACGTCCTGCCCGGTCAGGACGTCGACGGCGGTCACGGTCTCGTCCGTACCGTCGGCGTCTCGGTGGAGGAGCATCCCGCCCCAGGGCGTCCAGACCTGATCGACCAGGTCCCTCGACCAGATCTCCTGCGGCGGTCCCGTGAAGGGCAGCACTCCGCCCTCGTTCGCGACGAGGCGCTCCTGGGTGCGCCGCTCCTCGATCTGGCCGCCGACCGCGAGCCCGCCGGGCACGAGGGCCAGGACACCGGCAGCAGCGGCCCACGGCCACCAGCGCTTCCTGCCCGACGGCGCGTCCCCGACCCCGGGGGCTGCGGCGCCCGGGGTGTCACGGGAGCGGCCGGCACCGGACGCACCGCCCGCGGTGACGACCGACTCGTCGGACCCGGCAGCCTCCGCGCCCTCGGTCCGGCCTGCGGGCACCGAGAGATCGTCGTCCAGGTCCTCGACGACCTCGAAGGACACCGTGCGAGAGGCGGCGGACTGTCGACGGCGCGGCATGGAGCGGATCCTAGCGGCCCCGGCGGCGCGCCACGAGCGCCGCCGGGAGCCCGTCAGCGGAGCAACAGCCCGTCAGCGCAGGAACAACCTCGAGGCCTGCGCCTCGGCGTCCGCGTACGTCTGGGCGGCGGAGCCCAGCGCGGTCGTGATCGAGTCGAGCGCGGTCTCGACGTGCACCTGCGCGCCCTGCCACTCGGCCATGACGCCCGCGAACGCCGTGGCAGCGCCGCCCTGCCAGCTCGCCTGGAGGTCCTGGAGGTTGCGCATCATGGCCCCGACCTCGGCACGGATGGCCGTGACCGACCCTCCGACCGCGGCGCTCGCCTGCGCGACCCGTGCACTGTCGACCTCGTACCTGCTCATGCCGTCCTGCCTCTCACCGAGCCTGCGGGGCACCGGCCGGCGCCCTGCCCCGGGGCGCGGTGCGCGACCGGGTGAGCAGGACGCTAGGGCGGAGCGGCGCCGTCGGGCAGGGGCAACCCCCGCGCTGTGGGCGCGGCGTCAGGACGCGTGCCTGTGCACGGCTCGTCGCCGTGAGGCAGCACGGCCGACGACTCAGTGCGACTCAGAACGACTCAGGACGGCGAGGGTGCGACGAGCGCCGGCGGGGCCGACGCGTCGAGCTTCTTCTGCTCCTTGCGCAGACGCTGCAGCTCGGCGTCCAGGTTCTGCCGTGCGGGCTCCTCCCACGCGGCACCCAGCGGGCTCGAGAACAGGCTGCGCCGGTCGAGCAGCTTGGTGATGATCGCGGTGCGCGCCCGCAGGTAGTCGGCGAGCGGGATGTGCGCGTACTCGTCGCGCACGTCCTTGAGGTACTCCTTGTACCGCTGCGGCTCGGCCGCGAGCATCGCGAGGTCCGCGTCGCACAGCACGGCGCAGTCGAAGTCCGCAGGGTCCGGCGCGTGGCGCACGAGGGCGTTGACGAGGAACGCGACGCGGCGGCACGCCTTCTCCGGGACGCCCAGCCCGGACAGCTGCTCGAACGCGAGCGCGGCGCTCGCGCTCTCGTCCTCGCCGCCCTTGTTGGCGTACGCGGCCTTGCGGGCCGCGTCGAAGATCGCGCCGTGGTACCAGGCCGCGAGGCGGACCACGTCGGCGTCGTGCGTCTCCTCCGCGAGCTCGTCGACCCGTCCCAGGACGTCGGCGAGGTGGCGCAGGTTGTGGAAGTGGCGGTCCGGCTGGTTCCAGCGCTCGAGGAGTCCTTCGCCGACGGCGAGGATCTCCTCGGTGGGGGCTGTGGCCCCGGCGCCCTTGCAGCTACGGGTCCAGGAGGTGAGCAACCACTGCGGTGCGTCAGAGGTGGTGACGCCCATGAGATCAGCCTTCTTCGATGCGGGAACAGGATGCGTCGTCGAGCGCAGATGCTTCTCCGAGCCTACGTCCGATCCGTCGACGACCCGCCATCGTAGCCCTGTGTCGGGAGTTCCACACGAACCGTGAGGCCACCGCCCTGCGTGGGGGCCACGGAGATGTGCCCGTGGTGCGCCCCGACGATGGCCGCGACGATCGCCATGCCCAGCCCGGAGCCCCCCGAGGCGCGGTTGCGGGAGGAGTCCGCGCGGTAGAACCGCTCGAACACGTGGGCCGCCTGCTCGGGCGTGATGCCCGGTCCGTGGTCGCGGACCTCGAGGACCCCGACGGGCGCGCCCCCGCCGTCCTGGACCTGCGTCCCGAGCGCGATCTCCACGGGGGTCCCGGCCGGGGTGTGCTGCGACACGTTGCCGATGAGGTTGGCGAGCACCTGCCGCAGACGGTCCTCGTCGCCGATCACGGTGAGGTCCCGGGGCGCGTCCCCGGAGGCGTCCCTCAGGTCCACGAGGCGCACCTCGCGCGTCGGGTCCAGGGCGTGCAGGTCGCCCGCGGAGTCGCGGGCCAGGGCCGCGAGGTTCACGGGCTCGTGACGGATGGGACGGCCCTCGTCGAGACGGGCGAGCGCGAGGAGGTCGTTGACGAGCGTGCCCATGCGGGACGCGGAGTCCTCGATGCGGCGCATCGTGTCGTCCATCTGCTCGGGCGTCGTCAGGGCGCCCATGCGGTAGAGCTCGCCGTAGCCGCGCACGGTCGCGAGCGGGGTCCGCAGCTCGTGGCTCGCGTCCGAGACGAAGCGCCGCATCCGGGCCTCCGAGGCCTCCGAGGCCGCGAACGCCCGCTCGATGTGGTTGAGCATGATGTTGAGCGACGCGGCGAGCGAACCGACCTCGGTCGTGGGTGGGGCCGGCCGGATACGCCGCGTCAGGTCGCCACCGGCGATGTCGGCGGCGGCCTCCTCGATCTCGCGCAGCGGCTTCAGGGCGCGCTGGACGGCGACGAGCGCGATCGCACCGCCGACGAGCGAGATCGCGAGGGCACTGATCGCGAGGGTCCACCCGAGGAACCTCACGGTGTCGTGGATCCCGGCCAGCGGCAGGGCGACGAACGCGGTCGAGCCGTCGGCGTCGACGAGCGGCATGACGCGCCACTGCGTGGGGTCGGTCGGGACGAGGAGCCCGCTCCGCTGGGGCGGCACCGTGAACGGGCCGTCGATGCGTTTCACCTCGTCGAGCGACAGCGCGGGGATGTCGGGCAGCCCGTACTTCAGCGCTGTCCTCGCGAAGTAGCGCGGCCAGGTCACCCCGTTCGAGAACCTGTAGAGGATGTAGTAGTCGCTGGGAAGCCCGGTCGGGTTCTGGCTGAACTGGCTGTCCGGGTCGGCCGCGACGTCCACGGAGGTCGCCTTGAGCTGGTCGTCGACCTGCCGGACGAGGTAGTTCGACACGAACACGCTGGTCGCGACCGCCGCGACCCCGAGCCCGGCCGCGAGCAGCAGCATGATGATCGCGACGAGCCGCGTGCGCAGCGGGATGCGAGCGAACCAGCCCCAGTCCTTCGTGGCCACGGGTCTGCCGTACGGGCGGGGCTCGTCGGGCGGCGGCACGGGCGGCAGGTGCTGCTCGGTCGCTGCGCCGTCGGCCTCGGTGCCCGACGACGCAGCCTGCGCCCCAGGACGCACCGCACCCGGGGCGGGGCGCGCCGAGGAGGCGCGCGGGGTCGTCGGGCCGGGCGGTGGCGGGACGGGAGGCAGCGCGCCCGGGGCGCCCGGCGCTCCGCCCGGACCGCCGGGCGACGAGGACGAGGGCGTGCTCATGACCGGCGGGTGCTCCCGGACTCCGGGGGAGTGCGCAGCAGGTACCCGACGCCGCGCTTGGTGTGGATGAGCGGCTGGACGGGCTCCTCGGTACCGTCCGGCCCGGTCACCGTGAGGTTGTCGATCTTGCGACGCAGGTACGAGATGTAGGACTCGACGATGTTGGCGTCCCCGCCCCAGTCGTACTGCCAGACGTGGTCGAGGATCTGTGCCTTCGACAGCACGCGGCCCGCGTTGAGCATGAGGTAGCGCAGCAGCTTGAACTCGGTGGGGGACAGGTCCACGACCTGCCCCGCGCGGCGGACCTCGTGCGAGTCCTCGTCGAGCTCGAGGTCCGCGAAGCGCAGCACCGCGGTGTCCTCGGGCTCGGCGTGCGTGCGACGCAGCACCGCACGGATGCGGGCCACGACCTCCTCGAGGCTGAACGGCTTGGTCACGTAGTCGTCCCCGCCGACGGTGAGGCCCGTGACCTTGTCCTGCGTGTCGTCGCGCGCCGTGAGGAACAGGACGGGCGTGTGCTGGCCCGTGGCGCGCATGCGACGCGTCACGGTGAACCCGTCCATGTCCGGGAGCATGACGTCGAGCACCACGAGGTCCGGCTCGACCTCACGCACGAGCTTGAGCGCGCTCGTGCCGTCCGCGGCCGCGTAGACCTCGAATCCGGCGAAACGCAGGGACGTGGACAGCAGCTCGCGGATGTTGGGCTCGTCGTCGACCACGACCAGCCGTGCCTCGGGTTCGCTCATGGTTCCAGTGTGCGACCGAACCCTGGGAGTCGCCTGGGCGGCAGCGGTGCGGTGCACGGCGGGCCGCGCCGAGACGCGTGGTGCCAGCCCGTGTCGGCGGACGATGGTTGCATGGGCCTGCACGCACCGGGCCCGGGCCGTGCGCGGACGACCAGGACGAGGACCAGGATGCGCATCACCGACCACGACCGCAGGGCGCGACTCGTCGCGCACCAGCTCGACCTCGGGGCGACCGGGCCACGCCCCGTGACCACGGTCGAGGGCGTCGTCGACCGGCTCGTCGCCCTCCATGCGACCGACGCCCCCAGCGTCTACCTCTCGGTCCTCGCGCGCGTCCCCGGCCTGCGCGTCGAGGACGTGCAGGCCGCCCTGTACGAGCGGCGCTCCCTCGTGCGCGTCCTCGCGATGCGCCGCACCCTGTTCGTCGTGGCGCGCGACCTGGTGCCCGTCGTCCACGCGGGGGCGAGCGCCGGCGTCGGGCGGCGGCTGCGTGCCAGGCTCCTCAAGGAGCTCGCGACGATCCCCACCGACCCGCCCGTCGAGGACGCCGGACGCTTCCTCGCAGGGGCCGAGGAGCAGGTCCACGACGCCCTCGCGGAGCACGGGCCCCTCACGGGAGCACAGCTCTCGGCCCGGGCCCCCGTGCTGCGGACCGCGTTCCTGCCGACCACGACCAGGTCGTGGGACGTGCGGCGCTCGCTGACGTCCCCGCTGCTGTCGCTGCTGTCCGCGGAGGGGCGGATCGTCCGGGGCGAACCGACCGGCGGGTGGTCCTCCAACCGCTTCCTGTGGCGCCCCGTCGAGGACTGGCTGCCGGGCGGTATCCCCGAGCTCGACGAGGCCGAGGCCCGGGTGCGGCTCGCGTCCGCATGGCTCGAGTCCTTCGGCCCCGCGACCGTCGCGGACCTCCAGTGGTGGACCGGCTGGAACCTGGGGCAGGCCCGGGCCGCGCTCGCCGCGCTCGACGTGCGCGAGGTCGAGCTCGACGGCGTCGGGGCCGGCGTCGCGCTGCGGTCGAGCGACCTGGCACCCGCCCCGGGCGCCGCCGCCGGTCACGTGGCGCTGCTGCCCTCGCTCGACCCGACGGCCATGGGCTGGAAGCACCGCGACTGGTACCTCGGCCCGCACCGCGAGCAGCTCTTCGACACCGCGGGGAACATCGGTGCGACCGTCTGGTGGGAGGGCCGCATCGTCGGAGCCTGGGCGGTGCGGACCGACGGCTCGCCCGCGGTGCGCCTGCTCGAGGACGTCGGGACGGACGCCGCCGCGGCCGTCGACGCCGAGGCCGAGCGGATCACCGGGCTGCTCGACGGCGGCGGCGTGACGGCGTCGTTCCCCACGCCGCTGTACCGCGAGCTGCGGGGCTGAGCGCTCCCCGCCGCCCGGGGACACGACGAGGGCGGGACCGCGCGCCGTGCGCAGCCCCGCCCTCCTCGGGTCTCCGAGGAGGCTCAGAGGTAGCGCAGCGGGTCGAACTCGTCGAGCGGGATGATCCGGACGCGCGGCAGGACCGTGGTGAACGCGCCCACGTTGTCCTCGAGGTCGTGGAAGCTCAGGCCGCGCGACGCGAGCTCCGAGAAGCGCGAGTTCACGAACTCGCGGAAGCACAGCAGCCCCACGCGGCGGTCGCCGTCCTCGAGGAGGTCCTCGACCTGCGGGATGAAGTCGCCGTCGTGGCTCGCGAGGAGCACGTCACCGGGGCGGTCCTGGAGCGCCTCGAGGGTGCGCTGGATACCGATGTCGACGACCTTCTCGGAGCTCGACCCGGCCAGCGGGATGGGGCGGTAGCCCATCGCGAGCAGCGCCTGGACGAACGCCATGGGCATCTGGCCGGACGACGCGTTGAGGAAGAACAGGGGCGTGACGTCCTGGCCCCACAGGTTCGCCGCGAAGTCGACGATGCGGTCCCAGCGGGGGCGCTCCTCGGGGTTGGGTCGGTGGCCCAGGACGCTCATCCCGAGCGTCGCGTCGATGTTCTCCCCGTCGACGATCAGGTAGGTGCGGCGCCTGGCCTCACCCTGCGTGCTGACGAGGCCGTTCGACGTGCTGGAGTCCGACATGGGGTCCAGCCTATCCGTCGCGGTGGCCCGGGCAGGCCGTCCGGGCGGGGGCCGCGGCCGCCGGTCGGCGCGCCCCTGACACGGATCTTGCCGAGGCGTGGGCGCGGTTTGCATGTGAACCCCAGGTTGCGAGTACCTTTCAGCGGTGAACCTCCAGCTTCTCGACCCGGTCCGGATCACGGTCGTCCAGAACTCCCCGGACGTCACCCTGGACATCTTCGCGGACCGGCTCGGCCCCGACGTCCGCCTCGTGCGGCCCTTCGTGGGCGACGCTCTGCCGGACCTCGCGGACCTGGGTGACGGCCTCGTGGTCCTGGGCGGGCAGATGTCCGCCTACGACGACGAGGTGGCCCCCTGGCTTCCCGCGCTGCGCGACCTCCTGAGCGCCGCGGTGCTCGCCGCGGTGCCGACGCTCGGCGTGTGCCTCGGTGCCCAGCTCCTCGCGGTCGCGGGCGGCGGTCACGTGCAGGTCGCGGCCCCTCCCGGGCGCGAGGTCGGTCTGACGCGGGTGTTCTGGAGGACGGGGGCGGAGGTGGACCCGGTCCTCGGTCCGTTGGCCCGCGCCGCGGCGGGGACGGGCAAGCGGGCCCGCTCGCTCACGCTCAGCATGCACGCCGACGCGATCATCGACCTGCCCGAGGGCGCCACCTGGCTCGGCATGTCCGACATGTACCCGTACCAGGCCTTCCGGCTCGGCTCGGCGCTGGGCGTGCAGTTCCACCCCGAGGCGACGCTCGACACGATCCGCCGGTGGGCCGCGGACCACGGCGACGTGGACACCGAGAACGTCCTCGCCGAGGCGGCACCGTTCGAAGGCGAGGTCCTGGAGACTGGCCGCGTCCTCGCGGAGTCGTTCCTCGCCGTCGTGCACGACGACGTCGCTCGGCGGGGCGTGCGGGCGTAGGTCCTGCGTCGGGCTGCGTGTCCGCCGATCGCTACCGGGCGGTCGGTGGGAGGGTGTCGGCATGATCCGACACACCGTCGCCTTCCGCCTGCGCCACCCCGAGGGGTCCGCCGCCGAGGCCGCCTTCCTGACCGACGCCCGCGTCCTGGCGCAGATCCCCGGCGTCGAGAGGTTCGAGCAGCTGCGCCAGACGAGCGCGAAGAACGCGTTCACGTTCGGCTTCTCGATGGAGTTCGCCGACGCCGACGCCTACGCGGCCTACGACGCGCACCCGGACCACCGGGCGTTCGTCGCCGGCCGCTGGGTGCCCGAGGTCGAGGACTTCCTGGAGATCGACTACGAGCCGCTGCCGGCGGGCTGAGCGGCGCGCTCGACACGGTCTGCTGACACGGCGGCGGCCGGCGACCACCGGGTCGCCGGCCGCCGCCGTCGGTCGGGGCCGGGGCCTACCAGCCCCCGGACGGGGCGTCCTGCGTGCCGGCCTCGATCGACGTCACGGTCGTGGGCGTGATCTGCGGGGCCGGGGAGGCGCCGCCGCTCTTGAGCGCCGCGAGCCGCGCCTCGACCTCGATGTTCGCCCCTGACGCCTCGAGCTCCTCGAACTGGGCGTCGAGCGAGGACGCGGCGACCTCGGCCTGGCCGAGCGCCTTGGCCTCCTCGCGACGCACCTTCTCCTCGAAGCGCGACACCTCGCTCGTGGGGTCGAGGACGTTGATCGAGCTGATCGCGCCCTGGACGGTCTGCTGCGCCTCGGCGGACTTCTGGCGGGCGACGAGGGAGTCACGCTTGGACTTGAGCTCGCCCAGCTTGCCCTTCATCTGCGCGAGGCCGGTCTTGAGCTTCTCGACGGTCTCGCGCTGCGACGCGATGAGCGGCTCGGCCTGGCGGACCTCGCCCTCGGCGGAGATCTGCCGCTGGAGCGCGACCTTGGCGAGGTTGTCGAACTTGTCGGCGCCCGCGGTGTCGCCCGACGAGCGGAAACGGTCGGCCTGCGCGGACGCGGCGGCGGCCTTGTCGCCCCACTCGCGCACTGCCGCGACGTCCTCGTTGTAGTCCTGCTCGGCGAGCCGGAGGTTGCCGATGGTCTGCGCGACGGCCTGCTCGGCGTCGGCGATGCTGTTGGTGTAGTCGCGGACGAGCTGGTCCAGCATCTTCTGCGGGTCCTCGGCGCCGTCGAGGAGCGAGTTGATGTTCGCCTTGGCCAGCTGGGTGATGCGTCCGAAGATGCTCTGCTTCTCTGCCATCGGTCGTGCCTTCCTGCTCGTGGATGGGGTGCGCGATGCTCGTGCCTGCCGTGCCGTCCGACCTAGAACCGTCCTCCTCTGCTCGAGCGGCCGCCCGAGGACCTCCCGCCCGACGAGCCCCGCGACGAGCGGCCCGACGACCCGCCGAAGCCACCGCCCCCGAACCCGCCTCCGCCGTAGCCGCCGCCGAACCCGCCTCCCGACCGGCGTCCGCCGCCCCCGCCGCGCAGGATCTGGTCGAGGAGGATGCCGCCCAGGACCATGCCGCCGACGTTGTTGCCGCCGCCTCCAGAGCCGCCGCCGAACATCCCCGCGTCGTTCTGCTGCGACTCCCACGCGGACGCGTCGCGCTGCGCGAGCTGTGCCGCGGCCTGGGCCAGCGCGTCGGCCTGCTGGGCCGTGGCGAGCGCGCGCACGGGGTCGGAGGGCTGGAGGGCACGGGCCTCGCCGAGGTGGCGGATCGCCTCGGAGAGCCGCGTGCGGGCTTCGGGCCCGACGGCGCCGCGCCGGGTCTCGATGAAGTCGTTCGTCGCGCGGATCTGGGAGTCGACGCGCCCGATGGTGTCGCGCAGGAGCGCCGCGGCGCGTGCGGCCTGCTCGGCGCTCGCGCGGAACGGAGCCAGTGCGGCGTCGATCGCGGCCTCGGCGTCGGTGAGCCGGCGCAGGGCCGCGATGGGGTCGCCACCGCTGCGTGCGGTCTGTGCCTCGGCCACTGCGGACTGCGCCTCGGTGGCGCGCGCCGACACGGTCGGGTCGGCCGGTGCGAGGCGGGCGGCGTCGGCGATGTCCGCGGTGATCGACGCGACCGCGACGTCGAGGCGCTGGCCCGCCTGCGCGAGGACCTCGCCCGCGGAGTCGATCGCGTCGAGGAGGGTCACGGCCTGCCCGACGGCGTTCTCGGCGGCGCGGGCGTGCGCGACGGCGGACGCCCGGTCCTTGCCCTCGAGTGCCGACCGCCCGGCGGCGATCGCCTCGCGGGCGCCTGCGACGAGCTGGAGGGCCTGCTGGGGGTTCGCCGAGACGGAGGCGAGCGCTGCCTCGGGGTAGGTCGCGGAGAGCGCGGCGAGCGTGCTGCGGGCCGGAGCGACGCGGGCCTCGACCTCGCCCGCGCGACGTTCGACCGTGTCGAGGACCTCGGGGGCTCGGGACTGCAGGTCGCGCAGCTCGTCGAACTGGGCGGACTCGGTGTCGAGCGAACGGCTCACCTCGGTGCACAGCGCGATGATCTGCACCATCATCGTGCGGGCCTGGGGCTCGGCCTCCGGTGTGTCGTCGTCGAGCTGCTGGCGCAGCGCGAAGGCCTGGGACACCTTCTGCTTGCCCTTCTCGAGCGCGACCTGGAACTCCTGCGTCGCCTCGAGGCCGAACTGGGCCTGCGCGAAGCCGAGCTCCTGCTCGGACGTCTTGACGGCGTCGTCGATCGCGACGAGGGCCGAGCTGGCCCGCCGGTCCAGCTCGTCGGTCGGGAGCTGGGCGAGCTCGTCGGCCTCGTCCGGTCCGCCGGGCCTCGCGGCCGTCCCGCGGCGCTTGCTCAGGATCGCGCGGACCACGAAGAAGCCTGCGATCGCGAGCAGGCCGACCACGAGGGCCACGAGCCAGCCCGAGACGCCCGAGGACGACGAGCCCGTCGCCTCGGCGTGCAGGGAGTCCGCTGCGGCGACCGCGGCCCCCGCCCAGTCGTCCTGCCTGAGCTGGTCCTCGATCGCCTCCTGGACCGTGTCGAGCGAGGCTTCGGACAGTCCGATGTTGTGGTCGGCCGACAGGTCGTACCGGCGGTCCGTGGTCGCGACGGCCAGCAGGACGTCGTCCCGGCCCAGGCCGGACAGGTTGGCCGTCGAGGTGGCCCAGGTCTGCGCATCCTGCCCGTCGAACGTGTCGACGTACACGACGAAGAGCTGGTACGGGGTGTCGTCCTCCAGCCGGTCCATCGCCTTCTCGATCTCGTCGGTCCGGTCCCCGAGCACCCCGGCGGGGTCGGTGATCCTGCCCGGGAGGTTGAGCGGCTGCTCGGCGGTCGCGGTGGAGCCGAGGCCGGTCAGGGTGAGCGCGCCGGCGATCCCGAGCGACAGGGCGCCGCGGAGGACGGACAGACGCGCACGGTGCGCCGGGCGGGGGAGTGCGGGGGGAACGGACGACGAGGCCACCTCGTGATCCTTTCCCACGGGTGCGGGTGTCGCAATCGTGAAACGGGACAGCAGGGGCATTTCACCCGACGTGATGGTTCGAGGCGCGGGGGTGGCGCCACGGACCGTCCGCTGGGAATGTTCGTACGGCGTACCATGTTAGAGGGACGACGTCGACGAGAGGAACCCATGACGACCACGACGACCACGACGCCCGCACGAGCTGCGGCCCCGCTGGCAGCGCCGGCGACGGCACCGCGCCCGGGGGCTGCCCTACCGCCGCTCGTCGACCAGGCCGAGCGGCTGATCGCGCTCGGCGTCCATGCTCTCGCCGGGCTGTCGGCGGACGAGGTGCGCGACGCCGTCGGGCACCTTGCGCACGATGCGCCCGACGGCGGGCTGCTCGCCGTGCATCCCCGCCTCGCCCCGCCGTCCGTCCTCGCGCCGCTCACGAGGCTCGGGGACAAGGAGGGCTTCGTCGTCGTCGACATGGAGGACGTCGACCGCTTCGAGCCGATCGAGGGGCTCGTGCTCCCGGAGGGCCCGCTGTACGTCGTGACCGACGTCGACCGCGGCGACGACCTGGCGAACTGGTCCCCCGACGAGGCGCTGCCCGAGTTCGAGCGACGCGACCGCACGCCGCTCGTTCTCGGCGAAGGGATCCACTGGGCGCTCCAGGCACCCGACGTCGTCGAGCGCAACCACTGCTACATGACGATCGGCTCGCGGCTGCGCAAGGACAAGGGACGTCTCGACGCGCGGACGCCCGCAGTGTGGATCTCGAACGGCACCGGTCGCGACGGCAAGGAGCGACGCGGCGCACCCAAGGTCGGTTGGTGCTGGGCGGGCAACCGGCACACGTGGCTCGGCTTCGCGTCGGGAGCGCGTCGCGTCGGAACCCCGACGGGGTAGGGGGGGGGACGAACGGAGGGGGTGTGTTCTCTGCGGAGCGACGACACCTGGTGCCGCTCCGCAGAGAACACACCCACCTCCCTCTACTGCACGACGCCCAGGTCCTCGGCGTCGACGATGCGGTACGCGTAGCCCTGCTCCGCCAGGAAGCGCTGGCGGTGCGCCGCGAAGTCCTGGTCGACGGTGTCGCGCGAGACCACGGCGTAGAAGTGCGCGGTGCGACCGTCCTGCTTGGGCCGCATGATGCGACCCAGGCGCTGCGCCTCCTCCTGGCGGGACCCGAACGACCCCGACACCTGGATCGCGACCGACGCCTCGGGCAGGTCGATCGAGAAGTTCGCGACCTTGCTCACGACGAGCCGCGAGATCTCCCCGGAACGGAACGCCTCGAACAGCCGCTGGCGCTCGCGCACCGTCGTGGCCCCCGTGATGACCGGCGCGTCGAGGTGGTCGCCGAGCTCCTCGAGCTGGTCGAGGTACTGGCCGATCACGAGGACCTGGTCGTCGGGGTGCGCGGCCGCGATCTGCTCGACGACGCGGTTCTTGCCCGCCGCGGTGGCAGCGAGCCGGTACTTGTCCTCGGGCTCGGCGGTCGCGTACGCCATGCGGTCACGGTCGGACAGCGTGAGGCGCACCTCGACGCAGTCCGCGGGCGCGATGTACCCCTGGGCCTCGATGTCCTTCCAGGGCGCGTCGTACCGCTTGGGCCCGATGAGGCTGAAGACCTCGTCCTCGCGCCCGTCCTCGCGCACGAGCGTCGCGGTCAGTCCGAGGCGGCGGCGCGCCTGGAGGTCCGCGGTCATGCGGAAGATCGGTGCGGGCAGCAGGTGGACCTCGTCGTAGACCACGAGGCCCCAGTCGCGCGCGTCGAGCAGCTCGAGGTGCGTGTAGACACCCTTCCGCTTGGTCGTGAGCACCTGATAGGTCGCGATGGTGACGGGCTTGATCTCCTTGCGGGCGCCCGAGTACTCGCCGATCTCGTCCTCGGTGAGCGTCGTGCGCCGCACGAGCTCGTCGCGCCACTGGCGCGCGCTCACCGTGTTCGTCACGAGGATCAGGGTCGTCGTCCCGGACTTCGCCATGGCCCCGGCGCCGACGATCGTCTTGCCCGCGCCACAAGGGAGCACGACGACGCCGCTGCCCCCGTGCCAGAACCCCTCGACGGCCTGCTGCTGGTAGGGCCGCATGGCCCAGGGCTTGTCCTCGTGCGCCGGGTCGGTCGGCGACAGGTCGATCGGGTGCTTCTCGCCGTCGACGTACCCCGCGAGGTCCTCGGCGGGCCAGCCGAGCTTGAGCAGCACCTGCTTGAGGTGCCCGCGCTCGGACGGGTGCACGACCACCGAGTCGTCCCCGAGCCGGTCGCCCACCAGACCCGCGGTCCGCTTGGACTTGAGGACCTCTGCTAGCACGGCCTTGTCCGTCGCCTGGAGCACGAGCCCGTGCGTCGGGTGCGCGACCAGCTGGAGCCGCCCATAGCGCGCCATGGTCTCCGCGACGTCGACGAGCAGCGCGTGCGGCACGGGGTAGCGGCTGTACTCGAGCAGCACGTTGACGACCTGCTCGGCGTCGTGCCCCGCGGCGCGCGCGTTCCACAGCCCGAGCGGCGTGAGCCGGTAGGTGTGGACGTGCTCGGGGGCGCGCTCGAGCTCGGCGAAGGGGGCGATCGCCCGTCGGGCGTCGCCCGAGCGGGGGTGGTCGACCTCGAGCAGCAAGGTCTTGTCGCTCTGCACGATCAGGGGGCCGTCGGCCATGGGCGTCCTTCCGGGTGGTGCGCCGTGTCGTGACGCGGGTGGTGCGGGCTAGTCGTTCGGCGCCCCCGCCGACGCGTTCGTGGTCGCGTCGGTCGACGCGTCCTGGGTGGGGGCGGGGGCGTCGGTGAAGACGCCCGCGATGCGATGGACGGCGACGGTCAGCTCGGCGTCGCGCGCGGGGTCGAGGGCGCGCAGGCGGCCGCCCTCCAGGACGAGGGGCTTGACGCGGCGCCGGGTCGGCTGACCGGTGGGGTCGATCGTCTCGAGGACCACGTGGTCGCCCGCGTCGATCGCGTCGCGCAGGAGTCCCAACGCCGCGGGGGGTTCGGTTGTTCCGCGAGGTTCGGGCGCGACGTCCTCACGGGTCGTCGTCGTGGGAGGAGCGGCGAGCGCCGCGTCGTCGGCCGCGCGCAGACGGGGGACGAGCTCGGCGTACCGCTCGCGCCGGGCCGCGGCGTCCTCCTGGTGCACCGCCGGCCCGACGGCGGAGCGCCCCCGGGTGGCCGTGTCCAGCGGGCGGCGCCCGCCCACGCGGGAACGGACCGTGGTGCGGAGCCGCTCGGTGCGCACGACCCGCCCGTCGGGTCCCTCGACGGTCGAGGCGAGGCCGCGGTCGCGCAGCGCGGCCTGGAGCGTCGCCGCGGGGACGAGCGAGACCAGCACGGTGGGTGCGATGCGGAACAACGACAGGTGACGCAGCGACGGGTCCTCCACGAGGCCCGTCAGGAGCGCGGCGTCCTCCGCGCGCACGTAGCTCGACGCGCTCCCGACCCGCAGCCGCCCGTGCCGGCGAGCGGTGTCGCGGACCAGGTAGTCGAGGGGTTGGGGGAGCGACGCCCGCGAGTGGCCCGCGAGGTCGGCCAGCAGGTCGTCCGCGGTGCGGCCAGCGTCGAACGCACGGGTCAGTGACTCGGGGGTGAAGCGGACCGTGATCGCAGCCCCGCGCGACTCGACCTCGGCGGCGTCCTCCAGGAGCCGTTCGAGCGCGGTGCTCGGTCGGCCCGGGACGATGCCCGTGAGGTCGCCCTGGAGCAGGAGCTCGTCGACCTCGGGCGGCAGGACCGACTCGAGTGCGGCCGCGAGCGCCGCCTCCGAGGACGTGAGCGCGGGCGCGCCCGACCTGCTCGACTCCGCGGGGGCGTTCGTGCGCGCGACGGGTGCGGCGCCGTCGGGCCGCAGGAGCGCGCGGCCCGTGGGGGCGAGCGCCCCGACCCCCGTGACCCCCAGGAGGTGGGCCTCGTGGAGCAGGCCCTCGATCGCCTGGAGCGGAGGGACCGACCGGGGCGACCCCCAGCGCAGGACCTCCAGGAGGTCGCCCGAGGTCAGGGCCGTCCCGGGGCGGTCGGCGAGCGCGGACAGCAGGTCGGAGCGCAGGCGCGGCACCCACGGCCTGGTGAGGTCGGGTTCGAGCGCGGCGCGCAGCGTGCCCCGCTCGTCGCGGCTGCCGACGGTCCACGGCGTCCGGCCCGAGCCCGCCCAGGCCGCGGCGAGCAGCGCCCAGCGGGCTGCCAGGGGAAGGTCGAGCCAGTCCTCGCCCGCGACCGTGACGGTGAACGAGGGAGGGTCTTCGCCGTCGTCGACCACGAGACCTGCGGCGAGCGCGAGCTCGGCGACGAACGCGGCCGACGGCTCCTCGACCTCGAGGGTCGTCGCGAGGCGCCGGAGGTCCCGCACGCCCAGGCCGCCCGCGCGCAGGACGCTCGGCGGAGAGGCCTGCCACAGCGCGAGGAGGTGGGCGACGAGCCGGACCGCGTCCTGCGCCGCGCGAGCGGCCTCTGCGGCGATGGTGTCCTCGGCGAAGTGCGGGGCGTCGGGCTCGGGCGGGTGGGCGAGCGGCCGGGCGTGCGTGCGGCCCTCGCGCAGGGCGAGGGCGACCTCGCGGGGCAGGACGACGTGCCGCTCGTCGGACGCGAGCAGGAGACGCTGTCGCAGGAGCCACGTCGTCGCCTCGCGACCCACGGGGTCGGCGCGCGGCGCGACGCCCACGGGCGGCCCCCAGGTGAGGGCGTCGAGGATGCTGCGTGCACCGGGTGGCGCGTCCGCGAGGAGGTCGTCGAGGGCGGTCGTCCCGATGCCGGCCGGGCTACCGGTCGGGGTGAGGGAGTCGGCCGGACGAGCAGCGAGCGGTGACGACGGGTCGGTGGGGCCGAGCCCCGCCGGGTAGGGGCCGAGGACCTCGGACAGGCCCGGCGCGACCGCGAGGTCGGTGCGCGGCGACGGGTCGCGGTCCCACAGCAGCGCAGCCTCTTCGAGGTGCGCGAGCGCGGCCCGGACGACCGGGGCGTCCGCGTCGCTCGCGCCGAGCGCGTCGAGGACGCGGTCGACCGTCACGGCCCCGTCGTCGCCAGGGGCGCCGCGCGTGGGTCGGGTGGGTGCTGGGCGGGACGTCGGCGTCCGCGGAGGGGGCTGGTCCCCGAGGACGAGGACGGACTCGAGGACCTGGAGCTCGAGGGCGTCGAGCCGGGCGGTCGCCCGGTCCAGGCTGGTACGGCTGGTGGCGCGTGCTGCGAGCGAGCGCAGCGTCGACGGCGAAGGAGTGGCCAGGTCAGGGCGCTGCAGCAGCAGCGCGACGAGGTGCTCGTCGCTGCGGGAGCGAAGAGCCTCGGGGAAGGTCCGGCGCTGAGCCGGAGGCGTTGAGGCCATCCGTCCGATGTTACGCGGGTCGGGAGTTCTCCCGCCCCGCGCGACCTCCGCACGGACGAGATGCTCAGTCGAAGCTGACGCGCAGGCTCGTGAGGCTGTGGCCGTCCACGACCCGGCTGGAGACGCCGACGGCTCGCAGCGGCTCGACGTACGCGATCCACGAGTCGTCGCCGCCCGTCGCGTCGATGTTCGCGCGGGCGACCGACTCGAGCGCGTCGACGTCGAGGTAGGCCGCGTTGGCTGCGCCCTTCGCGTCGGGCACGACGGTCCGGAAGGCGCCCACGGTGCCGAGCGTCCCGTCCTGGGCGAGCCGTGCGGCGTACGCCTCGTTCGAGGCGACGACGAGCCCGTCCTTCGTGGTCGCGCTCGTGAGCTTCTCCGCGCCGGCGTCCACGAGGATCGCGTCGATGCGGCCGAGGAGGTCCTCGAGCGCGGCCTTGTCGCCGATCGTGCGCGCGCCGAGGTCGACGTCGGCCAGACCGGTCACGGACGAGACGTCGTCGAGCCCGGCGGAGTCGAGCGCGATCACGACCTGCTCGCCGAGCAGGGTCTTGAGGTCCTCGGGCAGCCGCAGGTCGTAGGTCTTCTCGAGCTCGTCGACCGTCTCCTGGAAGCCGAGGCCGCTCGGCAGGAGGTCGTCGGTCGCGCCGCCGGTCGACGGGTCGTCACCGAAGAGGTCGGCCTCCTCGGTGCCCTGGTAGGCGTCGAGGCCCTCGTCGAGCGCCGAGTAGTCCCCGGTGCAGCCCGCCATGAACGACTCGTCGTAGCTCCGGGTGACCTCGGCCAGCTCCTCGGGCGTGAGGCCCCAGTCCGACGCGTCCAACGCGTTCTCGGGCAGCGCGAGCAGTGCCGCGCACTCGGCCTCGGTGGCGGTGGCGAGCGTGCCTGCCGTGCGGACCTCGTGCGAGGACAGGGTCCAGTCGTCGCCGAGCAGGTCGTCCCCGGAGCCCAGGCTCCCCAGTCCGCTCGACCCGTACGCGTCGGCGAGCGTGCTCAGCTGCTCCCAGAGCTGGTCGACCGAGGCGGGGTCGATCGTCGCGGACGAGGCGAACAGGGTGCTGTCCGGCAGCCCCGTGAGGAGCGAGGTCCCCGCCCCCTCCATCGGCGCGAGGACCTTGTCGTCGGCGCCGACGGCGATCGCGATCTCCAGGTGGTCGGCGCCCGCCCGCGCCGCACCGGCGACCGAGCGGAGGCCCTGGGTGACGGCCGCGTCGAGCTCGTCGGCGCCCTCCTGCCCCTCGAGCGCGGCGATCGCGCCCTCGACGTCCGCCCAGTAGGAGATCAGCCCGGGGTCGCCGAGCGCCTTCATGTCGGCGGCGAAGAGCGGGGCGTCGGCCAACGACGCCTTCTTCGCGGCTGCCGCCACGTCGGCGGCCACGACCTTCTCGGAGGTGATCAGGGCGTACCCGTCGGCGAACGCGACCTGTGCGGGCTTCGCGCCGTCGCCGCAGCCCAGGCCGGACTCGATGGCCGCCCGTGCGGCGCCCTCGTCGTTCACCTGGAGGGCGACCACGGGCTCGGGTTCGGGCGCGGATCCTGCGTCCCCGGTCGCGCCCTCGACGGGCGGCAGCACGGCGATCGCGGCACGCTGGCCGATCCACGGTTCGACGTCGGTCGCGTAGTCGATCTCGCACGTCCCGCTCTTCGCGATCGTGTCGACGACGAGCTTGCGGAGGTCGGCGTCGTCGCCCAGGTCGACGTCGAGGTCCGCCGCGAGGTCCGGGAACCTGTTCGCGAGGCGCAGCAGGTTGACCTTCTGCGTGGCCGACGGGTCGAGGTCGACGCGGACGTAGGCGAACGCGGTGTCCGGGAGGGCCGCCTCGGGCTGGGCCCCACCGCCGTCGAGCGCGTTGTAGGCGAACACGCCTCCGCCGACCAGGACGAGAGCCGCGGTCGCCGCACCGCCGAGCACGAGGCCGGTGCGCAGGCGGGAGGGCCCGACGGTCGCGACCGGGGCCTGCCCGGGGGCCGCGCCACCGGCATGCTGCTGCCACGCCCCCGAGGGGTCGGCAGGGGGGAAGGTGGGCGGCGTGGTCATGGGGAACCCTCTGGGTCGGCGGCGGCTCGACCGGCGCGGTGCGTCGGCAGTCGCCCGAAGGCTAGTGGAGGCCGCAGGCAGGCCGCAGCCCCCTTCCATGGGGAGAACTCCCCGCCGCCGGAACTCACCCGGGCGCGCTCGTCGGGGCGCGGCCCGGTGGATGCGACTGTGAGGGCTCTGTCCCGGTAACCTGGGAGTTCTGATTCCCACGAGCACAAACGAGGTTCACGTGCCCACCGGCAAGGTCAAGTGGTTCGACACCGAACGAGGGTTCGGCTTCATCGCGAGCGATGAGGGCGACGAGGTCTTCCTGCACGCTTCCGCCCTGCCCGACGGCGCGGCCCCCAAGCCCGGTGCCCGGGTCGAGTTCGGCGTGGCCGACGGGCGGCGCGGCCCGCAGGCGCTCGCGATCAAGCTGCTCGACCCTGCGCCGTCCGTGGCGAAGGCCCAGCGCCGCCCGGCCGAGGACCTGGGGGTCGTGATCGAGGACCTCATCAAGGTCATGGACAAGGTCGGCGGCTCGCTGCGCCGTGGCCGGTACCCGGATGCCGCGCAGGGAGCCCAGCTCGCCAAGGTGCTGCGCGCCGTCGCCGACGACCTGGAGGCATGACATGGCTGCCGTAGCCGCCGCTGAAGGTTCGACCCGTCGTGTGAGCGCGCGCGCCGCCAAGGACGCCGTGCTCACGGGCGCGGTGGATCTCGCGCGTGCTGCGGCGGAGCAGGTCGCCGAGCACGTCGGGGACGTGGGCGAGCACCTGGGGACGGTCGTCGAGGAGGACCGTCTCATCTCCCACCAGTTCGCGTGCACCATGCTCGGGTACCGGGGGTGGCGCTGGACGGTGACGCTGGCCCGGGTCCCGCGCGGTCGCACCGCGACGGTGTGCGAGGTCGAGCTCCTGCCGGGCGACGGGTCCATCCTGGCTCCCGAGTGGTTGCCGTGGTCGGAGCGTCTGCGGCCGGGGGACATCGGCGTCGGCGACGTGCTGCCGTTCCAGGCGGACGACCCGCGCCTCGAGCCCGGCTACGTGCCGACGGGCGACGAGGAGCAGGACGCCGTCGCGATCGAGGAGCTCGCGCTCGCCCGGGCGCGGGTCCTGTCCCCCGAGGGGCGCGACGAGGCGGCTGAGCGCTGGTACCGCGGCACCCGTGGCCCCACGGCGCCGGGGGCCGTCTCCTCGGCGGCCGAGTGCGGGTCGTGCGGGTTCCTGGTCCCGCTGCAGGGCGCCCTGGGTCAGGTCTTCGGCGTGTGCGCGAACGCGTGGTCGCCCGACGACGGCAAGGTCGTGAGCCTCGACCACGGGTGCGGGGCGCACTCGGAGACGGATGTCGAGCCGCACCCGACCGACTGGCCGGCCGCGGACCCGCTGATCGACGAGATGGACGTCGAGATCGTCCAGCTCCTGGACGCGGCCCGTGACGCGGCGAGCGCCGTACCCGGATCGGGAGAGACTCTCGCAGGCCCGACGACCGAGCGTTCCGCGGAGGCTGCGGCGAGCATCGAGCTCGCCCTGTCGCGGATCACGCTTCCTGAGCCGGGGTCGTCGTCGGGGGCAGAGAGCACACCGGAGACCGCGCCGGAGCAGGACGCGGACCCGGACGAGCCGGCCCGGTGACGACGGACGCCTTCGGGACGTCGGCTCTTCGCCGAGCCGTCACGGAGGCGTGGCTCGCGTCCCCGACGCGCTTCCGGGAGGACGCGAACACCGAGGAGGACCATGCCCGCGGCTACTACCGCGACCGGGTGGTCGTCGAGCTCGCGCAGAACGCGGCCGACGCCGCGGCGCACGCGGGCTCTCCGGGCCGCCTCGTGCTGCGTCTCACGCAGGACACCGACGGTGCGTGGTGGCTGACGGCCGAGAACTCGGGCGCACCGCTGGACGCGGAGGGTGTCGAGTCGTTGTCGTCGATGCGCGCGTCGGCCAAGCGTCCTGCCGGCCCGACGACGGAGCCCCCGTCCGCGGACGGCGCCCCCGGGCGGGTGGGCCGTTTCGGGGTGGGCTTCGCGGCCGTGCGCTCGGTCGCGGACGAGGTCTCGGTGCGCTCGACGCTCGGGGGAGTGACCTTCTCGCTGGGGCGGACGCGAGCGGCACTGTCGGACCTGGTCGCGGGGGCGCAGGCGGAAGCGGGCACCGGGGCCGCAGCGGCTGACCGGCTCGATGCCGCTGTCCGCGAGCGGGGCGACGCCCTGCCCGTGCTGCGGCTCCCGTTCGCGGCGGACGCCCTGCCCGTCGGTCCGGGCGGCCCCGACGGGGCGACCGCTCCTGCCCCGCCGGACACGGTCGTCGCCCTCCGCCTGCGGGACCGGGGCGCGCTCGACGCGGTCCGTGCCCAGCTCGACGAGGTGGACGACGCGCTGCTCCTGGCGCTGCCCGCGCTGGACGAGGTCCTGGTCGAGGTCGAGGACGACGACGGGACCCTGCGGGCGCGCCGTCTGCACGACGTCGCCGCGCGCTGGACGGTCGTGCGCGAGCGCGGGGCCTTCGACGCGGGCCTCCTGGGCACGCTCCCGGTCGAGCAGCGGCACGCCGGATGGAGCCTGCTGTGGGCGCTGCCCCGGTCGGCTCCCGCGCCGAGCGAGGTGGTCGCGGGGGTGCTGCACGCTCCGACGCCGACCGACGAGCCGTTGACCTTCGCGGCGCTCCTCGTCGCCTCGTTCCCCCTGGACCCGAGCCGCCGGCACGTCCTGCCCGGTCCGGTCGCCTCCGCGCTCGCCGGGCTCGCGGGCGGTGCGTACGCGCGGCTGCTCGGGCTCGTCGCCGCCGAGCGCGGCGCGTCGGTCCTGGGCCTCGTACCGACGGGGTTGCCTGCCGGGGCGCTCGACGCCCAGGTCCGGGACGCGGTGCTCGGCGCGCTGCTCGCCACGCCCCTGCTGTCGCCGCCGCTTCCGGGGGCCGACGTCGACGGGCCGCCCGTGCTGCGCGCCGTCGGCCGGATGGTCGCGCCGCGCGATGCCCAGGTCCTCGCGGGCGAGGTCGGACGCGACGCGGCGGTGGTGGCAGTCCTCGGTCGGGCGGTGCCGGACCTCGTCGACGTGCCGCCGTCGCTGCACGCGGTCGCGCGGTCGCTCGGTGTGCGGTCCCGTGAGCTCGCGGACCTGCTCGACGAGCTGCCCGCGGGCATGGACCCGACCGCGTGGCGCGAGGTCTACGCGGCCCTCGCCCCGCACGTGGGTCAGCCGGGGGTGCTCGACGCGCTCGGTGCGGTCACGGTCCCGCTCGCCGACGGCCGGACCGCGCGGGGAGCCCGCGGGGTCCTGCTCCTGGGGGCCGCCGCCTCGGGCAGGGACGATGCGGCGGGGTCGGCCGGTGTCCCCGACCTCGCACGCTCGCTCGGCCTGCGGCTCGTCCATCCCGACGCCGCTCACCCGCTCCTGGAGCGGCTGGGGGCGACGCCGTCGTCGGCTCGTGGGCTGCTGACCGAGCCTGCGGTCAGGGATCATGTGCTGCACCTCGCGGACCAGGTCGCCGACGGCGACCTGCTCGACGACCTCGACGCGGGCGGCGAGGTCCAGGACCCGGTGCCCGCCGCCGTCGGGCAGGTGCTGGCCCTCGTGCGTGCTGCGCTCGCCGAGGGAGCGCTGCCCGAGGACGTGCCCTTCTGGTGGGGCGAGCTCCCGCTGCCGACGGCCGACGGCGAGCTGTCCGCGGCGCGGGAGTGCGTCGTGCCCGGGTCGTGGTCCGCCGAGCACCTGGACGGCCTGGTCCCGCTCGCGGAGGGCGTCCTGGCGCGCTGGGGCGAGGACGTCCTGCGTGCGGTCGGGGTCCCGGCGGACGTGACGGTCCACCGGGTGCGCGACGTCCTGACGCCGTGGGACGTGGACCCGGACCTGCCCGACGACCCCGACGACCCGCAGTCGTGGCTCGACGGCTGGGCCGACTACCTCGCCTTCCTCGGCGGGCTCGTCGGGGGAGGGGCGTACGTGGGGGACCTCGACGCCGTCGCGGACCTGGACGCCGTCGCCGACGACGCGTGGCCCGCGTTCCTCGCGCGCGTGGCCCGCGAGCCCGAGGCCCGCGCCGCCCTCCTCGCCCCCGTCCGGGCGCAGGGCGGAGCGCGGGTCGGGGACGCGCCGTCGTACACCGCGTGGTGGTTGCGCCGGCACCTGGGCGCGCCCTTCGCGGCCGAGCGAGGCGGGGTACCGTTCCTTCCCGACCCGCCCGCCGAGGCCAGCGGCCTGGACGCCGAGGTCGTGCGCGCCCTGGGCGGGGTCGCGGACCTGGGAGATCTGGCACCGGCGGACTGGCCGGACTACCTGGCCGCGCTGCCCGACGTCGGCACGCGCCTCGACCTGCCCGCCGCGCTCGCGGTGTGGCAGGGGTTGGGCGCGCTCGCCCGCTCGGCGCACGGCGGGGAGCTCGACGAGCTGCCCGACCGCCTGCCCGGTCTGCGCGGGTCCGTCGCGACCTGCGCCCGGGCCGAGGACCTGGCCGTGGCGCCGAGCGCGATGTGGGCGCAGGTGCGGACCGTGCTGCCGGTCGCCCTTGCGGGGCGGACCTCGCCGGCCGCGGACACGGGAGCGGTCCTGGCGGACCTCCTGGACCTGCCGCTGCTCCCGGCCCCGGGCGCGCCGGACGTCCCCCTGCCCGACGGCGCCGGCTCACCGCAGGCGCTCGACCCTCGGGTCGCGGCGCTCGTCCCGGGAGTGCCCGGCGACTGGTTCGAGCACGACGCCCTGGCGGTGGACGGCGTCGAGGTCGACTGGTGGGTGTGCGCGGGCAGCGCGGGACCCGAGGTCCACGCCTCCACGACCGCGGGCCTGGCGCGCGGCCTGGCCGCGGTCGCCGGGCGGCCCGGGGCGCGGCACCTCCTGGAGTCCGCGCTTCTCGACCCCGCCGCGGCCGAGGACCTGCGGGCCGAGACCGCGTGGGACGGGGAGTGAGCGGTCCGACGGCGGGAACCGCCACCGGACCGTCCGGCATCTTCGACCGCCGCCTCGTGGGCGGTGTGTACGTCCCGACCTTCGTGTTCGAGGCGGGGGTGAGCGCGATCGTCCCCGTCGTGGCGCTGAGCGCCATCTCGATGGGGGCCGGGATCGCGCTGGCCGGGTTCGTCGTCGCGCTGCTGGGGCTCGGGCAGATCGCCGGTGACGTGCCGGCCGGTGCGTTCGCGGCCCGGTTCGGCGACCGGCGGGCCATGATGACGGCCGCGGCCGCCTCGATCGTCGGCCTCGTGGCGTGCGCGCTCGCCCCCAACCTGTGGGTCCTGGGCGCGGGGGTCTTCTGCGTCGGCATGACCAACGCGGTCTTCATGCTCGCCCGGCAGGCGTACCTGACCGAGGTCACGCCCGTGCTCAAGCGGGCCAGGGCGCTGTCGACACTCGCGGGCACGCACCGGATCGGCGCGTTCGTGGGGCCGTTCGCGGCGGCCGCGGTCCTGTGGGTCTGGGACCTGCCCGCGGTGTACTGGCTGGCGGTCGGCACGAGCGTCGTCGCCGGGCTGGTGACGGCCCTCGTGCCCGACGTCGCGGCCGGCTCGACGGCTCACCGGCGGTCCATGGCCCCCGTCAGCTTCCGCACGGTGCTGGCCGCGAACTGGCGGGTGTTCGCGACGCTCGGGATCGCGGTCGTCATGGTCGGGGCCACGCGGGCGGCCCGGCAGGTCGTGCTGCCCCTGTGGTCCGAGCACCTGGGCTTCAGCCCCGCCACCACGAGCGTGATCTTCGGGCTCTCGGGAGCCGTCGACATGCTGCTGTTCTACCCCGCGGGGAAGGTCATGGACCGCTGGGGGAGGCTGTGGGTGGCGATCCCCTGCATGGTCGTCCTCGGCGGGGCGATCGTCGTGCTGCCGCTCACGAGCACCGTCGCGGGGGTGGCCGTCGTCGCGATGGTCATGGGCTTCGGCAACGGGATCGGCTCGGGCATCCTCATGACGCTCGGGGCCGACGTCGCACCACCGGACGTCCGTGCGCAGTTCCTCGGGATCTGGCGGCTCTTCCAGGACTCCGGCTCCGCGCTCGGCCCGCTCGTGGTCTCGGCCGGTGCCGCGCTGGGGAGCCTCGCGGGCGGGATCGTCGCCTCGGGGACGGTCGGCCTGCTCGGGGCCGTCGCGCTCGCGCGGTGGGTCCCGCGGTGGTCGGTGCACGCGAACCGGACCACGCGCCGTCGGGCGGGGATAGAGAGCTAGCCGCGTCCCTCGTGGCTGAGGGCGGGTGCGGTGCGCGTGCTGCGGCGAGAGGGCGGTGTCGCGCGCCCCTAGCCCTGCGAGCGGTACTCGCTCCGGTTGCGGCGTTCCCAACCGAGACCGATCATGCCGAGCACGATCCCGGCCGCGCAGGTCGCGGGGAGCTCGAACGTCGCCCGGTCGAGGACCAGGAGGACGACCGAGACCACGAGGGCGACGGCCCACAGGCTCATTCCCACCAGGATCACGGGCTTGAGATCGACGCGCAGCGCCGGCGGGTTGGGGCGGCGCCGCTCCGGGTGGACCAGCAAGGAGATCATCGAGGGCACGCTCGCAGTCTACGTCTCGCGAACGTCCCGTCGGGTGAAAAAGAAGTCGGTGTCGCTCGGCGCGTCGTTCCGCCCGGTGTGAAGGAGGTCGTGCTAAAAGGCGCTCCTCCGGTCTGGGGTGCCGTGGCGCGAACCGGGCAAAACCCCCTGAACCGGGCGCTGGACCAGCGGCAGCGACCGACGGTGTGTGCGACCCGCAAGGAAGACGTGCCCGTTTTCACCCGTGAGCGGCGTCACAAGACCGTCGAGGAGAGGTCTCTCCCGGGTGAGACGGGACGCGGACGGGGTTCCAGTGCGGCAACCCCAGCCGCTACGATCCCCACTTCGCCGCTCCTACTTCGTTGGACGGCTGTACAGGAAATTACGGGCTCGCTCGTAGCGCTGAACCGAGGGGATTCCGGTCCTCCTCGACTTGGACATCTGTCCATCACCATTCTCCGACCTGCCGAGTCTCCCGGACCGGCGCCAGGATCGGCGGGATCCCAGGCTTGGGACTCGCCGGGCGGGCGTTCTTCTCACCCGGGTGAAAAGGCTGGTGGGTCATTCATTTCTTTGTGCGCCGACTCTTACGATGAGGCGTTCCGGCGGTCCAGAAGCGGCCGTCGGATTGATCGAGAGGTAGCCGGGCCATGGCCGGAAGCGTCATTCACGATTCGCGTCGTGGACTCCGCCACATCCTGACGACGGCGCAACCCGGGCCCCTTCGGGCGGTGCGCGCCGCGTTCGAGTCGGTCACGTGGGAGCGGTCGTACCGGATCCGCCTCGTCGTCACCGACTTCCTCGCGATCACGATCGGGGTCACCGCGGCGTACTTCCTGCGGTGGGACCAGTTCATCAGCCAGCCCGTCCGCGAGAACCTGTTCCTGCCCTACCTCGTGCTGAGCGTCCTGATCGGCGTCGCCTGGGCCGGCTCGCTCGCGTTCGCCAAGACGCGCGACGTGCGGGTCGTCGGCAGCGGGCCGACCGAGTACCAGCGGGTCTTCGACGCGTCCTGGCGACTCTTCGGCATCCTCGCGATCCTCGCCTTCCTGCTGCGCTTCCAGGAGGCCCGCGGCTACCTGATCTTCGCGTTCCCGCTCGGCCTCGCCGGGCTGCTCCTGGGCCGCTACTTCTGGCGGCAGTGGCTGCACCGCAAGCGGGCCGTGGGTTCTCACCGGACCGCGGTCCTCGCGATCGGG
Organism: Oerskovia sp. USHLN155; assembly: GCF_037145535.1. Lineage (NCBI taxonomy): Bacteria > Bacillati > Actinomycetota > Actinomycetes > Micrococcales > Cellulomonadaceae > Oerskovia > Oerskovia sp. USHLN155. The sequence goes on from NZ_JBBCXG010000008.1 coordinate 150,819, forward strand.
CACCGGGACCAGGCCGAGCGCCTGATCCGCGACCTGAACGAGCGGGACAGCTCCGGGTACCGGGTGGTCGCCGTGTGCACACCCAGCGGTCGCGCCGTTGAGGGTGACGCCATCCTGGGCGTGCCCGTCCTCGGAGACCTCCGCTCGGCAGGCGAGATCGCGGCGCGGGTCGGCGCCGGGTGCGTCGCGGTGAGCGGCTCGGACGCCGTGACCGCGGACGTCGTGCGCCACCTCAGTTGGGAGCTCGAGCCCTTCGGTGTCGACCTCATGCTGACGACCGAGCTGGTCGACGTCGCCGGACCCCGCATCACCATCACCCCGGCCGAGTCCGTGTCCCTCCTGCACGTCGACGCTCCTCGGTTCAGCGGCCCCAAGTTCGTGGTCAAGTCGATCTCGGACTGGTTCGGTGCGGCGATCCTGACGTTCCTCCTGTTGCCTGTCCTGATCGCGGTCGGGCTCGCGGTGCGGCTCACGAGCCGTGGACCGGTCTTCTACTCCCAGCAGCGCGTCGGGCGCAACGGCGAGACGTTCTCGATGCTCAAGTTCCGTTCCATGCGCGTCGGGTCCGACCTGGACCTCACCGCGCTCGCCGCGAACAACGAGGGGTCCGGGCCGCTCTTCAAGATCCGCAACGACCCTCGCGTCACGACCGTCGGCCGCTTCATCCGTCGCTACTCGCTCGACGAGCTGCCGCAGATCTTCAACGTCCTGCGGGGCGACATGAGCCTCGTGGGGCCCCGCCCGCCGCTGCCGCGCGAGGTCAGCACCTACGAGAAGAAGGTGCGCAGGCGCCTGCTCGTCAAGCCCGGCCTGACGGGACTGTGGCAGGTCGGTGGACGCTCGGACCTGTCCTGGGAGGAGAGCGTGCGCCTCGACGTCTACTACGTCGAGAACTGGACGTTGTTCGGCGACATCCTCATCCTGGCGCGCACGGCGAGAGCCGTCGTCTCCGGGCACGGGGCGTACTGAGCACTGCCGTCGCCGGGCTGCGCGCTCGGCGACGGGCGCTCGGCGACCGCCGACCCGTGGGTGTCTGTCGGCGTGAGCCTGCCGCGTGTCGCGAGGCGGGACGTGACCGCGGACACGTCACTAGCACGTCACGTGGACGATTCGGAAGCGCAACACGGGATCTGGCACCATTCTCCCCATGACCACCACGACTGACGAGCGCGAAGCCCCCCCGCGTTCCAGCGGCATCGACCGCTTCTTCAAGATCACCGAGCGCGGCTCGACCATCGGCGCCGAGATCCGTGGCGGTCTCGTCACGTTCTTCGCGATGTCCTACATCATCATCCTCAACCCGATCATCCTCGGGACGGCCCCCGACGGTACGGGCCAGTTCCTGGGTGGCGGCGCGGACGGCGCGAACTTCCCGATGATCGCCGCGACCACGGCACTCGTCGCGGGCATCATGACGATCGCGATGGGCGTGTTCGCGAACTACCCCATGGCTCTCGCGGCCGGCCTCGGGCTGAACGCGGTCGTGGCCTTCACGATCGCGTCGATCCCCGAGGTCACGTGGGCCGACGCGATGGGCATCGTCGTCATCGAGGGCCTCATCATCCTGGTGCTCGTCCTCACGGGCTTCCGCGAGGCCGTCTTCCGTGCGGTCCCGGTCGAGCTGAAGACCGCGATCAGCGTGGGCATCGGCCTGTTCATCGCGCTCGTCGGCCTGGTCAACGCCGGGTTCGTCGCCGCGGGCGGCGGCACGCCGCTCCAGCTCGGCGCGACCGGTTCGCTCGCGGGCTGGCCGATCCTGGTCTTCGTCGTCGGCCTGGTCCTCATGATCGTCCTGTGGGTCCGCAAGGTCCGGGGCGCGATCCTCATCTCGATCCTCGCCGCGACGGTCCTCGCAGTGGTCATCCAGGCGGTCGCGGGCGTCGGCACCAAGGGTGCGGGCGCGTCGAACGGGTGGAGCCTCAACGCTCCCGAGCTCGACGGCAGCCCGGTCGCGGTCCCCGACTTCGGTCTGCTGGGTCAGTTCTCGCTGCTCGGGTCGATCGAGAAGGTCGGCATCGTCACGGTCGTCCTGCTCGTCTTCTCGCTGCTGCTCGCCGACTTCTTCGACACCATGGGCACCATGGTCGCGGTCGGTGCGGAGGGCAAGCTGCTCGACGAGACGGGCAACCCGCCGAAGTCGCGTGCGATCCTCATCGTCGACTCGGTCGCCGCGGCGGCCGGTGGTGCCGCGAGCGTCTCGTCCAACACGAGCTACGTCGAGTCCACGACCGGTGTCGGCGAGGGTGCGCGCACGGGCCTCGCGGCCGTCGTGACGGGTATCGCCTTCCTGCTGGCGACGTTCCTGTCGCCGCTCGTCGCCCTCGTCCCGAGCGAGGCCGCCGCGCCTGCGCTGGTCCTCGTCGGCTTCCTCATGATGACGCAGATCACGGGCATCAAGTGGACGAACGTCGAGGTCGCGATCCCCGCGTTCCTCACGATCGCCCTCATGCCCTTCACCTACTCGATCACCGCGGGCATCGGCGCGGGCTTCCTGGCCTTCGTGGTCATCAAGCTGGCGCTCGGCAAGGTCAAGGCGATCCACCCGCTCATGTGGGTCTCCGCCGTCGCGTTCATCATCTACTTCACCCTCGACCCGATCAGCGACGCCCTGGGCGTCTGACGTACGCTCTCAGGCGATGAGCCTCCCGATCCTGCGCCTGACGCCCACCCTCCAGTCCTACGACTGGGGTTCGAGGAGCGCGCTGCACGCGCTCCTGGGGTTGGAGCAGGACGGTGAACCTCTCGCCGAGCTGTGGATGGGGGCGCATCCGAAGGGCCCGTCGTCGGCTTCGGCCGACGGCGGGCCTTCGGTGTCCCTCGCGGACCTGATCCGCAACGACCCGGTCCAGATGCTCGGGCAGCGCGTTCTCGACGACTACGGTCCGCGACTGCCGTACCTGCTGAAGGTGCTCGCCGCCGACCGCGCGCTGTCGCTGCAGGTGCACCCGCAGCCGCACCGAGCACGTGCCGGTTTCAACCGGGAGAACCGCGAGGGCGTCCCGCGCGACTCGCCGGAGCGCAGCTTCCACGACGACCAGCACAAGCCGGAGATGGTCGTGGCGGTCTCCCGGTTCGAAGGGCTCTCGGGGTTTCGTCGTCCGGTGCGGATCCTGGAGCTGCTGGACGGGCTGCGCGGCGACCTGGTCGCCGGGATGAGGGCTGCGCTCGAGGCGCAGCGTTCGGCAGCGGGCCTGCGGGAGGCCTTCACGCTCGCCCTGCACGCCAGGACGGCGCCCGACGTCGCAGGCGACCTGGCGTCGACCGTCGCCGACGTCCGGGCCCGCCTGGCAGCAGGTACGACGTCGCCGCGCGCCGACGCGACCGTGGTCGCCCTCGCGGAACAGCACCCGGGGGACCCGGGTGCCGTGGTGTCGCTGATGCTGAACCGGGTCACGCTCGAGCCGGGGGAGTCGATGTTCGTCCCCGCCGGGCACGTGCACGCCTACCTGTCGGGATGCGCGGTAGAGATCATGGCGAGCTCGGACAACGTGCTGCGTGCGGGGCTGACCAGCAAGCGCGTGGACGTCGAGTCGCTCCTGGCCTGCGTGACGTACGCCCCCGGGCCTGCGGCACGGCCCCGGATCCGGCCGCTGGGGGCGGCCGCTGCGCCGGGGCGACGGGGCGCGCCCGCGGTGGACAGAGGACTGCAGGAGTACCGGGCCTCGATCGCGGAGTTTGCGCTGGTCATGGGCGAGGTGGGAAGCGAGGTCGCCCCCCTCCCGGCCGAGGGACCGAGGATCGTGCTCGCGCTGGACGGAGGTCTCGAGGTGGGGTGCTCCGGCGATGCAGGAGGGGTACCGGGTGAATCCCTCCGTACCCGCCTACGGGTGGGGGAGTCGGTCTTCGTCCCGCATGCAGCGGGACGGTTGTCGCTGCACGGATCCGGCCGCGCGGTGGTCGCCTACGTGCCCTGAGGGCGGTGGGCTGGGCGGGGCCTGAGAGCGGTACTATAGTCCCGCACTCCGTGGCTCGCTCGTTCAAGCCGGCCCCGCGCAGGCGCTGGGTCAGGGTGTTCCACAGCAACGAGCCAGGATGGCAGATGTGACGACTCGCAGGGGCGGGGGACTGGGCGCGGCGCGCCGGGCCCTCTGGCATCTTCGGCACGGTGGCGTGCCGCAGATGCGATCCTTCTTGCGTCGACAGCGCGTGCCCTCCCCGGGGAGCGGACGCGGGGGGTACTTCACCAAGGACGGACTGACGTTCGACCCCTGGGACTTCTCGGACCGTCGGCCGTCGCGGCCAGACCTGCGCGTCGGGGTGATCCTCGACGACTTCTCCCGGCTCGCGTTCGCTCTCGAGTGGGAGCAGGTCCTCCTCGAGCCCACGACGTGGCGTCAGGCCCTCGCCGACGAGCCCATCGACCTCCTCTTCGTCGAGTCGGCGTGGAACGGAAACGGCGGAGCCTGGCAGTACCACCTGACCGGGACCTCCGCTCCCAGAACGGCGTTCGTCGAGCTGGTCGCGCACTGCCGCGACCTGGGCATCCCGACGGTCTTCTGGAACAAGGAGGACCCCGTCCACTTCGAGGACTTCCTCGATGCCGCAGCACTCTTCGACCATGTCAGCACGACCGACGTCGACCGCGTGCCGGACTACGTCGAGCGTCTCGGTCACGACCGCGTGAGCGTTCTCCCCTTCGCTGCCCAGCCCGCGATCCACAACCCCGTGCGGCCGCACGGCCGTGGCCCGGAGCGGGACGTCGCGTTCGGCGGCATGTACTTCGCCCACAAGTACCCCGAGCGACGCGAGCAGATGGATCTGCTTCTCGGCGGGGCGTTCGACGTCTCGTCGCGGATGGAGCACGGCCTCGAGATCTTCTCCCGCTTCCAGGGCGGGGACCCGAACTACCAGTTCCCGGAGCCGCTGGCGGGCCGTGTCGTCGGGTCCTTGGACTACGAGCGGATGCTGACCGCGTACCGCGAGTACAAGGTGTTCCTCAACGTGAACTCGATCGTGGGCTCCCCGAGCATGTGCGCTCGCCGGGTCTTCGAGATCACGGCCTGCGGCACGCCGGTGGTGACGACGTCGAGTCGAGCGATCGGCGAGCTCTTCCCGGCGGACGAGGTCTTCGTGGTCGCGGACCGGGCGGAGGCAGCGGACACGGTCCGTGCCCTCGTGCGATCGGCGGAGCTGCGTGATCGCGCAACACACCTGGGCCAGCGCAGGATCTGGCGAGAGCACACCTATGGCGCGCGCGTGCAGAGCGTCCTGCACAGCGTCGGCCTGGCCGAATCCCCGGTGGTGCCGCGTGCGACGGTCACGGCCCTGGTCTCGACCAACCGGCCCCACCAGCTCGACCACGTCCTGCGGACGGTCGGCAGCCAGGAGGACGTGGGGCTCCAGCTGGCCCTGCTGACCCACGGGTTCGAGGTCGACGAGACAGACCTGCGGGTGCGCGCCGAGGAAGCCGGTGTCGAGGAGCTGGTCCTCCTGACGGCAGGCTCCGAGGTCCCGCTCGGCGGTTGCCTCAACCGGCTCGTCGCGGCCGCCGACGGCGACGTCGTCGCCAAGATGGACGACGACGACCTGTACGGGGCGCAGTACCTCTCCGACCAGCTGTACGCCATGGCGTACAGCGATGCCGAGGTCGTGGGCAAGCAGGCGCACTACATGTACGTCGAGGGCATGGACGCTACGCTGCTGCGGTTCGCGGATCGTGAGCGCCGGTTCACCGACCGGGTGATGGGGCCGACGATCGTCGCCCGGCGAGACCTCGTGGCGACGACTCCGTTCCAGGACGTGAGCCGCGGCGAGGACTCTGCCTTCCTTCGGGACGCCGTCGACGCGGGAGCCCGCGTCTACTCGGCGGACCGCTTCAACTTCGTCCAGGTGCGCTCCGGGTCCGGTGCGCACACCTGGACGGTGTCCGACGCCGAGCTGCTTGCGAGCGGCGAGGTGCAGTTCTACGGGCGTGCGGACTCGCACGTCCTTTTCTGAGCAGGGAGAACGGGAACACCATGGGCATCAGCTCTGTCGCGGTGATCGGTCTGGGATACATCGGCCTCCCCACGGCCGCGATCCTGGCTTCACAGGACGTCACGGTCCTGGGTGTGGACATCAGCCAGCGGACCGTCGACGCGGTCAACCGTGGTGACGTCCCCTTCGTCGAGCCCGATCTGGCGACCTACGTCGCGGGGGCCGTGACGCAGGGCAAGCTCAGCGCGGCGCTCACGCCGGCGCCGGCGGATGCGTTCATCGTGGCGGTGCCCACGCCCTTCACGGACGGCATGAAGCCGGACCTGTCGTACATCCAGGCCGCGGCTCGAGCGATCGCGCCCCAGTTGCAGGGCGGCGAGCTGCTGATCCTCGAGTCGACGTCCCCTCCTGGCGCGACGCAGCGGATGGCGGACTGGATCCTCGAGGTTCGACCCGACCTGAGCCTGGACGGCTCCGGAGATCGCCCCGTCATCCACGTCGCGCACTGTCCGGAGCGCGTCCTGCCCGGTCGCGTGATGATCGAGCTCGTGACCAACGACCGGATCGTCGGCGGGCTGACGGTCGAGGCCGCCGAGCGCGCTCGCGACCTCTACCAGGTGTTCTGCCAGGGGGAGATCCTCCTGACGGACGCGGTGACGGCCGAGATGGCCAAGCTCGTCGAGAACTCGTTCCGCGACGTGAACATCGCCTTCGCCAACGAGCTCTCGGTGATCAGCGACAACCTGGGCATCGACGTCTGGGAGCTCATCCGCCTCGCGAACCACCACCCGCGCGTGAACATCCTGCAGCCGGGCCCCGGCGTCGGCGGACACTGCATCGCGGTGGACCCCTGGTTCATCGTCGACGCGGCTCCCGAGGAGGCGCGTCTCATCCGCACCGCCCGCGAGGTCAACGACGCGAAGCCGCAGTGGGTCATCGAGAAGGTCCGTGCCGCCGCGGGGACGATCGCGAACCCCACCATCTCGACCCTCGGCCTGGCCTTCAAGGCGAACATCGACGACCTCCGCGAGTCACCGGCACGCAAGATCGTCGCTCAGCTCGCCGACGAGATGGCAGGCGCGACGATCCTCGTCGTGGAGCCGCACATCGAGGACCTTCCCCAGGAGCTGGCGAACCGACGCAACGTCGAGCTCGTCTCGATCGAGGAAGCGACGAAGCGCGCCGACGTCTCGGTGCTGCTGGTGGACCACGACCAGTTCGTCGACAACGAGTTCATCGCCGAGGCGAGCGCGGTCCTGATCGACACGCGCGGCACCTCCGTCTAGGAGTTAACCGCTCGACCCCTGCTTGACCACGATAGATCTCGGAGATTCTACGAAGATGAGCACGAAGCGGTACCCGGACGAGGTCCGAAATCCGAATGAAATGCGCGAAGCCATGCTGTCGGAGTTCGTTGGGGATCCCGAAAGTCTCCGTAGAAAATTCGATGACCTTGTGGCCAAGAGCGACGGAGGGCGAGCGCGGATCGCAGAACTGGAAGAGCAGCTCGCGCGAGCCAAGAAGAGGACCGAGAGGCAGAAGCGTGAGATCGCAAATCTGGAATCAAAACTGGGTAGATCGCTGAGTTCGCTTGAAGCGTATCGGGTCGAATCGGCACGGCTGAAGCGAGAGATCCAACGGGTCCGAGCCTCGACGAGCATGCGGGTGGGCCGCACGGTTCTCAAGCCTCTCCAAGAGATAGTTAAACTCAGAAGTGCTGTCCGACATGCGCCCGAAAAGGGGACCATGCTGGGAAAGCCGGACAATGGACCATCTCCTGTCGCGGGGGCTCCGAGAGGCACGGAAAACCCTCCGAGGCGGCTAAAGGGCGACGAGGAAGCCTCGCCTACCAGCGTTCCTGGTACGCGACGGTCGCTCGAAGAGTTGCTCAAGGATCTCGAAGAAGACCCGAATGCCAGCCGACTGTACGCTGCGCTAGCGCGTTTGTGGTTTACTGCGGGCGAGATCGCACGTCCGGCAGAAATGGTGGAGGCGCACCAGGATATAATCGCGGGCGGTGAACCGCGACTCAAAGCACTAGCAGCGACCATCCAGTCGGCGGCACATGTCGCGAGACACGGGATCGTTGTCCCCGGGCGTGGAACAGGGACTGCCTATCGGGCTGAACGAGGGCGTCTCATGTACTGCGTGCACTCTACACCGATCTACAGTTCCAACGGCTACTCAATTCGCACCAAAGGCGTGGCCGACGGGTTATCTCGAAACGGTGTCGATATCACGGTCGTAGCCCGTACGGGGTACCCGTGGGACTCGAAATACACCGGTGTGAGCGAGAGAACCCAATCCACCCTGGACGGCGTGGACTATGTACACAACCCTGGCCTCAGCCTCAATGACGCGACGCTCCTCCAAGCAATCGACGAGGCCGCCGACGCGTTTGTGCGGGAAGCGCGCAGGTTGCGAGTCTCGACGATCCATGCCGCGTCCAATTACTATACGGGCCTTGCTGCGCTCATCGCTGCGCGGCGGGTCGGCGTTCCATTCGTCTACGAAGTGAGGGGGCTCTGGGAGGTAACTCAGGCGTCGACCTCCACAGGATGGGACATGAGCGAGCGCTACGCTCTCCAAGTTTCGCTGGAGAGTTTGGTCGCTGCGGAGTCGGACGCAATCCTCGCTATTACTCCTCAGGTTGCAGAGGAACTTGTCCGTCGCGGTGCTGACCGAGACAAGATCACTGTCATGCCGAACGCGGTCGACTCCGATGCAATAGTGCCCTTGCCGAAGGACACGAGCTTTGCGAAGAAGCTCAAGATTTCAGCGGATGAACCTTGGATCGGGTTCGCCGGAAGCATGGTTCCCTATGAGGGCCTCTTGGACCTCATTGAAGCGGCAAAGGTCCTTCGCGAACGCGGCCTGGCATTCCAGGTGGTATTAGCCGGCTCGGGAAGTCAGGAAAAGGAGCTCAAAGAACGGGTACTCGACCTGGGCCTGGACGACACAGTCCACTTTCTGGGTCGAGTTGCCTACAAAGAAATGCCCCGACTTCTTTCACTCTTCGACATTATGCCGTGCCCACGAGTCTCCCTTCCCGTCACGGAAATGGTGTCCCCTCTGAAGCCACTGGAGGCATTCGCCGCCGGGAAGGCGGTATTGCTCTCGGACGTCGCACCGCATCGCGACCTCGCAGGCCACGACCAAGAACGCGCCGCAGTATTCAAGGCGGGCGACGTCCAGGACCTTGCCGACAAGCTTGCGATTTTGATTGCCGACGCAGAGAAGCGGCGGCAACTCGGCCGAACTGCTCGGCTGTGGACGATAAAAGAGCGTCAATGGACGGCAACTTGCACAGGCGCGATCTCTGCCTATCGACAGGCCAGGGAAGGCTATGCAAAGAACTCGAGGTCAGAGAACCTCCACGTAAGGGATCTTGAGATTGGCCTCATCGCTGACGAATTCACGACGAAGAGTCTGCAGGGATCGATCGGCGTGCGTCTCCTGTCTCGCGCAAACTGGGCACACGAACTCGAGGGACTGAGTTTCGTTCTCATCGAGTCTGCGTGGAAGGGAAACGACGCTCAGTGGTATCGGGGTGTCGGCCGCTATTCAGACGACGAGCACCGCGACATCCAAGGCCTGATCGAGACGTGTAGAAGACTGGCCATCCCGACCGTCTTTTGGAACAAGGAGGACCCGGTTCATACCAGCCGTTTCCTTGAAACGGCCCGGCTGTGCGACCATATCTTTACTGTTGATGCGAATCTGATTCCGCTATACAGGAGTGCTGCGGGAGAATCCACCAAGACCGTATCGAGCATGCCGTTCTTCGCCCAGCCCAGGATCCACAGCCCGCTCGATCGAGGAGAGTCGTCGGAGCCCACAGTCGCGTATGCCGGCACATACTACGGGGACCGTTATGCTGAGCGAACGAGCGACCTTCACCGGCTCCTTTCAGCGAGCAAGCAGACGGGGCTGGCGATCTACGACCGGCAGTCGATTGATCCGGACTCGCCCTATAAGTTTCCAGCCGAATTCCGGGAAGCGGTACGTGGCGGGCTCTCATATGACAGCGTCCTTGAGAAGTACAGGACCCACGTCGCCCACCTAAACGTCAACAGTGTCCGCGATTCGCCGACAATGTACTCAAGAAGAGTCGTCGAAATCGCGGCAAGCGGTGGTGTAGTGTTGTCCGGTCCGGGACGCGGGGTCCAAGAGACCCTGGGAGGGGCAATCGCTTGCAGCGGCTCGCTCGAAGACTCCCAAGCTTTACTGAGCTATTGGTCCACGGACCTGAATGTCCGTCGGCGTGAGGCGTGGCACCAAATGAGGTCCATCCTGCGTGTACATGTTGCCGACTTTGCCTTGGCAATCATTGCGAGAACCGCAGGTTTTCCAGTCCATGTTGAGAAATTCGATTCTTACGCACTTGTGGCAGACGAACTGACTGATGAGCTTGTGGCGACATTGATTGATCAGTCTGTTCCTCCCGCAGCGATCGTGGTACGTGGACGCCAGCAGGTTTCTCAACTAAAGAGGGACAAGCTGACTAGTGCTGGAATCGGGATCGAAACTGAGATCGACGAGTCGGTCCTTGCCGGTGTGAAGTGGCTTGGACTGGCAGAAGAGGCCTTGCCTCGAACCTGGTACGAAGATATGCTCATAGTCGCCCAGTCAGGCAACTGGGAACGGCTGCTGCCAGTGCATGTGATTGGACGCGATCAGTCGTTCGCGCTCGCAAGAAAAGGACCGAACGATGTTGTGACGGCGTCCGGGCTTGTTCTTAGCGAGAGAACGGGTCATTTCGAGAATCTGGAGTCCGCCTTGCGCGGCACTTTCGCGAAGACCTTGTCACTTCTGCTCCCTCACGTAGCCGAGGTTGATTCTCAAATGCGAGAGGATGGGGAAGCACTAGAGGTCTCAATTCCGGGATCCTGCCCTGAGACGGTCTTGGTTGCAGGACATGACTTGAAATTCCTGCGTTCGGCGATCGATGGTTTCCGGAGCCACGGGTTCGAGGTACTCGTTGATGAGTGGACTAACCACACAGATCATGACGAGGCACGATCGCGAACACTGCTAGAGTCGGCGGATATCGTGTTCTGCGAGTGGGGACTTGGCAATGCTGTCTGGTATTCGCATCAGGTTACCAGCCACCAACGTCTGGTGGTTCGGGTACACCTTCAGGAGATCTACGGTCCGCACCTGCGCAATATCCACTGCGACAACGTTGATCAGTTTATATTTGTCAATGAAGTTGTTCGCCTTGCGGCTGTGGCGTCGCACGGCATTCCGGCCGAGAAGACGACGGTCGTCCCGAACTACGTCCTGACCGAGTCCCTTTCACGCGCAAAGACGCCAGAGGCAGCTAAGCGTATTGGCCTCGTCGGCATAATTCCTCAGCGCAAGCGCCTCGATCTGGCACTTGACTTGCTTGAGGAACTTCACCGTGTGGATCCCAGCTACACCCTGTCGATCAAGGGAAGCCTGCCGAAGGACTATTCTTGGATGGCAGCTCGCAAGGACGAGATGGACTACTTCGACCAGCAGTTCGAACGCATCGAGGCTTTGAACGAAGCGTGCCCGGGCGCGGTTGAGCTTGCCGGATATGGTGAGGATATGGGCGAGTGGTACAGCACCATTGGTACGGTGATCTCGGTCAGTGACTTCGAATCGTTCCACCTGACCATTGCTGATGGTGCTGCATCCGGTGCATTGCCGGTCATACTCTACTGGCCGGGAGCAGAAGCGGTGTACCCGCTCACCTGGAGCCACGCAACAGTGGCTTCAATGGCGGTGCGGATTCTTGAGGGCGGGGCAGGTGACGAAGTGCCGGAGTACATTGGTAGTCATTATTCCTTGGAGAAGGTCCTTCCTCAGCTTGTAGGCACCCTCGTTTCTTCAGGACGGCAACTTTCGTGACCATTGATGAGGAGGCCCGACGCCTCGCCACGCTAATGCTCCCGATTGGTGCCCCAAGTCATGGCGCACTCGCAAGGACGCGCGCATTTCTTGCGAGGCAGGAGATCGTTTCACCGGGGCTTCCGATCGCATATGCCGGCTCAATGGGAGATCTTTGGACCTGCACAGAGGATCGACGACACCTACGAAGGCTCCATGGGTTCTTGTTTGTATCGGACTGGCTCGCTGTCTACGACGACCTTGAGTATGACGAGCAAGCCCTAGTACGCGGTTCTATCAAAGAACTGACGACAGAATGGCGAGCCCAATTCGCGGGGCCGACCCGGATTGCCCCAATGGCGTACCACGACGAAACAACCGCTCAGAGACTGTTGGTCTTCCTTGCGGTTCAAAGCAGGCTCCCCGAGTTGAGAGGCGAAGACGCCATTGTGCAGCAGGTTGCCGCGGACTCGGCTCTGCTCAAGGCTCCGGACTTCTACGCTGGCCTCAACAATCACGGGATGTTCCAGGATCGCGCCGTCTTGTGCCATGCGGTGCTTTGCCCTGATCTTTCCGCCTCGGCTCGTAAACTCGCAATTGAACTTGCTGTGTCTAGACTGAGCACCTACTTTGATATGTGTTTCACGCGCGAGGGTGTACACATCGAGCACACACCAACCTACCATCTGATGGTCGCTCGGAACTTTGTTGAGGTGGCGAACCTGCTCGAGGCGCTCGGCAATGAGCTGGCGCACGCTTTCCAGGCAGGGCTCTTGTTGGCTGAGTCATACGCGACTCACATGGTCACCCCGCGCGGCGTCTATCCGCCCATTAGTGACACGTCGGTACGTGCGCTAGATGTTTCGTCGAACTATGATGTGTTCGGCTCCTCGAACTTTCGCTATGCAGCTACGAGTGGCCGCGAGGGCGACGTCCCTGAGGATAGAGTCAGGGTCTTCGCCGAGAGCGGATATGGGATCTTCCGATCATCGTGGAGCGATCCGGGAGCAACCTACGTTCTGATGACTGCTGCGTACAATGGTGGATATCACAAGCACTCGGACGAGTTGAGCATCTACGTTGAGTCACAGGGCGTCCAGATAATTTGCGAAGCAGGCCCGAATGGATACAACTACTCGGACCCGTTCACCAAGTACGCATTTTCTTCCTTCGCCCATAACACTCTAGTCGTGGACGGTATGGGAATGCCGCGGCACGATGGGAAGATGGCTGAGACATCGCTGGCAGATGTCGGATCATCGGCCGAGAGGCTCTCCGTTGTTGGACGGACTTTACGCTACTCGGGCGTGGAATTCGAGAGGCATCTGGAGGTGGCCGGGGAGTCCGCCGAAGGTTCAGTGATCCGTGTGAGCGATCGTGTGCGGTCGGAGCAGTCGCACAGATATTCATTCTACTGGCATCTCGGCGTCGGTGTGGTGCCCACCCTGCGTGGATCGTTTGTCGAACTTGTGCACGATGGCGTCAAGATTGCAGAGATCGAGTTTCGTTCGGATAGCCGCTTCTCGTTGAGACATGTCGCTGGCCGCACGGCGCCAACGCCGCTAGGCTGGTCCTTCCCAGAGATGGGGCGACACGAGCCTTCCTCGACTCTCGTTGTGGAACTCAGCGGGGCGAACATCGACGTTTCGTGCACAGTCCGTCTGGATCGCTTCGTGCTGCGCGATCGTGGCGTTCTGACACCAGACTCCAAGTGGCAGGTCTTCGACGGGGATGTGCCGCTTCGATACCTTCTTGATCTTCCCGAGGAGAGGCCGACTGGCCTAGCAGTGATATTTTCGGCGATTGGTGAAGTTGGTGATTTCACCTATAACTATCGCAGACCGCTGGAGGGTAGTTCAATTGCACGACTCCACGTCCTCGATGATTTTGGCGAACAGGGCGCTTACTATTATAGCCAGAATCGGGATACCTCGATCTACAATTCTGTCCAGGCTCTCATTGCGAGAAGTGGTGATTTGTATTCGATTGGGCGGGAGAGAGTCCTCACTGCTGGCTCTTCGAAGGGCGGCACCGCGGCCCTGATCCACGGCCTCGGGTATTCGGCAGGGAGGATTATCGTGGGAGCTCCCCAGACCAGGATCGGCACCTTCACGGAAAATGTGCATCCGAACATTCTTCAGTACATCTCGGGTGGTACCGGTCCGGGTGATCGGCTCTGGGCAGATGAGGTCCTCGTCAAGCAACTGCGTAATGGATTGCGTTCTACCGCGATTAGTATTGTCGTGGGGACCGCCGATCATCATCTTGCAAATCACGTCGCGCCGTTCATTGCCGATGCGAGCGGGCTTGGATATCGTGTGAACTCCCTGGAGATCGATGGAGCGAAGCATGAGGATGTCGGCCATCCTTTTGGCCAGTTCTTGCGGTCGTCAGTAGACGCGCACTATGATGGCAATGGCCTTCCAAACTTCTTGTACGTCGACAGGGCTTCCAGCTCGTTGATCTTGTCCATCGAACGGAACGTCGACCTTGTCTTCTCGGTGAAGCTGTATCGCGGGTCCGAGCTCGTTGCGAACCTTCCTTATTCAAACAGGTCGGACTATCGCTGGCCCAGGTTGCCCGGGGGGAGGTACCGTGCTCGAATCTATTGGCGAAGGCGCTCAGACGGTGTCAGGGGTGTACCATTCACAACTGCGTCAGTAATGGTTGGTTCGAACATTTAGCGAACACCGGTGTGCGACGGGGGAAAGCTCAGGAATGAACTTGATCGGCTCAGCTGTGGTTTCCAAAAGACCTCGCGTCGCAATTCTTGGAAGTTGCGTCACGCGGGATGCTTTTGCTGTGCGCCAAGATTTGCTCGACCCGCCTGTCGCGTACTTCGCCCGCACTTCGCTTATAAGTGCCGTTAGTACCCGGCCAGTGCCCGGAATTGACACGTCGACAATTGCGTCGAGTTTCCAGCGTCGGATGGTGGAACAGGACGTTCGGGGTGGGCTTATCAGGTTCGCGGCTTCGGGCGCCTTCGACCTGCTGGTCTGCGATCTGATTGATGAGCGTTTTCAGGTGCTCTTCGACTCTTCCGGGCGTTGTGTGACTCGATCCCGTGAGTTCACGTTGGCGAAGTCAGAGATGAGGATTGCTCGCCGCGTCGAACCCCATTCCGAGGACCACTTTCGGTCGTGGGAGATCGCGTGGCGAGAACTTGTGGGTGTCTTGAACGGCGCCGGCCGCCTGAATGCTCTACGAATCAACCGTGCCTTCTGGGCTGAGTCAGATTCGGAGGGAAATCCTCTTGGAGGCACTGAAGAGGTGGAGCGGACTGCGAGAGCAAATGCTCATCTATTGAGAATGTACGCGCGCATTGAAAATGATCTTGACTCCAGCCAGATTTATCGGTTCGACCCGTCGGTGTTTGTATCCGATGTCCAACATAGATGGGGCGTGGCCCCCTATCACTACGCACGTTCGTACTATTCGGAGCTGGCTGAGCGGATTGTCCGCTAGCACGTTAAGGACGACTAGGATCCTTCGAGCGACCTCAGGCGCACGGGACTCTTTTCTTCGATGTTTGGGAATCCGGGCGCCGAAGGCGTTCGTTCTCGGTAGGGGTTCGATGATGGCTGCTGGGCGGGCATGGAGCCGTGGCGTATAGCATCGGATCACCCCGGACTGCGACCGACTTGGGTCTCGCCGCTGATCGCGGTGGTTCTTTCTCCCGGGCGTGTGCGGAAACTACTGCCCTAGCGTATCGGCAGCCGGACGGGGGCACCTATCGAAGACCGCGCGTGTTCCCCTGAGCGATGATACAGCTTGAATCGGTACGTTCCCGGCCCCAGGCCTTCTATGCTGAATGTAGCGGACGGTCGGTAGCCGAGATGCTCGATCTTCTCGCCATTCTTCATGACGGTGAGAGCGAAGCTGTTTGCCCAGGTTGAGTCGCAACTAATTTGGACTGCACCTGGGCCGGCTGGGTGCACCTTCGGCCGAGGAACCGGGAACTCGAGTACAGGGTGCCACAGGAGATCTATGAGTTGCTGGGCAAACTGCGAGTTGGTTCGATTGTCGAAGTGAAAAGAAGCGGCGCCCCACTTGTGATTGGCCGCGGCGACGCATTGCACCGTGCTTCCGATTGATCGAGTCTTGAACTCTTCCTGGCGTGCGAATTGGTAGTATCGGCGCGACATCGCGTTGTGCTCATCGCTCGATACACCAAAGCTTGCGGGTGTCGGTCTGCCGTCGTCGAAAAAGTCCGACCAGCGGGGCTCGAGCAGGATGAGTCGGTCCGCGATTCCCTTGGACGCGAGATGCTGGATCCAGACTTTGTATCCGTTCCGCCAGAGTTGGAAGTGCTCGTCGGTTCCGAATGGAATAAAACGTGACGTTCGCTGCAATTCCTGATCCGCGCCACATTGAATGAGTTCGAGCGTGCGGGTGATATATCCGCCACCTGGGAGTTCGTAGACGCCTAGGCGTTCGTCTGTGATGTCCCATAGTATGAGGTCGACGTCCGCATGAAATCGGTCGATTTGCTCAAGGAGGTCGGCCCGCAATGATCCGAGTGCGACGCGCCGCTGAAAGCGTGATGCTAGATTTTCTAGTTTACTAGATTGGATGGGGCTTGCTGGCCGCGAAGCCGCCGCGATGAGTGACTGGCGAGGTATGTAGTGAACGAGTTCTAGATGTGCGGGCGTTGCAAGTTCAAACATGTCCCGTGATACACAACTGCCGTAGATGAGGGTTCTCATTGCTATCTGCTCCCGCTATGGAGCTGTGTGCCTTTCGTTGCAGAGTGCGCGTCGTCTTTCAGTTGACCGGGTCGGGAGATTTGTCACTGAGTAGCCTTGCCTTGAGTGCCGCTTCGGTTCTACCTGCTGCGCGACCGTCACCGTAGGGGTTCGTGGAACGGGCCATCGTGTCGTAGACCTCGCTGACCGAGAGGAGCTCGGTGACGCTCGAGACGATGAGGTCTTCATCGGTTCCGATGAGTCGGACGGTCCCCGCGTCGACCGCTTCCGGTCGTTCAGTGTTGTCGCGCATGACGAGGACCGGCTTGCCGAGGCTCGGCGCCTCTTCCTGCACGCCGCCCGAGTCGGTGAGGATGACGGTGCTGAGGGACATCATCCGTGCGAACTCACCGTAGGCCAGCGGTTCGGTGACCGTCACGTTCTCGACGCCCTCGAGCTGTGGCAGCACGGCGTCACGCACGATGGGGTTCCTGTGCGCAGGGAGGACGATCTCGAGGTCGGGGAACGCCCGCGAGATGCGTGCGAGCGCACGCCCGACCCCTTCCATCGCACCGCCCCAGTTCTCGCGGCGGTGCGTCGTCACCAGCAGGATCCGTCGGCCGGACGCCGCGAGCACCTCGAGGCGGGGGTCACTGAAGGCGATCTCCTTGCCGACGGTCGTGAGGAGGGCGTCGATGACCGTGTTGCCGGTGACCACGATCGTCGAGTCGTCCACGCCTTCGGCGAGCAGGTTCGCCCGGCTGGTCTGCGTCGGCGCGAGGTGCAGCGCGGCGATCTGGGTGGTGATCTTGCGGTTCGCCTCCTCGGGGAAGGGGGAGTGGATGTTGCCCGAGCGCAGGCCGGCCTCGACGTGGACGACGGGGATCCTGCGGTAGAAGGCTGCGAGGGCAGCGGCCGTCGACGTCGACGTGTCGCCCTGCACGATCACCGCGGCGGGCTCCTCCTTCTCGAGGATCGGGTCGAGCCCGTCCATGATGCGCGCGAAGATCTGCGCGAGCGTCTGACCGTGGCTCATGATGTCGAGGTCGTGGTCCGGGACGATGCCGAACAGCTCGTTCACCTGGTCGAGCATCTCGCGGTGCTGCCCGGTGACCACGGTCACCGACTCGAAGTCCGGGCTCTCCTCGAGCGCCTTGATCACGGGTGCCACCTTGATGGCCTCGGGACGGGTTCCGTACACCGTCATGATGCGGGGGCGCATCGCTACCTGCTCTCTGTCTTGTGCTGGTCGGCCGGACGCCGAGCTCCACGTACGTGCCGGGGGGTGTAGTGCCTTCCCGGTGGCTCTTCGATACGGATGTGCGTGTCGGCGCGCTCGCTCAGTGCGTCTTCGATGATGGTCTTCGCTTCGTCGGGCTTGTCCTTCGCGAGCGCCCACGCCCACTTGCGGTAACGAAGAGCGACGTCCTCGGCCGGCCCGTCGAGGATGAGCCGACCATGATTGAGCCAGATCGCCCGTGTGCACGTCTCTTCGATGGTCTGCGCGGCGTGGCTCACCAGGAACACCGTGCCTGCCCCGTCTCTCAGGCGTCTCATCCGCGCATCGCTTCTCTCACGGAACGCGGCGTCGCCCGTGGCGAGCGCCTCGTCGATGAGGAGGATGTCGGGGTTCGCCGCAGTGGCGATGGCGAAGCGAAGGCGCGAGCCCATGCCGGACGAGTACGTCTTCATCGGGAGGTAGATGGACTTGCCGAGGCCCGCGAGCTGGATGACGTCGGGGATGGCGCGAGCCGTCTCCTCCGGCGTGAGTCCCATGGCCAGGCAGCCGAGCCTGACGTTCTGCTCACCGGACAGGTCGGGGACCAGGGCAGCGTTGACGCCGATCAGGACGGGGGTGCTCTCCGCAAGAACCTGACCGCGAGCCGGCTTCTCGAGTCCGGCGATGATGCGGAGCAGCGTGCTCTTGCCCGATCCGTTCTGGCCGACGATGCCGATCTGCTCGCCCGAGCGGGCGACGAAGGAGATGCCGGCAAGTGCTCGGACAGTGACCATGGGCTGCTGTCCCAGGATCGACTTCGCCGCCCGGGCGATCGGATTGGCACGTCGACGTTCGGCCGAGTCCGTCGAGGGGACGCGGTATCGCACGTGGATGTCCTGCACCGCCACGGTCGCGGACGCGAACGGGTCAGAGGCGACCATACGACTCTTCCCCTTGCCAGAAGACGAGGAATCCGACAAGCAGGGAGCCGAAGGCCCATGCGCTCAGGGCGAGCCACATCGAGCCGGCGGGGGTCTCGCCGTAGAGGAGACAGTCGCGCACCATGCTCAGCACCATGAACATGGGATTGGCTTCCATGAGGGAGAGGACCCTGGGGTGGTCGATGAACTTCTCGTAGGAGAAGAAGACGGCAGAGCCGTAGAGCCACAACCGCATCCCGAACGAGATGAGCTGGTTGAGGTCGGGGACCTTCGCGGCCGCGCGTGCCAAGAGCATCGCCAGACCGGTGCAGAAGACCACCTGCAACGCCAGGACACCCGGTACCAGGAGCACTCGCCAGGTGATCACCTCGGCAGGTGGCAGGACGACAAGGATCGCCACCATCGCTGCAAGGACAGGGATCATGTTGAGCATCTCGCGCAGGACGACCGAGATGGGGAGCGCGGCGCGGGGGAAGGCGAACGCCTTGATGAGGTTCCGTCCCGCGGTGATCGACTTGGCGCCGCCCGTGACGCATCGCGTGGTGAACGAGAAGAGGAAGACCCCGATGATCAGGTATCCCAGGAAGTTCTCGATGCCCCGCGAGGACTTGAGCAGCAGCCCGAAGATCAGGAAGTAGGTCAGTCCGTCCAGGACCGGCTTGAGGACGAGCCACGCGGTCCCCAGCAGGGTCTCCCGCGTGCCGCTCGTGACCTTCGCCCGGGCGTCGGCCCACAGGAAGTAGCGACGTTCCCACAGCTGAGAGAGGTAGTCCCCGAGCGGCGGTCGCGCTCCGACGCGCGTCAGGCGCCCTGCCGAGATGACCTCGACCTTGGTCTCGGGCCCCTGGAAGAGCATCGAGTAGAGGTCGGCCGGGACGGCGCTCTCCTCCGTCTGCCCGGTCGTCCGGGCCTTCGATGCTGCGGTCATGAGACGAATCCTAGGCAACGTCGGTAGATGCGCTGGTATGCGTCCGCGTTCCTCGTCCAGGTGCGCTCGCTCGCGAGTGCTCGACCTCGGGTGACGAGCTCCTCCGAGAGCGCCGCGTCGTGGTGCAGCGACTCGATCGTGTCGGCCCACGCCTCGACGTCGTCCGGGGCGACGAGGCGGCCGCCCCGGGGAGCGTCGAGCACCTCGGCGAGAGCGGGCAGGTCGCTCGCGACCACGGGCCTGCCGATCGCCATCGCCTCGACCGGCTTGAGGGGCGTGACCAGGCGCGTCACGCGGTCGTCGCGGCGCGGCACGAGGAAGACGTCGAGGGCCGCCATGTAGAGGGGCGCCTCCTCGTGCGGCACCCGTCCCGGGAGGATCGCGTGGGCGCCCAGCCCCAGCTCGTCGGCGAGGCGGACCAAGGAGGGCCGGGAGACGCCGTCGCCCACGACGAGCGCGGTCGCGTCGACGCCTCGCCGCCGGAGCGCTGCGACGGCGCGCAGGATCGTGTCGTGCCCCTCGTACCCGACGAGGCTGCTCACGGTGCCGACGACGAACGCGGCCTCGGGCAGCCCGATCGCGGCCCGGGCGGCGGCGGGGGCACGATGCTCGTCCAGGAGCGAGGTCCGCACGGCGTTCGGCACGACCGAGATCCGCTCGGCCGGCACGCCGCGGGAGACCAGCTCGTCGCGCATGGTCGCGCTCAGCGTCACGACGGCGTCCGCGTCCGTCGCGAGCTCGGTCTCCTTGGCACGGAGCAACGCCCGGCGCTCGGAGCGCTCCGCGGCCTCGCGAGCCGCGGGTGTCCCGTGCGAGGCGACCCAGGTCTCCTCGGGCAGACCGCGCACCTCGTAGACCCACGGGATACCCAGACGTCGAGCCGCCGCGCGGGTGACGTCCCCGTTGGTCCCGGGGGTCGTCGTGTGCAGGAGGTCGGGGGCGAAGTCCTCCGCAGACCGGACGAGCAGGTCGGTCGCGTCCGCGAACCGCCGGGCGGGATCGTTCGGCAGCCCTGACGGGATCAGTCGTCGATACGGGATCCCGTCGACGACGTCGACCTCCCGGGCGGCCAGCGACCCGATGGTCACCGGGTAGCCGGCTCTCGTGGTGGCCGCGACCCGCATCCCCGCGTCCCGCTGGGCCGTCAGGACCGCGTGGCTGCGCAGGGTGTAGCCGCTCTGGGTGTGCGGCAACGAGTTGGTGAGGTGGTGGAGGACGGCGAGCGGCGTCGTCGGGCCGGGAGCGGCGGCGTGCCGCTCGCGAGGTGCGACCTCCGCGCGTGGCGCGAGGGCGTCGACCTGACCCAGCAGGCTCGCGAGGACGCGGCGCTCGGCGCGGCCCGACGCCCGGGCCGCGCGCAGGGCAGCGACGTCGCCCCGCTGCCACAGGGCGCGCAGGCGCGCCGGGCCACGTGAGGGGACGGCGTCCAGGAGGTCGGGGCGCCCGACGGCGACGGCCACCTCGGCGCCGATCCGCGACCGTCCGCCGGACGACTCGAGCAGTCGGGTCGACTCGTCGGCAGCACCGGCGGAGTCGCCCGCGAGGTAGCGCGAGAGAGCGCGCGGCGCCGACGGGGACGGTGCCAGGCCCAGGGCGCGCACGGCGCCGGACCGGACCCGGGCGGGGGAGCGCCGCACGGCCTGGACCAGGAGCCAGACCGGGTCGTCGACGAGCGCGCGCGTCCCGAACGACAGGGCGAACCGGACGTTGCGGGTGAGGCCCCGCACGGCGGACAGGCGGCTCATCGGGCCAGGTCGTCGAGCAGGGAGAGGTACGTCGCGGCGAGGACGTCGTCGTTCGCATGGATCGCGACCCACGCGCTGGCGGCACGGCTCGCGACGGGGGCGACCCCGGACTCCGCATAGCCGGCCCAGAGGTTCGCCAGCGCCTCGACGTCCCCGGGTGGCACGACGTCCCCCGCCTCGAGCGCGAGGACGAGCTCGGCCGACTCTCCCGCGACGCACGCGGTGACGTGGTGCCCCGAGGCCATGACCTCGTACAGCTTCGAGGGCACGGTCCACTGGAAGGGCTCCCAGTCACGGAGCGAGACCACGAGGGTGTCCGCCCACTCGTACAGGGCCTCGATCTCGGTGTGGGGGATCGGCGGCCCGACCGTCACCGGCGCTCCCAACGAACGAGCGAGTGCTGCGAGCTGTGCCGCGTCGTTGCCTGCTCCGACGATCCGGACCTCGATCGGCAGCCCGCGCGACTCGACCACCGCAGCGGCACGCACCGCGACCTCGAGACCCTGTGACCTGCCGAGCGTGCCTGCGTAGACGACGCGGAACGGCCGCGGCTCGAGGTCGGTCCCCGGCACCACGACGGGACGGCTGACCACGGGGAAGGCCGTGCCGTTGCGCACGACCGCGACGTTGCGGGCACCACGGGAACGGAGGACGTCGGCGAACGTCTCCGTCGTGGTCACCACCAGGTCCGCGCGCGACTGCAACCGCGTGATGACCCGGTGGGCGAGCGTCGTCGCGAAGGCGCGACCGGGACGGCGCTGGGCGAGCGAACCGGTCATGATCCCGCTCGGCCGGATGAGGTCGGGCCAGGCGTCGCGCATCTCGACCACCAGGGCCGCGCGGAAGATCCGCGCGAGCGCCCAGGCCGCGAACATGCTCGGGATCCCGGGCACGGTCCCGATCACGACGGTCGGGCGGTGGGTGCGCCGGCGCAGGCGCCGCAGACCCAGCCCGATCGAGCTGATGGCGGCCACCAGGTGGTCCGCGGTGCGTGAGACCAGGCCGGTCGTGTGCTCCCGGTAGTGCACCCGGATGATGCGCTCACCGTGCGCGCCGCGGGAGACGGTCCCCGGGCGCAGCTCGGCGGAGCCCGGAGCGAGGGTGCCCGACGGGTAGTGCGGAGGGGGAGTCAGCACGCTCACGTCGACACCCGCACTGACGAACCGGGCGACGAGAGCCCCCCAACGGCGCTGCGGCGCACCGGTCTCGGGGGCGTAGTGATGGGTCACCAGGAGGACGTGATGCCCCGACGACGGCTTCCGTCGCGCGCGGAGCGCTCCCCTCGTGCGGCGGCGGTCCATGTCCCCCTGATTTCCCTCGGCAGTGTGGGAGGACATCGGTCGGCACAGCCCGCTCGCCTTCACGTATCGGGCGAAATGGCGTACGGAAGTCCCACGTTCTCTCGCTAAACCTCCACATTCTATCGCTGTGGTGGGTGTCCGAACGAAACACCCGTGCTGCTCAGGGGGTGAAGAGGTGCGCGAAGGGCGGGATTCCGGGCCCGAGCGATCGCCGGGTACCTTAGGATGCAACCGTGTCTGGCAACGAGCAGCTCCCGGTCGGGACCGAGTCCACCCCTGATCCGCGCGACGTGAGCCCTGGCCGTCGTCACGTGCGCAAGCGCAAGAACAGGACGAGGACCACCCTCATCGTCCTGGGTGCCCTGGTCGCCGTGATCTGCCTCGGGGGCTTCGCCGCGGTCGTCGCGTTCCGGCAGAGCCTCGACCAGAACATCGAGAAGCTCGCCGACCCCTTCGCGGACATCAAGGACCGTCCGGCGCCGGCGCCGACGAACCCCGATGCCTCCAACGAAGCGGTCAACATCCTCGTCCTCGGCTCGGACAGCCGGATCTCGGCGGGCGATCCCTCGCAGTGGCAGGCCGGTGCCCAGCGCACCGACGCGATCATGCTCGTCCACCTGCCGGCGGACAGGAAGTCGGCACAGGTCGTCTCGTTCCCGCGCGACAGCTGGGTGCCGATCCCCGGGCACGGCGAGGCCAAGATCAACGCGGCCTTCTCCTACGGCGGGCCGGCCCTCATGATCGAGACCGTCGAGCAGCTCACGGGTGTGCGGATCGACCACTTCGCACTGACCGACTTCACGTCCTTCACGACGCTCACCGATGCTCTGGGCGGCGTGCTGATCCGCATCCCCGAGGACATCGGTGACGGGAAGAAGGTCCAGTTCACGGCGGGTGTGCACAACATGTCCGGCGAGGAGGCCCTCGCCTACACGCGCCAGCGCCACGGTCTGGCCAACGGCGACTTCGGCCGCGCGCAGCGCCAGCAGAACTGGATGCGATCGATCCTCGCGAAGGTCAACAACAACCGTAACGACGTGCCGATGATGACGTCCTTCTTCAAGGCGTTCAGCGAGTCCGTGGCGGTCGACGAGGGGCTGACCATGGATCGGATCCAGGCCCTCTACATGAGCGCGCGCGGCCTGTCGACCAACGACGTCGTCTTCCTCACCGCGCCGCACAACGGCACGGGGCGCTCTGCCGACGGGCAGTCGATCGTCGTGCTCAACCGAGAGCTGCTCGACCCGCTCATGGCGTCGTTCGCGACCGACACGGCAGGACAGTTCGTCGAGGAGAACAAGGCATCGCTCGCGGTGCTCCCGCCCACGGTGAAGTGAGATCCCTCCCGGCGCCGGTGCGCGTTCCGTCCTGATCCACGGGGGTTGCGGCCGCGACCGTCCTGGCGCCGGGCAGCCCGACGTCCTGGCGGCGCAGGGGCGCGAGGGGCCAGGGATCGACGTTCCGGGCGCGATGTCCGCGGTGCAGACTGGCGCGGCGCCGCACCAGTTCGTCCGTGTGCCGGCGCACCTCGTGGTCGGTGACCCCGACCACCGGTGGGGTCGTTCGCCGGTGCACCACGTCGAGGAGTACTACCGGACCTTCCTCGACCTGCTCGACCGAGCGACGGCGGCGCCCCGCCGCTGGGCGACGGGGCGACGCTGGGCGACGGGGCGACGCCCCGGGGGCGGGTCGGTGCAGGGCGGGCGCCGTGGGGCGGTCTGTCAGGCTGCGGCGCCGTCGAGCACGACGAGCCCGTCCCTGAACGTCATGCCGGCGACGCGGGTGCCGGGGTGCCGGGCCTGGAGGAGGGTCTGGACGTCGAGTGCGATCCTCGCGTCGGGCAGGACGCGCACCGAGCCCGCCGGCAGGCCCTTGGAGGCGACGACGGCCTCGATCCGGCTCGCGGCGAGCCCGAGGAGCTTGTGCGCAGGCAGGCCGCCCGCGTTCGCGTCCACGGAGAAGGTCGCGACGCCGTCGGTCACGTCGACGACGCGGAGCGTCGCGCGGACGGTGGGAGCGAGGCGTGTCGCGAGCTTGAGGGGCGCGGGCAGGCGCTTGACCTGGCGCGGCTCCGCGACGAGGTCGAGCGCGTCGTCGCGCCCCGAGACGGAGGTGATGAAGGACGGCAGATTGCGGCCCATGAGCCCGAGGAGGTGGAGGGTCTCGGCGAGGGTGAGTTCCTGATGCACGGCGCACACCATAGCGGACGTTCGGGACGTCTCGGATCTCCGCCCGGGAGCGTTCTCACCCCACCTGGACCCTTTCCTTACCTAAGGTAATGAGTTAAGGTAACGATGTGCCTCCTGCGGAACCGACCACGCCCTCGTCCCCCACGAAGGCGCAGTGTCGACCCGCGACCCTCGGTGGCGACCTGCGCATCGCCCTCACTCGCGTCTCGCGTGCCCTGCGCTCGCAGCGCGGCGGCGCCGACCTGCCCGAGGGCCAGTTCGGCGTCCTGACCGTGCTCCACAAGCACGGCGAGATGACCCCCGGCGCGCTCGCGACCCACGAGCGCATCCGGCCGCCGTCCATGACGCGCACCGTGAACGCGCTCGTCGAGCTCGGACTCGTCCACAAGCTCGAGCACCCGACGGACAAGCGCCAGGTCGTCGTGGCCCTCACGGAGGCCGGCGTGCTCGAGGTCAAGGAGACCCGACGGCGCCGCGACGCGTGGCTCACCCAGCAGCTGATCAGCCTGACCCCCGACGAAAGAGAGACCTTGGCCCGCGCCAGTGACCTGTTGACCCGGATCGCCGCCCGATGAGCGCGACGTTCTCCTCCCTCAAGTACTTCAACTACCGCCTCTGGTTCGGGTCCGCGCTCGTCGCGAACATCGGGACCTGGATGCAGCGCATCGCGCAGGACTGGCTCGTCCTGACCGTCCTGACGGCGAACTCCGGCGTCGCCGTCGGCGTCATCACGGCTCTCCAGTTCGCGCCCGTCCTCGCGCTGTCCGCCTGGGCGGGAGTCCTCGCGGACCGCCTGCCGCGCCGCAAGATGCTCATGGCCACGCAGGGCGCCTCGGGCGTGCTCGCGCTCGGGCTCGGCGCCCTCGTGCTGTCGGGGCACGTCGAGCTGTGGCACGTCTACGGCTTCGCGCTCGCGCTCGGGTGCGTCTCCGCGCTCGACGGACCGGTGCGCCAGACGTTCGTCGCCGAGATGGTGCCCAGCGACAAGCTGTCCAACGCGGTGGGCCTCAACAGCGCCTCGTTCAACGCCGCCCGCCTCATCGGCCCCGGTGTCGCAGGCCTGCTGATCGCCGCGGTGGGCACGGGCTGGGTCTTCATCATCAACGGCATCAGCTTCGGCGCGACCATCCTCGCGCTCTCGCGCATGCGCACCCGGGAGATGCACAAGCTGCCGAGCGCCTCGCGAGAGAAGGGGCAGATCCGCGAGGGCATCCGGTACGTGCGCGGCCGCTCGGACATCATCGTCATCATGGTCGTGCTGAGCGTCGTGTCGACGTTCGGGCTCAACTTCCAGCTGACGTCCGCGATGATGGCGCGCGTCGAGTTCGGGATGGGCGCGGGGGAGTACGGCATGCTCGGGTCGATCCTCGCGATCGGGTCGCTCACCGGTGCGCTCATGGCGGCCCGGCGGGAGCGGCCGCGCGTGCGGCTCGTGATCGGGTCGGCCTTCGGCTTCGCGATCGCGACCGGGGTCATGGCGCTCATGCCGAGCTACACGACCTTCGCGATCGCCTGCATCCCTGTGGGCTTCATGTCGCTGACGATGATGACCGCGGCCAACACGACCATCCAGATGACCACCGACCCCGTCATGCGCGGGCGCGTCATGTCCCTGTACATGATCGTGTTCCTGGGCGCGACGCCCGTCGGCGCGCCGATCGTCGGCTGGATCGCCGAGGCCTACGGCCCGCGCTGGGCGATCGGGATCGGATCCATCACGGCGCTCCTGGTCTCCGTGGGGGCCGCGATCTGGGCCATGCGGAACTGGAAGTTCACGGTCAGCTACCGCGTGACCCGACGTCCCCACCTCGTGGTCACCTACCCCGAGGGCGGGACGCCCAAGGAACGCAACGCGCGCAGCGAGACGCGGCGTCGGCTCGGCGTGGACGACGCCGAGGACGCCGCGTCGGCCGCCTGACCTGTGGGTCGCCCGCGGCGCTCCCGGGTCCTCCGGGGCCCGCGCACGCCGTACACCGGCCCGGCACGACGATGCCCGCCCCGCCACAGCTGGCGGAGCGGGCATCTTTCGTCGGGGGGTCAGGCCAGTGCGTCGACCACGAAGTCGATGCTGCGCGTGAGCAGCTCGACGTCCGTGGGCTCGATCGCGGGGAACATCCCGATGCGGAGCTGGTTGCGCCCGAGCTTGCGGTAGGGGAACACGTCGAGGATCCCGTTGGCGCGCAGCGCGGCGATGACCTGTGCCGCGTCGATCGACTCGTCGAGGTCGATCGTCCCGACGACGGTGGACCGGTCCTCGGGGCGCGTCACGAACGGGGTGGCCCAGTCGCGGGAGTCTGCCCACGAGTACAGGGTCCGGGCCGACGTCGCGGACCGGGCGCTCGCCCACGCGAGGCCGCCCTGCTCGTTGAGCCAGTCCACCTGCTCGGCGAACGTCACGAGCGTCGCGACCGCCGGGGTGTTGAGGGTCTGGTCCTGGCGCGAGTTCGTGATCGCCGCGCCGAGCGAGAGGAACTCGGGGACCCAGCGGTCGCCGGACTCGATCTCCTGGGCCCGCGCGACGGCGTCGGGCGACATGATCGCGACCCACAGCCCGCCGTCGGACCCGAAGACCTTCTGCGGCGCGAAGTAGTAGACGTCCGTCTCCGCGAGGTCGACCGGGAGGGCGCCCGCGCCCGACGTCGCGTCGACCAGGGTGAGCGCCCCCTGCTCGCGCGCACCGGGGACGCGGCGCACGGGGGCCATGGCCCCCGTCGAGGTCTCGTTGTGGGGCCAGGCGTAGACGTCGATCCCGTCCGCGGCCTCGGGGAGGGCGACCGAGCCCGGCGGAGCGGTGATCACCTGCGAGGGGGCCAGGAACGGCGCACGCGTCGTCGCGGTCGCGAACTTGGCGCCGAACTCGCCGAACGCCGCGTGCTGGGCGCGCTCGCGCACCAGGCACAGCGTCGCGACGTCCCAGAACGCCGACGACCCGCCGTTGCCCAGGACGACCTCGTAGCCCTCCGGGGCGTCGAAGAGCTCGGCCAGGCCGGACCGGATCCGACCGACCAGAGACTTGACCGGCGCCTGGCGGTGAGAGGTCCCCAGCAGGGACGTGCCCGCCTCCGTGAGCGCGCGGACCTGCGCCTCGCGGACCTTGGAGGGGCCGCAGCCGAAGCGGCCGTCGCTGGGCAGCAGGTGCGGGGGGACGGTGATCTGGGTGGGCTCGGGCACGGGGCAACGATAGTCCGGCCTGGCGCGAACACCGCTCGCCGTCCACAATGTCGGTGGCTCGGACCTAAACTAGTGGTCAGCGGCCCGCCGGTGCGGCAGGTGCCCCCAAGCCCCCAAGCGACAGGAGCGCGACGTGACCGACCTGATCGACACCACCGAGATGTATCTGAAGACCATCTACGAGCTCGACGAGGAGGGGATCGTCCCTCTGCGCGCGCGCATCGCGGAGCGTCTCGGCCACTCGGGGCCCACCGTCTCCCAGACGGTGGCGCGCATGGAGCGTGACGGTCTGGTCGTGGTGACGGGCGACCGTCACCTCGAGCTCACCCCCGACGGCCACGCGAAGGCGCAGCGCGTCATGCGCAAGCACCGTCTCGCGGAGCGCCTCCTGACGGACGTCATCAAGCTCGACTGGGAGTTCGTGCACGTCGAGGCCTGCCGGTGGGAGCACGTGATGAGCGAGCTCGTCGAGAAGCGACTGATCGGCCTGCTCGACCACCCGCACTACGACCCGTACGGCAACCCCATCCCGGGCCTGTCGGAGCTGGGCGAGCAGATCCAGGAGATCGAGTACCTCGACGGCGTCGTGTCGTTGCCGTCCTACGTGGCCGCTGCGGACCGTGCGGGGCGCGCCCCCGGCGAGCTGCGCGTCGTCGTCCAGCGCATCGCGGAGCCCCTCCAGACGGACACGGACCTGCTCGCGCGCCTCGCGGCTGCCGGCATCCTGCCCCGCCAGGAGGTCGCGGTCACGCCGGAGGCGGGGTCGTTCACGGTCTCCGCAGAGGGCGCGGAGACGGTTCTCGACCTGCCCGACGACGTCGCGCGCCACATCTTCGTCACGGCACCCTGACAGGGCGCACCACGGCCGTCGCCGCCCCCGCGCCGCCGCTCCGGCAGGCACGGGGGCGGTGCTGTGCCCGGGGTGGTTCGTCCCGGTCCGGCAGGGTCTGCGAGCTCGTCGTGATGGGAACGTGACATTCTCCGAGCGGTCCTGTACGGTCGGTTCTGCTTCACGGAAGACTCATTCGTCGAAGCCCTCGCGCGGAACGCCTAACCCTGTCACCGCGAGAGGAACACCACGACCCGCTGACAGGGACGGGGGACCCAAATTCGGGTACCGGCAACGGTGCCCTTGGGGTGAAGCCAGAAGGACCTCGGTCCGGACGGCCGGGTGATTCTCCCACCCGAACCCGACAGCTGACCTCGCAGGCGTCCAGGAGAGGTAACTAGTGAACGCAGTGACGAACGGCGCACGCCATCGTGCAGCACGACGCCCGCTTTCCACCCTTGCTTCGGCGGCGACGGCTTCCTCCGTCGGCCGCCGCACCGCTGTCGTCGCTGCCTCGTCGGGACTCATCGTCTCGATGCTGGGCGGTACGGCTGCCAACGCAGCACCGGTCGAGCAGGACTCGACCAAGCTCAACACCGTCGACCTGAACGCGCTCACGGCTCAGGCCCGCGCCGCGCTCGAGTCGGCACCGGCCGTCACGGTCGCCGCTGAGGCCGGTTTCGCGATCGAGAGCGCGGCCGTCGCCGTGACCCCCGCACCGGAGCCCGTCGTCGAGCGAGTCGTCGAGACGCGCGCCACGCAGACCCCGTCGCGCTCCAACCAGCGCACCTCGACCGCGGCGACCACCGCGACCACCGAGAAGGCCGCGCCCGTCCAGGTCCCGGCCTCGGCCGCCGGCTCCGCGATCGTCTCGATCGCCACCCGCTACGTGGGCGTTCCCTACGTCTACGGCGGCACCTCGCCCGACGGCTTCGACTGCTCGGGCTTCACCCAGTACGTCTTCGCCCAGGCCGGCATCAGCCTGCCGCGCACCTCGAGCGCTCAGGGCGGCGTCGGCACCAAGGTGTCGGCCGCCGACGCTCAGCCGGGCGACCTCATCTGGACCCCCGGTCACATCTCGATCTACGCCGGCGACGGCATGCAGATCGACGCACCGCGCCCCGGCAAGACCATCCAGGTCCGCCAGATCTGGCAGTCGAACCCAACGTTCATCCGCGTCGCCTGAGACCACCCGGAACAGCGGAAGACCTTCCGCGAACCGGCCGAGAACCCCGTCCTTCTGCTTCGTGCGGAGGGGCGGGGTTCTCTGCGTCGGACCCGTCCCCGGTGTGTGCGCGCCGGTGTGACTTTGCCAGTTCTTTCGATAGGTTTGTCTCAGGATGGACGTTTGCCCTCGGAAGGAGACGGAACCATGACCCGTGCGGAGATCGTGCTCGTCGGCGTCGACGGATCGACCCCCAGCCTGCACGCGCTGGACTGGGCGGCCGCGTACGCCCGCCAGGTCGGTTGGCCCCTGCACATCGTGTGCTCGTACTCCCTCCCTTCCTTCACCGCGGCCTCGCTCGACGGCGGCTACGCGGCCCTGGACGACACCGCGATCCAGGAAGGGGCCAGGGCGGTCCTCGCCGAGGCCACCCAGCGCGCCGAGGCGGCAGGTGTCAGGACCACCGCAGCGATCGCCACCGGGGACGCCGCGGGAGTGCTCGTCGAGCTCTCGAAGGACTACGGCCTGGTCGTGGTCGGCACGCGAGGGCGTGGCGGTTTCACCGAGCGTCTCCTGGGCACCGTGTCGTCGGCGCTGCCCGCCCACTCGAGGTGCCCCACGGTCGTCGTGCCGCTCAAGAGCGGACCGGACGACGAGGCCGAGCTCCCTGCGGTGAACCCGCTCAAGCGGATCGTGGTCGGTGTCGACGGGTCGCCGTCGGCCGACATCGCGCTGCGCCACGCGATCAAGCAGGCCCGGGCGTGGGGGGCCGAGCTCGTCGCCGTGGCGGGGGTCCCCGTGGGCGCAGGTGCGGGCCTGCTCGCGTGGCTGCCCGCCTCCATCGACCACCAGCAGGTGCTCGACGACATCACCGAGGGGCTCAACGTCATCGTGGACCGCCACGAGGCCGAGAACCCCGACGTGACGATCAAGCGCATCGTCCTGGACGGCACCGGTGCCGAGCTGCTCACGGAGTTCTCCACCGCGTCGGACCTCATCGTCGTCGGGTCGCGGGGACGCGGCGGCTTCACGGGCCTGCTCCTCGGGTCGACGAGCCAGGCCGTGCTGCACCACTCGGCGTGCCCCGTGATGGTCGTGACCAAGCGCTGCGAGGACGACAAGGCACCCGCGGCGGACGACCAGGCCGGCTGACGGCCGTTTCGCCACCCCTCAGAGCGGGCGTGACCTGGGGGTCACGCCCGCTCTGACGGACCGGCGCGGACACGCCGGAGCCGCAGGCTCAGTTGCGTGTCCGGTACAGGTGCATCGTGATCGGCGCGAAGATCGCCGTGAGCACGACCGAGGCCAGCAGGACCCACCCGATCTGGTCGAACGTCGCCGTGCCAGCCATGAGGGCGCGCACCGCGGTGGCCAGGTGGCTCACCGGGTTGATCTCGGCCCAGGCCTTGAGCCCCGAGGGCATCGTGTCGGGGTTCACGAAGATGTTCGACGCGAAGGTCAACGGCATGAGGACCAGCATCGAGACGCCCATCACGGCGTTGGGCGTGCGCATGACGAGCCCGAGGATCGTGAAGATCCAGCTGATCGCGAAGGCGAAGACCAGCAGCAGCGCCACGGCCAGCAGGACGCCGACCACTCCGCCGTCGGGCCGGAAGCCGATCGCCAACCCCAGACCGACCGTGATCGCCGACGCGATCGTGTAGCGGACCGTGTCACCCAGGAGCGCCCCCACGATCGGGGCCGGGCGCCAGATGGGCAGCGAGCGGAACCGGTCGAACACGCCCTTGGTGATGTCGGTGTTGAGCGTGAAGCCCGTGTACACCGTGATGATCAGGACCGTCTGCACCAGGATGCCGGGCAGCAGGTACTGCAGGTACGTCTCCGGGTCCCCGGCGATCGCGCCGCCGAACAGGTACGTGAACATGAGCGTGAAGATGATCGGCGTCAGGGTGACGTCGAAGAGCTGCTCGGGTACGTGCTTGATCTTGAGCAGCGCGCGCCACGCGAACGTGAAGGTGTTCGCGAGCGGCGAGGGCCGCGTCGGGTGCTGGTCGATCGCGATCGCCGCGCGCAGGACCTGCGCCTCCGGGGTCGTGATCACCTCGGTCTGGGTCGCGGCCATCAGGCCACCTCCTCGTGGTCGGTCTGCTCGTCCTCGTCGACCGGCTGGCCCGTGAGCGCCAGGAACACCTCGTCGAGGCTCGGCTGCCCCAGCGTGAACTCGGGTACCGCGATCCCGGCCTCGGCGAGGGCGGGCAGGAGCCGTGCTGCGAGGTCCGCGCCGTCGTCGGGCACGCGTGCAGAGAACGCGTACGGGTCCTGCGCGAGCACGACCTCCGCACCGAGCACCCGCTCGACGATCTCCGCGGCCCGGCCGCGGTCGCCCGACGAGGCGAGCCGCAGGGACACCGAGCCCTCGCCGACCGAGCGCTTGAGCTCGGTCGCGGTGCCCTCGGCGATGACCTTGCCGTGGTCGATCACCGCGATGCGGTCCGCGAGCTGGTCGGCCTCCTCGAGGTACTGGGTCGTGAGCAGGACGGTCGCGCCGTCGGCCACGAGGACGCGGACGATGTCCCACACCTGGTTGCGGCTGCGGGGGTCGAGGCCGGTCGTGGGCTCGTCGAGGAACAGCACGCGCGGGCTCATGACGAGGCTCGCCGCGAGGTCGATGCGGCGGCGCATGCCGCCCGAGTACGTCTTGACGGGCCGGTTCGCGGCCTCCGCGATCCCGAAGGCCTCCATGAGGTCCAGGGCGCGGCGCTTCGCCGCGAGCGTCGAGAAGCCGTACAGGCGCGCGATGACGATGAGGTTCTCGGCGCCGGTGAGGTCCTCGTCGACCGACGCGTACTGGCCCGTGAGGCCCACGAGCGAGCGGACGGCGTCGGGCTGGGTGAGGACGTCGTGGCCCAGGACGTGGGCGGTCCCGGCGTCGGGGCGCAGGAGCGTCGTGAGCATGCGGACGGCGGTGGTCTTGCCGGCGCCGTTGGGGCCCAGGACGCCGTAGACGGTGCCTGTCGGGACGGCGAGGTCGATGCCGTCGACGGCCCGGGTCTCCTTGAAGTGCTTGACGAGGCCGCGGGCCTCGATCGCCAGGTCTGGTGCGCTGGTCATGCGTGCTCCCTGTGTCGTGGGTGGTGCACGGGTCTGTCCAGTGTTCGACCGTCCGGGGCGTGGGAACTCATCGGTGCGACGGTCGGCCGGGACGCCGAGCGGGCCAGGTGTGCCCGGGACCCGACGGCGAGCGATCCCTCCATCATGCGACGACGGGCGGCCGCGGACCAGGGGTCCGTGGCCGCCCGTCGGGAGCAGCGCTCGTCAGGACGAGCATGGACCAGAGGTCACGCTGGTCCTGACAGCTCCGGGAGGAGGAGGTCAGGCGTCCGCAGCCGCCTTCTCGGCCGCCGCGAGCAGGACGCACGTCGCGACGCCGTCGATCGCGACCCGGACCTCGTCGAGCGGGGGCAGGGTCGGTGCCAGGCGGATGTTGGCGTCGTGGGGGTCCTTGCCGTACGGGAACGTCGCGCCCGCGGGAGTCAGGGCGATCCCCGCCTCCTTGGCGAGCTGGACGACGCGCGCCGCGGTCCCGGGGACGACGTCGAGCGACACGAAGTATCCGCCGAGCGGCGCGGTCCACGAGGCGCCGGAGTCGGTTCCCAGGCGCTCGCGCAGGATGGTGTCGACGGCCTCGAACTTGGGGGCGATCACGTCGCGGTGCTTGCGCATGTGCGCGCGCACGCCGTCGGCGTCCCCGAAGAACTGGGCGTGGCGGAGCTGGTTGATCTTGTCCGGGCCGATCGACTGGGCCGCGAGGTGCTTCTTGTACCAGGCGACGTTGGCGGGGGACGCACCCAGGAAGGCGACGCCCGCGCCGGGGAACGTGATCTTGGAGGTCGACGCGTAGAGCAGCACGCGGTCCGGGTTCCCGGCCTCGGCCGCCAGGGCCAGGGCGGGTGCGGACTCGGTCTCGACGTCGGTGAGGTGGTGCACCGCGTACGCGTTGTCCCACATGATGCGGAAGTCCGGGGCCGCAGCGGGCATCGAGACGAGGCGCTGGGCGACCTCGCGCGAGACCACGGAGCCGTCCGGGTTGGCGTAGGTCGGCACGACCCACATGCCCTTGATGGTGGGGTCGTCCGCGACGAGCGCGGCCACGGCCTCGGCGTCGGGGCCGTCGGCCGTCATGGGGACAGTGACCATCTCGATGCCGAAGGCCTCGCACAGCGCGAAGTGGCGGTCGTAGCCCGGGACCGGGCACACGAAACGCACCTTCTCCTCGCGCGACCACGGCCGCTCGGAACCAGGCAGACCGAACAGCATGGCGAACGCGAGCGTGTCGTGCATGAGCGTGAGGCTCGCGTTGCCGCCCGCGAGGAGCTGGGCGACGGGGACGTCGAGGAGCTCGGCGAAGATGCGGCGGACCTGCGGCAGGCCGTCGAGCCCGCCGTAGTTGCGCACGTCGGTGCCGTCGGCGTCGGTGACCGTTCCTGCGCCCGGAAGTGCCAGGAGGGCGTCGGAGAGGTCGAGCTGCTCGGCGGAGGGCTTGCCGCGGGTCAGGTCGAGCTTCAGGCCGAGGGACTGCAGGTCGGTGTAGGCCTGCTGCCACTCGGCGAGGCGGGTGGAGGTGTCAGAGGCAGGAGTGGTCACCCTCCGGACTCTACCGATCCGCGGCGAGCTGCGTCAGTGCGTCACGCAGAGCGGCCATCCCGAGGTCGAGGTCTGGACGGTCGACGACGAGCGGGGGGGCCAGACGGATGGTCGAGCCGTGCGTGTCCTTGGCCAGGACGCCCCGCGCGAGCAGTGCCTCGCAC
This sequence comes from Oerskovia sp. USHLN155, assembly GCF_037145535.1. NCBI lineage: Bacteria > Bacillati > Actinomycetota > Actinomycetes > Micrococcales > Cellulomonadaceae > Oerskovia > Oerskovia sp. USHLN155. The sequence continues at coordinate 185,533 of NZ_JBBCXG010000008.1, forward strand.
AGGTCGCGGCCCGTCCCGCGGGCCGGGTCGAGGTCGATCCCGGCCCACAGCCCGACACCTCGGACACCTGTCAGCAGACCGTCGTCGACCAGGCTCGCGAGCCGAGCGTGCAGGTGCGTCCCCAGGTCACGTGCCCGGGCCTGGTGCTCGCCCGTCTCGAGGAGGGCGACGACCGCGAGCCCCACGGCGCACGCGAGCGGGTTGCCGCCGAACGTCGACCCGTGCGTGCCGGGCGTCAGGACGCCCAGGACGTCGCTGCGCCCGACGACCGCCGACACGGGGACGACGCCGCCGCCCAGCGCCTTGCCGAGCGTCACGAGGTCCGGCCTCACGTCCCACAGCTCGCACGCGAGCGTGGTCCCCGTCCGGCCCAGTCCTGACTGGATCTCGTCCGCGATCAGCAGGACGCCGCGCTCGTCGCACACGCGGCGCAGCGTCGGCCAGTAGTCGTCGGGCGGCACGACGACGCCCGACTCTCCCTGGATCGGCTCCATGAGGACGGCCACGGTGGTCTCGTCGATCGCGTCCGCGACGGCGCGGGCGTCGCCGTAGGGCACGAGCCGGAAGCCGGGCGTGAACGGGTCGTAGCCGTCCCGCGCGTCGGGGTCGTCGGAGAACGACACGATGGTCGTGGTGCGCCCGTGGAAGTTCCCGTGCCCGACGACGATGCTCGCCTGCCCGGCCGGCACGCCCTTGACCTCGTAGCCCCACTTGCGGGCGATCTTGATCGCGGTCTCGACGGCTTCGGCGCCGGTGTTCATGGGGACCATCATCGGGGTCGCGCCGGGGCCGCCGTCCCTGACCAGCGGACCGATCAGCTGCGTCAGGCGGTCCGCGAACGGGTGCAGCAGGTCGTGGTCGAACGCGCGCGAGGTCAGGGTCACGCGCCCGAGCTGCTCGGTCGCGGCCTCGACGAGCGCCGGGTGGCGGTGCCCGAAGTTCAGCGCCGAGTACCCGGCGAGCAGGTCGAGGTAGCGCCGACCGTCGACGTCGGTGACCCAGGCGCCCTCGCCCGTGGCGATGGTCACGGGCAGCGGGTGGTAGTTGTGCGCGAGGTGGTCGGGTGCTGCACCGGCAGTGGTCGCGGAGGCGGGGGCCGTCTGGCTCTGGGCGCTCACGAGCGGATCTCCAGCGTGCAGCACTTGGCGCCGCCGCCGCCGCGCAGGAGCTCGGACGTGTCGACCGCGAGCGTCTCGTAGCCGCGCTCGGCGAGGGCGCCCGCGAAGTGGGTCGCTGCCGGGGCGTGGACGACGTGCCGCCCGTCGCTCACCGCGTTGAGGCCGAGCACCAGGGCGTCGGCCTCGGTCGCGTGGTGCGCGTCGGGGAAGCGCTCGGCCAGGAGCTCCTGGGACGCGGGCGAGAAGGCCGGCGGGTAGTACGCGAGGTCCACGGGCACCTCGACCGCAGCACGAGCCGCGCCGGGGTGCGGCGGGTCGAGGGGGTGCGCGGCGCCGTCGGGCAGGGGAGTGAGGAACGGCGGCGGCGTGCCGCCCGGCGCGACACGCGGCGCGCCCTCGCTGCCGCGCAGGACGACGAGCGCGGTGTCGAGGTGGTAGAAGCGCGGGTCGACGAGCTCGAGCGTGACGACCTCGCGGCCCCACAGGTCGGCTGCCTCCTGGTGCGCGCTGCGCTCGGTGCGGAACCCGGTCCCGGCCAGGACGACGTCGCCTGCGACGAGGAGGTCGCCCTCGCCCTCGTTGACGTGGTCGGCCGTGTGGGTCACGTACCCGCGGTCGGCGAACCACTTGAGGTAGGCCGGGCCCTCGGGCGCCCGCTCGGGGTGGCGGAACAGGGCCGAGTAGACCAGGCCGTCGACGACGGTAGCGCCGTTGGCCGCGTAGACCATGTCGGGCAGGCCGGGCTCGGGGTCGATCTGCTCGACGCGGTGCCCGAGGTCGAGGTAGACGTCACGCAGGCGCTCCCACTGCGAGACGGCGAGCGCGGTGTCGACCGGGCGGGCGCGGTCCATCCACGGGTTGATCTCGTAGCTGACCGTGAAGTACGTGGGGCGGCACATCAGGTAGTGCCGGGGGACCTGCGTGGGTCCGGGCGTGCTGGTCGTCATCTGCGCCTCTGTCTGGTCCGGAGCGGGCGTGGGACGTGCGACGGTGCGGGGTGTGCGTCGTTGCACGGTGACTGCTGAGCGACTGCCGGTCCCGTGGCGCGAGTGCCCGGGGCCTTCCCGTCACTGTACGACCTGGACGGTTCCCGCGCGGGCTCCGCAACCCGATCGAGATCCGGGGTTGACTATCGATACGTCAACGATATATCTTTAACTCATCGACGCGGAGAGTGCGGCACAGGCCGCGCAGCGTCGACGACCCGGATGCCAGGCCGAGGACCCGTCGGAGGACCGACGAGAACCCGCCGGCACCCGTCCCCCGAGCCCATCGCTCGGCATGCCCCTGCGGAGGGCCCCCCCCACAGACACACGGACTCGTCAGGAGACACCCCATGCGTACCCCCCATCAGCACCCAGACTCTTCCCGCCCGCCCCGCGACCGCTCCGGCCGCGCCGGCGCCTTCGACCCCTTCGGGGGCCGACCCCGTCGCCGACGCGACGACTTCCCCCAGCCCGAGGGCTTCGGACCCGACGCTGACTTCCCCGGTGGCCCGCGCGGCGGCCGCGGCGGACGACCCGACGGGGCCGGTCCTGACCGTGCCGGTCGTCCTGACGGGTCCGCCCGTCCTGACGGGCACGACCATCACGACCACCCGGGCCACCCGGGCCACCACGGCCACGACGAGCGCTTCGACGACCGCTTCGAGGGCCGCGGCCCCCGCGGGCACCGCGGCGGGCCGGGCGCCGGCCCTGGTGGCCCGGGCGCCGGCCCTGGTGGCCCGGGCGGCGGCCCGCGCGGTCGCGGACACCGCGGCCCCGGTGGCCGCGGACCGGGCGGTCGTGCCGGGCGCGGCGACATCCGCGCCGCGATCCTGCTCCTCCTCGCCGAGGAGCCCATGCACGGCTACCAGGTCATCCAGGAGATCGGCGAGCGCACCTCGGGCACGTGGCGGCCGAGCCCCGGCGCCATCTACCCCGCGCTGAGCCTGCTCGAGGACGAGGGCCTCGTGACCATCACGGCCGAGGGCGGGCGCAAGCTCGCGAGCCTCACCGACGACGGTCGCACCTACGTCACCGAGCACGCCGACGAGCTCGGCACGCCGTGGCAGGACGCCGCCGACGGCGGGGTCCGCCCGGCCCGCCAGCTCCGCGGGGCGCTCCAGCAGGTCGCCGAGGCCCTCAGGCAGGTCGCCCGGTCCGGCTCGGACGCCCAGGTGGCCCAGGCCGCCGCGCTCCTCGAGCGCGCGCGGCGCGAGCTCTACCTGATCCTCGCGGGTCCGGCGGAGACGCCGGACGCCGAGACGCCGCCGAGCCCGGAGTCCCCGGCCTCGGAGGCCTGACCCCACGGTGCCGAACATGCGGTGGGCGTCGGAATCCAGTCGGATCCCGACGCCCACCGCGTGTTCGGCGAACGCCACCCGCATGTTCGGCACCGGGGGCCGGGGGGCAGGGCCGTGCGGAGGGGGGGCTCAGCCCCGGGCCACCATCGTGTCCAGACGGTGCAGCGACAGCCGGATCATGAGGTCCAGCACGCGTGCCGCGAACGGCGCAGTCACGGCCCGGGGCAGCGGACCGGCGAGGTACACGTCCTCCCACCAGGTCACGGCGCACCGCGCGACGGGCTCGTGCGGCGTCGTGGCGGGCAGGTGGTGGCCGGCGAGGGGCACGACGACGATCCCCGCCTCCCCGAGCAGCGCCGGCCCGAGCTTCAGGTACGTCGCGCGACCCGCCTGCCCCTCGTCGCCGGGCGGCTCCCAGCGGGTGATCCGCATCCGGTCGGGGAAGCCCGGCGCTCCCTGGGGTGCGAACGGTCCCGAGACCATCGTGAACTCGGCGCCGACGCCCGGACGCCAGGCGGTCGCGGGCACCGGCGAACCCTCGGGACCGTGGAACACCCCGCGGCTGAGCGGCACCCACCGCGGGTGTGTCCGCACGTCGGCGACGAGCGCGAACGCACGCTCGGCGCTGAGCGGGAGCACGTGCGTGAGCTCGACGCGGCCGGGCGTCGACGCGCGACCCCCCTGGTCCTCAGGCGTCACGAAGTCTTCCTGGGTCGGCGCCAGCGCACCGACCGGATGCCGCGCGGCGTGCCGTCCGTCCCGGCCGAGCCTCCGGCCCGGCGAGCGGCGTCCCGTTCGGCGGCCTCGTCGACCACTCCGGGTCCCGCACCGCGCACCGGGGCGTCGACGATGCCGAGCCGGTCGGCTGGTGCGGGGACGAGCAGCGGGGGAGCGGCGCCGTCGGGCACCTCGACGACCTCCAGCACGGGCCGGAACGCCTGCGGCGGTGGACCGAAGGCCCGCCGCGACTGGCTGATCACGGTCTTGCCGAGCGCGCGGGACCCCGCGACCCCCACGACCGCGCCCACGCCGAACGGCACGAGCCGCCCGATCGCGAGGCCCCCGTGCTTGACCATCTGGGTCCGCAGGAACTTGTTCGTCAGGGCCTTGTTGACCTGCTTGAGCGTGCTCGCCGGCATGCTCGTCATGAGGACCTTGCCCCACGCCATCGCGGACCCGCCCACGGCCTTCTCGACCTGCTGCGAGCCCTTGTCCCCGAGGACCGACGCGAGGAGGAGGGCGCGGCGGCGCGCGGCGTCGTCGACCTCGAAGCCGTACACGTCCGCGACCGCGAGCGAGAACGCGGCCGATGACCCGAAGTACGTCGCGACGTCGCTCGCGGTCAGCGCGATGCCCACGCCCGTGCCGACCGCCGGGAAGGCCGCGGCCGCCCCGACCGCGCCCCCGGCCGTGCCGATGACCATGAGGTACTCGCGCTCGAGGATGCCGATGATCTGTGCGGGCGACGCGTGCGGGTTGCGGCGGCGCAGCCCGTCGACGTGCGCGTGGATGACGGACGACGGGATGGTGACGGCCTTGTCGAGCGCGGCGTCGAGCAGGGGCGTGCTGCGCAGGTCGCCCCAGTCGTCGGCCGGCGCCCCCTCGGGGGCGTCCTGGACCGCCGTCAGGTGCGAGTGCGGCTGCGGCACCGGTCGTACGCTGTCCGACGTTCCCCAGACGGCCATCTGGGTGTCGGTGTCCTTCTTCTTGCGACCCATCGGACGACTCCCTCCTGTGGCTCCTGGTGACCCCGCGACCGAGACCGCGGGATCAGGCGGCGATCACTCGCCGACCGCACCCACGACCGGGCCGAAGGTGTGCTCCACTGTCGCACCGTTCTTGACCGTTCGCCCTACGGTGCACGTGGTCTCGATCGCGCGGTCCGCGACCTTCAGGAGACGCTCGCGCGCGTCGTCCTCGAGGCCCGTCAGATCGATCTCGAAGTGCTCGGTGATGGCCGTGTAGCGGTCCTCGGCCATGTCCTTGGCGCCGTCGACGCGGATCGTCACCTCGTAGTCGTCGCCCAGGCGGCGCGCGAACGGCGCGTCGCTGCTCATGCCCGCGCACGCGGCCAGCGCGATCTTGAGGAGCTCGCCCGGGGTGAAGACGGCACCCGCGCTCGCCGGGCCGATCGACACGCTCGCGCCACGCGCGGAGAAGCCGGTGTACGTGCGGGTGCCGGTGCGCTCGACCCACAGGGCGTCCGCCGGGGACGGGGACGACGCGGGGATCTCTTCGGCTGCGGCTGTGGGGTTCGTCATGCTGTTGATCTTCCCATCCTCGGGGTGGTGCCGATCCGGGTGTTCGGACCGCAGGACACCTCGTGGTCCGGAGCGCGCTGCGGTGATCGGTTTGCCTACACTCGCAACATGCCCGCGCAGCAGCCGATTCCCACGCCCTACGAGGACCTTCTCCGGCTCGTCCTGGAGACCGGGACGCACAAGTCGGACCGCACGGGGACGGGGACGCGCAGCGTGTTCGGCCACCAGATGCGCTTCGACCTGTCGCAGGGCTTCCCGCTCGTCACGACCAAGCGCGTGCACCTGAAGTCGATCGTCTACGAGCTGCTGTGGTTCCTGCGCGGCGACTCGAACGTGCGCTGGCTCCAGGAGCACGGCGTGAAGATCTGGGACGAGTGGGCCGACGAGGACGGCGAGCTCGGCCCCGTGTACGGCGTCCAGTGGCGCTCGTGGCCCACGCCCGACGGCCAGCACGTCGACCAGGTCAGCCAGGTCCTCGAGACGCTGCGCACCAACCCGGACTCGCGCCGGATGATCGTCTCGGCGTGGAACGTGGGCGAGCTCGGGGGCATGGCGCTGCCACCCTGTCACATGATGTTCCAGTTCTACGTGGCCGACGGCAGGCTCTCGTGCCAGCTCTACCAGCGCAGCGCGGACCTGTTCCTCGGCGTCCCGTTCAACATCGCGTCGTACGCGCTGCTCACGCACATGGTCGCGGCGCAGTCCGGCCTCGAGGTCGGCGACTTCGTGTGGACGGGCGGCGACTGCCACATCTACGACAACCACGTCGAGCAGGTGCGCGAGCAGCTCAGCCGTGAGGCCTACCCGGCCCCGACGCTGCGCCTGGCCCCGCGCGACTCGCTGTTCGACTACACGTACGAGGACGTCGAGGTCGTGGGTTACCAGCACCACCCGACGATCAAGGCCCCGGTGGCCGTGTGAGCCGTCCGGTGCTCGGACTGGTCTGGGCCCAGGCGCGCGACGCCGCGGGCCGTCCCGTCATCGGGGCCCGCGGTAGGATGCCGTGGCACCTGCCCGAGGACCTCGCGCACTTCCGCCGCGTCACCACGGGCCACCCGGTCCTCATGGGCCGCGTCACGTGGGACTCGCTCCCGCCGCGCTTCCGCCCCCTGCCGGGTCGGCTCAACGTGGTCGTCACGCGCCAGGAGGACTGGCTGCCCGACGGCGCCGCCCGCCCGGGCGGGACCGGCACCGGCGTCGTGGTCGCCCCGTCCGTCGAGGAAGGGCTGGCGCGCGCGTCGGCAGCCGCCGAGGAGTCGGGCTCGGGACAGGTCTGGGTCATGGGCGGCGCGCAGGTGTACGCCGCGACCCTGCCCCTCGCGCACCGCTGCATCGTCACGGAGATCGACCTCGAGGTGGACGGCGACGCGTTCGCGCCCGCGCTCGCAGCCGGTCCGGACGGCGACTGGGCGCTCGCGGGCTCACCGGGTGGCCCCGGCGGTGCGGGGGAGGTCCTCGAGGACTGGCAGACCTCGGCCGACGGCGTCCGGTTCCGGTTCCTCACGTACGAGCGGCGGCCCTAGCCCGGTCCGACCGGCCCGCGTCCTCGCCTGCGGGTGCGCTTCCGGGCGTGCGGGTCGATCCTTGTCGTGCACCGCGACCTGCGACCCCGGAGGCCCCGCATGACGACCGAGACCACGCTCGCCGAGTCCTTCGACGGACGCCGGTTCACGTACCGCCTGCCGAGGGAGTCGAGCATCGGGCCGGGGGACTTCGTGACGATCGGCGTCACGTTCCCGGAGGCGGCCGAGCACCCCGGCGACGCCCTGGTGATGGGGCAGGTCCTGACGCGCGCGACCAAGGCGGGCGACGCCGTCGGGCACGGGCGGGTCCTCGGGGAGCTGCGCCCCGACGGCACGGTGGTCGGGTCCGGGGGCGACCCGTTCACGTCGCACGACCTCACGCCCGCCGGTGCCGGGGTGCTCGAAGCCCTCCAGGCGCGCGAGCGCGCGACCCTGCGCATCGGCGAGCTGCACCACAGCCGCGGGAACGTCGACGCCCTGCTCCAGCCGCACCGCTTCAACCGGCACACGTTCCTGTGCGGGCAGTCGGGCTCGGGCAAGACGTACGCGCTCGGGGTGCTCCTCGAACAGCTCCTCATCGACACCGACCTGCCCATGGTCATCCTCGACCCGAACTCCGACTTCGTGCGGATCGGCGAGCTGCTCGAGACCGCGTCGCCCGACGACGCCGCACGCCTGCGCGAGCTCGACGTGCGCGTCCTGCGCAACGACGGCGACCACCACCCGGTGACGGCCCGGCTCACCGCGATGGAGGCCGCGAGCCAGGCTGCGGTCCTGCAGCTCGACCCGCTGACCGACCGCGGCGAGTACAACACGTTCCTGCGGATGCTCGAGAACGCCGCAGGGCCGGGGGACCTCGCGGGCGCGGTCGGCGCGGCCGCGGCAGGTCACCGGAGCATCGCGGCCGAGGGCATGCTCAACCCGCACTCGATCCCGTCGGCGCTGCGCGCGACGGGTGAGCCCGACGCGCTGCGCCTCGCCCAGCGGGTCGAGAACCTGGGGATCCTGGACTGGGACGTGTGGGCGGGTGTCGGGCAGTCGGTCAGCGAGGTGCTCGACGAGGGGCCGCGCGCGGTCGTGGTCGACCTCGGCAGCCTGCACACGCACGAGGAGCAGCTCGCGGTCTCGCTCGCGCTGCTCGACGACCTGTGGGCGGGCCGGGCCGAGCGCAAGCCTCGCCTCGTCGTGATCGACGAGGCGCACAACGTGGTCTCGGCCGAGCCCGCGACCCAGCTCCAGCGCCTCACGACCGAGCGGGTGATCCAGATCGCCGCCGAGGGGCGGAAGTTCGGGCTGTGGCTGCTGCTCTCGACGCAGCGGCCCTCCAAGATCCACCCCAACGTGCTCTCGCAGTGCGACAACGTGATCGTCATGCGCATGAGCTCGCCTGCCGACCTGGCCGAGCTCGAGAGCGTCTACGGCTTCGCGCCGCCCGAGCTGCTCGCGGCCACGCCGTTCTTCCGTCAGGGCGAGGCGCTCGTCGCGGGAGGGTTCGTGCCAGCCCCGGCGATCATCCAGATGGGAGCGCGGCGAACGGTCGAGGGCGGCTCGGACGTGCCGGTGCCGATGCCGGGCTGACGGGTCCCCGCGTGCCCGGCAGCCGCGCGACGACCGTGAGCCCACCGCCCTCGCGCGGCTCGGCCGAGACCTGGCCGCCGTGCGCGGTCGTGACCGAGCGGACGATCGACAGTCCCAGCCCCACGCCGCCCCGCACGTAGCCGCCGCGGCGGTCGGCCACGGCGCCGTCGCGTCCGAGCCGCCGGAACGGCTCGAACAGCGCCTCGACCTCGTAGGACGGCACGACGGGGCCCGTGTTGGAGACTGCGACCTCGACCGACCCGTCCGGGCCGGGGCGCGTCGCGACGGCCACGCGGCCGCCCGCCTCGTTGTAGCGCACGGCGTTGTCGACGAGGTTCTGGACGAGGCGTTCGAGCAGGACCGCGTCGCCCTGCGTCGGGGTCGGCTCGGCGTCGAGGTGCAGGTCGACGTCGGCGTCGCGGGCCGCGCGCCCCGCGGTCGCGACGGCCTGTGCGGCGACCTCGGCGAGGTCGACGGGCTCGGGGACGAGCGGCGCCTGGTCCACGGCGGCGAGCGTCAGGAGGCCCTCGATGAGGCGCTCCTGGCGTGCGTTCACGGCGAGCAGCGTCGCGCCCAGGTGGCGCGCGTCGTCGTGCGTGCCGGGGTCGTCGAGCGCGACCTCGAGGACGGTACGGGTGATCGTCAGCGGGGTGCGCAGCTCGTGCGAGGCGTTGGACACGAAGCGTCGTTGGCCGTCGAACGCCCGGTCGAGGCGTTCGAGCATCTGGTCGAACGTGTCCGCCAGGTCCTTGAGCTCGTCGTCGGGGCCGGTGTGCGCGATGCGCTCGTGAAGGTTGTCGTCCGCGACGCGGCGGGCGGTGGCCGTGATCCGGTGCAGCGGGGCGAGGACACGCGACGACATGACCCACCCGAAGCCGACCGCGAGGACGCCGATCCCGAGCAGCGCGAGGATCGACCAGGTGAGCACGTTGCGCAGGGTCGCGTCGCGGGCCTCCTGGTTGTTGATCTCGACGACCTTGCGCAGGTCGGCGAACGTGTCGGCCCCGCTCGAGAGGGTCATCGCGGGGTCCACGGTCTCCGCGGCGTGCAGCGGGAAGGTCTGCCCCGCGACGAGCTCGGCCGTCAGCGACGGGTCGAGGGTCGAGTACGTACCGAGGTCGGCCGCCTCGACCGCGCCCACCGCGAGGCCGACCGAGTCGACCGGCTGCCGGTCGATCGCCGCCGCGAGCAGGACGTACAGGACCGCGATGAGCACCGCTCCTGCGACGACGAACGCGGCGGCGTAGACGGCCGTGAGGCGGGCCCGCAGGGTCGGGCGCAGCGCGGGGCGGGGGAGCCTCACGGGACCCGGTACCCGACGCCCGTGACGGTCTCGACGAGCGACGCGTCCTCGAGCTTGCGGCGGAGCTGCTTGATGGTGAAGCGCACGACGCCCGTGAACGGGTCGATGTTCTCGTCCCACACCTTCTCGAGCAGGTGCTCGGCCGAGACGGGCCGGCCGTCGGCTCGCAGCAGCTCCTCCAGGACGCCGAACTCCTTGCGCGACAGGTGCACGAAGCGCCCCTCCCGGTAGACCTCGTGCCGGCTCGTGTCGAGGCGCAGGCCAGAGCGTTCGAGCACGGGCGGCGCCGCAGGGCGGGCCCGGCGTCCCAGGGCCCGGACGCGGGCGCTCAGCTCGGCGAACGCGAACGGTTTGACGAGGTAGTCGTCGGCGCCGAGGTCGAGCCCGGTCACCCGGTCCAGCACGCCGCCCGACGCCGTGAGCATGAGGACGCGCGAGTCCCCGTCCGAGGCCACGATCGCCCGGCACACGTCGTCGCCGTGGACGCCGGGCAGGTCCCGGTCGAGCACGACGACGTCGTACGCGTTCACGTCGATCCGCGCCAACGCCTCGTGCCCGTCGAGCGCGACGTCGACCGCCATCGCGAGGCGACGCAGGCCCGTCGCGACGGCCTGCGCGATGAGCTCCTCGTCCTCCACCACCAGTACTCGCACACCAGGAGCATGCCGGTGGGCGCTGTGAGATCTCTGTGAGGTCGCGGCTCACGAGGGCCTCACAGGGGGTCGGGTGGACTGCTCCTGAACCCGTTCCCGACGTGAGGATCATCATGAACATCTCCCAGACCCGCCCCGGTGGCGCGGCCCGCCCCGTGGTGCGCCGGCGCTCGGCCGCCGCGGCCTTCGTCGTCGCCCTGCTCACGGTCACGCTCTCGGCCTGCGCGCCCGACGACGCCCCGGACGTCGCGAGCGCCGGCGGCGGGAAGGGCGAGACCGGCCAGACGGAGGACGAGAAGTCGTTCGACGACATGACCGACGCCGAGCGCGACGACATGGCGCGGCAGTTCGCGAGCTGCATGCGCGACAACGGCGTCGACATGCCCGACCCGGACTCCGACGGGGGGCTGTCGGTCACGTCGGGCACCGTCGAGGCGGGCAGCATGGACGAGATGGACGCGGCCTTCGACGCCTGCCGGGAGTTCATGCCGAACGGCGGGGAGCCCGTGAAGATGACCCCCGAGGACCTCGAGGCCCAGCGCGCTTTCGCCAAGTGCATGCGTGACCACGGCATGGACATGCCCGACCCCGACCCGAACGGCGGGATGACCGCGGCCGGGTCGGTGGGGGACGACATGGAGGCCTTCGAGGCCGCGCTCGAGGCCTGCAACGAGTCCGGGTCCGGCGCCGGGCTCAGCGTGCACGAGAGCGTGCCCGGAGGCGACGAGTGAGCCGCCGGAGCGCGGTGCCCGGGGCGCCGAGCCCGAAGCGCCGTCGCCGCGGGCTCGTGGTCGGCGGGGTCGTGGGCACCGTCGTGATCGGCGCGGGCGTCGTGCTGGCGCTGACGGGGTTCGGCCGCGGGAACGACCCTGCACCCGCCGCGACAGGTCCCGAGGAGACCGCGACCGTGACCCGGCAGACCCTCGTGCAGCGCTCGACCGTCAAGGGCACGCTCGGCTACGGCGAGGCCGTCGCGCGTGGGCAGCAAGGGGCCGGCGGAGCCGAGGGCGGGGGCGGGGGGACGGTGACGTGGCTGCCGGGCGTGGGCGACGTCGTCGACCGTGGGGGAGTGCTCTTCAAGGTCGACGAACGCCCGACCGTGCTCCTGCTCGGCACGCTTCCCGTGTACCGCGAGCTGGGCACGGGCACCGAGGGCGAGGACGTGCGCCAGCTCGAGGAGAACCTCAAGGCCCTGGGCTACACGGGCTTCACCGTGGACACGAAGTTCACGGAATCGACCGCCCAGGCCGTCAAGAAGTGGCAGAAGGACCGCGGGGTCGAGAAGACGGGCGCGGTCGGCCCGTCCGACGTCCTCGTGGCCGAGGGGCCGGTGCGGGTCGACGCGCTCAAGGTGCGCGTCGGCGAGGCCGCAGCCGCGGAGGTCCTCACGACGACGGGGGTCGACCGGGCGATCTCGGTCGACCTCGACGTCGCCGACCGCGACCGGGCCGTCGAGGGCGGCACCGTGACGGTCGAGCTGCCGGGAGGCGCGACGACGGAAGCGGTGGTCTCCGCCGTCGGGAGCCCTGAGGTGGTCGAGGACGAGAGCGGCATGCCCGGCGCCTCCGACAAGACCACGGTCCCCGTGACCGTGACGCTCCCCGACGGGACCGACGCCGATGCGGGCTCGGTCAAGGTCACGTTCGTCGCGGCCGAGCGCCCCGACGTCCTGACCGTGCCCGTCGCGGCCCTCCTCGCGCTCGCCGAGGGCGGGTACGGGGTCGAGGTCGTCGAGGACGGCACGACCCGGATCGTGGCCGTGGACACCGGGATGTTCGCCGACGGGAGCGTCGAGATCACGGGCGACGTGGCCGAGGGCGACGTCGTCGGGATGCCGTCGTGAGCGCGGTCTCCGTCGCGCGCGACGCCGTGGCCCACCCGGAGACCTGGGACACCGCGACGGGTGCCCGCTCGCCGGGCACCGACGGCGGTGCGGGCGGCGGGCCCGTCGTGACCCTGCACGAGGTGTCCCGCGTCTTCCCGGGCGGCGTCGCCGCGCTGCGCGACGTCCACCTGGACGTCCACCGCGGTGAGCTGCTCGCGATCGTCGGGCCGTCGGGCTCGGGGAAGTCGACCATGCTCAACGTCATCGGGACGCTCGACCGGCCCACCTCGGGCCGGGTCCTGATCGACGACTTCCTCGTCGAGGACCTCGACGACCGCGAGGTGTCCGCGCTGCGCGCGAGCCGCATCGGGTTCGTCTTCCAGCAGTTCCACCTGGCCGTCGGGGTCTCCGCCCTCGACAACGTGGCCGACGGGCTCCTGTACCGGGGGGTCGGACGGCGCGAGCGACGCCGCCGGGCCGCCGAGGCCCTCGAGCGCGTGGGCCTGGGACACCGGCTCACGCACCGTCCGCACGAGCTGTCGGGCGGTGAGAAGCAGCGCGTCGCGATCGCGCGCGCCGTCGTCGGTGACCCGCCCCTGCTGCTCGCCGACGAACCCACGGGCGCGCTCGACACGGCCGCCGGGGCCGGTGTCATGGACGTGCTGCGGGGGCTCAACGCGGCCGGGACGACCGTCGTCATCATCACGCACGACCGCGAGCTCGCAGCCTCCCTGCCCCGGCAGGTCGCGATGCGCGACGGCGAGATCGTCGCGGACGGGACCCTGCCCCCGGGCGGGGCGGGCACGGTCCTCGCGGGTGCTGCGGGTGCCGCCGCCCCCTACGCCCCGTACGCCCGGGTGGCCACGACCGACGAGGAGGCACCGTGCTGACCACGCTGCGCCCCGCGCGCCTCGGGCCGCCCGACGTCCTGCGCGTCGGCGCGACCGGGCTGCGCACCCGCCCGCTGCGGGCCGTGCTCTCGGCGCTGGGCATCGCGATCGGCATCGCGGCGATGGTCGCGGTCGTCGGGATCTCCAGCTCGTCTCGGGCCGAGCTCGACCGGACGCTCACGGCCCTCGGGACGAACCTGCTGCGTGTCGCGCCCGGGACCGACCTGTTCGGCGAGGCCGCGACCCTGCCGTCCGAGGCGGTCGACATGGTGCGCCGGATCGCGCCCGTCGAGAACGCGACGTCGGTCGCTCAGCTCGACGCCAAGGCGTACCGCTCGGACCTGGTCCCGACGGGGGAGTCGGGCGGGATCGGCGTGTACGCGGCCGACCTCGACCTGCTCGAGTCCATCGGGGGCACCGTGGCGGACGGGGCCTGGCTCTCGGAGGCGACGGCGCGGTACCCGGCCGTCGTCCTGGGGCACACCACCGCGAAGCGCCTGGGGATCACGACCCCGGACCCGGCGGTCAAGGTGTGGATCGGCGGTGAGTGGTTCACGGTCGTGGGCATCCTCGACCCCGTGCCGCTCGCCCCCGAGATGGACCTCGGGGCGCTCGTGGGCCGCGAGGCCGCGGTGACCTACCTGGACTGGGACGAGCTGCCGACCATGATCTACACGCGCACCCGCGAGGACGCCGTCGAGCAGGTCCGTGGCGTCCTCGGCGCCACGGCCAACCCGCAGGCGCCCAACGAGGTCGACGTCTCACGTCCCTCCGACGCGCTCGCGGCCCAGCAGGCCACCGACGAGGCGTTCACAGGGCTGCTCGTCGGGCTCGGGGCGGTCGCGCTGCTCGTGGGCGGGATCGGGGTCGCCAACACCATGGTCATCTCGGTCCTCGAACGACGCGCCGAGATCGGCCTGCGCCGCTCGCTGGGCGCGACCAGGGGGCAGATCCGGGGCCAGTTCCTCGTGGAGTCGTTGGTGCTCTCGCTCATGGGCGGGGCCGCCGGGGTCCTCATCGGGATCGGCATCACGGCCGGGTACGCCACGTCCCAGGAGTGGCCGGTCTCCGTCCCGCCCGTGGTCGTGGTGGGCGGGCTCGTCGCGACGCTCGGGATCGGGGCCGTCGCCGGGCTGTACCCCGCGGTGCGGGCCGCGCGGATGTCCCCCACGGAGGCGCTCACGGCGGTGTGACCAGCGGGTCGTCAGAACGAGCGTGAGCCAGAGTCCACGCTCGTTCTGACGCCCGGGGCGTCCTCCACCGTGGGACGACGGCGCGGAGCCACCCCCGACGGCGTAGCGTGCGAGCCGCCGACGCCGCACCACCGGGCGCCGTCGGCCCGAGGCGGCCCGCCCCACCCGGCCCGGCCGCCCGCACCACGACAGGGGAGACATGCGCGCGCGAGCCGACCGACACCTGACCGCGACCACGGCGGGAGCGGTGATCCTCGCCGTCGGGCTGGGGGCGTGCACTCCCGGGGTGCCCGAGGCCGCCGAGCCGCCGCGCGAGACCGCCACGGCCGAGGCGCCCCCGGCGGCCCCCGTCGAGCCCGCAGGGGCCGACGCGAACCCCTTCCTCGCGGGCGCGCCCTACGCCCACCCGGACATGCAGTCCGTGCACGCCGCCGAGGCGCTCCGGGCGAACGACCCCGACGCCGCCGCGGCGCTCGGCGTCATCAGCGAGGCGGGCGCGTCCTTGTGGGTCGGGGACTGGTTCGAGCCCGCGGAGGCCGAGGCCCTCGTGCGCGACTACGCGACCGCCGCCAACGAGGCCGGACGCACCGGCATCGTCACGGTCTACGCGATCCCGGCCCGCGACTGCGGGTCGTTCTCCGCGGGCGGCCTCACCCCCGAGGAGTACCCGGCCTTCGCCCAGGCCGTCGCCGACGGTCTGCGCGGCACACGCACCGCCGTCGTGCTCGAACCCGACGCCCTGCCCGACCTCGGCGCGTGCCCCGAGCAGGGCGACCGAGCCGGGCTCCTGCGGCAGGCGACCACGGCGCTCGCGGACGCGGGCGCGAGCGTCTATCTCGATGCGGGGAACTCGGCGTGGCTCGACGCCCCGACCATGGCCGACCGGCTGCGGCAGGCCGGGATCGACGACGCGCGCGGCTTCGCGACCAACGTCTCGAACTTCCGCAGCACGGCCGACGAGCGCGCCTACGCCGACCGGCTCGCCGCGCTCCTCGGCACGCGCTACGTCATCGACACGTCGCGCAACGGGCTCGGGCCCCTCGGCGACGGGCCGCTCGACTGGTGCAACCCCGCCGGGCGGGCGCTCGGCGAGAAGCCCGGCGCGGTCGACGACGGCAGCGCCCTCGACGCGTTCCTCTGGGTCAAGGTCCCCGGGGAGTCCGACGGCGAGTGCGACCGCGGCGACCCGGCCGCCGGTCAGTTCTGGCCCGAGTACGCGATCGGGCTCGTGGAGCGCGCGGGTTGGGACACTGCCGGGCCGGGACGCTAGGCTGTCGGGCGTCCCACCGGGCCCGGTCCGCCGTGATCGCGCCCACGCGCCTGTAGCTCAGGGGATAGAGCACCGCTCTCCTAAAGCGGGTGTCGCCAGTTCGAATCTGGCCAGGCGCACCACCCCGTCCCGCAGCTTCAGGTCGGGGCCATCCCGCCTCACCTCTCCTCGCGCCGCTCGACCGGCACCTCCGGCGCCCGGCCCCGCGCCGCCAGCACCCGGTCCGCGAACTCCTCGACCGCCGTGACGACGGCGTCGAACCGCACCGAGTGGAACAGGTCGAACCCGTGCTGCGCCCCGGGCAGCTCGGCGTACACGACCGGGCTCGTCGAGACCTCGCGCAGGTCCGCCACGAACTGTCGTGCCCCCTCGACCGGGACCAGGGTGTCCTGATCCCCGTGCACCACGAGGAACGGGGGAGCGGCGGGGTGCAGGTAGGCATCCGGCGCCGACTCCACCTCGCGGTCGCGGCCGCTCCCGTAGTACTCGCCGAAGTAGCCGTAGAGGCACACGGCCCCGGCCACGGAGGTGTCGGCGTCCTCGAAGCCGGGCTGGAACCGCGGGTTGCGGGGAGTGAGGGCCGCGAGCGACGCCAGGTGCGCGCCCGCTGAGCTGCCCGCGACGAGCACGCGGCTCGAGTCGGCGCCGTACGCTGCGCCGTGCTCCCGGACCCAGGCCAGCACCCGCTTGGCGTCGACCAGATGGCCGGGGAAGTTCGTCGTCGGGCGCAGGCCGTAGTTCGCGCTCACGCACACCCACCCGCGGCTCGCGAGCCGCGAGAGCATCGCGCGGGCCTCGAGCTCCTTGCGCCCGCTCACGTAGCCGCCGCCGTGGAAGTAGACGAGGGTCGGCCCGTCGGCCGGGCGCACCCGGGGGCGGTACACGTCGAGCCGGTGCTCGCGGCCCCGTGAGTCATGGCTGGCGGCGCCGCCCCCGTCGCCCCCGACCCCGTTGTCGCCGACACCGCCGTAGGGCAGGTCGGCCAGGCGCTCGACGTCGCGTCGCCGCACCGCGAACGGGGCCAGGAGGATCCGTGCCCAGGGCAGTCCCTGGTTCGTGACGGTGCCCGGTCCTGCGCGCAGACCGTCGACCAGGGCGTGGTCGAGCGCGGGCGCTGCCCGTAGGCCGCGTCGGGCGACCAGGACAAGACCGAGGGAGGTCAGCACGGCCAGGACGAGTGCCACGCGCCCTCCGGTCGTCTCGACGTCTCCGTCGGCGAGCGCGAGCGCCGTGATCGCGCCCAGGACGAGCAGCAGGGCGAACGGCTGCTCGTTGACGAGGACGCTCATCCGGAAGGAGAGACGGCCCAGCCGCGGGGGTCGGCGGGCCGGGCTGAGCGAGGCAGACGTGCAGCACGCGACGAGCAGCACGGGGACCAGATACCCGATCGGCATGGCGGCTCCTTCGCGGCCGGTGGGCGCGTCGCGCCCCTGGTCCCGGTCTACACCGGGGCGCGCGGAGGTGCGCGTCGGGCAGGCCGGTCTGGCCGGGGGTGCGGTGGGTTCCGCACGGCGGTCGAAAGGCGTGCGAGGCAGGAGTGAAAGTCCCGTCGCGGGCTCGGGGGAGGCCTGAGAATGCCGAGTTCACGACGAGCGCCGCACCCGGCGTGCAAGTAGTTGAAAACCGTACTGAATTCTCGGAGGGGTGGCCCTGAGCTCGGGCGGCCGACAGGGGATCGGGCGTCGGACGGTTTCGTCGACCGTGATTTCCTGTCGGCGATTGCCTGAACGGCATCACCCCGGGGAGTGGACGGAGGTCGCCGTGCCTCCGGCACCCGCCGCGAGGCGAGAGGCCTGGCGAGGCGACCGGCCAGCCCGGGCGACGGACCGGCACGACGTGAGAAGGGTGAGGGCCCGGACGGGCGTCGAAATACCTGTGACGTCGATTCACGATCGCTCCCCGGAGTGCGGGCGACATGACCCCATGAACGATCGGGACGTCTTTGAGAAGAAGAGGCGCCACGCATTTCGCGCACGTCGCCAGGAGGCCTTTCCGGTATCCCGCCGCAATAGCCCGTACGTGCGCACCGCCCATCTGTTCCCGGCATTCGCCAACCCTTCGTCCATCTGCTGATCGCGACCCGTCCGCGAGACGCCCCACCGGCGGGTCCAGCCTCGTCGCCACCTCTAGGCTGGAAGGGCTTCCGGGGATGGCCGGGGGCCACCGCCGGAAGGGCATCACGCATGAGCGACGTTCTGCACGACGACCACAGGACCGACCCGTCGAGCGTCAAGGGGTTCCGGCACAGCAGGCAGTGGGTGTTCGGCACCATGCTGTTCTCCGCGCTGGTCAGCCTCACGGCCTCGTTCGTCCTGTCCTACGACGCGGTCCTGCTCGCGGCGAACCCTGCGGCCGAGCTCTCGTGCAACGTCAACGAGGTCCTGTCCTGCGGCGCCGTCGGGGTCGCGTGGCAGTCGTCGCTCTTCGGCTTCCCCAACGCCTTCCTGGGGCTGATCGCGGAACCGGTGGTCATCACGATCGCGGTCGCGAGCCTCGGCGGGGTGCGGTTCCCGCGCTGGTTCATGTTCTCCGCACAGGTCGTCTACACGCTGGGCCTGATCTTCGCCTACTGGCTCTTCTACCAGTCGATGTTCGTGATCGGCGCACTGTGCCCCTGGTGCCTGCTCGTCACGCTCTCGACGACGCTCGTCTTCATGACGCTGCTGCACTGGAACATCATCGAGGACAACCTGTACCTGCCGGCCCGGGCGCAGGAGCGGGCGCTGTCGTTCGTCCGCTCGGACGCGGACGTGTTCCTGACGGCGACGTGGGTCGTCCTGATGATCGCGGGCGTCCTGCTCAAGCACGGGTCCAAGCTCTTCGGCTGACCACGGCGCCCGGCCGGGCGCGGGGTGTCCTCCCTGCCCGACGGCGCCGCTCACCTCATGGCCACGCCTCGCCCGAGGCGTGGCCGTGCTGCGTCGGGGCGACGGAGCGGGAGCGGGGGCACACAACGCCGAGCGGACGTCCACGAACAATCCGACACATCGAACTGGACGCTCGTCCATCTCCGTGCCGACGAACTCGTGGACACATTTGACGAACGCGCGAAGACCTTGCACAATCATCTCTGACGGTGCGTATCGCCTGCCCCCTGCGCGGTGCGCACCGTCCTCACTCTTCTCGGCCTTCCCCGCAGCGCGACGGTGCGCTCCGGACGTCCAGGTGCCGAACCCCTCCCTCAGTAGTCGCCGGCGTGCAGACGTCGCCCTCCGTGACCCACCCGAAGTCGCCGCCCCCGGCGTGCCGGTGCCGGTTCCGGTCGACCGGGCGGTTAGCGTGCGAGAGTGAACGCAGCCGCCCGCAACCCATCAGCCCGCGAGACCGTGGCCGATCCCGCCCGGCCGCTCACCGACCAGGACGCGCACGACAGCGCCGTCCGAGGTGCGGCCTCGGCCACCGAGGGATCCACGACGCTCGCAAGGCCGACCCTCGTCGAGCCGCCGACCACGGCCGACCTCGTCGAGGACGCCGTCCGGTCCTGGCGTGCCTCGCTCGTCGAGCTCGCGGGCGGGTCGTCGCTCGCCGACATCGGTCTGCTGGGCGACGCGGTCGTCGACCTCACCGCAGCCCACCCCTCGGGCGTGGCGCAGCTCTTCGCCGGGCGCCCGACGCGACTGTCCAACCTGTTCCGCGAGGGGGCCTCCCTGCCCGCCGCGCGGCGCCGGGCACGCGCCGTGGTCGTCCGCTCGCAGGAGCACGCCCAGCGCTACGGGGTCGCGCCGACCTACCTCGCGATCGGCGTCACCACCTGGACCGAGGGCGAGCCCTCCCGCCTCCCGACCGACGACGTCGCCGCCCTCGCGCACGTCGCCGGGACCACGTACAGCCGGACCATCGACGGTGCCACGGGCCTGCCCGCGGGCCCCGCCGCGGGGGACCCCGGCGACCCGCCGCAGACCGCGACGACCCCGCCCACGGCGGGTGGCGCCGTCGGGCAGGGAGAAGGGCCCGCGCGCGACGGCGCCGAAGGCACGGACGCCGAGCCCGCCCTGCCGCGAACCGTGCGTGCCCCCGTCCTGCTGCGGCCCCTCACGCTCACCCCGCGCGGTGACAGCGAGACCGACTACGACCTCACGCTCGAGCCGACCGTGGAGATCAACCCCGTCCTTGCGCGCACGCTGCGCGCCCACGGCGGGTTGATCGACCCCGTGACGCTCGCGCGCAGCGCCTTCACCCCCGCGGGATTCGACCCCTCGGACGCCCTGGCCCGCATCACGGCCGTGGGCAAGGCGGTGCTGGGCGACTTCGAGCTCGCGCAGCGGGTCCTCGTCGGGACGTTCGTCCACCCCGGCCAGGTCCTCGTCGACGACCTCGACGAGCTCGCCTCGGGCCTCGAACGGCACGAGGTCGTCGCAGCCCTCGCCGGCTCCGAGGAGGCTGCGACCGCGCTCGCGCGCGACCTCCCGGCCCCGCGCGTCGGCGACGCCGACCCGACCCAGGAACGGGGCGTGGGCGACCTCGACCCCGCGCAGCGCCACGTCATCGACGCGCTCGCGACCGGCAGCCACCTGTTCGTCGACGCGCCCCCGGGCGCCGACACCGCAGGGACCATCGCCGCCGTCGTCGCCGAGGCCGCGGCGAGCGGCCGCAGCATCCTCTACGTCCCGGGCCACCGGCGCTCCGCGGAGACGCTCTCGACCCGCCTCACCGCGCTCGGGCTCGACGGGCTGCTGCTCGACATCGCCCCCGAACCCACGTGGCGGACCACGGCCTCCCACCGTCTGCTCGGGGCCATGGCCGCCGAGGCGGAGACCGCCGACACCGACTCCGTCGCGCGGGTCCGCGACGGACTCCTGGGTGCGCGCGCACAGCTCTCGGGCTACATCGAGTCCCTGCACCTGGTCCGCGAGCCCTGGGGCGTGTCCGCCTACGCGGCCCTGCAGGCCCTCGCCCGGCTCACCGCGCAGCGCCCGGCCCCCGGCACGACCGTCCGCCTGGGACCCGACGTCACGATCCGCATCGGCGCCGAGCGCCGGGCCGAGCTCTCGGCCCGCCTCGTGCGCGCTGCCGAGGTCGGGGCCTTCACGCTCCGCTCGACGTCGACGCCCTGGTTCGGCGCGGACATCACGAGCGCCGAGAACGCGCAGGACGCCCTGGTCCGGGTCGAACGGCTCTCCGGGCACACGCTGCCGCAGCTCCGTGACCAGGTCGCCTCCGTCGCGACGACCACGGGCCTCACCCCCGCCACGACCGTCCGGCAGTGGGGCGACCAGCTCCGCATGCTCGGCGGCATGCGCGGCACCCTCGACGCGTTCCAGCCCATGATCTTCGAGCGCACCGCGACCGACCTCGTCGAGGCGACCGGCACGCGCGAGTGGCGGGCCGCGAACGGCATCGACATGGGCTGGGCCCACCGCCGACGCCTGCGCCGACAGGCCAAGGACATGCTCCGGCCCGGCGTCCGGGTTCCCGACCTGCACGCAGCCCTCATCGAGGTCCAGGCGCAGCGCGCCGTCTGGCAGGCGCAGTGCCCGCGCGGCGGGTGGCCCACCCTCCCCGAGGGGCTCGCCGCGATCGAGGACACCTACGAGGCCGTCAGGATCGACCTCGAGTACCTCGACCCGGTCCTCGCCACGACCCCCGTCGGGTCGGACCTCCTCGACCTGCCGATCAGCGAGCTGGCGGCGCGTCTCGCAGCCCTCGGCGAGGACCAGGAGGCGCTCGAGAACCTGCCTGCGCGGACGTCCGCGCTGCGGACGCTGCGCGACGACGGCCTCGGCGACCTGCTCGACGACCTCTCGGCTCGCCGTGTCGAGCCCGAGCTCGTGGGCCCCGAGCTCGACCTCGCCTGGTGGAGCTCGGTCTTCGAGCAGATCCTCGCGCAGGACCCGGCGCTCGCCGGGCAGGACGGGGCCGGTCTCGAAGCACTGGCCGGTCGGTTCCGCGACCTCGACCGCACGCACGTCGCAGCGCTGTCCGCGCCCGTGCGGCTCGCCGTGCGCGAGCACCTCGGCGCGGCGATGCGCGACCACCGCACCGAGGCCGAGGCGCTGTTCACCGAGCTCCTCGAGGGGCGGATGACGAGCCTGCGCGACGCCCACGAGCGCTACCCCGAGGTGCTGCGCCGCCTGCGGCCGTGCGTCGTCGCGTCCCCGACCCTCGTGCCGCACCTGTTCACCCCGACCCGCACCGTCGACCTCGTGATCCTCGACGCCGCGCAGCACATCCCGGTCGAGCTGGTCCTGTCCTCGATCGCGCGCGGTCGTCAGGTCGTCGTGTTCGGCGACCCGCGGGCCGCCTCGGGCTCGACCGTGGGCGAGCTCGCCGCGATCCTGCCGACGGTCGCCCTGTCCGCAGGCGGCACGCGTCGTGACCCGTACCTCACGGCCTTCCTCGCCGCGCACGGCTACGAGGGCGTCCTACGGCCCAGCCCGCTGCCCCGCGCGGAGCCGCTCGTCCACCTCGACCTGGTCGACGGCGCGGGCATGCCGGACCCGGCGTCGGGCGCGGTCGAGAGCACGCAGGCCGAGGTCGACCGCGTCGTGGAGATCGCGATCGAGCACGCCATGACACGACCCGAGGAGTCGCTCGCGATCGTCACCGTGAGCTCCGTGCACGCCGACCGGATCCGGGACGCGCTCCTCGGCGAGGTCCGGCAGAACCCGGCCCTGGCCGTCTTCTTCTCGGGCGCCCGGGCAGAGCCCGTGGTGGTCGCCGAGGTCTCGGGCGTCGCCGGACTCAGCCGGGACACGATCGTCCTGTCGATCGGCTACGGCCGGACCCCGCACGGGCGGGTGCTCCACCGCTTCGGCGTGCTCAACGCGCCGGGCGGCGACGCGATGCTCCTCGACACCCTGGGCTCGACGCGCCGCCGTCTGCACGTCGTCACGTGCTTCACGGCGTCCGACCTCGACCCCGAGCGTCTGCGCGGGCACGGGGCCAAGCTCCTCGCGGAGGTGCTCGACCTCGCGGAGCAGCGCAACGGTCGTGCCGACCAGGTCACCCTGGGCAACGGCGTGGACGTGGGCGGGAACCCCGACCGGCTCGTGATCGACCTCGCCGAGCGCCTGTGGCGCGCGGGGCTCGTGGTCGAGACCGACTACGGCGTGGTCGGCGGAGACCGGATCCCGCTGGTCGTCGGGCACCCCGACATCCCGGGCGAGCTCCTGGTCGCGGTCCTGACCGACGACGACGCCTACGTCGCCGAACGCAGCGTGCGCGTGCGTGACCGCCAGCTCGCCGAGCGGCTCGAGCGCACGGGCTGGGTCGTCGCGCAGGTGTGGTCCGCCGCGGCGTTCCTCGACCCCGCGAAGGAGGCCGAGCGCATCCGTCGGGTGGTCCAGGCCGTGCGCGACGCGCGGCTGCCCGAGCTCGGGGGGATCGCGCAGACGGGTGGCAGCGACCGCATCGTCGTCGTGCCCGTGGTCGCGGACGACGAGTTCGGTACGGACTGACGGGTCAGCCGCGGAGCCGGGAGCTCGTCGGGGACGCTGAGACAATGGGATCGTGACCCCCGTCGACAGCGCCCCCTCCGACGACCCTGCTCAGGTCGACCCGACACCGCGACCCGCGACCGCCGGGCCGGCGCGTCGCCGGTCTCGTCGCGTCGTGCGACCTGGGACCGAGCAGGCGGGGGTCGCGGGCCTGGGGTCCGACGACGACGCCGCAACCTGGGGCGACGTCCGTCCGGGGGCGTCGACCGACAGCCACGACGCCGAGCTGTTGCGCGACGTGCCGCCGCACTGGTCCTGAGGGACCGGCGGGGCGGGGCGTCCACGCAACCGTCGACGATCGTCGGCGATCACCGGAACGACGCCCCGCCCCTGGGGCCGGACGGCGCTACCCGGGCGCTGTGACCAGGGTGGCCGGGGCAGCGTCTCGCGCCGTCGCGGACCCGTCGTCGGTGAGCAGGACGGAGACCCCGCCCCGCTCCCGGGAAGCGAAGGGGTCAGCGTTCGCCCGGACCGCCGAAGTCCGCGGACCGAGCGTTCTGCGCTGCGAGCAGGTCGCGGATCTCCTGGAGGACCAGGACGTCCTCGGCCGGGGCCGCGGGGGCGGCCTCCTCGCCCTTCTTGCGCCGGGCCGCGAGGTGGTTCATCGGCATGACGATGACGAAGTAGAGCGCGGCGGCCACGCACAGGAACTTGAAGAGCGCGTCGAGGATGAGGCCGAAGCTGAACACCGCCCCGTTGATGGTGAAGTTCCCGACGCCGGTGAGGTCGGGCTCGCTGAAGATCGCCGCGACGAGAGGGCTGATCAGGCCGTTGACGATCGAGGTCACGACGAGCGTGAACGCACCACCGATCACGACACCGACCGCCAGGTCGATCGCGTTGCCGCGGAGCACGAAGTTCTTGAAGCCGTCGAACACGTTCTTCATACGAGGTTCCTTTCGAGAGGGTGCGGACGGGGCGCGCGCGGCGTTCGGCGGTGCCCGTCGCACGAGCGAGGTCCGGACGCGATCCTTCCATGCTCAGGGCACCAGGACCACGGACAGGCCACCCCACTCGCCGACGCCGGCGAGCGCCGCGGCCTCCTCCGGGAGCACGGCGACGAGCGTGACGCCGCCCTCCTGGGTGCCGTCACCGAGCAGTCCACCGGACGAGGCCGACGCCGGGGTCCCTGCCACCACGAGGGCCCGCCGCGCGAGATGGCTGCCCGTGACGGCGTCGTCCGCGCTGCCCGTGGCCGCGAGCAGGTCGACGCGGTCGCCGGGGTGCAGGAGCGCGGCGACGTCGGGGTCGGAGAGGCGCACGGGCGCCACGACCGTCCCGCCGGGAGCCATGGCCGCGAGGTCGCCCGCGGCGACGAGCGAGGGTGAGAGGACCTGCCCCGCCGGCAGGGCGACCGCCGTGGTCCGCCCGACGGCGTCGCTCACCGTGGTCAGTGAGCTCTCCGGGGCGAGCCGGGCGGCGACGGGGACGACCGTGACGTCCCCCTCGGCCAGCACGATGCCGGCTCCGACCGCTCGGGCCGTCACGACCACGGGCCTCGTGTCCGGTGGTGGAGGGCTCAGGCGGTCCACCACGACGGCGGCGACCAGGCCGCAGCCCAGGGCGAGCAGCACGAGGCGCGAGCGCCAGACGAGGGCGCGCAGGCGCCGTCGGGCCGTGGACGCACGGCGACCCGGTGCGCGAGCAGCGGACGATGCAGGAGGAGCCATGCGCCGACGCTAGGCGGCACGCACGGGCAGCCCGCGGCACGGCCCACCGACCTGTGCACAGGGCGCCACGGGCGCTACCTGTGCACGGCTCGCTGCAGTGTCAGCTCGCCGAAGGCGTCGAGGAGCCCGAGGAGCCCGACGACCCGCTGCTCGACGACCCGGACGACGAGCTGCTCGACGAGCTGCTCGACGAGTCGGCGGACTTCGCGGGCGTCGCAGGCGTCGTCGAGCCCGTGCTCGACGACTTCGAGGAACGCGAGTCGGTGCGGTAGAAGCCCGAGCCCTTGAAGGTCACCCCGACCGACGAGAAGACCTTGCGCAGCCGGCCACCGCACTCGGGGCACACGGTGAGCGCGTCGTCGGTGAACGCCTGGTGGATGTCGAAGGCGTGGCCGCAGGCAGTGCACGTGTACGCGTAGGTGGGCACGGTCTCTCCTCAAGAGGTCGCGGGGGAGTGCGGTCTTCACGAGCCGGGCGCGAGCCTGGTCCGTGGCGTCCGGCGTGCGCGTCAGGTCGACGGAAGGACACAGCCGGACTGGCACTCGTGGCTTCTGAGTGCTAATCATACGCCCGGCCTGCCCGGGGTAGTCTCGCACCGTGTCTGCTGATGTCCCCGCCGGAGTCCACGGCGACCCCCCGCCGCCCGTCCCTGCTGCCCGACGGGGAGGTTCGCGCGTCCGCCGGGGCGTGATCGCGATCGCCGCGCTCGTGGTCGTGCTGTTGGTCGCCGTGTCGGTGTTCGCGGTCGTCACCGTCCGCCGCCCGCTCCCGCAGACCGACGGAACCCTCACCCTGACGGGCCTCGACGCCGAGGTCAGCGTGCTGCGCGACGCCCAGGGCGTACCGCAGATCTACGCCGACACGCCCGAGGACCTCTTCCGTGCCCAGGGGTACGTCCAGGCGCAGGACCGCTTCTTCGAGATGGACTACCGCCGGCACGTGACCGCGGGCCGTCTGGCCGAGCTCGTCGGCGACAGCCAGGTCGCGATCGACGCGGACAAGGTCACCCGCACCTTCGGCTGGCGCCTCGTCGCCGAGGAGGAGTGGAAGATCCTCGCCCCCGAGACGAAGGCCTACCTCCAGGCCTACGCGGACGGCGTCAACGCCTACATCGAGGACCGCGACCCGAGCGAGATCGCGCTCGAGTACACGGTGCTCGGCACGAGCGTCTCGGTGCCGGACCCCGAGCCCTGGGACCCGATCGACTCGCTCGCGTGGCTCAAGGCCATGGCCTGGGACCTGCGCGGCAACTACGACGACGAGCTCGAGCGCGCGATCGCGTACGGAGGCTTCGCGGGCGCCCCGAACGGAGCCCAGGATCCTGCCAAGGTCGCCCAGGACGTCGCCCGGGTGAGCACCCTCTTCCCCCCCTACGCGGCCCAGGCGAACCTCCCCGTCCTCGACCCCTCCGAGGTGCCGACCACGAGCGAGCCCGTCCAGGTCGAGGGCGCGGAGCAGACCGCGTACGCACCGACCCTTGCGGGCAGCGAGCTCCAGTCCGCCGTCGCGGCGGCGGACGCAGCGCTCGCGGCCGTGCCCGTGCTTGTCGGCCGCGGTGAGGGCACCGGCTCCAACTCGTGGGTCGTCTCGGGTGAGCACACGACGAGCGGCAAGCCCCTGCTGGCCAACGACCCGCACCTGTCCCTCCAGGCCCCCGGTGTGTGGGCCCAGGTCGGGCTCCACTGCAACGAGGTCAGCGCCGCCTGCGGGTTCGACGTCTCGGGGTTCTCGTTCGCGGGCTTCCCGGGTGTGATCATCGGTCACAACGCCGACGTGGCCTGGGGACTGACCAACATGGGTGCGGACGTCACCGACTTCTTCATCGAGCGCGTGCGTGACGACACGTACCTGCGGGGCGACGACTGGGAGTCGCTCGAGACGCGCACGGAGACCATCAAGGTCAACGGCGGCGAGGACGTCGAGCTGAAGATCACCTCGACGGTCCACGGTCCGATCGTCTCGACCGTCCTCCCGATGGACAGGGTCGCGGAGTCCCCGACCGAGGGCACCCCGCTCGGGGACTACGAGGTCTCGCTCCGCTGGACCGCGCTCGACCCCGGGCACACCGCGGACGCGGTCTTCGCGTTCAACCTCGCGTCGGACGCCGAGGACATGAAGGCGGCCGCGGCCCTGTTCGAGGTCCCCGCGCAGAACATCGTCTTCGCGACCACGGACGGGCACATCGGCTACCAGGCGCCGGGCCGGATCCCGGTACGGGCGAACGTCGAGGGCCCGGTTCCCTCCGACGGGACGTGGCCGCGGCCCGGCTGGGACGAGCGCTACGACTGGACCGGATACGTGCCCGCCGCGCAGATGCCCGGTGTGGTCGACCCCGAGGAGGGGTTCATCGTCGCCGCGAACCAGGCCGTCCTGCCGGCCGGCACCACCCCCTTCCTCACGACGGACTGGGACTACGGATACCGCTCGCAGCGCATCCGCACCCTCCTGCAGGAGGAGATCGACTCGGGTCGCAAGGTCGACGCCCAGACCATGAACGAGATCCAGAACGACGACTGGAGCCCGTACGCCGCGGCCCTCGTGCCGCTGCTCCTCGAGCAGGACGTCGAGAACAGCAAGGGCGTGCGCAACGACTTCGCGGCCGAGGGACAGGACCTCCTCGCCGACTGGGACCAGCACATGGACAAGGACTCGGCGGCCGCCGCGTACTTCGCCGCGGTGTGGCGCAACCTGCTCGAGATCACGTTCTGGGACGACCTGCCGGAGAGCATCCGTCCCGCGGGCGGCAGCCGGTGGCTGGCCGTCGTGCAGAACATGCTCGCCGACGAGACGAACGCGTTCTGGGACGACCGTCAGACCGTGAGCGTCGTCGAGACCCGTGACGAGGTCCTCAACCGGGCGATCACCTCGGCCCGTCTCGACCTGACGACCGAGCTGTCGAAGAAGACGACCGACTGGGAGTGGGGCAAGCTCCACACGCTCTCGCTCGGCCACCTGGTCCTGGACAACGAGGCCGTCCCGGGCTTCGTCCGGGCCTACATGAACCCCCGCAAGGTGGCCATGCCGGGCGGCTCGTCGATCGTCAACGCGACGTCATGGGACGCCGCCTCGGGCAGCTTCGAGGTCACGTCGGGCCCGTCGATGCGCATGGTCGTCGACCTCGACGACCTGGACGCCTCGACGTGGGTCACCGTCACGGGCGCCTCGGGGCACCCGGCCTCGAAGCACTACGAGGACCAGCTCGGCACCTGGGCCGCGGGCGAGACGTACGCGTGGCCGTTCACGGCCGACGCCGTGCGGTCCGGGACCAAGGACACGCTGACGCTCGTCCCCTGAGGCGAGCGGCGCCGTCGGGCATCTCCTGCCCGACGGCGCCACGCACCCCGCCCCACCGGCCCGCCCTCGCAGCTGGTCCGGGGAGAGCGACGAAGGGCCCGCCCGGGCGACTGCCCGGGCGGGCCCTTCGTGCGTGTCCGAGGGGTGGAGGAGCTGGTCAGTCCTGACCGATCCAGCGCCAGCCGAGCGGCGTCGCGACGGCGTCCACGGTCCGGTCGTGCTTCTCGAGGGGCAGCGGACGGTCCGTCGCGTCGTAGACCTCCTCGGGGAACACGACGGCGATCACCTTGGTGCCGGAGCGCACGTGCTCGAGCGCCCGGTCGTACCAGCCGCCGCCCTGCCCGAGGCGGACGCCGTTCGAGTCGACCGCGAGTGCGGGCGCGATCACGACGTCGGCGTCGGCGAGCGCGGCCGCCCCGAGCGTGGGACCGCTCGGCTCGGGAGGCCTGCCCGGGGCGCGGACCTGGAGGTCGTGCGCGCCGTCGAACTCGGCCCAGTCGCGCTGGAGCCCCGCGCCCAGGACGGGCAGGAGCACGCGGACGCCGCGGGCGGAGAGCCGCTCGAGCATCGCGGTGGTGCCCGGCTCGGTGGGGCGTGCGGCGTACGTCGCGACACAGCGCGCGGACAGGACCTCGGGGATGGTCTCGATCACGTCGGCGATCGCCAGTGCCGCTTCGTCGCGGCGGCGCTCGGTGCGGGCGGATCGAGCAGTGCGGATGGCTTTTCGGAGGATCTCCTTCGCGTCCTCGGGTTCGATGCTTCCATGCAGGGGATAGGGCTGAACCGGGCCACTCATGCGCCTATTGTCGCAAAGGTTCGGGCAAGAAGTGTCCGTGCTGTCGTCGTCGGACGGAAAGGGCCCGGATCGTGGAGCGTGGCGGGCGGCGGGTGGACCAGGGGGGTGCCGGCGACGTCCGTCAGCTTCCGGTACGGGCGTACCCGCTGCTGGTGTCGGCGTGTCAGGTCGTGATACACCCTGTCCACCAGGCGTCGCGTCGGTGATCCTGGTGCTCGAAGGCACGACGTCTCGGGCTCTGCTGCCGGGGACGGACGATCGATGGGCACGGGAACTATGACGAACAAGCTCGCACGGACGTGGAGCGTGTCGAAGCCGTGGCCGGTCACGCTCCGCGAGGACGCGACGGACGGCAGCGTGGTGCTGCGACCGTTGCGCCGCAAGGACGGGCACGCGTGGATGACGCTCCGTGCCCGCAACGCCTCGTGGCTCGAACGCTGGGAGGCGACGTCGCCCCGGCCCGGCACGGGCGGTGGCCCGCCGACCTTCGGCGAGTACGTGCGGATCCTGTCGGCCCAGGCGCGGGCGGGCACGACCCTGCCGTTCGCGGTCGAGCTGGACGGCGAGCTCGTCGGGCAGCTCACGGTGTCGGGCATCACGTACGGGTCGTTGTGCTCGGCAAGCATCGGGTACTGGGTCGGGGAGCACGTCGCCGGCCGGGGTGTGATCCCCACCGCGGTCGCCATGTCGGTCGACTACTGCTTCCAGGTCCTGGGGCTGCACCGCATCGAGGTCAACATCCGCCCGGAGAACGGTCCGAGCCTGCGCGTCGTCGAGAAGCTGGGCCTGCGGGACGAGGGCGTGCGCGAGCGCTACCTCCACATCCAGGGCCAGTGGTGCGACCACCGCACGTTCGCGATCACGACCGAGGAGGTCCCGGACGGGCTCCTGACCCGCTGGCAGGAGCGGCGCCGCGACGCCCCATAGTGCATGGTCCCGTCAGGGAAAAGGACCGACACGCCGTGCGGCGTCCGGGAGCCCACCTGGCGGCTCGCCTACGGTCGGCATGTGGAATCGACGACGGGCTCGGCAGGCGTGGCAGTCCTTGCCCTGTTCGTGATCTGGTTCGCCTACTACGTGCCGCACCGCGTCAAGCAGCGTCAGCAGTTCCTGGACTCGCGCGTCGAGGACCGGTTCTCCGGCTCGCTGCGGGTCCTGGGGGTCGCGTCAGGCAGGCGTGAGCGTCGTGCGCCCCGCGGGCACCTGGGCGGCGCCGAGGGGCGCTCGCTGCTGCTGGGGCCCGCCGTGGCCACGGAGCCCGACGTCGGGCTCCTGCTGCGGGTCTCCGACGTCGGCGACCCCGGCCCGGCCGCACCGAGAGAAGTCCAGCAGGTCACGGCCGGTGGCACCGGCCACCGGCCGTCGTCGAAGGAGGGGCCGCAGACCATGGAGAACGACGTCCGCACGGGAGACCCTCGCCCGTCCATCCCGCCCGGGCGCCGCGCCGAGGGCGGGTTCGACGACCCGTTCCCGGCACGCCGGGCGCCCTCGCCGTCACGCATCGCCCTGCTCGAGCGTCGCGCCAAGGCCGCGCGCCGGCGACTCGTGCTGACGATCCTGCTGCTGCTCGCGACCGCGGGTGCGTGGGTCGCGGTCGGCTTCGGGCTCGTGTCCTGGTACGCGGCCGCAGGCCCGACGGCGGCGCTCGTCCTGGTCCTCGTCCTGGGACGTCAGGCGGTGCTCGCCGCACGCCGCGCCGACACCGTGTGGCTCGCGGACCGTCGTGCGGCCGCGCGGGAGGCCGCACGCGCCTCGCGAGGGCCCGTGCAGGGCAGCCCGGTCGCGCCGCGCAACGTCCACCCTTCGCGCGTCACGGGGCACGCCGTGCGCCCCTCGCAGACGAGCACCCAGATGATCCCGCGCGTCACGCCCGCCGACCTCGAACGAGGCGCTGCGCGCAGCCGCGACCGGCGTCCCGCGACCGGATCGACCGCACGTGTCGAACCGGAGCCCGACCTAGTCCGACCCCGCACGGGTGCGAGCGGTGGCGAGCTGTTCGACGACCGGGACCGTGACGAGCCGGGCGTCGTCGTGATCGAGGCGGAGGTCGGCGAGGTCGCGACTGCCGAGGCGCGCGACGAGGCGCCTCGCCCCGAGCGGACGGCATTGTCGACCGAGGGCGAGGCCGGCGACGCCTGGGAGCCGGTCCCGGTGCCACGCCCGACGTACACCATGAAGCCCACGGCCTCCGAGACCGGCGTCGCGCCGGTCCAGGTGGCCGTCCCCGTCGCACCGGCCGCCGCGCCGCGGCCCGCCCCCGAGGCGACGGTCGTGGGGGTGAACGCGGCGCCGGTGGTGCCGGGTGTGCCGGCTGTGCCGGTGTCGAGCCGTCCTGCGGTCCCTGCGGCGGGCGACGACAAGAAGCCCAAGACCGAGACGCTGGGCCTGGACCTCAACGAGATCCTGGCCCGCAGGCGCGTCTCGGGCGGGTGACAGGCTCCGGCCTAGGCCAGGGTCCGCGCCGGTCGGCGCGCGGTCAGGGCCGACAGGGCGCGGATTTTCCGGGGCCGGGGGACGGGTGCTAATGTAGGCATCGCTCTGGGGCTATGGCGCAGTTGGTAGCGCGTCTCGTTCGCAATGAGAAGGTCGGGGGTTCGAATCCCCCTAGCTCCACCAGGCACAAGGCCCGGAACCGTCAGGTTCCGGGCCTTCGTCGTTCCGTCACCCTGTCCGGCAAGGGGCCACGTGGCGGGTGCGCTCCGGACCCAGAGGACGCGCCACCCCTCGGGCCGTCCGGCGGGGGCTTCGCGCGCCCGAGCACACCTGACGGTTCGCGTCCGGCAACCAGGCGCGGTGCAGGCGCACCCTCGACGGTGCGGACGCAGCGACCCAGCGTCCCGGTATGGCGATCGGTGAGGCTCGCGACGGGGCTAGCTGTTCCACGTGTCGATGACGACGAGCAGTGCGCCCCAGAAGACGAGGCCACCGCCCAGGGCCATGCCGGTTCCGTGGGCGCCGGTGCTCGGCTCGTTCCTGCGCCGGCGGACGCCGGTCGCGACCCGCGCGAGCAGCACGAGCCCGAGCAGAGCCAGGACGAGCCCGATGAACGTCACGACCACGGCGGCACCGGTCGCCTTCTTCTCGCGCGCCACGCAGATGCGAACATACCTCGCCCCCTGAGGTCCACCGCCATCCTGCACGTTCTCGATGTCTACCACGCCCGGGAGCCCTGTGCCGTGAGGAGCGCTCCCACGTTGACGGGCCCGCCGGCGCTGCCGCACCCCGCGGTAAGGAAACGTGGTCGGCCCACACCCGACGCACCGGTCGGGCCGGGGTCTCGGCACGGCTGAGGCCGGGGACCCTGGCGGCCCGCGTCGAAGCCGCTGGCATCACCCCGTGATGCTGAGAGTGGCCGCCGTCCAGGCGGAGGCGATCCCGGGCGACACGGTCGCCAACGTCGAGAAGGCCGCACGTCTCACGGCCGAGGCGGCCGCGGCGGGTGCGCGCCTCGTCGTCCTCCCCGAGGCGTTCGTGACGGGCTACGACGACGCCGTCTTCGCCCGACCGTTGCCGCGGGCCGACGACCTGTCCTGGACGTCGCCGCTGCAGCGCACGGTCGACGCGACGGGAGCCGTCGTCGTGCTGAACACGGCGCTCGACCACGGGGACCGTCGCGCACTGACGAACCTGGTGCTCGCCCCGGGGCGCGCTCCATGGGTCGCCTACGACAAGCAGCACCTGCACGCGAGCGAGCGTGGCACCTTCTCCGCGGGGCCTGGCGGCGCGAGCCTGGCCGTCGACGGCGTCGAGGTCGCCCTGTCCGTCTGCTACGACGCGAACTTTCCCGAGCACGCGGCCGCGGCCGCGGCCGACGGGGCGAGCGTCTACGTCAACAGCGGCGCGTACTTCCCCGGCGGCGCCCACCGGCGGGACCTGCACTACGCCGCCAGGGCCCTCGACAACGGGATGTACGTCGTCTTCGCCGGTCTCGTCGGGGCCCCGAGCGACTTCATCGGCGGGTCGGCGGTCTTCGACCCGGTCGGGCGCCGCGTCGCGCACGTCGAGTCCCGTGAAGGGCTGGCGATCGCCGACGTCGACCCTGCGGTGCTCGCGGCGGCCCGCGATGCACAGCGCATGTGGACGGACCGTCGTCCGGCGCTCGGCGACCGGGCCCGCGAGACGTTCTCGCCCGGCTGACCCGCGCCCCCGTGCCCGGGTAGCGTCGGCGTCCATGGACACCTCCGCGCCCGTCTTCGTCGCCGGTCCCGCCTCGTGGAACGAGCTCGTCTACCTCGACGCCCTGCCCGAGCCGCGTTCGCAGACGCTGTTCGCGGAGCGCCACCGAGCCACGGTCGGCGGGACGTCGGCGGGCAAGGCCCTCAACCTGCGCGCCCTGGGCCGCGGGGTCGTGCTGCGCACGGTCCTGGGGTCCGACGACGTCGCTCCCCGCGTCGAGGACGTCCTGCGGCAGGCGGGGGTCGCGCTCCTCGTGGAACCGTCGCCGGACGGTAGGACGGAGCGCCACCTCAACCTGATGGGCGGCACGGGGGAGCGGTTGTCGATCTATCTCCAGGCTCCCGGCGACGTGGCCCCTGGGCGGACGTGGGACGCTGCCGTCGCAGCGCTGACCGCTGCTCCGGCCGTCGTGATCGACCTCGCGCTGCCCGCCCTGCCGCTGCTGCGCGAGGCACGCCGTCTGGGCAAGGACGTGTGGTGCGACGTGCACGACTACGACGGCGCGGCCGAGTTCCACCGCGAGTTCGTCGAGTCGGCCTCGTTCCTGTTCCTCAGCTCTGACCGTCTTCCGGGGTACCGGGCCTTCATGGAGGCCCGCGTGGCGGCCGGCGCCCGGCTCGTGGTGTGCACGCACGGTGCGCGGGGGGCGAGCGCCCTCACCGCCGACGGCGGGTGGGTCGAGGTGCCTGCTGTCGCCGTCGAGCGGGTCGTGGACACCAACGGTGCGGGCGACGCGTTCTTCGCGGGCTACCTCGACGCCCACCTGCGAGGGGTGGGGGTCGCCGAGGCGCTGGGCGAGGGTGCCCGGCGCGGCGCGCTGTGCGTGCAGAGCCCGGACCTGGCGCCGCTCGGCTGAGCGACGCGGCCTGGCGTCGTTCGCCGGGTGCACGTGACGCGGCGGGCCGCTGCCCGCCAGTGGAAGGTCAGGATCCGGTGACGCACTCGATCGGGCGGCCGTTCACGTCGTGGATCCCCGGGCCGAGCTCTGCGCACTCGCCCATGAGCCAGACCAGGGTCGCGGCCCAGATCACGATCGCCACGATCACGAGGAACGAGACCACGATCGCGGCCACGGCCCACCAGTTGTTGAGCCGGGCCCGCCGTGACTTCACGAGCCCGACGATCCCGAGGACCAGACCGACGAGCGACAGGGGGATCGACAGCACGAGCCCGACGATGCCGAGGGTCTTGCCGGGGTTGTGGACGACGGGCTCGGGGTGGGTCACGGGGGTCCTCGGGGTCGGAGCGAACAGGGACGGCACGGTGGCCCGCTCCAGTATCCCGGACCGTCGGGTCACGATCGTCCGGGTCCGCCTGCCGAGCCCGCCCGACGAGTCGGGAGAACGCCCGTGGGCCCCGACCGGCGTACGGTCGGGGCCCACGGGTCGGTGCGCAGCCAAGGCGTCACGGGCAGGTGACGGTCTCGCCCTGCCACACGACGGTCTCGCCCGAGGGGACGTTCTGGCAGGTCTCGAGCAGGTCGTTGACGAGGGCCCCGCCTGCGGTGAGGAAGATGATCCCACCGATGATCGAGGCGACCAGCAGCACAGCGCCCACGATGATGCCGGCGAGCGCGATGCCGTTCTTGTAGCCGGCCTTCTTGGACTTGCTCAGCGCGACGATGCTGAGGATCAGACCGATGAGCGACGTGCAGCCGAGGATCGACAGGACGAGGCCCACGATGCCGAGCGTCTTGCCGGGGTCGGTCGCGGGGGCCGCGGCGCCGTACCCCTGGGGGGCGGGCGCCTGCGGTGCGCCGTACTGGGGCGCCTGGGGTGCGCCGGGGGCCGGGACGCCGTACTGCGGCGCCTGGGGTGCCTGGCCGGCAGCCGGGTCCTGGGGCGCGCCGTAGGGGTCGGGCGTGCTGGACGGGTTCTGGTCAGAGTTGGACATGTCGCTCCTTGTGGACGGGCTGGGATCGGGCCCAAGTATGGCGTGCCTGGTGACCCCGGACAACGCTCGCCCGTGACGTGTCGGGAGCGACGTCGTCGGTCTCGCACCGTGCGGGCCGGTTGTGAAGGTCTCGTGGCGTCGACGATCTCGTCGTGGACAAACCTACGCTTGCGTAGGTTGTGCGGGTACTGTCGGTCACGTTCGCGACGAAACCACCCGTCGGATGTGCTGCCCCCGGGCGTCGCGTCTGTGACCACGAGAGGCCATCCCTTGACGCTCGACGCCACCGCTCCTGGCCGCGCACAGTCTCCGCGTGAACGCCAGGTCAGCGAGTTCACCGCTCTCACCCGGACCGTCCAGGAGCTCGGCCTCATGCGCCGTCGCTACGGGTACTACTGGACCAAGTTCTCCGTCCTGCTCGCCCTGCTCGCGGCGACCGGGGTCGCGTTCGTCCTCATCGGCGAGTCCTGGTGGCAGATGGGCATCGCCGCGCTGCTCGCGGTGCTCCTGACGCAGACGGCGTTCCTGGGGCACGACGCCGCGCACCGCCAGATCTTCCGGTCGGGCGGTTGGAACGACTGGGCGAGCCTGGTCGTCGCCAACCTCCTGGGCGGGCTGTCCTACGGCTGGTGGCAGCACAAGCACTCGCGCCACCACGCCAAGCCCAACACCCGCGGCGGCGACCCGGACATGATCAACGGCGTGCTGGTCTGGGAGACCGAGACCCTCACCGAGACCAAGAGCGGGCTGCGTGCGTGGTTCGCCGCGCGACAGGGATACCTCTTCTTCCCCCTGCTGCTCCTCGAGGGCCTCAACCTGCACGTCTCGGGCATCAAGACCATCTTCGGCCGGGGGCCGGTCAAGCGCCGCACCGTGGAGATCGTGTTCGTCGTTCTCCGTCTCGGCGGCTACCTCGCAGCCGTCTTCCTGGTCCTGCCCGTGGGGATGGGCTTCGCCTTCCTCGGCGTCCAGCTCGGCCTGTTCGGGGTGCTCATGGGGGCGTCGTTCGCTCCGAACCACAAGGGCATGCCGACCGTCGCCCCGGACGTCAAGATCGACTTCCTGCGCCGTCAGGTGCTCATGTCCCGCAACATCACGGGTGGCCGCTGGGTGGACGTCGCGATGGGCGGCCTGAACTTCCAGATCGAGCACCACCTCTTCCCGAGCATGCCGCGTCCTTCGCTGCGCAAGGTCCGACCCATCGTCAAGGAGTTCTGCGCCGAGCGGGGCATCCTCTACACCGAGACGACCCTCGTGGACTCGTACCGGATCGTCGTCCGGTACCTGAACAGGGTCGGCCTCGCGGCGCGCGACCCGTTCCAGTGCCCCCTCACGGCGCAGTACCGTTCGGTACGCTGAGCCTGCGGGCGGTCGACTCCGACGGCAAGCGACGGCATCGGGCGACGGAGCCCCACGGCGACGCGCCGACGACTCGGCGCGACACACGCAGTAGGGGATGATAGAGACGTGAATTCACGGAAGGTCCGATTTGTCCTGGTCGCCACGTCGCTCGCGCTGACGACGTCCCTGCTGGCCGCGTGCGGCGGCGGCGACGTGTCGGGCGAGGGGTCCGAGAACCCGACCCAGGACCTGCGTGCCGCGGCGGTGGACAAGATCGCCCCCGTGCTCGTCCTGACCTCGACCGATCCCGCGGAGCTCGCGCTCACGGCGAGCCAGTCGTTCTTCGAGCGGGCTCCCGTGGTGGTCCTGGCCGACGCGGACGACGAGACCGCACAGGGTGCCGCCGCGGCGGCCGCGCTCGATCTCCACGCGCCGGTCCTGCTCACGGGCGGGGCGATCGCCGACAGCGGGCTCGCCAAGGAGGTCGAGCGTCTAGGAGCGGTCACCGCCGTGGTCGTGACGCCTGACCGGGCGCCGAACGTCGACGCGGCCGGGGTCGTCACCGCCGGGGCTGCTGCCGTGCCGGTGCTGTCGAGCGAGGACCTGGAGCAGGAGGCGAGGAAGTCCGTCGAGGCGATCGACCCCGCTCTCGACGCCGTCACGCTGGACGCGGGCGCACTCGTCGCGACCGCGGACGGCGGGTCCGAGATCGACGAGAACGACCTGGCCGAGGTGCGTGACCAGCTTCCCGAGACCGCGTCGCCCCGACTTCTCACGGAGGTCCTGGCGCTGGTCGACGAGGCGCCCGGTCAGACGGCCGCGCTCGCGACGGCGCAGGCCGCCGGAGTGGTCCCGCTCGCGGTGGCCGGGGGCGACCCGCGGGCGACCAGCGCATCGGTCCAGGCCATGGCCAAGGCCAAGGCGCTGGCCGTCGTCGGCATCGGCGAGTCCTTCGGCACGGTCGACGACCTCACGGCGCGTGTGCGGGCGGCGGAGACGGGGGTGGAGCTCGTCGGGGGCGGGCAGCTCGTGTCCGAGGGCAAGCGGTTCGTGGTGCTGCCTTCGACCACCGTCCCGTCGACCCCGGCCAAGGTCGCCGAGATGGTCGAGAAGGCCGCGTCTCGCGCCGAGCCGTACGTCGAGGTCGCGACAGTCGCGGGCGACGAGACGGTGACGGTCCCGACCGTGGAGCTCGTCGTGACCGAGGCCTCGGGAGCCGCGGGCAAGGACGGGAACTACTCGACCGAGCTCGCGGTGGAGGCCGTCAGGCCCGCCGTGCAGGCCGCGCTCGACGCGGGGCAGCAGGTGCTGCTCGAGATCCAGCCCGGCCGGGCGTCGTTCGTCGACCAGGTCGAGCGGTACGCGGACCTGCTCGCGCTGCCCGGGGTGGGTGTCTCGCTCGACCTCGATGCTCGCCGTGCGGGCGGCGCGGTGAAGAAGGACGGGGAGGTTCCCGCGGAGGAGATCAACGAGGTCGTCTCGTACCTGGCGGGCTTCGTGGAGGCGAAGACGCTCCCGCAGAAGTTGCTCGTCGTGCACGCCTCGACGCCGAGGTCGGTGACGAACCTCGGTGCTCTCGCCACGACCGACGACTCGGTCGTCGTCGTGGTGCACTCCGACGTCGCAGGCTCGTACTCCGCACGGAGCAAGGCCTGGGACGCGCTCACGGCGGGTGCGCCCGCGGCCCTGCGCTGGGGACGTACGGACCTCGCGGGCGAGGTGACGCCCGAGCGGGCCGCGACCACGGAGCCGGTCGCACCGGCGCCTCTCGTCGTCGTCGTCGAGTAGGTCGGGCGCGCAGTCCGGTCGCGTTCTTGTTCCCGTCGGCCGGGCCGGTTACGGTATGTCGGCCAGTACAGACGAATCGATTCGACAGGGTCGGGTCGAGACAACCACGACGACGAGGTCTCCGATGGTCGCCATCATTCCCCA
This sequence comes from Oerskovia sp. USHLN155, assembly GCF_037145535.1. Lineage (NCBI taxonomy): Bacteria > Bacillati > Actinomycetota > Actinomycetes > Micrococcales > Cellulomonadaceae > Oerskovia > Oerskovia sp. USHLN155. The sequence goes on from NZ_JBBCXG010000008.1 coordinate 223,969, forward strand.
GCCCCTGCAGGTCGACTCCCCGGCAGGAGGCGAAGCGCTCCCGCTCGAAGGGGCCGTCGTCGTCGCCGGTCCCTCCGCCGTCGAGCAGCACGTCGCCGCGTACGCCGCCGAGCTCCTGACGCGTGCGGCAGGCACGCGGGTCACGGTCGCGGGCTCCCGGCCCGACGGCGCCCCCACGGTCGAGCTGCGTCTCGCCGAGGACGCGGGCCCCGCGGGGTCGACGAGTCCCGAGCGCCACACACTCGAGGTGTCCGGGTCGGGGGCCGTGCTGACCGCCGTCCAGCCCGTCGGGCTGTTCGACGCCGTGCAGACCCTCCGCCAGCTCGTGACCGAGGGCGAGCAGGGCGCGGAGGTGAGCGCCGTCGTCGTGCGCGACGCCCCGCGCTACGCGTGGCGCGGCCTCTCGTTCGACGTCGCCCGCAACTTCTTCCCGCTCGAGCAGCTCGAGCTCGTGATCGACGTCCTCGCGTCGTACAAGCTCAACGTCCTGCACCTGCACCTCACGGACGACCAGGGCTGGCGCATCGAGACCCCGTCGCGACCTGAGCTCGCGAAGCTCTCGTCCGACACCTCGACGAGCGGCAAGGCCGGGGGACACCTGAGCCTCGCGGACTTCCGCCGCCTGCAGGACTACGCCGCAGACCGCTTCGTGACCGTCGTCCCCGAGATCGACCTGCCCGGGCACACCAACGCCGCGACCGCGGTCTACGGCGAGCTGCGCGCCGACGGGCAGCGCACCGCCAAGTACGAGGGCATCGAGGTCGGGTTCTCGCAGCTCACCTACGACCTGCCCGCGACCGAGCCCTTCCTGCGCGACGTCCTCGCCGACATCGCCGCGATCACGGACGGCGACTACCTCCACGTCGGCGGTGACGAGGCGCTGACGCTCGGGGCCGAGGAGTACGCGAAGTTCATCGCGCTGCTCGAGGAGATCGTGCTCGGCACGGGCAAGAAGGTCATCGCCTGGCAGGAGGCCGCGCAGGCCGACACCAGGCCCGAGACACTGGTCCAGTACTGGGACACGCGCACCGACGTCGCGCCCTTCCTGGCCGCGGCGGAGCGCGGTTCACGCTTCATCATGTCGCCCGGCAACCACGCGTACCTCGACATGAAGTACACCGCCGAGTACCCCCTGGGGCAGGACTGGGCCGGGCTCATCGAGCTGCGTACGGCGTACGACTGGGACCCGGCCGAGATCATCCCCGGGCTGCCCGCCGATCAGGTCGAGGGCGTCGAGGCCGCGATCTGGACCGAGACCCTGTCGACCCAGGAGGAGCTGTTCGGCATGCTGCTGCCGCGGCTGTCCGCCGCAGCGGAGGTCGCCTGGACCGCCCCCGAGCGCAAGGACTGGGAGGACTACCGTCGCCGCGTCGTGAGCGAGGCCGCGACGTGGCGCCGCGAGGGCCTGCCGTTCCACGAGACGCCGCAGGTCGACTGGTCGTAGCCGAGCGGTGCCGAGCATGCGGTCGGCGTCGGGACCGCGAGATCCCGGACGACGACCCTATGCTCGGCACCGCGTCGGGGCGGGCGGCTAGATCCAGCTCGGCAGCCACATGTGCAGGCGCCAGAACCACTCGGGGACGTTCATGGCCGTCCAGATCGGGTAGAAGAAGATGCTCATCACCACGATCACGGTCATGAGCGCCGTCACTCCCCAGATCACCCAGCCCCTGGCCGAGGGGAGCCGTTCGGTCCGCTCCAGCAGGACCGTCACGACGTAGACGAGCGCGAGGACCACCCACGGGGTGAACACGATCGCGTAGAACGTGAAGATCGTGCGGTCCGGGTACGCGAACCAGGGGAGCCAGCCGGCGACGAGACCGCTGAGGACGGCCGTGGCCCGCCAGTCCTTGCGCCACACCAGGAGCACCACGGTCGCGACGACCGCGAGGGCCGCCGACCACCACAGGACCGGGTTGCCGAGCGACGTGACGACGCGCGCGCACTCGTCGTAGCCGCAGCCCGTCACGCCGTCGGACCCGTCGCGGTAGTAGAACGACGTCGGGCGCCACTGGACGAGCCAGCCGACGGGCTTGGAGGCGTACGCGTGCTCGGCGCTGAGCCCGGTGTGGAAGTCCATCATCTTCTGGTGGTACGCCCACAGCGACCGCAACGACTCGGGGAGCCACTGCACGCCCTCGCCGGGGTGCTCCGCGGCCCAGTCCCGCATGTACGCGCTGGGCGAGCGGAACCAGGAGAACCACGTGGCCAGGTAGGTGAGCGCCGCGGTGGGCAGCATGATCAGCGCGGCGGGGACGGCGTCGAGCAGGAGCGCGTCCTCCCACCACCGCTTGATCCCGACGGCGCGGCGCGCGCTCGCGTCCCACAGCACCGACAGCAGCGCGAACACGGCGAGGAAGTACAGGCCGGACCACTTGACCCCGCACGCGAGGCCGAGCGAGACGGCCGCCGCGAAGCGCCACCACCGCCACCCGAGCCACGGCCCGTACCGGCCGATCTCCTGGCCCGCGTCGAGGATCGCCCCCACCTTGTCGGCGAGCCGCCGCCTCGCCTGCTCCCGGTCCAGCAGCAGGAAGCCGAACGCGACGAGCACCCAGAACATGAGGAAGTTGTCGAGCAGCCCCGTGCGCGAGTGCACGATCGCCATGCCGTCGATCGCCAGCAGCCCGCCCGCGAGGACGCCCATCGCGGTCGACGCGAACAGGCGGCGCGCGATCCGGGCCAGGAGGAACACGGCGAGCACGCCGACCACCGCGGTCGAGATGCGCCACGACCACGGGTTCTCGGCGCCCCCGAAGAGCTGCATGCCGCCCGCGATCATCCACTTTCCCAGGGGAGGGTGCACCACGTAGTCGGGCAGGTTCAGGAACGTGTCGACGTTTCCCGCCTCGAACGCGGGATTGGGCTCCTCGGGCCACTTCGCCTCGAACCCGACCCGCAGCAGCGTGTACGCCTGCTTGACGTAGTACGTCTCGTCGAAGACCAGGGTGCTGGGGCGGCCCAGGTCCCACAGCCGCAGCACGCCGGCGAGCAGCGCGACGAGCCCGGGGCCCAGCCAGCCCCACAGCCGGTCCTTCGACGTCGCCCCGAGCGCGAGGCGGCGCGCGCCGAGCAGCGTCAGCAGCAGGCGGTCCCGGGCCGGCAGCGCCGGGTCCGGCGCCTCGACCGCCTCGGCCCGGGGTGTCGGGAACGGGTCGTCGGTCGCGGGGGCAGGGACGGCCGGCGTCGGGTCCGAGGAAGGCTGGGGCACGTCGGCCATCGTAGGACGTGGAACGCTAGGGGGTATGAGCACCGCCCGCCCCGCGCCCGCGCCCACTCCTGAGTCGTCCGTCCCCCTGCCCGACGGCGCCGCACCGGTCCGGGCCGCAGGGCACCTCGCCGAGGCGGGCGAGCAGGTGGGAGGCGAGGCGCCTGAGGCGATCGACGTCGTCGGGCCGGAGGACGGGACCTCCACGGCGAGCGACCACGAGACCTCGGACGAGGGCCTGCCCGCCGGGCGCGGCGCCAAGGACGACGGGCACCTGGTCCTGGCCGCGACGCCCATCGGCAACGTCGAGGACGCGAGCCCGCGGTTGCGACGCCTCCTGACGGAGTCCGCGGTCGTCGCGGCCGAGGACACCCGCCGCCTGCACGCCCTCGCCGCGCGCATGGGCGTGTCGATCGGCGGACGCGTCGTGAGCTATCACGAGCACAACGAGGTCGAGCGCGCCGACGAGCTGCTCGACGTCGTCGAGGGCGGTGGCACCGTCGTGATCGTGACCGACGCCGGCATGCCGTCCGTCTCGGACCCCGGCTACCGGGTCGTGACACGGGCGGTCGAGCGTGACCTGCCCATCACCTCGGCCCCCGGCCCGAGCGCGGTCCTGACCGCGCTCGCGCTGTCCGGCCTGCCGACCGACCGCTTCTGCTTCGAGGGCTTCCCGCCCCGCAAGCCCGGCGAGCGCGCCCGCACGTTCGAGGCCCTCGCGCGCGAACCCCGGACCATGGTCTTCTTCGAGGCCCCGCACCGCATCGACGACACGCTCGCCGCGATGGCCGAGGGCTTCGGGGCCGACCGCCCCGCGGCCGTGTGCCGCGAGCTGACCAAGACGTACGAGGAGGTGCTGCGCGGCACGCTCGGCGAGCTCGCTGCCGAGGCCGCCGACCGTCAGCTCCGGGGAGAGATCTGCGTCGTCGTGGCCGGGGCGCCCGCGCGCGAGGCCGTGTCCGTCGAGGAGCTCGTCGCGGAGGTCCTGGCCAGGGTCGCCGCCGGGGAGCGCCTCAAGGAGGCCGTCGCCGAGGTCGCGACCGCCGCGGGAGTGCCCAAGCGCGACCTGTACGCGGCGGCGCTCGCGGCGCGCAAGGCCTGACGGGCTCACCGGCCGGCGGGCGGGGCTGCCCGTCAGGACGAGCGAGGACCCGAGGCCACGCTCGTCCTGACGAGCCTCACGCCTCGGTCGAGCGCACCAGCTCGACGCCCGCCGCCGCGAGCTCGATCCGGGCAGCCTCCCCGAGCTCGGCCGAGACCGGGACCGTGAGATCCGTCAGGACCCGGGTCGCGAGCCCCAGCGCCTGCGCGTCCAGCGCGGTCGCCCGGACGCAGTGAGACTCCGCGATCCCGACGACGTCGGCCGAGGAGACCCCCGCCTCCTGGAGGACCTGCGCGAGGGAGCGGCCCTCGCCGTCGACCCCCTCGAAGCCCGAGTACGCCGCCTGGTACTCGCCCTTCTTGACGCTCGCATCGGGAGCGAGGTCCGCGAGGGCCGGGTGCAGCTCGGCGTTCGGCGTGCCCGCGAGGCCGTGCGGCGGCCACGTGTCGACGAAGTCGGGAACCTCGGGGGCTGTCGCGAAGTGGTGGCCCGGGTCGACGTGCCAGTCCTGGGTCGTCACGACGAGGTCGTAGCCCGCGCGGCGCTCGGCGGCGAAGACCGCGATGGCCTCGGCGACCGCGTTGCCGCCCTCGACCGCGAGCTCACCGCCCTCGCAGAACGTGGGCTGGACGTCGACGACGATCAGGGCACGGCCCGTGGCCGGGGTGTCGGTGCTGGTCATGGCACCACTCTGCCACCGCCCGGCGGGGCGGGGAACGCGCGGGGTCGGTCCAGGTCCACGGGCGGGGTGCCGGGGTGCGGGCATCGGCGTCGGCGATGGTGGCGGGCGTTGGCGGCGCGCGCCGGGCCCGTCGTTCGTAGGCTGGGTCGAGATCCGCCGGCGGGCCTCGTCGGACGGTCCGAGCGAAGGAGCCCGAGGATGAGCACCACAGGCGCGACCGACCGCCCGAGCCCGACCGAGCACGAGACCGGGCCGGCGACCGCTCCCTCCGCCGGTCACGCGCCGGGGGAGCGGCCCATCGGGTACTGGCTCAAGCTCGTCGACCGGCTGATCGACCAGAGCTTCGACGACGTCTTCCTGCGCACCGGCCTCACCCGCCGCCACTGGCAGGTCCTCAACATGATCCGCGACGGCGTCTCGGACGCCACGACGGTCGACAGCGTCCTGTCGCCGTTCGCGCCCGCGGGCGGTGCCGGTGGTTCCCCAGGCCAGGCGGCCGGGGTGTCCGCCGAGATCTCCGACCTGCGGACCAGGGGCTGGATCGCGCAGGGAGGATCGGGCTGGGAGGTGACGGTCGCGGGCCAGCACGCCTACCACGACCTGCTCGACGCCGTCTCGATCACGCGTGAGCGGCTCGCCGAGGGCATCACGCGCGAGCAGTACGACCGGACGATCGCGACGCTCGAGCAGATGGCCCGCAACCTCGGATGGGCACCGGGGGCCTGAGAGCGGGGGACGGCGGGGACGACCCCGGCGCGATCTCCGGGCGGTCGAGCCCGCTCGGGCGGCCGCTGTGGGCAACGGCGCCCGGGGCAAGGGAACCGCGTACCCTGACGGCGCGAGCCGCGTCTGGAGACCAGCCCCGCCCGAAGCCGCCGGTCGCACCCGCCGCCCGCGCGCCCCTGCCGCCCACGAGACACCGAGGACCGACATGCTTCACGACGAGGCCCTTCGCGCCGCCCAGGACCCGGCAGCGCCACCGACCGTGCTCGCCCAGGTCGCGGCCGAGCACCCCGACCTGCGCCCCCACGTCGCCGTGCACCCCGGCGCCTACCCCGAGCTGCTCTCCTGGCTCGCTGCCTGGGGCGACCCGGCCGTCGACGCGGCGCTCGCGGCCCGTGCACGGGAGGAGGCCGACGCGCCCCGGTTCGCCTCGCCCTACGCACCACGCGCCGTCGCGGGTCCGTCGGAGGTCGGGCAGCCTTTTGCGTACCCCGCCTCGACGTACCCCGCTGCGCCGGCCCCGGGGACGACGTACCCGGCCGCACCATCTCGCGCCGCGACGTACCCGGGTGGGGCGGCCTACGCCGTCGGGCCGCAGGTCGCCGCGGTCCACGGGCTCCGGCCCTCCTCCCCACGGCGGGCGCGCGTGACCCTGCTCGCCGTGCTCGCCTGCCTGGTCCTGGTGCTCCTCGTGGCGCTCGTCGTGTTCCTGGCCACGACCGGCGGAACGCCCTCCGCCGCCCCCGCGACCGGGACCGAGCAGGGCCAGGGCGCCTCGCCCGGCACCTCGCCTGCACCCGAGCAGGGCTCCACGTCGGACGCGCCCGCGAACGCGACGCCCGACCACGGCCTCCTCGCCGGGGCGGGGGACCCGGCGGCCCCGGTGACCATCGAGGTCTACGTCGACTACATGTGCCCCGTCTGCGGGCAGTTCGAGGAGATCAACGGCGCGGGGCTCGCAGCCCTGCGGGACGACGGGAGCGCCCGCGTGGTCGTCCATCCCATCGCGATCCTCGACCGGTACTCGCAGGGTTCGCAGTACTCGACGCGCGCGGCCGCGTCGGCGGCCTTCGTGGCCGACCGGGCCCCCGACACGTTCCAGGGCTTCCACGCGGGACTCCTCGCGGGCCAGCCGGAGGAGGGGACGGCAGGACTGAGCGACGAGCAGATCGCGGACGTCGCCCGCGCGGCAGGAGTGCCCGCGGACGTCGCCGCCGAGATCGCCGACGGGGGTGCGTCGCAGTTCGCGGGCTGGGTCGCCGCGGCGACCGGCACCGCGACGGGCGACCCTGCGCTCGAAGGCCCACGCGGCTTCGGCACCCCGACCATCGTGATCGACGGCGAACGGTGGGAAGGGGACTGGACCGACCCGCAGGCGCTCCCGCGGGCGGTCGAGGGCGAGTCCGTCTGAACCGGCCGTCCGACCCCTGCGGACCGGACGGCGCTCGTGCGCGGGGCAGGCGTACCCTGCCATGCATGCCACGCGAGATGGAGTTCCGCCGGATCCCCGGCCTGCCCCCTTACGTCTTCACGATCATCGACTCGCTCAAGCTCGAGGCACGCCGCGCCGGGCGCGACGTGATCGACCTGGGCTTCGGCAACCCCGACCTGCCGAGCCCGCAGGTCGCGGTCGACAAGCTCGCGGAGGCGGTCCACAACACGCGCAACCACCGCTACTCGGCGTCGCGCGGCATCCCCAAGCTGCGGCAGGCGGCGGCGGACATGTACCAGCGCCGGTTCGGCGTGACGCTCGACCCGGACACCGAGATCATCTCGACCATCGGCGCCAAGGAGGGGTTCAGCCACCTCATGTGGGTCCTGCTCCAGCCGGGCGACGCCGCGATCGTGCCGACGCCCAGCTACCCCATCCACATCTGGGGTCCGTACTTCGCGGGGGCCGACGCCCGCCAGGTCGCGATCGGTGACGGCACGGACGCGGCCGGGTACATCGACCGCGTGATGGAGTCGTGGGAGTACGGGTGGCCCAAGGCCCGCGTCGTGGTCCTGTCCTTCCCGCACAACCCGACCACGACGATCGCGACCAAGGAGGACCTGCAGCGCCTGGTCGACTGGGCGCGCGAGCGCGACGTGGTCCTGGTGCACGACCTCGCCTATGCCGACATGACGTTCGACGGCTGGCGCCCGCCGTCGATCATGGAGTGCGACGGGGCCAAGGAGGTCGCGGTCGAGCTCTACTCGATGACCAAGTCGTACTCGATGGCGGGCTGGCGCGTGGCGTTCCTCGTAGGGCGCCCGGACGTCGTGGGGGCGCTCGCGAAGCTCAAGTCGTACCTCGACTACGGCACGTTCCAGCCCATCCAGATCGCGGCGACCGTGACGCTCAACGAGGCGCTCGACTTCCCGACCGAGGTCTCGGCGGTGTACGAGTCGCGCCGCAACACGCTGTGCGACGGGCTCGACCGCATCGGGTGGGACATCCACCGGCCGAAGGGCACCATGTTCGCGTGGGCTCGCATCCCCGAGCCGTACCGCGAGATGGGGTCGATCGAGTTCGCGACCCACGTGATCGAGGAGTGCGACGTCGCGGTCTCGCCCGGGGTCGGGTTCGGGCCCGGGGGCGACGGGTTCGTGCGGTTCGCCCTTATCGAGAACGAGCAGCGCACCGCGCAGGCGATCCGCAACCTCAAGAAGGGGCTGACGCGGCTGCAGTAGCGCGGCGCGCCTGCGACGATTGGCTGCGACGACGGTGCCGGTCGGGTGCCGGTCGGGTGCCGGTCGGGTGCCGGACGGATGCTGGGAGGCGGCCATGCAGGTGTGGCGACGATCGCCGCGGATGCTGGCCGCGGCCACGCTCCTGGCCCTGGCGGCGTGCTCGGATGAGGCGTCTGACGGTCTCGGTCCCACGGTGACACCACCCGGGGAACCGTCCGGGACCGCTGCGCCGGCGCCGAGTCCGGCGCCGACCCCCACGGTGCCGTTGTCCGTCGTCCCGTCGGTCACCGCGGCGGCGAGGTCCCTGATCGACGACCTGCCCTCACCCTGGGGCCTCGCCGCGCTCCCCGACGAGCGGGTGCTGAGCACCTCGCGCGACGAGGGGACCGTGAACATCCTGGACCCGGGCGCCGGGACCGCGATCTCCGTCACGGGCCCGGGGGCCGCCGAGCTGGCGTCCGGCACCGACCACGGAGGCGAGGGCGGGCTGCTGGGGGTCGCGGTCTCGCCGACCTTCGCGACCGACGGCACGGTCGTGGTCTATCGGACCGGCGCGGACGGCAACGAGGTGCTGCGCGGAACCTTCGACCCGGGCACGGCGGTGCTCGGCGAGCTGACGACGGTCGTGGACGGCATCCCGAAGGCGAGCAACCACAACGGCGGCCAGGTCGCGTTCGGGCCGGACGGCTTCCTGTACGTCGCGACGGGTGACGCGACCGAGTCGGGGGCTGCGCAGGACCCGGACTCGCTCGCGGGCAAGATCCTGCGAGTCGCCCTCGACGGCCAGGCGGCGCCGGGCAACCCGGGCGGCTCGCGCGTGTGGAGCCTGGGGCACCGCAACGTGCAGGGGCTGGGGTGGGACGCGACGGGACGGATGTTCGCGAGCGAGTTCGGCCAGAACACCCTCGACGAGGTCAACGTGATCGTCCCGGGCGGCAACTACGGCTGGCCCGAGCGCGAGGGCACTCTCGGTGCCGCCACCGCCCCTGACGGGACGGCCTTCGTCGACCCGGTCGCGACCTGGCCCACGTCGGAGGCGAGTCCGAGCGGCCTCGCGGTCCTGCGTGACGCCGTGTACGTCGCGGGGCTGCGCGGTGAGCGCCTGTGGCGCATCCCGTTCGCGTGGGCCCCGGACCAGTCGCCCGACGGCGGAGGCTCGCCCTCGGCGTTCGGCGAGCCGCAGGCGCTGCTCACGGGGGAGTGGGGGCGGCTGCGTGCCGTGGTCCCGTTCCCCTTCCGGGCCACGGACACGGACCGGCCGTGGGCGCTGCTCGTGCTGACGAACGAGACGGACGGGCGGGGGAGCCCGTCCGCGGGCGACGACCACCTGCTGCGGGTCGGCTTCGGGACGGGCTGAGCGGGCGCGTCACCGTCGGCGGGCGGGTACGTCACCGTCGGCGTGGTCCGCGGACGGCGGCGCAGCAGCGGGGCCGAGCCAACTACGATGAGGACCATGCCTGACGCAGCCCCGGAGACCTTCTATCTCACGACCCCGATCTACTACGTGAACGACGCCCCGCACATCGGGCACGCGTACACGACGGTCGCGGCCGACGTCGTCACCCGCTGGCACCGCCAGCGCCAGGAGCCGGTCTGGTTCCTGACGGGGACGGACGAGCACGGTCAGAAGGTCATGCGCACGGCCGAGGCCAACGGCGTGACCCCCCAGGAGTGGGCGGACCGCCTGGTCGAGAGCTCGTGGAAGCCCGTCCTGCACACGCTCGACGCGCTCAACGACGACTTCATCCGCACGACCCAGCCGCGCCACACCGACCGTGTACAGGCGTTCATCCAGGACCTGTACAACAAGGGCGAGATCTACGCGGGCTCGTACGAGGGCCCGTACTGCGTGGGCTGCGAGGAGTACAAGCTCCCGGGCGACCTGGTCGACGGCACGGGCGAGTACGAGGGTCAGAAGCTCTGCCCCATCCACGGCAAGCCCGTCGAGATGCTCTCCGAGCAGAACTACTTCTTCAAGATGAGCGCGTACCAGGACCGCCTGCTCGCGCTCTACGAGGCGCACCCCGAGTTCGTCCAGCCGGCCAGCGCCCGCAACGAGGTGCTCGCGTTCGTCAAGGGCGGCCTGCAGGACCTGTCGATCTCGCGCAACACGTTCGACTGGGGCATCCCCATCCCGTGGGACACCACGCACGTGCTCTACGTGTGGTTCGACGCGCTGCTCAACTACGCGACCGCCGTCGGGCTGGACAGCGACGACCCCGAGCAGCAGGCCAAGTTCGCGGCCACGTGGCCCGCGAGCGTGCACCTCGTCGGCAAGGACATCCTGCGCTTCCACGCGGTGATCTGGCCCGCGATGCTCATGGCCGCGGGACTGCCCCTGCCCAGGACGGTGTTCGCGCACGGCTGGCTCCTGGTCGGCGGCGAGAAGATGAGCAAGTCGAAGCTCACGGGCATCGCCCCGAGCCAGATCATCGACCACTTCGGGTCCGACGCGTTCCGCTACTACTTCATGCGTGCCATCGCGTTCGGCCAGGACGGGTCGTTCTCGTGGGAGGACCTCTCGGCCCGCTACAACGCGGAGCTCGCGAACGGGTTCGGCAACCTCGCGTCGCGCGTCGCGGCCATGGTCGGCAAGTACTACGGGGGCGTGCTCCCGCAGGCGGGCCCCGCCGGGCTGGCCGAGCAGGCGCTCGAGCAGGTCGCCGCCCAGGCGGTCGCGGCCGCCGAGAGGGCGATCGACGCGCTCGCGATCCACGAGGCCATCAACGCGGTGTGGACGCTCGTCGACGCCACGAACCTGTACCTCACGGAGCAGGAGCCGTGGAAGGTCGCGAAGCTCGACGAGGAGAAGACGGCCGACGGCGGAGCGGCCCAGGAGGGCCGCCTCGCCACGATCCTCGTCACGGCCGCCGAGGCGCTGCGCTCGCTCGCCGTCCTGCTCCACCCGATCACCCCGAAGGCCGCCCAGGCGCTCTGGGAGTCGCTCGGCGCCGAGGCGCCGCTCGGCACGCTCGCGGTCCAGCCGGTCGACGGCGCCGCGCGCTTCGGTGCGCTGCCCGCCGGCACCACGGTCACCAAGGGCGCGTCGCTGTTCCCGCGCCTCGAGGACCCGGTCGTCGAGGGCGCCTGACCGTGGCGCGCAAGCGCGAGCGCGGGTGGCCGCCCGCCCCCGAGGCGCTGCCGCTGCCCGTGGTCGACGACCACACGCACCTCGAGTCGATCGCGGGCGTCCTGCCCGACGTCGACGAGGAGGGGCGAGCGGTCCCCGTCCCGACGGTCGAGCAGCACCTCGAGGACGCGGCCCGGGCGGGTGTGGACCGGATGGTGCAGGTCGGCTGCGACCTGCCCTCCGCCCGGTTGACCGACGTCCTGGTACGTGAGCACCGGGCGCTCCTCGGCGCGATCGCGATCCACCCCAACGAGGCGACCCTGCACGCGGGCGTCACGGAGGTGGGCCCCGACGGCCTGACGCCGGCGCCCGAGGCGCGTCACGCCGTCGGGCTCGACGACGCGATCGCGGAGATCGCCGCCCTTGCGCGCGGCAACGACCGCATCCGCGCGATCGGCGAGACGGGCATGGACCTGTTCCGCACCGGATCACAGGGCGCGGCGGTCCAGCGCGAGTCGTTCCGGGCGCACGTCGCGCTCGCGAAGGAGCTCGGGCTCCCGCTCCAGATCCACGACCGGGACGCGCACGCCGAGGTCGTCGAGGTGCTCCTCGCGGACGGCGCGCCCGAACGGACCGTCTTCCACTGCTTCTCGGGCGACGTCGAGATGGCCCGGTTGTGCGCGGCACAGGGCTGGTACCTGTCGTTCGCGGGCCCCGTGACGTTCGGCGCGAACGACGAGCTGCGTGCGGCCCTCGCGGCGGTCCCGCTCGCCCAGGTGCTCGTCGAGACCGACGCGCCCTATCTCACGCCGCACCCGTACAGGGGGCGTCCCAACGCCCCCTATCTGCTGCCGCACACGGTGCGCAAGGTCGCCGAGGTCACGGGCGTTCCGCTCGTCGAGGTCTGCGCCCGGCTGAGCACGACGGCCGAGCAGGTCTACGGCCCCTGGTGAGCCGGGGCCGTCGGGGCCGGTGCGCCGGCCGCGACGCGCCGGACGGACTTCCCCCGGAGGTCACGTATCCATTACGGTCTGCATGTCCGTGATGCCCGGTGCATCGCGGGCCGGGATGCGAGAAGAACGGATGGATCACGTGGTCGGTCGCGCGGGCGCCCTCAGGGACTCCCTGACGGGCAGGCGGCGGCTCGTCGCGCAGGCGGCGATCCTGGCGACCGTGGTCGGTGCGACCGGGGTCTTCGCGCTCGCCCACAAGTCCGTGACGATCGACCTCGACGGCGAGGTCCGCACCGTGAGCGCCTACGGTTCCACGGTCGGCGAGCTGCTGGCGTTCCAGAAGATCACGGTCAAGGACAGCGACCTCGTCGAGCCCGCCGCCTCGGCCGCCGCGAGCGACGGAGGCACGATCGTCGTGCGGACGAGCCGCGAGGTCTCCCTGGAGGTCGACGGCGAGCCGCAGACCTTCGTGACGACCGCGAGCACGGTGGGCGAGCTCATCAGCGCTCTGGGCCCGCGCGCGGAGGGTGCCAAGACCTCGGCGTCGCGCTCCCAGTCGATCGGACGGGAGCAGATCCGCGTCTCGACGCTCAAGACCGTCCACGTCGCGGTCGACGGCGGGGTCGTCTCGGCCACCACGGCGGAGGCCTCGGTCCAGGGTGTCCTCGACCACGCGGGGATCGTGCTGTCGGAGGGGGACGCGGTCTCGGTCCCGCTCGGCGCCGCGGCCGTCGACGGCATGCTCGTCCTGGTCACCCGTGCGGCGCAGGGGGCGGCGACGGTCACGGAGTCGCTGCCCTTCGCCACGGAAGAGGTCAAGGATCCCTATCTCCCCCAGGGGCAGCGCAACGTCAGGACCTCCGGCAAGGTCGGCGAGGCGGTCACGACCTACGAGATCCAGACGGTCGGAGGGGCCGAGGTCTCGCGGACCGTTCTCGAGCGCACGGTCACCCGTGAGCCGCGTACCGAGGTCGTCGTGGTCGGCACGCTCGACCCGTCGACGATCAAGGTCGACCCGGGATCCTCCAAGGCGATCGCCAAGTCCCTCGCCGCCCAGCGAGGGTGGGGCGACGACCAGTTCGCGTGCCTCGACCTGCTCTGGATGAAGGAGAGCAAGTGGAACGCGACCGCGGAGAACCGGTCGAGCGGTGCCTACGGCATCCCGCAGGCTCTCCCCGGTTCCAAGATGGCCAGCGCTGGCGCCGACTGGCGGACCAACCCGGCGACCCAGATCACCTGGGGCCTGGGGTACATCGAGGGCCGCTACGGCACGCCGTGCGGGGCATGGAGCCACTCGCAGGCCAAGGGCTGGTACTGACACCTCTCGGACGCCGGTGCGGGGGCTCTCGTGACCACGGTGATGTGTCGCCCGTCTCCGGGACCTGTGAAGGTTTCACCCGCGAAGCGCGTATCACGCCCCTGACATAGGTGGAGAAATGTGGACAGAAGCGCCCCCGGATGCGGGTCGCACGGTTGGCAGCGGATAACGGATCGGTTACGGTCAACTGTCGCGCGCTGCTGCCCGTCCTGTGTTCACCCGCTCATCGCCGGGTGCGTCTCCCGCTCATCGCCGGGTGCCCAGGACCGGAGGGTGCGCGTCCTGCTGTGGTCCTGAGCATCGGGCCGTCGGCGGAAAACGACAGCCGGATCGGTCTTTCGGAACCAGCGGTGGGACGCCCTCGGGCGACCCGCTCCGACGCTCCTTCGAGCGCCGGGACCGTCGGTGGCGCACCGCGCCGCCCGAACTCCGTGCCCGGGAGGCTCGACGACTGGACTCGAGTGAAGAACCCCCTGAACCGGACCGCACACGCGGCCAGCGCCACTGCCCCCGTTTCTTCGACTTCTGATGGTGTCGAGGCTGAGGCCTCCGCCACTTCCCCTGCTGTGCGGCGTCGCCGTTGGCCCTTGATCGCCGGTGCGACTGCTGTCGCGCTCGTGGCGACCGGTGCGGTCGCGTACGGTTCCGCGAAGAAGACCGTCGAGCTCGACGTCGATGGTGAGATCACCACGGTGAGCACGTTTGCCGGTTCGGTCGAGGGTCTCCTGGCCGAGGAGGGTGTGCGGGTCACCGACAAGGACCTGATCGCTCCTGCGGGTGATTCCGCGCTCAAGAACGGTGCTGACGTCGTCGTGCGTTATGGGCGTCAGGTGACCGTGCAGACCGATGGTCAGCAGAGCGACGTGTGGGTCACGGCTCTGGACGCCGACGAGGCGCTCGACACGCTCGCGGGTCGTGGCGCCGACGTGCGCCTGGTCGCCTCCCGCGCCGGTGCCGACGGGCGTGCGGCCCTGCCGCTGCGTCTCGACGCGAACGGGCCCGTGAGCGTCGTGGCCGACGGCCAGACCAAGACGGCCCCCGACGGGTCGATCGGCGTCAACTCGATCCTCGACCAGCAGGGCGTCGTGCTCGGCGAGCAGGACCGCGTCTCGGTCGCCCGCGACGAGGCTGCGGACCCCGCGATCTCCCTCGTGGTGCAGCGCGTCGCCGTGAGCGACGTCCCCACCGTCACGCCGATCCCCTTCGAGACGGTCACCGAGCAGGACGCGAACCGCTTCGCGGACCAGGACCCGGTCGTCAAGCAGGAGGGCGTCGAGGGCGCCTCGACCAAGGTCGAGACCGTCACGACGGTCGACGGCGTCGAGGAGTCCCGCGTGCTGGTCTCGGACGGCGTCACGGCCGAGCCGGTCGCCAAGATCGTCGTGCAGGGCACCAAGGAGCGCCCGAAGGCGGCTCCGGCGCCCAAGGCCGCACCCCAGGCCGCCGCGGCGGCCCCCAAGGCGAGTGGGTCGGCGGCCGCTCCCGCGGCGCCGAGCACCGTCGGCGGTGACGTCTGGGCCGCTCTCGCGAAGTGCGAGTCGGGCGGCAACCCTGCGACGAACACCGGCAACGGCTACTACGGCCTGTACCAGTTCTCCGCCAGCACCTGGAGGGCCATGGGCGGCTCCGGCCTCCCGTCGGACGCGTCCGCCGAGGAGCAGACGATGCGCGCCCAGATGCTCCAGGCGCGGTCGGGCTGGGGCCAGTGGCCCGCGTGCACCAAGAAGCTGGGCCTGCGCTGAGCAGCAGTACGGCCTGACGGTCCCGCTGGGGCCGTCGGACGGAGAGGGTGCGATCCACAGCGAGAGCTGCGGGTCGCACCCTCTCCCGCGTCTGCGGTGCGACAAGGGCTGCGGGCCACCGGTGTGCCGCCTGCGCCCGCCGGGTGCCGGCGCTCACCCCACCCCCGCCCACCCGTACCCGTGGGCAGTGTGCGAGGTCTGCCGGCGAGGGCCCGTTTCGTCCTGTGACGTGTCCCGCACGCTGCGAGATCGACTTGGTGATCCATAACGGATCGGTTACGGTCGAGTGTCTCGCGTGCAGAGTTCACCAGAGTGTGATGGCCGCGAGTGGTGCCGACCGGGAAGAAGCCCTGGAAGCGGCGCCCGGACCGCCGGATCGGCTGGTCGAGACCCCGGAGCGACCTCGTCGCCCCGCGCACGGCGCGGAAGGGGACAGTGCCACGACACGCCCTCGGCCCCCCGTGCCCGGACAGCACGACGACTGGACTCGAGTGAAGAACCCCTTCCGCACGACCGTGGACGCGCAGCGCACGGCGCGTCACTCCGCAACCACCCCTTCGACTTCTGATGGTGTCGAGGCTGAGGCCTCCGCCACTTCCCCTGCTGTGCGGCGTCGCCGTTGGCCCTTGATCGCCGGTGCGACTGCTGTCGCGCTCGTGGCGACCGGTGCGGTCGCGTACGGTTCCGCGAAGAAGACCGTCGAGCTCGACGTCGATGGTGAGATCACCACGGTGAGCACGTTTGCCGGTTCGGTCGAGGGTCTCCTGGCCGAGGAGGGTGTGCGGGTCACCGACAAGGACCTGATCGCTCCTGCGGGTGATTCCGCGCTCAAGAACGGTGCTGACGTCGTCGTGCGTTATGGGCGTCAGGTGACCGTGCAGACCGATGGTCAGCAGAGCGACGTGTGGGTCACGGCTCTGGACGCCGACGAGGCGCTCGACACGCTCGCGGGTCGTGGCGCCGACGTGCGCCTGGTCGCCTCCCGCTCCACCGCAGACGGCCGCCCCGAGCTCGGCGTGAAGCTCGACGCGAACGGACCCGTCAACGTGGTCGTCGACGGCCAGACGGTCGTCGCGCCGGACGGCTCCATCGGCATCGACGCGCTGCTCGAGCAGCAGGGCGTCGTGCTCGGCGAGCAGGACCGCGTCTCGGTCGCCCGCGACGAGACGGCCGACCCCGCGGTCTCGGTCGTCGTCCACCGGGTCACCGTGACGGACGTCCCCACCGTGACCCCCCTCCCGTTCGAGACGACGGTCCAGGAGGACGCGAACGTCTACAAGGACGAGGCGTCGACCGTCGCCCAGGAGGGTGTCGAGGGCGCGCACACCCTCGTCGAGCGCGTCACCGTGGTCGACGGCGTCGAGGAGTCCCGTGAGGTCGTCTCGGACGGCGTCACGGCCGAGCCGGTCGCCAAGATCGTCGTGCAGGGCACCAAGGAGCGCCCGAGCGGCCCGGCAGCTGCCGGGTCGGCGCGCGAGATCGGGCGCCAGCTCGTCGCGGCCCGCGGCTGGGGCGGCGACCAGTTCCAGTGCCTCGACAAGCTCTGGACCAAGGAGAGCAACTGGAACTCCTCGGCGACCAACCGGTCGTCGGGCGCGTTCGGGATCCCGCAGTCCCTGCCGGCCTCGAAGATGGCCTCGGCGGGTGCCGACTGGCGGACCAACCCGGCGACCCAGATCACCTGGGGCCTGAACTACATCGCGGGCAGCTACGGCACTCCGTGCGCGGCGTGGGGCCACTCCCAGGCGAAGAACTGGTACTGATCCCGCGCGGACGCCGTGCCCCCTCCCGGCGGAGGGGTTCGTACCGGGCCAACCGGTAGGCTTCCCTGCATGAACGACACCCCCAGCGCCCTGCTCGGTCCGGCACAGATCCGCGACCTGGCAGGGCGTCTGGGTGTGCGGCCCACCAAGACGCTCGGCCAGAACTTCGTGCACGACGGCGGGACCGTCCGCAAGATCGTGCGGACCGCCGGGATCGGGGCCGGGGACCGCGTGGTCGAGGTCGGCCCGGGGCTCGGGTCGCTGACCCTGGGGCTGCTCGAGGTCGGTGCGAGCGTGGTCGCCGTCGAGATCGACCCGCCGCTGGCGCAGCAGCTCGCGGCGACCGTCGCGGTGCACCAGCCGGACGCGGCCGACCGCCTCACGGTCGTCGCCGCCGACGCGCTCGAGGTCACCGAGCTCCCGGGCGAGGCACCCACTGCGCTGGTCGCCAACCTCCCGTACAACGTCGCGGTGCCCGTCCTCCTGACGTTCCTCGAGCGCTTCGACTCGTTGCAGCGGGTCCTCGTCATGGTGCAGGCCGAGGTCGCGGACCGGCTCGCGGCGCCGCCCGGCAGCCGGACCTACGGGGTGCCGTCGGTCAAGGCGGCCTGGTACGCCTCGGCCTCGCGGGCCGGCACGGTAGGGCGCAGCGTGTTCTGGCCCGTGCCGAACGTGGACTCGGCGCTCGTCGCGCTCGACCGGCGCGAGCCTCCCAGCACGACGGCGACCCGCGAGGAGGTCTTCGCGGTCGTCGACGCGGCCTTCGCCCAGCGCCGCAAGATGCTCCGCTCGGCCCTGGCCGGGATCGCGGGGTCGTCGGCCGCGGCGGTCGAGGCGCTCGAGCGCGCGGGTGTCGACCCGACGGCGCGTGGTGAGCGGCTGACGGTCGAGGAGTTCGCGCGCATCGCGGAGCAGCTCCCGCTCGTGCGGGCCGAGGCGGCGGCTTCCGCAGGCGAGCACCCGGACCGACCTGGCACAGTGGACGCGTGAGCTCCCACCTGTCCGCTGCGCCTCCCGTCGCCGTGCGGGTGCGGGCGCCCGGGAAGGTCAACCTGTCGCTGCGGGTCGGGGCGTGCCAGGAGGACGGCTACCACCCGCTGGTCACGATCTTCCAGGCGGTCTCGCTGGTCGAGGAGGTCGAGGCGACCCTGGTGACGCCCGGCGAGGGCATCTCGCTGACGGTCTCCGGGGCGCAGGCCGAGCGTGTCCCGGTCGACGGGTCCAACCTCGCGTGGCGTGCCGCGGAGTCGCTCGCCCGCTACACCGGGGTGGATCCCGACGTCCGGCTGCACATCCGCAAGGGCGTGCCCGTCGCGGGCGGCATGGCCGGTGGGTCCGCCGACGCGGCGGCCACGCTCGTCGCGTGCGACCTGCTGTGGGAGACCGGGCTCTCGCGGGGCGAGATGGCTGACCTCGCGGCGGGGCTCGGCTCGGACGTGCCGTTCGGCCTGGTCGGGCACACTGCGGTGGGCACCGGACGGGGTCATCTCCTGACCCCGGCGATGTCCCGTGGCGAGTTCCACTGGGCCTTCGCGGTGCGCGACGAGGGGCTGTCGACGGCCAAGGTGTTCCAGACGTTCGACGAGGTCGTGGGCGGGACCCCCGACGTCGAGCTGTCGGACGACACCGAGCTCATGCAGGCGCTGCGTGCCGGGGATCCCGTGGGGCTCGGTCGGGCGCTGCACAACGACCTGCAGGCCGCGACGCTCGCCCTGGCGCCCGAGCTGGCCCGGACCTTGGAGGTCGCGCACGAGGTCGGGGCTCTCGGGGTGATCGTCTCGGGCTCGGGCCCGACGATCGCCGCCCTCGCCCGCAGCCGGCAGCACGCGCTCGCGATCGCGGCCTCCTGGACGGCGGCGGGCGTCGCGGACTCGGTGCACTGCGCCACGGGCCCGGCGGCGGGCGCCCGCGTCCTGCCCTCCTGACGCACGCACTCCCCGGGTCCGCCACGTCCTGGCGCCCGCGTGCCGACGCGTATCCTCGCTAGGGCACCTCCCCCCTCCCGAAGGAACTCATGGCACACCTCCTCGGCGCCGACGACATCCGCCTCGTCGTCGGCACCCGCATCCTGCTCGACGGCGTGAGCCTGGGCCTCGACGACGGCGACCGCGTGGGCGTCGTCGGCCCCAACGGCGCCGGCAAGTCCACGCTGCTGCGTCTCCTCGCGGGGACCGCGGTGCCCGACGCCGGACGCGTCACCCGGGTGGGTGGGCTGCGGATCGGGATGCTCGACCAGCGCGACGAGTCGCCCGAGGGCACCACGATCCGAGACCTGGTCCACGGGGAGTCGGCCGAGCACACGTGGGCGGGCGACGCGGGCATCCGTGCGGTGCACGCGGGCCTGCTCGAGGACCTGGACCTGGACGCCCCGGCGTCGACGCTGTCGGGTGGTCAACGACGCCGCGTCGCGCTCGCGGCGCTGCTGGTCGCGGAGCACGACGTGCTGTTCCTCGACGAGCCCACCAACCACCTCGACGTCGAGGGGGTCGCGTGGCTCGCCGAGCACCTCCAGGCGCGGTACGCGCGTCCCGGTGCCCGCGGCGCGCTCGTGGTCGTGACGCACGACCGCTGGTTCCTCGATGCGGTCTGCACGCGCATGTGGGAGGTCACGGGCGACGGATCGGGCTCGGTCGAGGGGTACGAGGGCGGGTACGCGGCGTACGTCCTGGCCCGCGCCGAGCGCGCCCGCACAGCGGCCGTCACGGCCGAGAAGCGCAACAACCTGCTCCGCAAGGAGCTCGCCTGGCTCCGTCGCGGCGCCCCGGCCCGCACGTCGAAGCCCAAGTTCCGGCTCGACGCCGCGGCCGCGCTCATCGCCGACGAGCCGAACCCCCGTGACTCGCTCGAGCTCACGCGCATGGCCACGCGCCGCCTCGGCAAGGACGTGCTGGACCTCGAGGGCGTGACGGTCCGGATGTCGGCACGTGACGGTGATACCGAGGCGGCGGAGAAGGTCCTGTTCGACGACGTCACCTGGCGCCTCGGCCCGGGGGACCGCTACGGCGTGGTCGGGGTCAACGGCGCGGGCAAGACGACGCTCCTGCGGCTCCTGGCCGGGCGGCTCGCCCCCACAGCGGGCACGGTCAAGCGCGGCAAGACGATCCACGTCGCCGAGCTGACCCAGGACGTCGACGAGCTCGACGAGATCGGCGGCCTGCGGGTCGTCGAGGTCATCGAGCAGGAGAAGCGCACGGTAGCGGTCGACGGCAAGGAGCTCACGGCGGCCCAGCTCGTCGAGCGCCTCGGCTTCACGCGCGAGCGCTCCCAGACGCTGGTCCGCGACCTGTCGGGTGGTGAGCGCCGGCGCCTGCAGCTTCTGCGTCTGCTCGTCGGAGAGCCCAACGTGCTGCTGCTCGACGAGCCCACCAACGACCTCGACACCGACACGCTCGCGGCCATCGAGGACCTCCTCGACGGCTGGCCCGGGACGCTCGTCGTCGTCTCGCACGACCGCTACCTGCTCGAGCGTGTCTGCGACCGTGAGGTCGCACTGCTGGGCGACGGCACGATCCGTGACCTGCCGGGCGGCGTCGAGGAGTACCTCGCGCTGCGCAAGGCCGCGATCGCGGCGGCCTCCGCCGGGTCACGCACCGGTGCGACGAGCGCCGGGGCCGGTGCGACGTCGTCGGGCACGGGGAGCCCCGACGGCACCGGGAACGCAGGCGCTCAGGCGGCCCCGTCCGGCGCGGACGTGCGGGCCGCGAAGAAGGAGATCGGGCGCATCGAACGACGCCTGTCCAAGATCGCGGAGCTGGAGGCGCGCCTGCACGACAAGATGGCGGCCCAGGCGACCGACCATGCCGCGATCCTCGACCTCGACAAGCAGCTCCGCGAGCTCGCCGACGAGAAGGACACGCTCGAGGCCGAGTGGATGGAAGCGGCCGAGCTGCTCGACTGAACGCCGTGCTGGTCAGGCCTCGAACTGCCCCACGACGGTGCGCAGCAGGTTCGCGAGCTGCAGCCGCTCGGCGGGCGCGAGGGCCGCGAGGACCTCGCGCTCGACGGCCAGGAGGTCGCTCATGGCGGCGTCGACGCGCTCGAGGCCCTCGGGCGTGAGCTCGACGAGCACACCGCGGCGGTCGTCGGGCGAGCGGTGACGCTGCACGAGCCCGCGCGCCTCGAGGCGGTCGATCCGGTTGGTCATGGTGCCGCTCGTGACGAGCGTCTGCGTGATGAGCGCCCCGGGGGACAGGCGGTACGGCTCGCCCGCCCGGCGCAGCGCGGACAGCACGTCGAACTCCCAGGTCTCGAGGTGCCCGCGCGCGAACGCGCTGCGGCGCGCGAGGTCCAGGTGGCGGGCCAGCCTGCTGACGCGGGAGAACACGGTGAGCGGCTCGACGTCCAGGTCCGGACGCTCGCGCTGCCAGGCGTCGACGATGCGGTCGACCTCGTCCGGGTGCGGGTGCTGCATGAACGCGAGATTACTCGACATTCCTCGACATCAAGAGTCTTGACGGGTCGACCCGCCCCGGACGGGACCGGTCAGCTCGCACGCAGGGCGTCCTTGAGCTTGATCCGGCCGCCCGTGCGCAGCACCGCGTTCGAGTAGATCTTGCCCGCGAGCCACACCAGGACGGGCACGAGCGCGAGCGAGAGCCCGACCGCGAGCAGGATCTCCCACGTCTCGACAGTGCCCAGTGCGATCCGGATCGGCATGAGCAGGGGCGAGCAGAACGGGATGTAGGACAGCCACACGACGAGCGGGTTCTCGGGGTCCCACGGGCCGATCGAGATCCCGATGATGTACGGGATCATCATGAGCGTCAGGACCGGTGTGATGACCGAGCCCACGTCCTCCTGCCGCGAGACGAGCGCCGCGAGCGCGGCCAGGGCCAGCGAGTACATGACGAAGCCGATCACGAACCACACGAGCACCCAGGCCGCGGTCGCCCCGAGGTTCACGCTGCTCGCGTCGACGAGCCCCAGGGCGAACGCCGTCCCGACGCCGCCCCCCACGACCACCACGAGCTGCATGAGGCCGATCACGCCGATGCCCAGGACCTTGCCCGCCATGAGCTGCCAGGGCCGGATCGTCGCGAGCAGCAGCTCGACCACGCGGCTCGTCTTCTCCTCCACGACGCCCTGCGCCACGAGCTGCCCGCAGGTCATGAGCGCGATGAAGATGAGGATCCCGCCGACCATGCCCGTGACGATCTGCGCGGGGTCGCGCTCCTCGGCAGGTTCGAGCGTCTCGACCGTGGGCGCGGCGGTCGCGATCTCCTGCGCGACGGCGGACGGGTCGCCGCCGAGGTCGGTGACGGCCCCGGACAGGGCCGCCTGCTGGGCGAGCCCCGTGAAGACGGGCGCCAGGGTCGTACCCAGCTCCTCCCGCACGACGACCGTGAACGACTCGGGGCTGCCGGTGACCAGTGCGTCGAGGTCCCCGTCGGCGACCTGGGTCCGACCCTCGGACTCCGAGACCTCGGTGACCTCGATCTCGGTCCCGACCGCCGCGCCCGCAGCGGTGAGCTGGGGGCCGAGGGCCTCGGCCTCCGACGTGACGCCGACCTTCTGGGCAGCGGGGCCCTGGTCGCCGACCAGGCTCAGTAGGAACCCGCCCAGCACCACACCGACGAGCAGGGCGACCGTGGTCCAGACGAACGCCTTGGAGCGGATGCGGGTCGAGATCTCCCGTCCCGCCACGAGGGACACCGCGCCCCACGTGCTGACGGGGGAGTCGTGCTGCGTCCTGGTCGGCGGGGCCGGGGGCCGGCGGTCG
This sequence comes from Oerskovia sp. USHLN155, assembly GCF_037145535.1. Taxonomy (NCBI): domain Bacteria; kingdom Bacillati; phylum Actinomycetota; class Actinomycetes; order Micrococcales; family Cellulomonadaceae; genus Oerskovia; species Oerskovia sp. USHLN155. Next base: position 246,922 of record NZ_JBBCXG010000008.1, read on the forward strand.
GCGCTCATGCCGAGACCTCCTGACGGGTCGTAGGGGGCGTGTGGTCGTCGCCCGACGCGTCGGCGCCCGCCGCGGGGGCGGCCGCGTCGTCGCTGCTCACGACGTGGCGGAAGAGCTCGGTCAGGGAGGGGCGCTGCGGTGTGAACTCCCGCACCGGGCCCGTGGCCAGGGCCGCGCGCAGGATCACCTGCTCGGCCCCGTCCTGGGGCGAGTCGACCTCGAGGAAGGTCCTGGCGCCGTCGTACCGCACGACGTGGACGCCCGGGAGCTCGGCCGCCCACCCGGGCGGCGCCTGCGGGGCGTCGACGACCCACTGGGGGCGCTGCGTCGCGCGCAGCTCCTCGATCCCGCCGACCTCGACCATCTCGCCCGCCTTGACGATCCCCACGCGGTCGCACAGCCGCTCGACCAGGTCGAGCTGGTGCGACGAGAAGACGACGGGGACGCCCGCGGCGGCGCGGTCGCGCAGCACGCCGCTCATGACGTCGACCGCGACCGGGTCCAGCCCGGAGAACGGCTCGTCGAGCACCAGGATGTCCGGGTCGTGCACGAGCGCGGCCGCGAGCTGGACGCGCTGCTGGTTGCCGAGCGAGAGCTTCTGGACCTCGTCGCCACGACGCGAGTCGATCCCGAGGACCTGGGTCCAGTGCTCCGTCGCGGCGCGCGCCGCGCTCGTGCTCAGCCCGTGCAGCCGGGCCAGGTACTCGAGCTGGTCGCCGACCTTCATCCTGGGGTAGAGCCCACGCTCCTCGGGCATGTAGCCGATCCGACGGCGCATGGCCAGGTCGAGCGGTCGGCCGTCCCACCGGACCTCGCCCGAGTCGGGCGCGAGCACCCCGAGCGCGATGCGCATGGTGGTCGTCTTGCCGGCACCGTTCGAGCCGACGAAGCCGAAGATCTCGCCGGCGCCGACCGTGAAGGACATGTCGCGCAGCGCGCGCACCGTCCCGTACGTCTTGTTCAGCCTGTCGATCTCGAGAGTCGCCATGGGTCAACGAAACCATGCGACGCGGCCGCCGTCACGGGCGGAATGTCACGGGTTCGAGGCCCCGTGGGTCGGCGGCCGGCCGGCGGTCAGTCGGCGGCGCGGTCCTTGGTCGTGAGTGACGGCTTCTTCTCCATGCCGGACAGGCCGTTCCACGCCAGGTTGACCAGGTGCGCCGCGACGTCGGCCTTCTTGGGGCTGCGGACGTCGAGCCAGTACTGACCCGTCAGCGCGACCATGCCGACGAGCATCTGGGCGTAGATGGGCGAGACCCGAGGGTCCAGGCCGCGGCGTTTGAACTGTTCCGCGAGCAGGTGCTCGACCTGGGTCGCGACGTCCCCGATGAGGCTGGAGAACGTCCCCGTCGCCTGGGCGACGGGGGAGTCGCGCACGAGGATCCGGAACCCGTCCTCGGAGGTCTCGATGTACGTCAGCAGCGCGAGGGCCGTGCGCTCGAGCAGCACCTTGGGGTGGCCGCCCATCGAGAGGGCTCCGGTGAGCGCGCTGGTCAGGCCCTGGATCTCGCGGTCCACGATGACCGCGTAGATGCCTTCCTTGCCGCCGAAGTGCTCGTACACCACGGGCTTGGACACCTCGGCGCGTGCCGCGATCTCCTCGACGCTCGTCCCTTCGAACCCCTTCTCCGCGAACAGGACACGGCTCACCGTGAGGAGCTGTTCACGGCGCTGGCTCGCGGTCATGCGGGATCTGGGAGGACGTCTGGAGTCTGCGGGCACGGCACCATCATGCCGTGCCCGGCCGTCCGGGGGGCCGGGATGAGATGGTTCGCCTCGCGGGACGAGCCCCGAGTGACTGCCTCCTCACACGTTTTCTCCACGTCTGGACACCGTTCGGGCCCCGAGCACGGCGCGAGACCTGGCAGACTGTTCTCCGGACGAGCGATGGTGCGCGCGACCGCGGGTTCACCCCCGGACGGCGCGCCGTGTCCAGTCCGTTCCGCCTTGGTGTAATCGGCAGCACAAGGGTTTTTGGTGCCTTTAGTCCAGGTTCGAGTCCTGGGGGCGGAGCTCGTGCCACCAACCAGATGGGAAGCCCCAGTGACCGACGCTGTGCCCGACTCACCGCCAGCCGCAGTCATCGTCCTCGCCGCTGGTGCGGGGACACGGATGAAGTCCGCGACGCCGAAGGTCCTCCATCCCCTCGCCGGACGCAGCCTGCTCGGCCACGCGATGGTCGCGGCCCGTGACCTGTCTCCGCTGCGGATCGCCGTCGTGGTCCGGCACGAGCGCGACCTCGTGGCGGCCGCAGCCCTCGAGGTCGTCCCGTCGGCCCTCGTGGTCGACCAGGACGACGTACCGGGCACCGGTCGTGCCGTGCAGTGCGCGCTCGAGGCGCTCGACGTGCGGGCGCAGGCCGAGGCCGCCGCCCACGGGGTGCCGATCGGGCACGAGGGGCGGGGCGCCGTCGACGGTCTCGACGGGTCGGTCGTCGTCCTCGCGGGGGACATCCCGCTGCTGGACGCGGCGACGCTGGCCGATCTGCTCGACGCGCACCGCTCGGGCGGCAACGCCGTGACGGTCCTGACGACCGAGGTCGACGACGCGACCGGCTACGGCCGGATCGTCCGCGACGACGCCGGGGGAGTCCTGAGCATCGTCGAGCACAAGGACGCGACGGACGAGCAGCGTGCGATCCGGGAGATCAACTCCTCGGTCTACGTCTTCGACGCAGGTGTCCTGCGCGGCGCCCTCCAGCAGGTCACCCAGGAGAACGCGCAGGGCGAGGTCTACCTGACCGACGTGCTCCAGATCGCCCGCGAGGGCGGGGGGCGCGTCGGTGCGCTCCGGGTCGCCGACCCGCTCCTCGTCGAGGGGGCGAACGACCGTGCCCAGCTCGCGACGCTGCGCGCCGAGCTCAACCGCCGCATCCTCACCCGCTGGATGCTCGAGGGGGTCACGGTGATCGACCCGGCGACGACCTGGGTCGACGTCGACGTGGACCTCGGGCACGACGTGACGCTGCTCCCCGGCACCCAGCTCCACGGTGCGACGACGATCGGGGCGGGCTCGACCATCGGCCCGGACACGACGCTCACCGACATGGAGGTCGGCGTGGGCGCCACCGTGACCCGCACGCACGGCAGCCAGTCGGTCGTCGGCGACGGAGCGAGCGTCGGGCCGTTCGCCTACCTGCGCCCCGGCACGGACCTCGGGGCCAAGGGCAAGATCGGCACGTTCGTCGAGACCAAGAACGCGACGATCGGCACCGGCTCCAAGGTGCCGCACCTGTCCTACGTGGGCGACGCGACGATCGGCGAGCACACCAACATCGGTGCCGCGAGCGTCACGGTCAACTACGACGGCGTCTCCAAGCACCGCACCGTCATCGGCTCGCACGCCCGGACCGGTGCGGACAACATGTTCGTCGCCCCCGTCACGGTGGGCGACGGCGCGTACACGGCCGCAGGCTCCGTGATCCGCCGCGACGTGCCGGCCGGTGCGCTCGGCGTGAGCGGCGCCCCGCAGCGCAACGTCGACGGCTGGGTCGCCCGCCGCCGCCCGGGCACGGCCGCCGCCGACGCCGCCGCGCGGGCCCACGAGAACGACGACGACACGCCCCCTCCGCTGGGAGCCCAGGCCCAGGCGCAGCTCGCCGAGGCCACCGCGGCGACCCCGGCCCCCCGACCGACCCCGGTGCCTGCGAGCCCGGGTGTCCCCACCGTCCCCGACGGATCCAGCACCACGACCAGCAGCACGAACGAAGGGCCTTCCCCACGATGAGCAGCACGATCGCCGGCAACGGGGACAAGTCCCTCGTCCTCGCGTCCGGGCGCGCGCACCCCGAGCTCGCCAAGGACGTCGCGCGGGAGCTGGGCATCGACCTGCTCCCGACGACCGCGTACGACTTCGCCAACGGCGAGATCTACGTCCGTTTCGGGGAGAGCGTCCGCGGCGCGGACATCTTCCTCCTGCAGAGCCACACGGCGCCGATCAACCAGTGGATCATGGAGCAGCTGCTCATGGTCGACGCGGCCAAGCGTGCCTCGGCCAAGACCATCACGGTCGTCCAGCCGTTCTACGGCTACGGCCGTCAGGACAAGAAGCACCGCGGTCGCGAGCCGATCTCGGCCCGTCTCATCGCGGACCTGTTCCGCACGGCCGGCGCCGACCGTCTCATGAGCGTCGACCTGCACGCCGCGCAGACCCAGGGCTTCTTCGACGGCCCCGTGGACCACCTGTGGGCCATGCCGATCCTCACGGACTACGTCCGCTCGCGCGTCGACACGTCGAACGTCACGGTCGTCTCGCCCGACGCGGGCCGTATCCGCGTCGCCGAGCAGTGGGCCGCGAAGCTCGGTGGCGGACCGCTCGCGTTCGTCCACAAGACGCGCGACATCACGCGCCCCAACCAGGCCGTCGCGAACCGCGTCGTGGGTGACGTCGAAGGCCGCGACTGCGTCCTCGTCGACGACCTGATCGACACGGGCGGCACCATCGCGGAAGCCGTCAAGGTCTGCCTCGCGGCAGGCGCCAAGTCCGTCATCGTCGCGGCGACGCACGGCGTCCTGTCCGACCCGGCGGCGCAGCGCCTGTCCGAGTGCGGTGCGAGCGAGGTCGTCGTGACCGACACCCTGCCGATCTCCGCGGAGAAGCACTTCCCGCAGCTCACGGTCCTGTCGATCGCGCCGCTCCTGGCGCGCGCGATCCGCGAGGTCTTCGACGACGGATCGGTCACGTCGCTGTTCGACGGCAACAGCTGAGGCTCGTCCCGCGCGGTACGACGGCCCGCCCCACCGACCTGGTCGGAAGGGGCGGGCCGCCGTCGTCGCCGGGCCGTCGCACGAGGAGGCGCGCCGGCCGGGGCGCGTCCCACCCGGGCGGCGGCGCCGTCGGGCTGGCAGCATGTCTGCTGTGACCCAGCCGACCCAGCCGACCCAGCCGACCCAGCCCCTCCTCGACCCGCTCGCCGGGGTGACCACCACCGGGCAGGGGGCCGCGTCCGCAGTACCCGACGTCGTGGTGGTCGAGCTCGGCGCCGAGGCGTCCGGCGCCGACGTCCAGGTGGCGCTCGACGCCGCGAACGCCGGGGTGCGCGCGGCGCGCGAGGCGCTGCTCGCCGGCGGGGTCGCGGCCGAGGACCTGCGCACCGCGCAGACGTCCACCTGGACGCAGTCGTCCCAGCAGCCCGACGGCGCCGCGACGCTCTCCGTCACCGCTCGCCTGACGCTGCGGGTCACCGTGCGCGACGTCCTGTCGTCGGGGGAGCTCGTGCGGGCCGCGCTCGGTGCGGCCGGCGCTGTCGCGAGGCTCGACTCGATGCGCTTCGCGGTGAGCGACCCCGCGCCGCTCGCGGTCGCCGCACGCGAGGAGGCGTTCGCCGACGCGCGGGCGCGGGCCGAGCAGTACGCGGTGCTCGCGGGGCGCACGCTCGGACCCGTCGTCGAGGTGAGCGAGCAGGGCGGCGGGGCCGCACCGATGCCCCGCATGATGTCCGCCAAGGCGGGCGCGTACGACGCGATGGCCGTCGACCCGGGGCGCGAGCAGGTCGACGCGAGCGTGACCGTGCGCTGGGCGTGGGCGGACTGATCGCCGCAGGATCGTGACATTTCTCAGGGACTGCGACCCCTGGGCGCCGCTAGGTTGGATGCATGCTCATCATCGAGGACTACCTCCTGCTCGTGCTGGACGACGTCACGGGCCGCCCCGTCGGTGACGCCTCGTACCTCCAGCAGGTGGCGGCCGGTGCGCTGCTCGTCGAGCTCGCGCTGAAGGGACGCGTCGACCTCGCGGGCGACACGTCGGGGTGGCGCTCGGGACGCGTCGTGGTCCGCGACCAGTCGCCGACCGGGAGCACGCTGCTCGACGACGCGCTGGCGACGGTCAAGTCGAAGGAGGGCTCCAAGCCCAAGAGCCTGGTCGAGGTGCTGTCGCGGTCCAAGCCCGCGGACTCCGCGCTCGACGGCCTCGTCGAGCGCGGCCTGCTGCGTCGCGAGGAGGGGCGCATCCTGGGCATCTTCCCGACGACGCGCTGGCCCGCCGCGGACTCGCGCCACGAGGGCGAGGTGCGGCGCACCCTCACGCGCGTCCTGCGCGACGGCGTCGCCCCCGACGAGCGGACGGGCGCGCTCGTCGCGATGCTCGCGGCCACGAAGCAGGCCGGTCGGGTCATGGCCGCCGGTGCCGAGCTCTCGGCGACCGAGCGGCGCGAGATCGACCACCGCGCGAAGGAGCTCGCCGAGGGGAGCTGGGCGGCGGGGGCGACGCGACGCTACGTCGAGGAGATCACGGCGGCCACGACCGCGGCGCTCACCACGACGATGGTCATCGCGGGCGCGCAGTCCTGACCGTGCGCGTCCCGCCGACGAGCTGCGACACTCGCGGGTTTCCCTTGACGAGGCGCGCCCGGGTACAGTAGTTCGGTTGCCTCGGCGAGGGACGTCTGACGGCCGGTGAGACACCGGAAGGTCAGCAGGATCCTGAAGGGTCCCCGTAATCGACTGGGCGGTCGTCCTCGTGCGCCCGTCATGTGTCCCGCGCCGACGCAGCCGCCCCGTCCTCCGGTGCCAACCAGCCGGCCGGACAGCCGATCGCTTCCCACTGGTGGTCGGCCCGCAACCGTTCTTCAGGAGTTCACGTGTCCGAGATCAAGCTTGTCGCAGAGGCCCGCACCGAGTTCGGCAAGGGTGCCGCCCGTCGCATCCGTCGCGCTTCCCAGATCCCTGCCGTCCTGTACGGGCACGGCACGGACCCCGTCCACATCGCGCTCCCCGGGCACGTGACGACGCTGGCCCTCAAGCAGTCCAACGCGCTCTTCTCGATCGAGCTCGACGGCAAGCCCGTCCTCGCGATCGCCAAGGACGTCCAGCGCGACCCGGTCAAGGACGTCGTCGAGCACATCGACCTCCTCATCGTGAAGAAGGGCGAGAAGGTCGAGGTCGAGGTCAACGTGCACGTCGTCGGCGAGTCCGCTCCCGGCACGATCCACGTCGTCGAGTCGCAGACGCTCCTCCTCGAGGCCGAGGCCACGCACCTGCCGGAGGCCGTCGAGGTCTCGATCGAGGGCCTCGAGGCCGGGCACATCGTCCGCGCCGGCGAGATCACGCTGCCCAAGGGCTCCGTGTTCCACGGCGACGCCGAGCTCGCGGTCGTCGCGATCACCGAGCCGCGCAGCGAGGTCGCTGCCGAGGCAGAGGCCGAGGCCGCCGAGGCAGCCGACGAGGCTCCCGCCGAGGCCTGAGCCTCACCCTCCTGAGGGTCGGTCCCCGCTCCGCCGGGTCCGGTCCGCAGGACCGCAGGACACGTACGTTCGAGGCGTCCGGTGCCGTACGGCGCCGGGCGCCTCGAACGTTCCCCCTCAGAAGTCGATGAAGGACCAGGTGACATGACCGACCAGCCGTGGCTCGTCGTCGGGCTCGGGAATCCCGGACCCACCTACGCGGGCAACCGTCACAACGTCGGCCACATGGTGCTCGACGTCCTGGCCGGGCGGGCCGGCGCGACCTTCAGCGCGCACAAGGCGCGCGCCGCCGTGGCCGAGGCGCGCCTCGGTGTGCTGCCGGGCGGAGCCCCGGGGCCCCGGGTGCTCCTGGCCAAGCCGTCGACGTACATGAACACGTCGGGTGGTCCTGTCGCGGGCCTCGCCCAGTACTTCGGGATCGACCCCGACCACGTGATCGTCGTCCACGACGAGGTGGACATCCCGTTCGGCGACATCAAGCTCAAGTCCGGTGGCGGCGAGGGTGGCCACAACGGTCTGCGCGACATCACCAAGGCGCTCGGGACCCGCGACTACGTCCGCGTCCGCGCGGGCGTCGGTCGCCCCCCGGGGCGCATGGACACCGCGGACTACGTCCTGAAGAACTTCTCCGGTGCGGAGGCCAAGGAGCTGCCGTTCCTGCTCGACGACGCCGCGGACGCCGTCGAGATGGTCCTCACCGAGGGGCTGCTCGCGGCCCAGGGGAAGTTCCACACCAAGGCCTGACCTCCGGGCCGCCGCACGCTGCCGGTCGACATCGGGCCGGCGGCCGTGGTCCGCGAGCCCGGACTTCACCCGGGTGATGTGTCCGGTTCATCCGTTGTGGCCGGGACGTGCGCCCTAGGCTGGATCGATATCCAACCTGGGCGGGCGGCCGTCTCCTGCCCCACGACGGAGGCACGATGACCGAGGGTGTGGCGCTCGCGCACGACTACGCGACGCAGCGCGGGGGCGCCGAACGGGTGGCCCTGTGGTTGGCCGAGGCCTTCCCCGGCTCGCCGATGTACACGACCCTCTACGACCAGGCGGGCACGTTCCCCGAGTTCTCCCGGCTCGACCTGAGGACGTCCGCGCTCGACCGCGTCGGCGCGCTGCGCCGCCACCACCGGCTCGCGCTGCCCCTCCTCGCCCCCGCGGTCTCGGCGCAGCGGGTCGACGCCGACGTCCTGCTCGCGAGCTCGACGGGCTGGGCCCACGGATACCGTGGAGCACGCCGGACGGTCGTCTACTGCCACGCGCCGGCCCGGTGGCTCTACCAGCGGGACCGCTACCTCGGAGGCCGGGACGGAGCGAGCACCGGGGACCGGCTCCGCAGCGGCGTCGCGTCCGCGGCGCTCGCCGCGCTGAGCCCGGCCCTGCGCGGCTGGGACCGGCGGGCCGCAGGACGCGCCGACGTCTACCTCGCCAACTCGACCGTCACCCAGCGAGCGGTCCGCGAGGCCTACGGCATCGAGGCCGAGATCCTGCCCCCGCCCCCCGCGATGCTGCCCGCCGGGCCCGAGCGCGAGGTCCCCGGGATCGAGCCGGGGTTCCTGCTGTGCGTCGCGCGGCTCCTGCCGTACAAGAACGTCGACGTCCTGGTCGAGGCGGCCCGCCTCGCCGGACGCCACCTCGTGATCGTGGGGGACGGTCCGGACCGGGCACGCCTCGAAGGCCTCGCCGCGCGCGGGCGCCCCGTCTCCGGGAGGTGGGGCACGCCGTCGGGCACGGGCGGCGGGACCACGCTGCTCGGCCGGGTCGACGACCCCGAGCTGCGCTGGCTCTACCGGAGCTGCTCGATGCTCGTCGCCGCCTCGTACGAGGACTACGGGCTGTCCCCGCTCGAGGCGGGTGCGTTCGGGCGGCCTTCCGTGGTCCTGCGGGACGGCGGGTACCTCGACACGGTCGTCGAAGGGGTGACCGGGGCGTTCTTCGACGCCCCCGAGCCCGAGCTCGTCGCGCGGGCAGTCCAGGACGCCTCGGTCGTCCCGTGGGAGGATGACGTCCTGACCTCGCACGTCGAGACCTTCGCGCTCCCGCGCTTCGTCGCGCGGCTCCGCGAGGTCGTCGAAGAGCAACGAGGCCTCGTGCACGCCGGTGCCAGCACCTCAGGGGAGAGGGACTCATGACAGTCCGGGAGTTCGTCCGCACGGTGTGGGCAGGCAAGTACTACGTGCTGGCGGCCGTCCTCGTGGTCGTGGGCGGGGCGTTCGTCTACCTCAACCAGCAGGAGACCGTCTACAAGGCGACCGCGACCGTGCGGCTCGTCGGCGTGCAGTCGGCGCAGGGCGGGGAGCAGGTCGTCGAGGTCACGGTCGACACCGACCTGAGCGACGTCACGTCCGACCCCGTCGTGCAGGCCGCGGCGACCACGCTCGGCTACACGGGCGACCCCGCGACGCTCGCCGCGCAGGTCTCGGCCGACTACCCCGGCGAGAGCCAGAGCCTGATCGCCATCAGTGCGAAGACCCTCGACCCGCAGGAGTCCCAGGACGTCGCCAACGCGTTCGCCGACGCCTACGTCGCCCAGCTCACGGTCCTCCGCGACGCGCAGATCGCGGCGCTCGACGCGAGGCGGCAGGCGCTCGCCGCGCAGCTCGCGGGCGTCACGGCCCGGCTCTCGGTCGTCACGGACGACCCGCTCGCTCTCGCCGAGAAGGAGACCATCGTCACCGACTACACGTCGCTCACGGTCCAGGCGAACACGCTCCGGGCGATCACCGTCCCCGGTGAGGTCGAGACGCCCGCCACGAGCGCCGAGGCGCTGGGGCTGGGGCGGAGCACGGTGCTCGCCCTCGCGGCCCTGGCCGGGCTCGTCGCGGGCATCGGGCTGGCCTTCGCGCGTCGTGGCCTCGACGTCCGGGTGCGTGGTGCGGCCGACGCGGCCCGCCTCGCGCAGACCCCCGTGCTGGCTGAGCTCTACGGTGTCAGGTCGTCGGACCGTGACTACAGCCACTCGCACACTCTGCCCGTCTCGCGCAAGGTCGCCACCCCCTTCACCGAGTCGATCCGCGAGCTCAGGACCGCCGTCCAGGTCTCCCTCGCGGAGGCGGACCGCGTCGTCGTGGTCGTCACGGCCGCGGACCCGCACGCGCCCCGCACGTTCATCGCGGCCAACCTCGCGGCGTCGTTCGCGCTGAGCGGCCGACGGACCATCGCGGTCTCGGGCGACCTCCGCCGCCCTCAGCTCGACCGGGTCCTTCCGCCGCCCGAGGGCTGGTCGGGCGACCCGCACACGCTGCGCCCCACGACCATCCCCAACCTGGGCGTCTTCCCCGTCCCCGAGGAGGAGATGGACCCGGCGGACTTCCTCGCGACGACCCGCGCGGGAACGCTCATCGCCGACCTGAGCGACGACGCCGAGGTGGTCGTGATCGATGCCCCGCCCGTGCTCGCCGCCGCGGACGCGACGATCCTCGGACGCTACGCGACGGGCGTGGTGCTCATCGCCTCCGCGGGAAAGACCGACCGGGCCGTCCTCGCCGAGGCCTCCGAACGACTCCGCATCAACAACGTGCCCCTCGTCGGCATCGCGCTCGCGGGCGTCAAGAGCGACCGGCGCATGCTCTACGCCTCGACCTACGGCGACCCGGACCGTCAGGACGACGGACAGGGCACCCGGTCGGCGGGAGGCGACGCGGTCGCACAGGCTCCCGCGCTCGCCGCCGAGCGCCCCGACGCGGGAACCCCGGGGGACGGCGGCGTCGAGCAGGTCGACGAGCCCCGGCGCGCAGCCCGGGAGCGGGCGGCGGCCGTCGTCACGGACGTCTCGTCCGACGCGCGGACAGGGTCCCGGTCGGCGACCCCCGACGGCGCGGTCGCCGGGCAGGGCGCCGAGCCTGGGGCGACCCCAGCGTCCCGGCGGGACGCGGGCGCCCGACAGGGACCGCTGCTGTCACCGGAGTGGGGAAAGATCACGACCGTTCCCGGAGGGCAGGGCGAGGCGCGTCCCCGCACGGCCCCGGCCCGCAGGAACGACGAGTCGGAGCAGGGCGGTAGCAGCGCAGGGCGCAGGCTGCCATTCCGTTGGTGACGTCCGGGCGCCCGGGCGGATCGCAGCCCGGCCGACCGGTGCGCGTCCTGGTCCTCGACCACACGGGTGAGCTCGGCGGTGCCGAGCTGGCCCTGGTCCGGCTCCTCGAGGTGCTGGGCCCGGACGTCGACGTGCGCGTGCTGCTGTTCTCCGACGGCCCGCTGGTCTCTCGGCTGCGTGCGGCGGGGGCGGTCGTCGAGGTCCTGCCGCTCGACCCCGGGACGGCGTCCACGTCGCGGAGCGCGCTGGGGCGGGCGGGGCTCGCCCAGCTCGTCTCGCTGGCGCGGCTCGTCCCGTTCACGTGGCGGCTCTCGCGCCGGGTTCGCGCGCTGCGGCCGGACGTCGTGCACACGACGTCGCTCAAGGCCGACGTGCTCGGCGTGGTGCCCGCGAGGGTCGCGCGGGCCGCGCTCGTCTGGCACGTCCACGACCGCATCGCCGACGACTACCTCCCGGCGCCGGTCGCGAGGGCTTTCCGCTGGGCCTCGACGCGGTTTCCCCGGGAGGTGGTCGTGAACTCGCAGGCCACGGCCTCGACCCTGCCCGGCCGCTCGACCGTGGCCTACCCGGGGTTCGCGGCCGATCAGGTGCGCACGGACGGGCGCCCGTCGGCCGGTCGGTCGCCGGTCGTGGGCATGGTCGGCAGGATCAGCCCCACGAAGGGGCAGCTCGAGCTCGTGCGCGCGGCGCGCGGCGTGCTGGACGAGCACCCGGACGCGACCTTCCGGGTCGTGGGCGCGCCGAGCTTCGGTGCGCAGGAGTACGCGGAGCAGGTCCGCGCCGAGGCGCTGCGGCTCGGTGTGGCCGAGCGCGTCGTCTGGGCGGGGTTCGTCGTGGACCCGTCGGCAGAGCTCGACGGTTTCGACGTGTGCGTGCACGCCTCTCCCGTCCCCGAGCCGTTCGGCCAGGTCGTGGTCGAGGCGATGGTCCGCGAGGTCCCGGTCGTCGCGACCCGGGCGGGGGGCGTCGTGGAGATCCTCGCGGGGACGCCGGGCGACCCGGCCCCGCTGGGCGAGCTCGTCGAGCCGGGGGACGTCGAGTCGTTGGCCCGGGGGATCTCGGCAGTGCTCGCCGACCCGGAGGCCGCGGCGGACAGGGCGCGCCGCGCCGCGGACGTCGCCCAGGACCGGTTCGCGGCGACGCGCACCGCGGAGGTCGTCAGCGAGGTGTGGCGGCGAGCCGCCAGGCCCGCTCGATGACGTCGCGCATCGCGCGGCCCTGGGTGTCCCACGTGGGGATGTCGTCGTCCTGGTGGGTGTCGGTCGCGGCCGGTGCGGTGAGCGCGTCGCGCACGGCCTGCGGATAGTCCGCGGGCCCGGCGACCGTGACCCGGGGGTCGTCGGCGTCGCGGAAGCCCGCGACCGGGGTCGCGACGACCGGTCGCCCCACGGCCCGGTACTCGTAGAGCTTGAGCGGGTCGAGGCTGTCCGTGAAGTCGTCGACCAGGTGGGGGACGAGGAGCGCGGTCGCGTGCTGGAGGTAGGCGGGCACCTCGGTCCAGGGGCGCGCGCCGAGGAGCCGCACGCCCGCGGCGGTGAGGTCGTCGTACTCCTGGCTCGTCAGGTCGAGCACGGGCCCGACGACCACGACCGTCCCTGCCTCGGCCGTCGTCGTGGCGGTCCGGGCGACCAGGTCGAGGTCGAAGCGGTCGCGGTGGACGGTGCCCAGGTAGAGGGCCACGGGTCCGGCGGGCAGGTCCGCGGGGCGTTCCCTGGGCTGCCGGTAGCGGTCGACGTCGACGCCGTTGGTGAGGAGGGTGACGGCCCGTTCCGCGCCCTTGCTCGCGGCGAGGTGGGGCGAGCACACGGTCACCTCGTCGCACGCCTCGAGGAGGTGCGCCTCGTCCGCGAGGAGCCGACGGCGGATCTCGGGCGGGCGGTCGGCCGCGACCCAGTCGTCGGTCACGTCGTACAGCGACGGCCAGTCGGTGTCCCGGACCAGGGTCGACGCGGCGGGGTCGTTGACCCACAGCACGGGGCGCGTGAGCCCGACCCGGCGCGCGGCGCGGCGCACGAGCGACGCGAGGCGGGCGTCGACCCGGGGATCGACGCGGCGCGGCAGGATCTTGGTGGGCTGGTAGAGCCACAGCTGGTCGGGGCCGACGCCCTCGACGGGCTCCGCTCGCCGGAGCCCGTGCCCGGCCCGGGGGCGGAAGCCGCGGCGGGCCTCGTGCAGCGGGTCGGCGGCGGGCTCGACGAACAGGACCACGAGCGACGGGTCGGCCCGCAGCAGCTCGGTCACGAGGTACTGGTTGCGTCGCCACACGAGGTCCCACGACTCGAGCGAGACGACCACGAGCTCGTGCACCGCAGGGGGAAGGTCTCTCACGGCGTGGGGCTCCGATGCTCGTCGTGCGGGCTGGCCCCCGGCCGGACGACGCCGCGGTACACCGCTGCCGTCCCCTGGACCTGGGCCTCGGGGGTGAAACGGGTCCGCTGGACCGTGCGCGCGGCCTCGCCGAACGCGTCGCGCCGGGACGCGGACCGGGCCAGGGCCGCGAGGTTCTCGCCCGCCCGGTCGACGTCGGTCGACGGGTAGAGGGCGAGCGGGTCGAGCCCGGCGAGCGTCTCCAGGTGGCCACCGGCCCCGGCGGCCACGACCGGCAGCGCGTTGGACATGGCTTCCAGGACGCTGAGTCCGAGGCCCTCGACCGGGCAGGGTGCCAGGAGGACCGCCGCGCGCTGCATGAGGTCGTCGACGTCGGACCGGGCGCCGAGGAACCGGACGTGCCCGGCGAGACCCTCGCGGGCGACGAGGGCCTCGAGGACGGCACGCTGCGAACCGTCGCCCGCGACGAGGAGCTGCCAGCCGTCGTCGTGCAGGCGGGACGCGGCGAAGGCGAGCACGCCCAGGTCGGTGCGCTTCTCGGGTTCGAGGCGCTGGACGAGCAGGACGGCCCGGTCGCGGCCGGCCGCGACCGGGGCGCTGGGGCGGTCGTCGATCCCGGGGTGGACGACGACGCTGTCGCCGTCGACGTGGTCGGCGACGTACCGGCTGATGGAGATCTGCGCGCGCACCGGTCGGCGGGCGACCGCGGCGGTCAGCCCGGTGGCCGGGCCGCTGCCCCGGGTCCGTGCGAAGTGGCGCGTGGCGACGACGGGCGGCATGCGTCGGAGCATCGCGCCCGCGAGCGAGGCCGCGATCTCGGCCGACGTCATGTGAGCGTGCAGGACGTCGGCGCCCGTCGCGGTCGTGCGGATCGTGCGCACGACCTGCGCGAGCGATCCCGCAGGCAGGACCCGCACGGTCGGGTCGTCGACGGTGGCCCGCATGCGGGGCACGTCGCCGCCGACCACGACGACCTGGTCACCGTGCGCGGACTGTGCGCGCGCCAGCCGGGCGACGTGCCGTTCGACGCCCGCGAAGGCGTCGGAGTGCACGACGTGGAGCACTCTCACGTGGTGGGGTCCTTCCGGTGGCGGCCCACGGGCTCGGGCTGGGGGGCGGGGATCGCGGACGGGGTGAGCACCAGGTGCTTCGAGGGACCCGTGGCGTCGATCATCTCCTCGACCGACCGGAGGTCGTCGACGGGCAACGTGTCGCCGGTCTCCTCGCGCGCGGCGCGGCGGGACTCGGCGTAGGCGTCGGCGCCCACGCAGACCCCCACGATGAGGAACGGCACGGACACCTGGACCGAGACCCAGAAGAGGTCGAACTGTCCCTGGATGAAGCGCATGAGGAGCACCGAGAACGCGAGGGTCCCGAAGCGCGGGTTGAGGCGCCACAGCACGACGAGCGAGCCGAAGAACAGCACGATGAACGCGGCGAGCCCGACGATCCCGGCCGACGTGAGCACCTCGAGCTCGGCGTTGGGCGGCTGGAAGGTGTACTCGGTGCGGTTCGCGACCCACCAGCGCAGCCCGACGCCGACCCACGGGCTGCGTTCCCAGACGT
This sequence comes from Oerskovia sp. USHLN155, assembly GCF_037145535.1. NCBI lineage: Bacteria > Bacillati > Actinomycetota > Actinomycetes > Micrococcales > Cellulomonadaceae > Oerskovia > Oerskovia sp. USHLN155. Next base: position 262,029 of record NZ_JBBCXG010000008.1, read on the forward strand.
CGATGGCCTGCTCGTACCAGGTGAGCCGCTGGTAGGCCGAGTTGAACTGGTCGTTGGTCGCGAGCTGCTCCTGGACGGCGGCCCACACGAAGTACACCGCGGGGATCGCGGCGAGCAGGATGAGCTTGGAGCGCTTGCGGTCGGGGTCCGCGCGCAGGGTGATGAGGACGACGCCGATCGCGAGACCGATCAGGGCCTGGCGCGACTGCGACGCGAGGATCGCGAGGCCGAAGAGCCAGAACGCGGGGTAGGTGAAGGCCTTGGGCCACCCCACCCACCAGGGACGGGCGTAGGCCAGCAGGGCCGCGCTCCCGAGGACGCACCCGACGAAGTTCTTGTGCATGGGGAACGGGATCTGCAGGTACACGGGACCGGTGTTGCCGGCGGCGAGCTGCTGCAGGGCCGTGAAGCACGTCAGGGCCGCGATGATCAGGCACGGGATCATGAACAGCGTCAGGCCGAGCCGCGCGCGCCCCGCCCGGCCCACGGCCCACCCGACGAGCAGTGCGCCGCCGACCGAGAGCCAGGCGTGGAACCACTCGACGGTGTTCGCGGTGTACGGGTTGGCGATGACGGTGAAGAGCGTGGCGACCTGGTAGAACGCCGAGAGCCACAGGAGCGAGCGCATGGGGCGCGAGAGGGGCCGCTGCGTGAAGAAGAGCGCGAACCAGAACGCCCCGAAGAGCGCGAAGTCGCTCAACGAGAGGTTGACGGCGTCACCGCCGACGCGCTGGACGATCACCATCGCGGGCATCGCGAGGATCGGCATGGCGGCCGGCTCGTAGATCGTCATCCCGACGACGAGGACCAGCGCGGCGACCGCGACCGAGATCGCGGTGTACTCGGGCACCAGGAGGCCGATCCCGACCAGGACCACGGCGACCGCGACCGATCCCGCGGCCCAGGCGAGGGACCGGCGGATCACGTCGTGGGGCCCGGGTTGGTGGGGCGGGCGAGCATCTCCGCCTCGGCGGACAGGGGGCCGCGCGCGTACAGCCGGAGCCGGAGCAGGGCCAGGTCGCGTCCGGTGCCCCGGAGCGCGACGGCTCGCGCGGCCGAGCCCGCGAGGACACCCGCGCGTGCCGCGTGCCAGCCCGTCGCGCCGAAGTGCTTGCGCAGGTACCGCTCCTGGGAGGCGTGGAAGTGCGTCTCGCGGCGGGTCGGGTCACCGCTCGTGGCGCCTCCGAGGTGCAGCGCCTGTACCTCGGGCACGGCCAGGTGGCGCCTGCCGAGGAGGGTCGCCCGGTAGGCCCAGTCGGTCTCCTCGGCGTAGAGGAAGAAGCTCTCGTCGAACGGCCCGACCTGCTCGAGCGCGTCGGCCCGGAGCATCAGCACGGACCCGATGACGAACGACCGGTCGGCCGGGGTGCGGCGCAGCGAGCCGAGCCCCACGGCCTCGATCCAGGTCCCGGCCGGGGACGGGTAGGGCCAGACGACGCGCGCGGCCTCGCCGTCGCCGTCCACCTGCGCCGGGCCTACGCTCGCGAGGTCCGGTGCCTCGTGGAGCCGGGCCTGGAGGGTCAGGACGTCCTCGGGGCTCACGACGGCGTCCGGGTTGAGCAGGAGGACGTCCGAGCCGGGGGTCTGGCGGTGGCGCAGCGCGTGGTTGACGCCCGCGGCGAACCCGCCGTTGCGCCCGGGGTCGAGGTAGCGGGCGCCCGCGAGCTCGGCGACCTCCCGGATCTCCGGCAGCGACGAGTTGTCCACGACGGTCAGGGGAAGCTTGCCGACGAGGGGTGCCAGCGCGTCGCGCACCAGGTCGGGGGAGCCGTACGCGACGAGGACCACCTCGGGCGGCAGCCGCCCGCCGCCCGACGGCGGAGCACCGGTTCCCGGGGTGTGCTCGCCGCCTGCACGGGTCGGGTTCCCGGCGGGGGTCGTGGGCGCGGGGTGCGCCGTCGCGTGCTCGTACAGGGCGAGGTAGCGGCGTGCGACCTCGGGCCAGGCGCACGAGGCGGCGCGCGTCAGGCCCTGCGCACGGAGCGCCTCGGCCAGGCCGGGCTCGTCGACGACCCGGACGAGCGCCTCGCGCAGCGCCCCGGCGTCACCGGGGGGCACGAGCAGGCCCGCGCCGCCCACGACGTCGGGCAGGGCGCCCGAGTCGCTCGCCACCACGGGCGTGCCGCACGCCATGGCCTCGACCGCGACCCGACCGAACTGCTCGATCCAGCCAGGGGTGTCGAGGGACGGGACGGCCAGGACGTCGAGCGAACGGTAGAACGCGACCAGGTCGTCGCCCGCGAGCGGTCCGACGAACCGGACCCGGTCGCCCAGCGGCCGTGCCCGGTCGCGGAGCGTGCGGGCCGACGGGCCGTCGCCCGCGAGCGTCACGTGCAGGCGGTCGTCGTCCCGGGCCGCTGCGAGCAGGACGTCCACGCCCTTGTGCGGGGCGAGGCGCCCCGCGTAGCCGACGTGCACCGGCCCCCCGGCCGGCCCGGTCCCGGGGCGACCCGGACCGGGGACGGGTGCGACGCCGTCGGGCAGGAGGGCGGACAGGCCGGGGGAGACGGCCTCGCCCGGGGAGAAGACCGACAGGTCCACGCCCAGCGGGACCACCTCGACCGCGCCCCGCGCGCCCTTCGCGCGGACGATGCGTGCTGCGGCCTCGTTGCAGACCGACACAGCGGCCGCGCCACGCAGGGCCGCGGCCTCGAAGGCACGGAACGGCCAGGGGTAGCGCTTGGGGATGTTCTGCGCCGAGTACAGGACGTAGGGGGGCGCCGGGCGGCGGCGACGTCCCGGCAGGAGGGCGCGGAGCCGTCGCAGAGCCAGGATCTCCGCCGTCGCGAGCGCGAACGGCTCCTCGTGCAGGTCCAGGACGTCCCACCCCTGGCCCAGGGCGCGCCAGAGCGGGCCCGGGGCGTAGACGAACAGCGCGGGGTGCGAACCGAACGTCCGGACGCCCTCGACGGGTTCGCCCGCCCGGGGCGTCAGCTGGACCGTCGTGCCGCCCTCGTCCCACGCCCGCGCCGACAGGAGTCCGACGTCGAGCCCGGTCGCCCGGAGCTCGCGCTCCCGCTCTCGCCACGCGTCGACCACGGCGCTGTGCGAGACGCGGAGGATCCTCATGTGGGAGATTGTCCACCAGCGAGGGGTCCCTGCCCCCGCGATCTCACCGAATTCACCCCGACCGAACCGAGGAGCGCCGTGCCCGACCGAGGTCCTGACGCCGCGGGCGCGACCGTCGCCGAACCGCTCGTGAGCGTCGTCGTCGCCACCAACCGGGGCGGGCCGTTCCTGGCCGAGGCGCTGGCCTCGGTCGCGGCGCAGACGTACCCGCACGTCGAGCTGGTCGTGGTCGACGACGGCTCGCCCGACCCGGCCGTGATCCGCGGCCTCGTCGAGGAGGCTGGCGTCGGGACGGTGCTGCGCCTCGACCCGTCGGGCGTCTCCACCGCGCGCAACACCGGTGTCCGGCACACCCGCGGCGAGCTCCTCGCGTTCCTCGACGACGACGACCGGTGGCATCCCGACCGGCTGCGCCTCGCGGTCGACGCGCTGTCCGCCCGACCCGACGCCGTGATCTCCTACTGCGCGATGCGCACGGTCGACCCGGCGGGCGAGGAGCTCGTGGCCGCCGACCAGCGCCCGGCCCGCGACGCACGGGACGTGGTCCGCGGCCTGACGGGGATCATGCTGCCCAACCTCGTGATCCGCCGCGGTGCCTTCGACGCCGTGGGCGGGTTCGACCCCGCGTACCGGCAGGGCGAGGACCTCGACCTGGTCCTCGCGGCCGCGACGCTCGGGCCGTTCGTCTTCGTCGACGAGGTCCTCGTCGACTACCGGTACCACCCCGGCAACACGACGCGGGCCTACCGCGACCTCGCCGCGGGCATCCGGGTGATCCTGCGCGAGCGGCGCTCGCAGGCCCGCGTGGCTCGCCGGGCGGAAAGCGCGGGCCGGGCCGGCCGTGCCGATCTCGACCCGGCCTACCGTGACCGGCTGCGCGCCAACGACCGCTTCGCCGCGTGGAGCGCCGCCCGGGCCGCGCGGGCCGACCTCTCCGAGCGTCAGGTCCGCGCCGCGCTCGGTCACGTCGCCTGGGCTGCGCGGTTCGCACCGCTCGCGCCCCTCGACTGGGCCCGCGAACGGGGGCGACGGCTCGTCGGCAGGGTGACTGGCAGGACGACAGGCAGGGCGACGGGTGCAGGCCCCGGCGAGACGAACGACTAGGACGCGTCCTGCCGCCAGCTCGGCGGAGGGACGATCGGCGGAGCCGCCGGGACCCGCCCGAACTTCCACCCGGCGCTCCAGCTCAGCCGCCACACCAGGTCGGAGAGATCCCCCGGGCGCCGGATCGTGGACGCCTTGCGGAACGCCTTCCGGACGAACGAACCACCACGGACGGCGAACACCCGGCCGCGCCGGGCGAGCCCCCTGAGGCGGCCCACGACGCCCGCGGGCAGCGTGTCCTCCCCCGGTGCGGAGTCCGCTCGTGCGTGGTCGCCCGTCGGCTCGTCGTCGCCCGTCGTGCGCGGAGCCTGCGCGTACAGCAGCGCGTACCGGTGGCTCAGCCAGCGCTCGCCCGCGCCGTACGCGAAGGACTGCCGGGCGATGTTCCGCAGACCGTCGCGGCGCCGGACGTGCAGCACGATGTCCGGGTCGAACACCAGGTCGTGGCCCGCGAGCTGGACCCGGATGCAGAAGTCGTCGTCCTCCGCGGTCCGGGCCCCCTCGTAGAAGCCCCCGACCTCGTCGAAGACCGCCGTGCGCACGCCCATGTTGCCCGAGCCCGCCGTGACGAACTGCTCCAGCCCGGGCTTGACCGTCAACCGGTCCGTCTGGGCTGTCCACGTGACCGACGACGTCAGGTCGGCGTTGAGCCGGGACCCCTCGAACGGGCCCGCGACGAACTCGTGCTCGGCCAGGGCGCGGTGCATCGCCTCGACCCAGCCGTCCGCGACCATGTCGTCCGCGTCGCAGAACGCCAGGGCCCGCGACCTCGCCTGCGCGACCGCGATGTTGCGGGCCGCGCTGGGTCCGCGACGGGCCGAGGCGTCGACGAGCCGGAGCTCGGGCATGCGACCGGTCCACTCCTGGACGAGCCGACGGGTCCCGTCGCTCGACCCGTTGTCGCTCACGATCACCTCCCAGGGCCACGCGGGACGCTGCGCGAGCAGCGCGCCGAGCTGGACCCCGAGGGTCGCCTCCGCGTCGTACGCCGGGATGATCACCGAGAGCTCCGGGCGGGCCTGCGCACCGGTGGGTGTGCTCATGTCTGACGCATCCTCTCGCGGGCCATGCTCATGACGGGCTGGTACGTCGTCACCAGGTCGTGGGCGGTCACGGTCCGGTAGCCGTCGGCCACGAGACGATCGAGCAGCAGGCCCAGGACCCGGGCCCGGTCGAAGGCCGGGAACACCTCGTCGGCAGCGAGCGTCTCCGGGTCGCCCCGGTCGTCGTGGAGCAGGAGCATGCTCCCGGGGAAGATCGTCGACAGGGCACGCTCGGCGATCCGCTCCTCCTCGTCGTCGACCCAGTCGAACGCGTCGCCCGACCAGATGAGCACGTCCATGCCCAGCCCCGCGATGCCGTGCGCCTGACGGACCGTGTGCGCGCCGTACGGGGGCCGGAACGAGACGAGGGGCGCCGAGACGATCGACTCGACCTCGTCCTTCGCGTCCCGCACGTACCGGACCGCCTCGCTATCGCCCATCGTCAGCAGCGACCGGTGGTCCTGCCCGTGGAGCGCGAGCTCGTGGCCCTCGGCGAGGATCCGGCGGGCGATCTCCGGGTGCGCCCGGACCTGCCGGGCGAGCGCGAAGAACGTCGCGGTCTCGCCGCGTGCGGCGAGCAGGTCGAGCAGGCGAGGCGTGTGCTCGGGGTGCGGGCCGTCGTCGTACGTGATCGACACGACCCGGTCCGACGTGTTGACGCAGAACGTGCCGAGCGCGCGCGTCAGGGCGCGGGGTAGCGGGAGGCGCGTGTACGCGACCTCCGCGAACCCGCCCCCCACGGGCGCTGGCCTGCTCTCGATGTCGCGGCGACGGACCACGATCCCGCGGGGAGCGCGACGGTCCGTGGTGCGGGATCCGCCGGGCAGGGACTCGGACATCGGCTGACCCTCTCTGGTCGTCCGGGACGGGGCCCGCGCCGGACCGGCCGGGCGGGTGGTGCAGATGCTACGGGTGAGACGGGGCGGGCGCGTGCACGTCCCGCCTAGGTGCGGACACCGTCGAGCGCCTCGAGCCTCGCGAGGGCCGCGGGGTCCTCGGCGCTCGCGGCCACGAGCCGGGGCCGGAGGGCGTCGACCGCGTCCTGCAGGCTCACTCCGAGCATGTGGTGGAAGGACCAGTCGTCCTCGGGGTCGAACGCCGGGTCGAGGCTCCGGTCGCGCGGGCGCGGGTCGTTGCCCGTGATGTCCCCCGAGTCGAGGAACGGGATGCCCGGGGTCCGCGGCCCGAAGGTCTCGAAGTCGGTCACGACGGGCCTGCCGTCGAGCATCCAGATGTTGTGCGGCTGCAGGTCGCCGTGCAGGTTGCCCGTGAGGTAGATCTCGAGCAGGACCTCCAGGGTCCACGCCCCCATGTCCACGCGGTCCTCCCGCGAGAGCTGCTGCCCGGCGACGTCGAGCCGGGACTCGTCCGGCAGGCGCGGGACCGTGAACCCGCGGCGGTGCCACCGGACCACGGGCATGCGCCACGGCCGGTCGCCGAAGAGGTCACCCGTGGCCTTCTCGGCGAGGAACGCGTCCTTGCCGACCCGGGTGCGGGCGAAGTACTTCGAGACGGTGGGTCGCCCGCCGGTCGTGGTGTAGACGGTCACCGAGCGGTCGGTGGCCTTGACGAAGGTCGCGCCGACGGGGCTGCCGAAGATGTAGACCATCCGCGCCCGGTCCACGACCCTGCGGACCAGCGAGCGGGGCGGCCCCTCCGCCTGGACGGCAGGCATGCTCATGACGACTCCTCGACTGGTGGTGTGCGGTCGCGGACCCCCACGATCGATCCGGCCACGGTAGCGGTGAGCGCTGCGGCGGGTCCATGGCAGGACGCCGCGGGAGCGGGCGAAATCGGCACGGGCGAGCGTGGCGTCGGTGTCGACGGTCCGCGCCGCGGGCGTGCGCGAGGCCGACCGCGGGCGCGTGCGACGCCTCGTCAGGCCCGGCGGTCCTTGAGCGCGTGGACGGCGGAACGCAGCCGGTGGTACGCGCCCCGCACCACGCGGGACCTGCCCAGGGCCCGTGCCACCGGGCTGCGCTTCGCGGACTGCCACAGCTCGGCCGTCGCGACCTTGAGGGGCGGGTCGGCCATCGGCGTGAGCCGGAAGAGCGCGAGGAACTCGGCGTTGCGGTGCACCGCGGGATCGACGGGCAGCGGCACCGTGAACCCGTGTCCCGCGAGGTACCCGTCGAGCTGGGAGGCCGCGACCTCGTCCTGCGTCAGGGTGCGGGCGACCTGCTCCGGCAGCCCGACGTCGAGAGCGAGCTGCGTGAGCCGCCCGACGTAGGCGGGCTTGACGGCCGGTTTCTGCACCTTGGCGTGGTAGAGCAACGAGAAGAGGTGGTCGTCGTGCCGGGGCACCGCGACCTGGCCGTCCCGCCACTCGCGGCGCGCGAGGATCTCGCGCTGCCACTCGGTGTCGAGGTAGCCGTCGCCCACGTACCGGGTGTCGAAGAAGACCTCCTCGCCCCCGACCAGGGTCCGGAACTGTGCGCCCTCGGGCCCCGGGTACACCTCGGTGGCGTTGAGGACGGCCGCGAGGTCCGTCTGGTCGTCGCACAGCACGTCGATCTCGTGGTCGTCCTCGAGGGAGCCGGGGAGGTCGTCGAAGTTGCGCAGCACGACGTACCGGGAGGTCCAGCGCAGGGTGCGGAACACCTGGTCGAGGCTGTCCCACCCGCGGCTGCCCACGATGTCCTCCGCGAGCACGGACGCGCCCTCGGCCGGCCCCTCCTGCGCGATGATCTCGCGCAGGCGCTCGGGACCCAGGACGAGCGTCGCGTCGCGGAAGAACTCGCGGATGTTGTTGCTCGAGTGGATGCGGTACCCACCCGTGAGCGCGCGGGCCGCGGCCTTGACGCGCGCGACGTTGACGTTGGTGAGCTCGACGTAGCCCGTGACGTTCTGCCGGTAGGAGTAGGCCGGGGCGTGGTCCTCCAGGATCAGCAGGAGGAACGGGCCGGCGCCCACCTCCTCGTGCTTGGGGGACGTGCCCCACAGGGTCTGCCCGTAGAGCCGCTCGAAGTCGTTGACCATCTTCTCGGCGCTCCACCGGACCTCGACCTGCGCGAGGATCGTGAAGTCGGCCGCGACGCGCTCGAGGATCTCGGTCTCGTGCGCCCGGCCCCCGGACCACACGACCAGGAGCTGGAGGTCGCGGTCGTACTGGTGGGCGAACGCGCCGACCTCGGGTGACCACCGGTAGGTCAGGTCCGCGGGGTCGTACGAGGAGACGGGCGTCCGGGCAGGGGGCTCGGTCCGCGCAGGGTCGAGGTCGCTGCCGGGACGGTTCATGGCGCGACAGTAACGCACACCTCGTGCGTGGCGCCGGGCTGCGACGCGCTGGGAGGGGGCTCTCGCCCGGGTGAACTTTGGCGGTCGACCTTCCGCAGGATTCCGCGCCGATGGTTCGATGGGACGTGGTGGCCGCTTCGGGGGTACGTCGCGAGCCGTCGCTCGCCGCGTACGGATCCACCACCAGTGACTCCGGACAGGATCGATCATGACGGCACGCCCCGACGGCCCGCCCCGTCGACCGACGACCGCCCGCCGCAGGATCGCGCGCGTCGTGGCGCCCCTCGTGGTCGCCGGGCTCGTCCTCGCCACGGCCGGTTCGGTCGTCACCGGGGACGTGGGGCCTGCGTCCGCGTCGGCGCCCACGCCCGTCCCGGTCACCGCGGTCCAGGGCGACAGCCGGTCGGAGGGCCGCGCCATCGGCGGCACGGTCGGGCAGGACGTCGCGCCCAACTTCTCGGCCGACGGCGCCGGCCCCGAGACGCCGTCGACCGTGGCGAAGTCGCTCTGGTGGCGATGGACTGCTCCGGCGTCGGGCCCCATCAGCTTCTCGACGAGCGGCAGCGAGCTCGACACGACGGTCGCGGTGCGCCGGGCCTCGGCACCCCGGACCGTGGTCGCGACCAACGACGACGACGGCGACGTCTCGACCTCCCGGGTGACGTTCGACGCGGTCGAGGGCGAGGAGTACCTCGTCGAGGTCGGCACCAAGGCCGGCGAGCCGGGCCTCGTGACGCTGGCCTGGCAGGAGCCGGCCCCGTCGCTCGACGCGGCGCCGAGCGGGCCGAGCGCCCTGGCCGAGACCGCCCTCACGACGACGGCGGTCCCGCTGAGCGGCAACACGGGGGAGAAGCCGCAGTCCAAGCTGTGGTTCGCGCACGACACGTGGTGGGCCGCACTCGCGTCGACGAGCACGACCCCCGCGGGGACGTGGGTCTGGCGCTACGACCAGACCGCTGGGACCTGGACGAACGTCGTGCGGATCTCGGACCGCACCGACGTGCGCGCGGACGTCAAGGTCGTGGGGGACGTCGCGCACGTCCTGCTCCACGGCCCGACGACGGCGCTCGTCTCGGTCGAGTACGTCGCCTCCTCGAACTCCTACCAGCCGTGGTCCCAGCGCCAGACCGCGACCGCGGTCTCGCTGCCGGGCAGCGAGACGGGCACGATCGACGTCGACACGACGGGCCGGCTGTGGCTGGTCTCCGACACGAGCACGAGCATCCAGGCGCGCTACGCCGACTCCCCGTACACGTCGTTCTCGGCCCCCGTCACGGTGGCCTCGGGTGTCCTCGACGACGACATCGGCATGGTCACGGCGCTGCCGGGCGGGAAGATCGGAGTGCTCTGGTCCAACCAGAGCACCGAGCGATTCGGCTTCCGCACGCACGTCGACGGTGCCGCTCCCGCGACGTGGACGGCCGACGAGAAGCCCGCGCAGTCCTCGGCGCTGAACCTCGGCGACGGCATGGCCGACGACCACATGAACGTCGCGGTCGCGTCCGACGGCACCCTCTACGCCGCGGTCAAGACGTCGTACGACTCCCAGGGGGCCACGGTGATCGGACTCCTCGTCCGCCGCCCGAACGGCACGTGGGACCCGATCTACGAGGTCGACCGGCTGGGCACGCGCCCGATCGTCGAGATCGACGAGGTCACGGGCCTCCTGCGCGTCGTCTACACGCACAGCGAGGTCCTCGACGACATCATCGAGAAGGTGACGCCGCTCGCGTCGATCAGCTTCTCCCAGAGCGCCAGGACGGTGCTCGACGGGACGTACAACAACGTCACGGGCGCCAAGCAGAACGTGCAGGGCGCGACGCTCGTCATGGCGGCGTCGAGCTCGACCGCGGGCACGGCCCGGCTGCCGTGGATCGACCCGCGCGGGCCCGTCGCGACGGCTGGTCTCACCGCGACGTCCGTCGGGGTCGCCGCGACCGGGACCCTCAAGGGGTCGTCTCCCGTGGGCGGTGCGCTGACGTTCGAGGTGGTGGCCGCTCCGTCGTCGGGCACGGTGACGGTGACGAACCCCGCCACGGGGGCGTTCACCTACACGCCCGCCGAGGGCTTCGTGGGGGCGACGAGCTTCACGTTCCGGGTCAAGGCTGGGGCGACGTGGTCGAACGTCGCGACCCAGAGCGTGCGAGTCACCGCGGTGGCCGGGGCCCGGGGCACGTGGGAGCTCGACGAGGGCGCGGGCGTGCTCACGGCGGACTCCTCGGGCTGGGGGTTCCAGGGCACGCTGACCGGGGGGACGAGCTGGGTCACGGGCAAGGCGGGCAAGGCCGTGCGTCTCGACGGGTCGACGGGCAAGGTGTCCGTGCCGGACGCGGACGGGTTGGACGTGTCGTCGGCGCTGACGGTGTCGGCGTGGGTGCGTCCGGAGCGGTCGGCGACGCAGTACGTGGTGAAGAAGGCGGTGTCGGGGTCTGCCGACGGTTACGAGCTGGGCATCTCGAGCGCCGGGAAGCCGTTCCTGCGGGTCAACCAGAAGACGTCCGGTGACACGTTCCGGGTCAATGCGACGTCGGTGCTCCCGACGAACGGGACCACGTGGGTGCACCTCGCGGGAACCTATGACGGGCAGCGCCTGCGCATCTACGTCGACGGCGTCGAGCAGGGGTCGATCGCCGGCCCCTCGTCGGTGGGCGTGAACACGCTGCCGCTGACGATCGGCGCGCAGCCTGACGGCCTGTACCCCTTCCAGGGTGCGGTCGACTCGGTGCGCCTGTCCGACCGGGCGCTCACCGCGGCCCAGGTCGCCGAGCTCGTCCAGGGCAGCGGCCCCGTGCCCATGACCCCGGTCGCGACCGACGGGGCCTCCACCACGACGACCGGCACCGCGGTCACGGGCACGCTCGCGGGCAGCTCGCCGAGCGGTGGCGCGCTGACGTTCGAGGTGGTCGCCGCTCCGTCGTCGGGCACGGTGGCCGTGACGAACCCCGCCACAGGGGCGTTCACCTACTCGCCCGCCGCAGGCTTCGTCGGGACGACGAGCTTCACGTTCCGGGTCAAGGCCGGGACGACGTGGTCGAACGTCGCGACGCAGACCGTGCGCGTGACCTCGGTCGCGGGGATCCGCGGCCTGTGGGGCCTCGACGAGGGGACCGGGACCACGACCGCCGACTCGTCGGGCTGGGGTCAGAACGGAACCCTGTCAGGCGGCATCACGTGGGTGACCGGGGTCGACGGCAAGGCCGTGCGCCTCGACGGGTCGACGGGCACGGTGTCCGTGCCGGACGCGGACGGGTTGGACGTGTCGTCGGCGCTGACGGTGTCGGCGTGGGTGCGCCCCGAGCGCCACGCGACGCAGTACGTGGTGAAGAAGGGGGTGTCGGGGTCTGCCGACGGTTACGAGCTGGGCATCTCGAGCGCCGGGAAGCCGTTCCTGCGGGTCAACCAGAAGACGTCCGGTGACACGTTCCGGGTCAACGCCACCTCGGTGCTCCCGACGAACGGGACGACCTGGGTGCACCTCGCGGGGACGTACGACGGGCAGCGCCTGCGGATCTACGTCGACGGCGTCGAGCAGGGGAACGTCGCCGGTCCTGCGTCGGTGGGCGTCAACACGCTCCCGCTGACGATCGGCGCGCAGCCCGACGGCCTGTACCCCTTCCAGGGCGCGGTCGACCAGGCCCGGCTGTACGACCGGGCGCTCACCGCGGCCCAGGTCGCCGAGCTCGTCCAGGCCGTCCAGCCGCCGGCCGCCCCGCCCGTCGCGCAGGACGTGGTCGCATCGACCGTGAGCGGGACGCCCGTCACGGGCACGCTCGCGGGCAGCTCACCGAGCGGGGGGACGTTGACGTTCGAGGTGGTGGCCGCTCCGTCGTCGGGCACGGTGACGGTGACGAACCCTGCCACGGGCGCGTTCACCTACACGCCCGCCGCGGGCTTCGTCGGGTCGACGAGCTTCACCTTCCGCGTGGGCGCGAACGGGCTCTGGTCGAACGTCGCGACGGCGTCCGTCCAGGTCGCACCCGCGGGCGGCCTCCGCGGCGCGTGGGACCTCGACGAGGGCACCGGCCTCGCGGCGGCCGACTCGTCGGGCTGGGGCAACGCGGGGGCACTCTCGGGCGGGACGACGTGGGTCACGGCCGGTGGCCGGTCCGCCGTGCGGTTCGACGGCGCGACGGGCAAGGTCACGATCCCTGACGCGAACGCCCTCGACGTCTCGACCGCGCTGACGGTCGCCGCCTGGGTGCGGTCCGAGCAGGTCGCGACGCAGTACGTCGTCAAGAAGGCCGCACCGAGCGCGACCGACGGGTTCGAGCTCGGCCTGTCGAGCGCGGGCAAGGCGTTCCTGCGGCTCAACCAGGCGACGTCGGGCGACACCTTCCGCGTCAACGCCACGTCGACCTACCCGTCCGACGGCACCACGTGGGTGCACCTCGTGGGCACTTACGACGGGCAGCGGATGCGCCTGTACGTCGACGGTGTCGAGCAGGGGAACGTCGCGGGCCCCGCGTCGGTCGGGGTCAACACGCTCCCGCTCCTCCTGGGCGGGCAGCCCGGCGGCACGCTCCCGCTCAAGGGGGCCGTCGACGGCGTGCGGCTCTACGACCGGGCGCTGAGCGCTGCCGAGGTCGCCACGCTCAGGACGCAGACTCCGCCGCCTGCCTGACGTCCCGGGTCGGGGGACGCTCGGCCCTGGAGCGACGCTCGTCCCGGGCCGCGCGGACCCGGCTCGCGAGCACCCGTCGGCCGTGGCCCAGGGCCACGATCTCCCGGAGCAGCAGCTGACCCGGCCAGCGGCCGAGGGCGGCCGTGAAGGACACCGTGCGCAGCCGCGAGGGGTAGAGCTCGTTCTGGTCGGGGTACAGCGACGGGTGCATGCACGAGTCGAGCAGGTCGAGGTCGCCCTGGGCGGCGAACCGCTTGACGGTCAGCAGGCGGCCGAGCACCCCGGGCGCGTGCTGCGCCCACTTCTCGGCGTACTCGTCGTACCAGGCGAACAGGGTGCCTCCGGACCGCAGGAACGCGGCCATGTAGAGGGTCTCGCCCGCAGGCCGCAGGGCAAGGAGCGTCGCGCGCCCCGCAGCGGCGTGCGCCCGGAAGACGTCCACGAACCACTCGGGTCCCTCGCGCAGCCGGGAGAAGCCGACCCCGTTGCGGTCGGGGTCGGCCTTCCAGGTCTCGAGCTCGAACCGGAGGAACTCGGCCGGGTCCTCGACGACCTCGAGCGTCAGCGTGTCGAGCTCGGCCGGGACGCCCGCGGCCTCCGTGAGGCGGCGGGCCCGACGGCGGACGGCCTTGGCGCGCGACCTCGGGAGGTAGCCGAAGCTCCCCGGGGCCTCGACCTCGGCGAAGCGCACCGCGGCGCGTTCGTCGCCGCCCCAGACGTGGAGCGTCGAGCCCTCGTCCGCGAAGGCCCGCTGGAGCGCGGCACCGCCCGGGCCGTCGCCCGAGACGAACGCCATCTCGATGCTCCCGCCGAGCTCGTGCGAGAACCGCCGGAACGCCCGCACGAGGCCGGTCGCGGCGCGCCGGGGGTCGTCCGCTCGCAGGAGCGGGACGCCGAGCGAGGTGAACTGGTTGAGGATCGGCCCGTCGTTGGACGCGTGCCGGTGCGGCCAGCGGCGGTTCGCCGGGACCATCTCGTAGGGCATGAGCGCGAGCCACGAGCCGCCCGACTCGACGACCACCAGGCGCAGGGTGCGGTCCGGGTCGAAGTGCGCGGCGGTCGGGACCAGGAAGTCGGGCCCGTAGAACACGTTGGGCTCGGCGGCGTGATCGGCGAGGTCCCTCCAGCGGGAGACGTCCTCGGGACCGAGGGTGGAGACCGCGACGAGGCGGACGGACAGGCGGGGCGAGTCGTTCGAAGGCATGGGTTCCCGTTCGAGGGGAGGCGGCACGACGTGCCGCACGGCGGAGCGAGCCCTTGCGGGCTGCACGGGGGAGCGGCGGGGGCGAGAGAAGATCCTCGATCGACCCGGAGGGGGAGGAGAGGAGGTGTCAGCGAACCGTCGGGAGGCCCGACGGAGGGCCCTCACCGGGGTGCAGGAGGCCGAGCTCAGGGCCACGGTAGGTCGTGCGGTGGAGGTACACGGGGGCGGCCGGTGCGGGGTCGGAGGACGCGTCGGTCCACGCCCTGCCCGTGTGCCCGAGCGTCGCGGCGAGGATGCCGCGGTCGTTCCATGCCATCGCTCGCCCCCCACCGGGTGTCGTCCCGATCATGACGCGTCCTCGGCAGTCTCGCCCGGCGTGCCCACGACGCGGTCGCGCAGTCGGCGCAGGGTCGGCACCGAGCGCACGAGGAGGCGCGGAAGGAGACCGCGCGTCGCGAGCACGACCCCGACAAGCGTCCGGCGGTCCCGGTAGAGGCCGCTCGGGCCGACGTTCTTGGGGTGCAGGCACGGGTCGAACCGGTCCGCGGTCGTGCTCCCCAGGACGAACTCCTGCTCCATGACACGCCCGATCACGCCGGGGCTGAACCTCGCGAAGCGTTCGTCGTACGTGTCCATGAGGGAGTACAGCGTCCCGCCGGCGCCCAGGAGCATCGACATGTACACCACGTCGTCGCCCGCGACGAGCGTGAGCAGGTGGAGGTTCTTGCGGTCGCGCAGGCCGTCGGTCACGTCGGTGAACCACTCGACGGCTCCCGGGGTCACGTCGAGCGCACCGCCGTCCTGGTCGACGTCGCCCTTCCAGCCCGAGGCCTCGAGGGCGACGAAGTCCTCGAAGGCTCGCGGGTCCGCCCCGCGGTCCTCCATGAGGAGCGGCCGTCCGGCCGACTCCTCGAGGCGGCGGGTCAGCCGCTCGACCTGCTTGCGCTTGGAGCGGCTCAGGGCGTCCCGGGGGGCGGGCGCGTCGCTCGCACGGTCCAGGAACGCCCGCTCGAAGCGCGATCGTTCGAGCATCGGGACGCCGGCGCGGTGGCACGCGTCATGGAGGGCGTCGCTCAACGCGCCGTCGCCGGGCAGCAGGGTGAGCTCGACGAGGGGTGGGAAGCCGTTGCGCCGGTCTGCGAGGTAGCCGAGCAGGTGGTCGAGCGCGGTCGCCGCGTGCTCCGTGTCGACGAGGGGTGCGCACAGCGGTGCGTCGTCCTTGAGGAAGGCGCCCGCGGTCGTCGCGTACCGCAGCGGTGTGCCGTGGAACCGCTCGTCACGGCTGAGGGGCAGGAGCGCGATCATCCGGTCGTCGCGCTCGACGACGAGCAGCACGATGCCGGTGGTCCGTGCGAGCCACCGGGATGCCGAGAGCAGGTAGGCGGGGGACAGGAACGGGTTGGGTTCGAGCGCGCGGTCCACGAGGTCGGCCCAGCGCTCTGCCTCGACGGGCGTCACCTCGCCCAGGCGCAGCGTCCTGGCGCGCACGGCGCCGGCCGGGTTCACGCCGGCCCCCCGGGGCTGTGGGCCCGGGCGCCACCGAGGACCTGGTCGAGCCGGGCGCGGGCGTGGGACCAGTCCATCTCGGCCGCGTGCGCGCGCCCGGCCTCCTGGGCGCGGACGAGCAGGGACTCGTCGTCGGCGAGCGCGGCGAGGGTCTCGGCGAGGGCGGCGACGTCGCCGGGGGGCACGAGGATCCCGGCGGTGCCGACGGCCTCGGGGATCCCACCGATGTCGGAGGCGACGACGGCAGCGCCCGCGGCCATGCCCTCGAGCGCCGTCAGGGCGAAGGGCTCGGCCCAGCGCGAGGGGACCACGACGACGTCGGCGGTGCGCAGGACCTCACGCACCTCGCCGCGGGGGAGGAAACCCGTGAAGGTCGTCGGCACGGTCGTCCCCGCGGAGCGTCGGCGCAGGTCGCGCTCGTAGGGCGTCAGGGGGTCTGCGGCGTCGAAGCCCGCCGCACCGACCACGGTGAGCCGCACGTCGGCGCGCGCGAGGCGCCGGACCGCGTCCACGACGACGTCCACCCCCTTGTCCGGGATGGCGCGACCGACGAACACCACGTGCAGGGCGCCGCCGCGCTCCGAACGGCCCGCCGAGGGCGCGTCGCCGGTCGGCGCGTCGACCCCGTTGTGGACCACGACCACGCGGTCCCGGAGACCGGGCGGGAGCAGTGCCGTCGTCTCGTCGGCCAGGAACGCGCTCACGCACACGATGCGGTGGACCGGCCCGAGCGTGCGGGCCAGCTCGCGGTGGCCGTAGGTGCGCAGGAGCTGGTTGTGCGCGTACAGCACGGGCAGGTGCCGGTCGGCGTCGACGAGCGGGACGAGCTGGGGGGCGTTGTGCGCGAACACGTACGACGGCGGCCAGGCGGCCTGGTCGCGGACGGTCGCCGCGAACGCGCGCCGGGCGCCGTGACGGGGCAGCCCCATGCGTGAGGCGGCCGCGTCGGTGTAGCGCTCCCAACCTCGCGCCGAGGCCTGCGGGTACTCGACGACGTGCGCGCCGTCGTAGCGGTCGGGGTAGGTGCCGCGCGCCACGACGACCGACGACGGCGCGGAGCTCGGGGACGCCCCCCGCACCAGGCCGTCGACGACCGTCGGCACCGCGCTCCCGGTCCGCGGGGAGTAGTGGTCGCCGGGGGTCAGGACGTGGACGTGCCCGCGCTCGGGCGGCGTCTGGTCGGACCACTTCATCGGGACCCCTCCTGACCGGGTCAGATCACGTCGGCGAAGCCACGCTCGAGCTTCTGGAAGATCAGTGCGCCACCCGTGAAGGCGAGCCCCGACACCACGACCAGGGCGACGACCTGCCACGCCTCGGGGGCCGCCTGCCCGAGCAGCGACCAGCGGAAGCCCTCGAGCAGCCACGTGAGCGGGTTGATGTTGAAGATCCACAGCAGGTTCGCCGGGACGGCCTCCAACGAGTAGGCGACGGGGGTCGCGTACATGAGGATCTGGACGACCCAGGGCAGGGCGTACCCGACGTCGCGGTACTTGACCATGACGGCCGAGCTCGCGACCCCGATCGCAGCGCCCAGCAGCACGGCCAGCAGCGTCCAGAACGGCAGGAGCAGGATGGGCCACCCGGGGTTGATCCCGTAGACGAACAGCAGGATCACGAACAGCCCGAACGCGACGGCGTAGTCGACGAGGACCGCGAGGATCGTCGAGAGCGGCACGAGCATGCGCGGGAAGAAGACCTTCGACACGAGCGACTGGTTCGCCACGAGCGACGACGACGAGCGGCTCGCAACGCCGCTGAACACGTTCCACGCGAGCTGGCCCGCGAAGGCGAAGATGAAGTAGGGGACGCCGTTGCTCGGCAGGTCCGCGACCTGACCGAACACGATCGCGAAGATCCCGGCCGCGGCGAGCGGCTGCAGGATGACCCAGGCGACACCGATCACGGTCTGCCGGTAGCGCAGCAGGACGTCGCGCCGACCGAAGCTGATCAGGACCTCGCGGGCCTCCCACAGCTCCTTGACCGACGGCAGGTCCCACCGCCCGGGCGGGGTGATCACGGTCTTGCTCATCGTCACCACCTCTCGTACTGGAAGTCGGCCAGGACCATGCCGTGGGTCAGCGCCTCGTCGGACGTGACCTCGGGGTACGGCGGGTTGGGCAGGATCTCGAAGGCTCCCGCGCCCTCCCAGGCGTCGAGGATGCCGGTCTTGCAGACGTACAGGTCGTACGTGTACTTGCCCGGCTTGAGCCACAGGTCCTTGATGGTCAGCGCGCCGCGCTGGGGGACGCTCGGGTCGAGCCACAGGCCGACGAGGCGGGAGTCGCACTGGACGACGATGTTCCCGTTCATGTCGTTGACGTGGCACGAGACGAAGTAGCTGCCGACCAGGTCCGGGTTGGCGCCCACCGCGAACTCGATGACCTTGTCCTCGGTGGGCTCCATGGTCTCCTCGGCGATGGTCGCCTCGGTGAAGCGGAGCTCGCCGGTGCCGGCGCGCCGGGACGCGTCCTGCTGGGCGACGTGGAAGCTCGTGAAGCTGTTGCGGTACTCCGCGAGCGCGTCCTCGACGTTGCCCGCGTAGGTGAGCTTGCCCTGGTCGAGGTAGATCGCCCGGGTGCACAACGCGGAGACGGTCTGCGCCTGGTGGCTCACGTACAGCACCGTGCGACCGTCGCGCGCGACGTCGCGCATCTTGGCGAGCGACTTGGCCTGGAACTCGGCGTCGCCGACCGCGAGGACCTCGTCGATCGCGAGGATCTCGGTCTCGAGGTGCGCCGCCACGGCGAACGCGAGGCGCACGTACATGCCCGACGAGTAGCGCTTGACCGGGGTCTCGAGGAACTTCTCGACGCCCGAGAAGTCCACGATCTCGTCGAAGCGACGCTGGATCTCCTTGCGCCGCATGCCCAGGAGCGTGCCGTTGAGGTAGACGTTCTCCCGACCTGTGAGCTCGGGGTGGAAGCCGGTGCCGACCTCGAGCAGGCTGCCGACCCGCCCGCCCAGCTCGATGCGGCCCGCCGACGGTGCGGTGATCCGGGTCAGGAGCTTGAGGAGCGTGCTCTTGCCCGCACCGTTGCGCCCGATGATGCCCAGCGCCTCGCCCCACGGGACCTCGAAGTCGACGTCCTTGAGCGCCTCGAAGTCCTCGAACTCGGGCTTGTGCAGCGGGTGCTTGACCCGGTTGATCACTGCCTCGGCAGCGGTCGTCGGCCGGAAGCCGCTCTTCGCGATGCGGTAGGACTTGCCCAGGCCCTTCACGGCAACAGCGGGATCCGCCACGGTGTCCCCTTCGGCATGGTGTCCGCGCGATGCGGATCGAGTGGTGGTCGGAGGCGTCTCGACCGGTGAGAACCGGGCCGTCTGCGACACGGGCACACTATCAGCGGGCGCGCGCCGTATCAGGGCCTGGAGCGGGTGGAATTCTCCGACAGCCACGCGACGATCGGTGCGGTCGTGCGTTCCCACGGCAGCTCGTCCATCGCCCAGCGGTAGGTTCGTCGTCCCTCGTCGTCGGCGAGCGCCGGGTCGGGCCCCAGCCGTTCGACGAGCCAGGCGACCCACTCGTCGGTGTCGTTCGTGACGCGCGCGGGGGAGCCCGGGTGCGCGCTCGCACCGTCGGTCGTGGCGATCACGGGGCGCCCGGTCGCGAGGGCCTCGCCGAACTTGACGGGGGCGCCGACCCCCGCGCGCACGGGGACCCCGACCACGCGCGAGACCGCCGTGAGGTCGGACAGCGCGGGGACGCGCCCGAGCGCGCGGAAGCCCTCGATCTCGGCGAACCGCGCGGGGGTGCCGTTCCCCGCGACGTGCCACTCGGCGTCGGGCACGGCCTCGCGCACGCGGGGCCACACGTCCTTGGCGAACCACGCGATCCCGGCGGTGTTCGGGGTCCAGGACCAGTTGCCGAACATGCCGACGACGGGCGGCGGCGCGGCGGCAGGGGGCCGCGGCCACTCGGACTCGTCGATCCCGTGCGGGGCGACGATCCGCTGCGCGGTCCCGCCGTCCGGCAGGCGGTCGAGCTCGGCGGGCGAGCAGACGGACACGGCCGACGCGTCGCGCAGGACGCGGTCCTCGATCTGGCGGAACGTGGCGGCCTCACGGGTCCTGCCGTACCGGGACAGCCAGGGGCTCATGACGTTGTGGACGTCGACCAGGACGGGGACGCCGAGCCTGCGCCCTGCTCCGCGCAGCAGCGCCCAGGACTCGAGGTGGGCCACGATCACCTGGTCGTACCGACCCGAGCGCGCGCGACGGCGCGCGAGGAAGTAGCGGGTCGGGTGGGGGAGGCGCTTGTGGAGGAACGGCGCGAAGCGCTCGACGGTCGCGATCTCCCGCAGGGTCGTGTCGTCCTGGTCCCCGGCGAGCGTCATGACGTGGACCGACCAGCCCGCGCGGACCAGGGCACGGATCTGGAAGTACTGGCGTCGTTGGCCGCCCTGACCGTCGCGGTCGGGGGTCTCGTTGCTGAGCCACAGGACCGAGCCCCGGGCACGGGCGGCGTCGGGCGGGTCCGTGTCCATGCGGTCAGCGTAGGGGATGGCCCCCTGCCCGGACGGTTCCGCGGTGGGGGTGAAATCCGCGGGGGATCGCCCCGCCCGACGGGGGTGCCGGACGTACGATCGACCCTTGGCCCACCCTTCCGGGCCCGACGGGAGCACCGACGTGACCGACCCGCCAGCACAGATCGACCCCACCCCCTGGTACCGACGACGCCGGGCCTGGGTGGTCGGCGTCGCGGGGACGGTCGTGGTCGTCACGGCGGCGGCGCTGGTCGTCCGCGCGGTCGGTGACGGAGCGGCCGCGGACCCCGGGGCGTCCGGGGCGCCCATGCCCACGGTCGTCAGTGCGAGCGAGCCTGGGGCGGCCCCGGTGTGCGGGTTCCCCGTGGTCGACAAGATCACGCACGACGGCGTCGACCCGGCCGACCTGGGCGGTCGCCGGGACGTCGTCGACGACGTCGCGACCCTGACGGACGGCACGGTGCTCTCGATGCGGGTCCGTGACGGGCTCGCCTACGTCCTGGAGTGGGACAGGTCGAACGCCTACCGCGTGACCCGCTACGACGTGACGACGGGCGAGGCGAAGGGCACGACGGACTTCGAGCTGCAGCTCGACGAGGGCAACGAGGCGTTCAGCCCCGAGCAGTTCGAGGTCGACGCCGACGGCGGGATCTACTTCCTCGACACGCTCATGCAGCGCCGTGACCTGGTCCGCTTCGAGCCCGACGGCACCCGGTCCTGGACGACGCACCTGCCCGAGGGCGACCAGACCGAGGGCGGGGTCCTCGACCTGTACGGCATGGCGATGTGGGACGACCTCGACGGGCGGCCCGTGATCGGGGTGCACGAGACCGAGCGCACCCTGCACCTCGTGGGGACCGACGGGAAGATCGTCGGCACGCGGGACGACTTCCCGGGCCAGGTGCTGGGACAGCTCCCGGACGGCGGGCTGGTGCTCGAGTCGTCGGGGAAGTCGGACGCGGGGGCCACCGACGACCTGACGGTCCTCGACCAGGACGGTGCCGAGGAGCTGCACCTCGGTGCGACCGCGAACGGCAGGTGGGCGTTCGCCAAGCCGTCGCAGCACTGGTTCGACTCCGTGGTCGGCGTCGCGCCGGCCCCCGACGGCGACGGGCTCGTGGTGATCGAGGACGGTCTCGGGTTCGAGCACGTGGGCGCGGACGGCGTCCGCCGCGGCGTGTGGCCCGACGCGCGCGCCGACCTCGACGCGGACTTCACGCTCCTCGACGGGTCGCCCCTCGTGCTCGACGACGGCACGTACTACGCGCTGACGACGAGCGAGGGGGCCGTCGCGCTCACCGCCGTCACGACCGACCGCATGGCCTACCAGCTCGGCGCACCCGTGAAGTACAACGCGATCAACGACGGGTTCCTCTCGGTCATGGGCGCGGGGGCCGGGCTCGTGACGGACGAGGTCTACAACTACTTCCCGCCGGGCGAGGAGCCCGCGGTCCGCCTGAGCCTCGACGACTCGTGGGGACGCTGGGCCGACCGGTACGAGCTGCGCTTCCAGGTGCGCGGAGACCCGCGGGTGTTCGACCCGGTCGTGGGTGACGAGCAGGTCGTCGACCTCCCTGCCGACGGCGGGGACGTGCCCGTGACGCTGCCCGCCACGCGGCCCGGGGTCTACGAGGTCGACGCGGCGCTGGTCGACCGCGAGAGCGGTGACCCGGTCTCGGGGACGTGCCTGCGCTACACGGTCGGGGCCCCCGGCGCCCCGCTCGACCTCGCCGGCCTGGCCGACGGCGCCGACTGGGGCGGGGCCTCCGTCCTGCGCGGGGTGCAGCTCGCCGACCAGCTCAGCGTGGGCAGCTTCCGCTGGCAGCTCGACTTCGGGGCGATCGTCGCCGACCCGACCGGCACCCCGAGCGCCGAAGGGTTGGTCTGGGACTCGCTCCCGAGCGCCGGCATGCCCGAGCCCGAGGAAGGGGCCGAGCCCGACCCGTTCGCCGAGCTCAAGGCCGCTGCGGCGCTCGCGGAGGCCACCGGCGTCACGCTGACGCTGCAGCTCGGGTCCGGCGGCGAGGCCGAGCGGGCCGCTGTCGACGCGGGCACCTGGGAGGGCTGGTCACGCGAGATCGTCGCGGCGATCGCTCAGGAGGCGCCGGGGATCGTGGCCTGGCAGCCGTGGAACGAGCCCAACAACACGGGCTTCGACGACGGCGCGCAGTACGAGGAGCAGATCGGTGCGCCCTTCGCGGCCGGGGCGCGCGCGGCGTTCCCGGGCGTCCGGATCGTCGGCGGGAACACCCTGGGCATCGTGCCCGACTGGTGGGCCGCGCTCGTCGAGGCCGGCGGGTGCGCCTCGATGGACGTCGTCGGGATCCACCCCTACACGGGCCTCAACCGCTCGTGGGAGGAGCAGGGGTTCTCGCAGCCGGGCGACGACCTGGACGCGCTGCGCGAGGCCCTCGCCCCGTGCGGGGACCTGCCCGTCTGGGACACCGAGTCCGGCTGGTGGTCCGACGGCGTCGCGAACTTCTGGGCGGGCGGCTCGGACGTCGCGCGCAAGCTGCTCTGGTACGGGTCCGAGGGGATCGACGAGTGGACGTACTTCTTCTCCGAGGGTGGCTTCGGGGAGTCGGGCAACTCGTGGTCGCTCGTCCAGTACGGCAGCTACGTCAAGCCGTCCGGGGCGGCGTTCGCCGCGACCTCGGCCCTGCTCGCCCCTTATGGGGCGCCCACTTTCGTCGAGACGGGCGCGCCCGGCACGTTCGCGGCCTCGGCCGTGGGACCGGCGGGCGAGCAGCTGCTCGCGGTCTGGGGCGACGACCTGTCGACCACGCTGCGCGTCACGGCCGACGGCGGACCGGGCACGCTGCGGATGGTCGACCAGTACGGGGCCGAGACGAGCGTCGAGGTCGGCGCGGACGGTGCCGACCTCCCGGTCACGGGAGCGCCCGTCTTCCTGGTGGGTGCGCCGGGTCAGGCGCTCGCGGTCGAGGCCACCCGGCCGTTCGGCCCCGACCTCCTGGCCGGGCGGCCCGTCACGGCCACCTCGACCCACGAGGAGGCCGACGCCCAGGTCGTGACGTCCGGGACGTTCGACGTGCGTGACCCGTGGCGCTCCGGTCGCCTCGCGGACGGCGTCGTCGACGAGAACCCGTCGGTGACCGTGACGACCGACGGGCCGCAGACGATCGACCGCATCGGTGTCGCGACGGCCGGGATCCGGTGCTGCAGCATGGGTCTGCGGGACTACACGGTCTCGGTCCAGCTGCCCGACGGCACCTGGCAGGACGTCGCCCAGCAGAAGGACCAGTTCGCGGACCGGGTCGCCGTGTTCGAGATCGACCCGGTCGAGGTCACCGCGGTGCGCGTCTCGGTGCCCATGACGACCGAGCGGGGAGTGCCCGTGCTCGCGGCGAACTACTCGGGCGTCGTGGGCGGGCTGCACCCGTCGTTCCTGCCGCTCACCACCGAGAGCGCCTACGTCGCGACCGTGAGCGCGCTCCAGGCCTGGGGCCCCGGAGCCTGACCCGCGTCAGCGCGCGGCCACGCTCCGCCACACGGCCGCGTGCTGCGCCGCGCTGCGCTCCCACGTGAAGTCGGCCGAGCGGACCCGGCCGCGCTCGACCATGGCCGCGACCTCCGGGTCGTCCGAGAGCGCGAACAGGGTCGCCTGGGCGATCTCGTCGGGCGTCGGGTCCACGAGCAGCCCGCCGTCGCCCACGACCTCGGGCAGCGAGCTCGTGCGTGCCGCGACCACGGGCACCCCCGCGGCCATGCCCTCGAGCGCGGGCAGACCGAAGCCCTCGTAGTGCGAGGGGACCACGACGACGGCGGCGCCCGCGACCAGACCCGGCATGACGTCGTCGGGCAGGCGGCCCACGAGGCGCGTGCCCGCGAGCGCACCGAACAGTGCGTCGCGCCGGGCGTTGCGCGGACCGCTCATGACGAGCGTCAGGTCCGGGCGGGCGCTGTGGACCAGCGGCCACGCCGCGGCGAGGCTCTCCAGGTTCTTGCGCCGCGAGGCGCCGCCCGCGTGCAGCACGTACGGGCCGGTGATGCCCAGCGCGTCGAGCGCCGCGGCGTCGAGGGGCGGGGTGTGGAAGTAACGCTCGTCGACCCCGTTGTAGGCGACGTGCGGGCGCTCGACGCCGAGCAGCTCGGCGATCTCGTCGGCGCTGAACTCGGAGACGGTGACGACGGCTGCAGCGCGCCGGGCCTCCTCGGCGGCTGCGCGCACCGGGCGGGACTCGTCGTCGAACCGCCAGGACACCACGTCCTGGATGGTCACCACGTCGCGCGTCGGGTGCGGGGGCAGCTCGAGCCCGACGCGGTGCACGACGGCGCCGCGGGGGTAGACGACCCGGCCCGCGGCCCGGCGCAGCGCGGGTGAGGCGGTGCCGAGGCGGGAGAGCGGGAGGCGGAGCGTGCCGGGCAGGGGCGAGCGCAGGGAGCGGGCGACGGTGCGCCGCACGGTCCAGTCCTCGGCCCCTGCGGGAGCCTGTGTCGCGGTGGGTGAAACCGTGCCCGAGGAGGGTGCGGAGAGGGCTCGGGCCGCCCGGGTGGCGACCTCCTCCTGATAAACTTGCGCGCCCATGGGCACCTCAACCGCGACGGTCGCGATCACCAGCTGCGGCATGCGGGGAGTCCGTTCTCTCGCGGCACGGGAAGAGCCCCACTCTAGCGGCGCGCGGCGCCCCGACCACGGTCTCCAGGGGGCGAAATGAGTCCCCGCACCGCGCTGGTCACCAGCTCCTACGCGCCCCGCACGGGCGGCGTCGAGACCCACGTCCAGCACGTCGCGCGCGTGCTCGCCGCCCGCGGCGAGACGGTCGAGGTGTGGGCCGTCGACCAGGGCGAGCACCTCGGGACCCGCGTGCTCGACGGCGTCACGGTCCGCTACCTGCCGACCCCCCAGCCCTCGCGCGGCGCTCGCGGCGTCCTGTCCTTCGCGGTCCGCTGGCCCGCGGCCGCCTGGCGATGGTCCCGCGCGTACCGCTCGCTGCGCCCGGACGTCCTGCACGTGCAGTGCTTCGGCCCCAACGGCGTCTACGCCACGGCCCTGGGGCGCGTCACCCGCACGCCGCTCGTCGTCAGCTCGCACGGTGAGACGTTCGCCGACGACCACGACGCGCTCGGCACGTCCTGGTGGATGCGCACCTGGTTCGGCGCGGCCCTCGCCCGCGCGGACGCCGTGACGGGCTGCTCGACGATCGTCACCGAGGACCTGGCCGAACGCTTCGGGTACGAGGGCGCCGTCGTCGTGCCGAACGGGGTGGAGCTCGGGGCGCCGGCCACGGACCCGGCGCGCCCCCCGGCTCCCCGCACGGGACCCGCGGACCCGCCCGACGCCGTCGGGCCTCCCGTGCTGCTCGCGGTCGGCCGCGTCGAGCACGTCAAGGGCTTCGACCTGCTGCTCGAAGCCTTCGCGGCGTCGGACCTCAAGGACCGGGCCCGGCTCACGATCGTGGGCGACGGCTCGGAGCTCGCGGAGCTGCGGCGTCGGGCGCGGGCTCTCGGGGTCGAGGACCGCGTGTCCTTCCCCGGGATGCTGGGGCCGGACGCCGTCGCCGAGGCGCTCGCGGCGGCCACGGTCGTGGTCGTGCCGAGCCGCAAGGAGGCCGCGTCGATCGTGGTCCTCGAGGCCTGGCGGGCCGGGCGCCCCGTGGTGGGCACCGTGCTCGGGGGGCCTCGCACGCTCCTCACCGACGGTGTGGAGGGCCTGCTCGTCGACCCCCGGGACGCCGCGGCGCTCGCAGGGGCGATCGGGTCGCTGCTCGACGCACCCGACGTCGCGGCCGCGCTCGGGGCCGCGGGCCGCCGCGAGGTCGAGGGCTACACCTGGGAGGCCGTCGTGGACCGGTACGACGACGTCTACGAGCGTGTCCTGAGATCCCGTGCGGCCCGGCGAGCGCGCGCGCCGAGGTAGAACCTCCTGCACGAGGTAGACCCCTGCGGGTACTACCTCGACGCAGGACGTTCTACCTCGCGAGCCACGCGCCGGCGCTGCGTGAGCGCGAGCACCAGACACGTGAGCGCCCCCACGAGCGCGAGGGACGCGACGACGTCGCTCGGGCGGTGCGCGTGCTCGAGCAGCGAGGCGACGCACGCCACGAGGCTCACGACCACGGCCCACGCCACGAGAGCCCCCGAGCGGCGGGGCCAGAGGAACAGGACCGCGACGCACAGCGCGGCCGTCACCGCGACGTGCCCCGAGGGCAGGGTGTTCTGGGGGTAGGCCAGGTCGGCGAGGTCCGGCCGGTCGAGCGCCCCGTCGCGGAGCCAGCGGGCGAGCGGGACCGTGACGGCCACGACGGCCACGGCACGCGCGGCGTCCCGCCACCGGCGGGCCCGCAGCGCGAGCACCCCGAGGACCGCGCACACGACCCCGAGCGCCACGGGCAGGGCCGGTCGCAGGACCTGCGCGAACGACCCGAGGAACGGGTTGAGCTGCTGCCACGAGACGAACGCGCCGTTGTCGAGCTGCTGCCCCGCGAGCGTGCGGACGGTCACGACGTAGGTCACGGTGAACACCGCGCCGAGCACCAGCGCCCCGGCGAGCAGGAGCGGGACGCGGGCCGACCGCCCGAGGCGGGTGCCGACGTCGTGCAGCGCGTCCGTGGTCACGGGCAGGCCTTCCTGGGAGTGCGTCGGGCGGCGCCTGGGGAGCGCCTGACGGGTGGCTGACGGGTGTCCACGGACACTGTCGGACGACGGCGGCGCGGCGTGGGGAATCCGGTCGGGTGAAATCAGTGCTCCCACTGTGGCCCCGGCGTCGTTCGGTGTCTACCGTCGTACTGCAGATGCCCCGGGCACCGATCTCGCGAGGTCCGGGGAAAGCGATCGCCGGACGACAGAGGGTCCTTCATGGCACGGAGCCGTGTGCTGAGCATCATCGACCTGACGGATCAGGAGATCGAGGCGTGGCGGGCGCTCGCAGCGCGCGCCGCCGAGCCCAACCCGTACTTCGAGCCCGAGATGCTGGTGCCCGCGGTGCGCGAGCTCAGCGGCGGGTCCGAGCTGCGGCTCCTGGTCGTCGACGGCGACCTCAGCGGGGTCGAGCCCGGCGGCTGGTGGGCCGCGCTCCCGTTCGAGATGGTCCCGGGCGACAAGCACTGGCCGTGGCGGCACGCCTCGACCGGGTCGGACTTCCTGGCGCTGTACTGCCCGCTGGGCACACCGCTGGTCGACGGCGCGCGCGTCGACGAGGCCGTCGAGGCGCTGGTCGACGCGTTCCACGAGCGACGCCGCGAGCTCGGGCAGGCGATCGACCTGCACCTGCTGTCCCGCGACGGGCGGGCCAACCAGCGCCTCGAGGAGGTGTGCCGGGAGCGCGGCATCCCCGTGCACTCGTGGGGCGGCGACCCCCGGGGCGCGGTCCGGTTCGACGAGGGGGAGTCGGGGAGCTGGGCCGAGCGCATGCCTCGCGGCAAGTCGCTCGCGCGCGGTCGCCGGCGCCTCGAGCGCGCGGTGGGCGAGACCCTGGTCCTGGAGGACAGGGGGGACGACCCCGAGATCGCGAAGGCGTTCCTCGACTTCGAGCAGCAGGGGTGGAAGGGCGACGCGTCGCGCGGCGGCATGGGGTTCCGGAGCCGTCGCGGCGGGCAGGAGTGGTTCACGCAGATGCTCGCCGGCTTCGCCGAGACCGGGCGGGCGCACGTGTTCGCGCTCGTCGCCGGCGGGGTCCTGCTGCACATGGCCGTGATCGTGTGCACGGGGTCCACGGCGTTCGGCTACTTCGACGTGTACAGCGAGGAGTGGGCGCGGTACGGGCCGGGCGCGATCGGGCGCATGATGGCGTTGTCGTGGCTCGACGAGAACTCCGACGTCGAGGTGTTCGACAGCTCGATGAACCCCTCGCTCTACAAGGACGCGACGGACCTGTTCCCCGACCGGCTCACGATGGTCTCGTCGACCGTCGTCACGGGGAGCGTGGTCGCGCGCCTGACCATGCGGGTCATGCGCGCGGCGGCGCGCGTGGTGCGGCGCGTCCGGTGACGACCTTTGCGGGCGCCCCGGGCCGGGCCCGGGCGACGGGGGCTGGTGTGACGAGCAGGATCGTGCGCGTGGCCGACCTGGGCGGCGAGGACCTCGCGGCCTGGCAGCGCCTGGCGGACTCCTCGCTCGAACCCAACCCCTACTTCGAGCCCGCCGTCCTGGGGGCGGCCGCGCGCGGGATGGGGGGCGGGCGCGCGGTCAGGGCGCTCGTCGTGTCCGACGGGTCGGGCTGGCTCGCGTTCCTCCCGTTCGAGACGGTGGGCCGCGACCGGTTGTGGCCCGCGCGGCACGCGAGCCTCGACGGGCCGTTCGTCGAGCGGTTCGCGGCGCTGCGTGCGCCGCTCGTGGACGCGGCCCGCCCGCGGCTGGCGGTCGCGTCGCTGGTCGCGGCGCTCCATGCCCGACGGCGAGCGCTCGGCCAGGCGGTCGACCTTCCGTTGCTGAGGGCGTCGGGGGAGACGACGACGCTGCTGCTGGAGGCCTTCGCGCGTGCGGGCATGCCGGTGCGCGAGTGGGACCGGATCTCGCGGGGTGCGCTCGTGCCGGGGCCGGGGCCGGGGCCGGGGCCGGGGCCGGGGCCAGGCCAGGAGGCGGAGGCGGGCGACGTGCTCGGTCCGCAGCTGTCCGCCTCGCGGCGCAAGAACCTTCGTCGCGGCCGGCGACACCTCGTCGAGGAGCTCGGGCAGGAGCTGCGGATCGTCGACGCGACCGCGGAACCGGGGATCGTCGAGCAGTTCCTCGACCTGGAGGCCGCGGGCTGGAAGGGCGACCGGGCCAAGGGCGGTGAGGCCCGGCGCGTGGTGCCCGGCGCCGCGGAGTGGTTCGCGGGGCTGGTCGAGGCGTACCGCGAGCGAGGTGAGGCGTACGTGCTGCGGGTCGGCCCGTCCGGGGCACCGGTGTACCTCGCGGTGCGCGTCCGGCGCGGCGGCGTGGTCTTCTCGATCTCCGACGCCTACGACCCGGCCTGGTCGGCGCACTCACCCGGGGCGTGGGGACGACTGCTCGGGATGCGGCTGCTGGCCGAGGTGCCGGGGACCGTGCTCGTGGACAGCTGCATCGACCCGCGCCGGTACCCCGACGAGACGCTGCTCTACCCCGACCGCGTGGACCTGGTCTCGGTCACGTGCGCCGTGGGGAGCTGGCCGTCGCGCGTACTGCTGTCAGCGATCGTGGCGGCGGGGCGGGTCCGTAGGTGGCTGCGGGAGCGGCGGGCCGAGGGGCCGCGCCGCCGTGGGCGAACCAGCGCGCCCCCTGTCACCCCCTCGGCGTAACCTGGTGCTCGCACCCTCAGCCCGGACCGTCTTCACCTCGGTCCGGGCCGCTCGTGCTGTTCCGGCGCGCCCGCGCCTCGCTGCGGGGTCGCGTCGAACGACGTCCACACCTGCCCGGGCCTGCGCCCGTGGACGCCTACGCCGTCGGTGACCCTGCTCGAAGGAACTCATGAACCTCACCGGAATCCTGCCCGCCCTCCTGGCCGACCCGACCGCGCGCGCCGTCGTCGAGCACGTGCGCCTGCGGGGCGCGGTCGACGTCGTCGGACCGGTGGGTGTGCGTCCGCCGTTGCTCGCCGCGATGGCTGGGGCGACCGCGACCGGGGAAGCCGCCGGGGCCGCACAGGGTGAGCCCGCCCAGGGCTCCCGCCCCCTCGTCGTCGTGACCGCGACGGGCCGTGAGGCCGACGAGCTCGCCGCGAGCGTGCGCGCCTACCTGCCCGACGAGCTGGGCGACCTGGTCGCGGTCCTGCCCGCGTGGGAGACGCTGCCGCACGAGCGCCTGTCGCCGCGCAGCGACACGGTCGCCAAGCGACTCGCGGTGTTCCGCCGCCTCGCGCACCCGACCAGCGAGATCAGCCAGTCGGGCCCGGTACGCGTCCTCGTCATGCCGGTGCGCGCGCTGCTCCAGCCGGTCGTCGAGGGCCTGGGTGACCTGGAACCGGTCGAGCTCAGCACGGGTGAGACGGCCGACCTCACCGACGTCGCCGAGCGCCTGAGCGCGGCGGCCTACCAACGCGTGGACATGGTCGAGCGGCGCGGCGAGTTCGCGGTGCGCGGCGGCATCCTCGACGTCTTCCCCCCGACCGAGGACCACCCCCTGCGCGTCGAGTTCTGGGGCGACGAGGTCACCGAGATCCGCTGGTTCGCGGTCGCGGACCAGCGCAGCCTGGAGATCGCGGACCACGGCGTGTGGGCGCCGCCGTGCCGCGAGATCCTCCTGACGGACGCGGTCCGCGCCCGCGCCGCGGAGCTGATCGAGACGCTCCCCGGCGCGACCGACATGCTCGACAAGCTCGCCGCCGGCATCGCCGTCGAGGGCATGGAGTCTCTCGCCCCGGTCCTCGTGGACCGCATGCTGCCCGTCCTGGAGCTCGTGCCCGACGACTCCCTGCTCGTCATCAACGACCCCGAGCGCGTGCGCCGCCGCGCGCACGACCTCGTCGCGACGACCGAGGAGTTCCTCGCCGCGGCCTGGACCGGCGCCGCGGCGGGCGGCTCGACCCCGATCAACCTCTCGGCCGCGTCGTTCGAGACGTTCGCCGACGTCCACGACGTCGCCGAGCGTCGCGGCCTCGGGTGGTGGACGCTCAGCCCGTTCGGCCTCGACGAGGGCACCACCCCCGACGGCGAGGCGCACCCGGGCGAGGCGCTCCCGGGAGGCGAAGGAGCGGCCGCCGGGCAGGTGGCGTACGGAGGCGGCGTGACCACCTTCACCGTGCCCGCGCGCAACGTCGAGTCCTACCGCGGGGACGTCGAGCGTGCGCTCGACGACCTGCGCTCGCTCCAGCACGCGGGCTGGCGCCTGGTCCTGACGACCGAGGGCCACGGCCCCGCCCGACGCATGACCGAGCAGCTCTCCGCGGTCGACACGGCCGCGCGCCTCGTCGCGTCGATCGACACCGAGCCCGAGGGCGGCGTCGTGCTCGTGACGCCCGCGCCCGTGGGGCCGGGCTTCGTCGCGCCAGAGCTCAAGCTCGCGGTGTTCAGCGAGTCGGACCTCACGGGACGCCAGGGGTCGAGCACGCGCGACATGCGCAAGATGCCCTCGCGGCGGCGCAACGTCGTCGACCCCCTCGCGCTGCGCGCGGGCGACTACGTGGTGCACGAGCAGCACGGCGTCGGGAAGTTCGTCGAGCTCGTGCAGCGCACGCTCGGCACGGGCGGCAACGCCGCGACACGCGAGTACCTCGTCATCGAGTACGCGAGCAGCAAGCGCGGCCAGCCGGGCGACCGCCTGTTCGTGCCGTCGGACCAGCTCGACCAGGTCACCAAGTACACGGGCGGCGAGTCGCCCAGCCTGAACAAGATGGGCGGCTCGGACTGGGCCAAGACCAAGAGCCAGGCGCGCAAGCACGTCAAGGAGATCGCGGGCGAGCTCATCCGCCTCTACAGCGCGCGCATGGCCACCCAGGGGCACGCGTTCGGGCCCGACACCCCGTGGCAGCGCGAGCTCGAGGACGCCTTCGCGTACGTCGAGACGCCCGACCAGCTCGTCACGATCGACGAGGTCAAGGCCGACATGGAGAAGGCCGTCCCCATGGACCGGCTGGTGTGCGGCGACGTCGGGTACGGCAAGACCGAGATCGCGGTCCGCGCGGCGTTCAAGGCCGTGCAGGACGGCAAGCAGGTCGCGGTCCTCGTGCCCACGACGCTCCTGGTCCAGCAGCACTTCCAGACGTTCGCCGAGCGCTACTCGGCCTTCCCTGTGACGGTCAAGGCGCTCTCGCGCTTCCAGACCGAGGCCGAGTCCAAGGAGACGGTCGAGGGTCTCAAGGACGGCTCGGTCGACGTCGTGATCGGCACGCACCGCATCATCTCCGGGGCCATCAAGTTCAAGGACCTGGGCCTGGTCATCATCGACGAGGAGCAGCGGTTCGGCGTCGAGCACAAGGAGACGCTCAAGCAGCTCCGGACCAACGTCGACGTGCTCGCGATGAGCGCGACCCCCATCCCGCGCACGCTCGAGATGGCCGTCACGGGCATCCGCGAGATGTCGACGCTCGCGACCCCGCCCGAGGAGCGGCACCCTGTGCTCACGTACGTGGGCGCGTACGAGGAGAAGCAGATCTCGGCGTCGATCCGCCGCGAGCTGCTGCGCGAGGGCCAGGTGTTCTACGTGCACAACAAGGTCGAGACGATCGACCGCACGGCCCAGCGCCTGCGCGAGCTCGTCCCCGAGGCCCGCATCGGCGTCGCGCACGGCAAGATGAGCGAGGCCCAGCTCGACCAGACGATCACGGCGTTCTGGGAGAAGGAGCTCGACGTCCTGGTCTGCACCACGATCATCGAGACCGGCCTCGACATCTCCAACGCCAACACCCTCATCCTGGAGCGCGCCGACATGCTGGGCCTGTCCCAGCTCCACCAGCTCCGTGGCCGCGTGGGCCGTGGGCGCGAGCGCGCGTACGCGTACTTCCTGTACCCGCCCGAGCGCCCGCTGACCGACACCGCGCACGACCGCCTCGCGACCATGGCCGCCAACACGGACCTGGGCGCGGGCATGCAGATCGCCATGAAGGACCTCGAGATCCGCGGCGCGGGCAACCTGCTGGGCGGCGAGCAGTCGGGGCACATCGCGGGCGTCGGGTTCGACCTGTACGTGCGCATGGTCGGGGAGGCCGTGGCGTCGTTCAAGGGCGAGGTCGAGGAGGAAGCCCCCGAGGTCTCGATCGAGCTCCCGGTCGACGCGCACATCCCGCACGACTACATCGCGCACGAGCGCCTGCGCCTCGAGGCGTACCGCAAGATCGCGGCGGCCCAGGACGAGCCCGCGCTCGCCGAGGTGCGGGCCGAGCTCGTCGACCGCTACGGCGCGCTCCCGGAGGTCGTCGAGGCACTGTTCGCCGTCGCGGACTTCCGCAACCACGCGCGCCGCGCGGGGCTCGCCGACGTCACGGCGCAGGGCAAGTTCGTGCGCTTCGCGCCCGTCGATCTCCCGGAGTCCGCGGAGCTGCGCCTCAAGCGCCTCTACCCGGGCACCATGCTCAAGCCTGCGATCCGCGCGTTCCTCGTCCCCTTCCCGACGACGGCGCGCATCGGAGGCCGTCCGCTGCGGGGCATGGAGGTGCTCGCCTGGGCGCGCCAGCTCATCGACGCGGTCATCACGGGCGACGTCAGCGCGGCGGCGACGGTGGGGACGTCGAAGCGGTAGCCGTCGCCGGTGCGGCGGTGGGGGCCGGGGCGCGCCGCCGCCCCCAGCGGTTCACGATCAGGTGGCGGGCGGGCTCCTCGACGAACCGGTAGAGCGCGTAGGCCAGCACCGCGGCGGCGACCGTGATGACGGCCGCGGCGAGCACTCCGGTCAGAGGGGTGTCGAGCACGCGACGGATCACGAGCTCGTGCACCAGGTAGAACGCGTACGAGGCCGAGCCCGCGACGATCAGGACGCGGTGCGTCAGCACGGACCGCCGGCCGCGCAGGTCGCGCTCGGCGCAGAGCATGAGGAACAGCGCGAACGGCAGGACGAGCGCGACCCGGGCCACGGCCTCGGTCGCGTGCGTGAGCTCGGCCGCGACGAGCACCGCGGCGAGGATCCCGAGCACCCCGGCCCACGGGACCCGTGACCGGTGGCCCTCGACGAACGCGAGCCCTGCGACGACGCCCAGCACGAACTCGGGGAACCGAGCGAGGGGGAAGTGGTAGAGCACCTGGTACGTCGCGGGGGCCACGGCCGTCGCGACGAGCGGGATCGCGAGCGCCACGAGGGTCACGACCAGCCGGGTCCGGGTCGTCCAGCGCCGCAGCAGCGGCAGGAGGAACGGGAAGGCGAGGTAGAACGCGAGCTCGCACGACAGCGACCACGCGACGCCGTTGAGCCCGTACACGACCGTCGGGTCCAGGGACCAGGCCTGGAGCAGCAGGACGTTGGCGCCGATGATGCGCCCGGTCACGGGCGGGCTGCCCAGGACGAGGGCGATGACGAGGGCCGCGACCAGCGTCACGAGGTGGTCGGGGTAGATCCGCGCGACGCGGCGCAGGTAGAAGCCGCGGCGGGGGAGCGCGGGGTTGGCGGTCCACGTCAGGATGAAGCCCGAGAGCACGAAGAACAGCGCGACCCCGGTGCTGCCGTAGTACGCCCCGGGGATGTCGAGCACCTGCCAGTAGTCCAGGTGGAACACCAGGACCGCCGCGGCGGCGACCGCGCGGATCGCCGTCAGGGAGGGGAGCTGGCGCGGGGCGCTGCCCGTCTCCGCCGGAGTCGTCATCGAGGTCCCCTGCCGCTGGTGCGCGGCCCCGTCGAGAGGCCGCTCTTGCATCGTGGGCGCCCGGGCGGGAGGGGGTCAAGGATGAAGTGTGGTCCCGTCGTCGGACGTCCCCGCCGAGGTCGAGGTCGCCTCGACGGCGGCGAGGCCTCCGTCGAGGGCGTCGCGGTACCGCACGACGGCCACGAGGAACACGAGCACCGCGATCATCTCGAGGCTCTCCTCGCCGAGCACCGCGAGCTGCCCGACGAACGTCGCCCGGTCGAAGCCCTGGTCCTCCAGCAGCCCCGCGATCGCCTCGAAGCCGACGGCGCCGGCCACGTAGAGGACCCCGGCGAGCGCCATGGGGCGCAGGAACCTGCTCGGCAGTCCCCACAGGAGCGGGACGACGATCGCGGCCACGACGAGCGCGAGCGGGCCGTAGAACGCGATCCAGCCGTTGAAGGGCAGGTCCGCGATGCTCCGGAAGTGCTCCTCGAGCGAGGTGCCCAGGTGCTCGTGGAAGCTCGTCATCTCGTCGATCGACAGGTAGAGGAGCACGAACGCGACGAGCCCCCAGGCCCACCGTCGGGCGGGGACGGGCTCGACGTGCAGCAGGTCCCCCGTGACGAGGCCCGTCGAGGCCAGCAGGACCACGGTGAACCAGGTGGGGACGTTGACCTCCTCGTCCATGCTGAAGTAGTGGACGAGCGGCTCGATCACGCCGCCGTGCAGGTCGGCGCCCTTCTCGAGGAAGTTGGCCAGGAGGTGCAGGACGGCCAGGATCGCGATCGCCAGCGCGAGGCGGCGGACGAGGACCCGGA
Organism: Oerskovia sp. USHLN155; assembly: GCF_037145535.1. Classification (NCBI taxonomy): domain Bacteria; kingdom Bacillati; phylum Actinomycetota; class Actinomycetes; order Micrococcales; family Cellulomonadaceae; genus Oerskovia; species Oerskovia sp. USHLN155. The sequence goes on from NZ_JBBCXG010000008.1 coordinate 297,246, forward strand.
CAGGCACGGTGACACGCAGCATGAGTGCTCCATCGACGACCCAGGCGAGCTCACGCTCGGCTCGCCGACCCTAGCAGCGGAGGCGGGGACGTGACGACCGCCACACCTGCGGTGCGCATCCATACCGCCTGGTCGGTGAGATAGTTGTCGCATCATGTTTCTCGACCTGAGCGCTTCCACGCGCACCCCCAGCACCGGACGGCACGGCTCGACGAGCGCCGCCCGCTGTTGTCGCTGTCTCTGAACAGCCGCTGACAGGCGGCGTCCGTCGCGGGTGCTCCCCGACGTGACCGCCCCTGACGCACAGGTCTGATCCTCCGGCTCTCCCGTCGCACGCGTCGTCGTGCCCGGTGATCGCAGCGCCCCGCACCGTCGGCCGCGCTCGTGACGCCCCGAGCCCCTCCCGGTCTCCGCCGCCCGGCCCCCGCCACCCGTCGGACGACCGTGCTCCACGAACCCCTCACCACCTCGTCCCGTGACCCAGGTCCCGGGAGCGAGGTGGTCCCCGTGCAGCCCCGCTGCACCCTCCGGAACGGAAGAACCCCCATGAGAACCCTCAAGGCAGCCGCCGCGGTCCTGGCGACGACCCTCCTGCTCGCCGCGTGCGGCTCGGGCGGGTCCGGCAGCGCGAGCAGCAGCGCCGCGGCAGGCGCGGACGCCGAGATCGTCATCGGCTCGACCAACGAGCCCACCGGGCTGGTACGCAACGTCGGCGGCAGCTCGGGCGTCTCGCAGACCATGACGCGCAACGTGTTCGAGGGCCTGACCTCGGTCGACGTCGACGGCGAGGTGGTCCCGACGCTCGCGAAGGACTGGGACGTGTCCGAGGACGGCCTCGTCTACACGTTCCACCTGCAGCCGGGCGTGACGTTCCACGACGGGTCCGCGCTGAGCGCGCAGGACGTCGTGTGGAGCATCTCGCAGACCATCGCACCCGAGTCCAAGAGCGCGCGCAAGAACGACCTGTCGGTCATCTCCGCGATCACGGCCCCCGACGACGCCACGGTCCAGCTCGACCTGTCGCGCCGCAGCCAGTCGCTGCCCTTCTACCTCGCGTCCGTGACGATCGTGCGGGACGGTGACACCGAGCTGACGAGCGAGAACGGCACGGGCCCGTACCGCTTCGTCGAGTGGACGCAGGGCGACCACCTCACGATCGAGCGCAACGACGACTACTGGGGAGAGCGCGCCAAGAACTCGGGGGTCACGTTCCGCTTCTTCCAGGACACGACCGCGCTCAACAACGCGCTCCTGACCGGCGACCTCGACCTGGTCATCGCGGAGGACTCTCCGGACCAGCTCCTGCAGTTCGAGGGGAACGACGAGTTCACCATCACCGAGGGCACCTCGACGACCAAGCAGATCTGGGCCTTCAACGACCGCGTCGCGCCGTTCGACGACGTCCGTGTCCGCCAGGCGCTCTACACGGCGATCGACCGCGAGAAGATCCTCGACGCCGTGTGGGACGGGCGTGGCCAGGTCATCGGCTCGATGGTCCCGCCGACCGACCCGTGGTTCGTCGACCAGGCCGACGTCCACGCCTACGACCCGCAGGCCGCGAAGGACCTGCTCGCGCAGGCCGGCGTGAGCGACCTGAGCATCGCGGTCGACTACGTCGCGGGCGACCCGTCCGAGACCATCGCCCAGCTCCTCCAGGCGGACCTGAAGGCCGTAGGCGTCACGCTCACGCTCAACCCGATCGACGACGCCACCTGGTACCAGAAGATCTACACGGACCACGACTTCCAGACCACGCTCATGGGCCACGTGAACCCGCGCGACGTCGTCTGGTACGCGAACCCGGACTTCTACTGGGGGTACGACAACAAGGACGTCCAGCAGTGGGTCGCGGACGCCGACCAGGCGGCCACGACCGACGAGCAGACGGCCCTGCTGACCCAGGTCAACGAGACCATCGGGCAGGAGGCGGCGAGCGCCTGGCTGTACCTCGACCCGCAGATCCGGGTCGCGCGCGCCGAGATCACGGGCTTCCCGGTGAACCAGGTGACGGAGAACTTCTACGTCGCCGACATCGTGCGGGAAGGCTGACCGAGCACCCATGTCCCGCTACCTCCTGACGCGCGTCGGCACGCTGCTGCTGTCGTTGGTCCTCGCGAGCGTCGTGGTCTTCGCCGTCCTCCGGTTCCTGCCGGGCGACAGCGCGGGCACGTCGCTCGGCGTGGGCACCACGAGCGACCAGCTCGACCAGCTGCGCGCCGACCTCGGCACCGACCAGCCCCTGTGGACGCAGTACGGGCAGTGGGTCGCGGGACTGTTCTCGGGCAGCGCGGGGACGTCGTTCGTCTCGCGCCTGCCCGTGGGGGAGCTGATCGCGAGCAAGCTGCCGATCACGCTGCCGCTGAGCCTCGCGGCCTTCGCGGTCTCGGTGCTCGTGTCGGTGCCCCTCGGAGTGGTCGCGGCGGTCCGGCGCCGCGGCGTCGTGGGGGTCGCGGTCTCGGCCGTGTCCCAGCTCGGTGTCGCGGTGCCGGTCTTCTGGGTCGGCGTGATCCTGGTGTGGGTCTTCGCGCTCGAGGCGGGGGTCCTGCCGCCCGGCGGGTTCCCGCGCCAGGGCTGGGAGGACCCCGCGGCGGCCGTCCGCTCGCTCGTGCTTCCCGTGGCGACCGTGGCCGTCGCGATGTCGTCCGTCATGGTGCGCTACGTGCGGTCGGCGACGCTCGACGTCCTGGACCAGGACTACGTCCGCACCGCCCGATCGCTCGGCTACGGCCGCTGGCACGCCCTGGCACGTCACGGGCTGCGCAACGGAGCGGTCCCGGTCGTCGCGATCCTCGGCATCGAGCTCGCGACCTCGCTCCTGGGGGCCGTGGTCGTGGAGAACGTCTTCGCGCTCCCGGGCCTCGGCACGCTCCTGGTGTCGTCGGTCGCGGGGCGCGACCTGCCCGTCGTGCAGGCCCTCGTCCTGGGCCTGACGGCCCTCGTCCTCGTCACGAACTTCCTGGTCGACCTCGCCCAGCGCGGCATCGACCCCCGGCTGCGTGCCGGTTCTGCCCTCGGAGGCGCACGATGAGCATCGACCTGGGCGGGGAGATCCCCGTCGTCGAAGGATCCGGGCGCCTGGCCCCGGCGCGGGAGGAGGGCGTGCTCGCGCCCGCGACCGGGGACGGTGGTGCCCCGCGTGCCCGACGGCGGAGCGTCAGCCCGTCGTTCGTCGCGGGTCTCGTCATGGTCGGCCTCGTCGCGCTCGTCGGTGTCGTCGCGGTCTTCTGGACGCCGTACGACGTGGGCGTGGGCGCGGCCGGCACGGGCGGGCGGCTCGAGGGGCCGAGCGCGCAGTTCTGGGCGGGCACCGACCGCCTGGGGCGCGACCTGCTGAGCCAGCTCATGGGCGGGGCCACGGTCGCGATGACCGTGGCGATCGCCTCGGTCGTCATCGCGGGCCTGCTAGGCATCACGATCGGCGTGGTCGCGGCGGCGACCACCCGGTGGGCCGACGTCGCGCTCCTCAACGTCGTCGACCTGATGATCGCCTTCCCGACCCTGCTGCTGGCCATGCTGATCGTGACCGTTCGCGGCGCGTCGCTGACCTCGGCCGTCGTCGCGATCGGCATCTCCGGGGCCGCGGTGATCGCGCGCGTCACGCGGGTCAACGCCGCGCGCGTGCTGCGCGAGGACTACGTGACGGCCGCGACGGCGTCGGGCACCGGGTGGTGGGGGACGATCCTGCGCCACGTCCTGCCCAACGTGGCCCCCACCCTGCTGGTGCAGCTCATGCTGCTCGCGGGCGGCGCGATCCTCGCCGAGGCGTCGCTGTCCTACCTGGGGCTCGGCTCGCCGACCGCCCTGTCCTGGGGGCGGCTGCTCAGCGCCGCCCAGAAGTCCGTCGCGGTCCAGCCGCTCGGGGCGATCCTGCCCGGGCTGCTCATCGCGTGGACCGTGCTCGGCCTGAACCTCCTGGGTGACGGCATCCGCGAACGGACCGACCCGAGCCTGCGAGGCGACCGATGACCGTGACTCCCACGACGAGCACCACCGGGCTCGAGGTGCGCGACCTGACGGTGCGGACGTCGTCGGGCCGGGTCCTGCTCGACCACGTGAGCTGGCACGTCGCGCCCGGCGAGCGCCTGGGGGTGATCGGCGAGTCCGGCTCGGGCAAGTCGCTCACCGCGGCCGCGATCCTCGGGCTGCTGCCCGACGGCATGACCGCCACCGGGCAGGTCCTGCTCGACGGGACCGACCTGCTCACGCTCGGCGAACGAGCGCTGCGCCGCGTGCGCGGGGCGCGCATCGCCATGGTCTTCCAGGAGCCCCTCACGGCGCTCGACCCCCTCATGACGATCGGTCGGCAGATCGCCGGGCCGCTGCGCCTGCACCGCAAGGTCTCGCGTGCACGCGCCGCAGAGCTCGCCGCCGACCTGTGCCGCATCGTGCGCCTCGACGACACCGAACGCATCCTCGGGTCCTACCCCTGGCAGCTCTCGGGCGGCCAGCGCCAGCGCGCGTGCCTCGCCATGGCGCTCGCGTGCGAGCCCGACGTGCTCATCGCCGACGAGCCCACCACGGCCCTCGACGTGACCGTCCAGGCCGAGATCCTCGACCTGCTCGACGACCTCATCGAGCGCACCGGGACCGCCCTGGTGTTCGTGTCGCACGACCTGCCGGTCGTCGCCCGCGTCACGCGCGACCTCGTCGTCATGCGGCACGGCAAGGTCGTCGAGGCCACGAGCGTCGCCCGTGCCCTCGACGCCCCCGAGGACCCGTACACCCGGACGCTGCTCGCCGCCGCGCGCGCCGTGACCCACCTGCCGACCCTGCACCCGACCACCCAGGAGGACCGATGAGCGACCAGCCCGCCGGGGGCGACGCCCTTGCCGGGGGCGACCGGAACCCGGCCGAGGGTGACGCCCCACCGTTCGTCGCGCTCGACGGGGTGTGGCGCGAGTTCGGCGGATCGCGCCGCACGCCCCCGACGGCGGCGCTCGCAGGCGTCGACCTCGCGGTCCGGTCAGGCCGCAGCGTGGGGATCGTGGGGGAGTCGGGCGCCGGGAAGTCGACGCTGCTGCGCCTGCTGCTCGGGCTCGACAGCCCGACGCGCGGCACGGTCTCCTACCGCGGCGCGCCCCTGGACCGCCGGGACCGCGCGCTCATGCGACGGTACCGGCGCGAGGTGCAGGTCGTCCTCCAGGACCCGCGCACGTCGCTCGACCCACGCATGACGGTCGCCCGGATCGTCGCCGAGCCGCTGCGCTCGCTCAAGATCGGCGGCGACGTGTCGGCGCGCGTCGACGAGGTGCTGGGATGGGTCGGCCTCGACCCCGACGCCCGGACGAAGTACCCGGCCCAGTTCTCGGGCGGCCAGCGCCAGCGCATCGCGATCGCCCGTGCCCTCGCGCCCTCGCCGTCGGTCCTGGTGGGCGACGAGCCCGTGAGCGCGCTCGACGTGTCGGTCCGCGAGCAGGTCATGGACCTGCTGCGCCGGCTCCAGAGCGAGCTCGGGCTCACGCTCGTCCTGGTCAGCCACGACATGGCGATCGTCGGGCAGCTTTGCGAGGAGACCGTGGTGCTGCGCGGGGGAGAGGTCGTCGAGGCCGGCCCCACGCGCGAGGTGCTGACCCGGCCCACGGCCGCGTACACGCGCGAGCTGCTCGCGGCGGTGCCGACGCTGCCGTGAGGTGCGTGCCGCCGTCGGGCACGGCGACGTAGAGGGTTCTTGTCGAGACAGAGGCCTGCGGACCTCTGTGTCGACAAGAACCCTCTATCTCGTGGTGCCCGCGCTGCCCTGTCCGAGAACTCGCAACCTTCTTGCATGTCCGGAAAGGGAGACACGTCCCTCGCGTCTGTGTAATCTTTCAGCAAGAACCCGCAAATCTCTGCAAGGTGGTAGGGGTGTGGGCTCGGCCGGTCGATCGGACCGGAGCGATGGCAGGGGAAGCGGTAGACGTGCCGGCGCCGACGCCGGGGCGAGGACGGGCAGCCACGCGCCGAAGCGGGGCTGTGCGCAGCACCGAAACGGAGAACGCAGCAATGAAGCTCAGCCGAACAACCAGACCTGTCCGCACGACGCCGCGGCGCAGACTTCTCGCCGGGCTCACGGCGCTCGCCGTGGTCGCGTCGGGACTCGTCGCCGGTGCCTTGCCCGCCGCGGCCAAGGCGCCGACGCCCTCACCCGTGGTCGCGTCCGAGAACGGCCGGGGGAACGTCGTCCTCAACATGTTCCAGTGGACCTGGGACGCGGTCGCTGCCGAGTGCACCAGCACGATCGGGCCCGCCGGGTTCGGCTACGTCCAGGTCTCCCCACCCCAGGAGCACATCCAGGGCACCGCGTGGTGGACCTCGTACCAGCCCGTGAGCTACAAGATCGAGTCCAAGCTCGGCAACCGCGCCGAGTTCCAGAACATGGTGAGCGCGTGCAGGACCGCCGGCGTGGGCATCGTCGTGGACGCGGTCGTCAACCACATGGCGGGAGCCGACACCGGGTCGGGCACCGGCACGGGCGGAACCGGCTACTCGGTCGACAGCTTCCCGGGCGTCCCCTACGGCGCGAACGACTTCAACGACTGCCGTGCCAACATCACCAACTACGGCGACCGGTACAACGTCCAGAACTGCCGCCTCGTCTCGCTCCAGGACCTGCGCACGAGCTCCGACTACGTGCGCGGCAAGATCGCGGGCTACATGAACGACCTGCTCGGCCTGGGTGTCGCCGGCTTCCGCATCGACGCGGCCAAGCACATCCCGGCCGCCGACCTCGAGGCCATCAAGGCCAAGCTGACGAACCCGAACGTCTACTGGGTCCACGAGGTCATCGGGGCCGGGGGAGAACCCGTCCAGCCCTCCGAGTACCTGGGCAGCGGGGACTCGCACGAGTTCAACTACGCGCGCACGCTCAAGAGCCGCTTCGACGGCAGCATCGCGAGCCTCGACGAGATCGGGAACGGGCTGCTCACGTCCGACCGCGCCGGGGTCTTCGTCGACAACCACGACACCGAGCGCAACGGCGAGACCATGAACTACAAGTGGGGCGCCAAGTACAAGCTCGCCAACGCGTTCATGCTCTCCTGGCCCTACGGCTCGCCCGCGGTCTACACCGGCTACACGTGGACCGACAAGGACGCAGGGGCTCCCGGCGCCACCAACGCCTCGGTCCCCGACGCGAGCTGCTCGAACAGCGCCTGGACCTGCACCCAGCGGTGGACCGAGATCGCGGGCATGGTCGGCTTCCACAACACGGTCGAGGGCACGTCCGTCACCAACTGGTGGGACGACGGCAACAACAACATCGCCTACGGCCGCGGGGCCAAGGGCTACGTGGCGATCAACAACACCGCCTCCGCCGTGACGCACACCTACCAGACGTCGCTGCCCGCGGGCAGCTACTGCGACGTCGTGGCCACCAAGGACTGCTCCGTGACGCGGACCGTGAGCGCCTCGGGCACGTTCACCGCGACGGTCCCCGCGTACGGCGCGCTCGCGCTGCACGTCGGCAAGACCGGTGGCACACCGTGCACGGTCGACTGCCCGACCACCTCCGCCACCACGGTCTACTACTCGACCTCGACGGGGTGGAACGCGTACAAGGTCCACTACAAGGTCGGTGCGGGCGCCTGGACCACGGCCCCCGGGGTCGACATGACAGCGGCCTGCACGGGCTGGGTCTCGCGCGAGATTCCTGCGAACGGGGCGACGATCACCGCCGCGTTCACCAACGGCTCGGGCACCTGGGACAACAACAACGGCAAGGACTTCAGCCTCACGGGGCAGCACGTCCAGGTCTCGGGAGGTGTCGTCACCGCGGGCGACCCGTGCGCGGGGACCGGGGGCGGCGGGACCGGTGAGACCGAGGGCGACGCGAGCTTCTCGGTCAACGCCACCACGGTCCTGGGGCAGAGCGTCTACGTCGTGGGCAGCATCACGGCCCTCGGCTCGTGGGCGCCCGCCGCGGCCAAGCAGCTCTCGGCCGCGGCCTACCCCGTCTGGAAGGTCACGCTCGACCTGCCCGCGGGGACGACCTTCGAGTACAAGTACGTCAAGAAGGACGGCGCGGGCAACGTGGTCTGGGAGAGCGGCGCCAACCGCACGGCGACCGTCGGACCGAACGGTGCCGTGACTCTGACCGACACCTGGCGGTAGCCGGCTCTCGGCACCGCTGACCTTCTCACTGCTGGGCGGCGGACCGCCAGGCAGCGGACCGGAGGGCCCCTCTCAGGGGCCCTCCGGTCCGCGTCCCTACGATGGGCGCATGACCACGAGCGAGCCGAACCACCCCGGTCCCGTCGACCCCCTGCGCGAGTCCGTCGCCGTCATGGACAGGCTCTACTCGCCCGGCGGGTGCCCCTGGGACCGCGAGCAGACGCACGAGACCCTGGTCCGCTACCTCCTCGAGGAGGCGCACGAGCTCGCCGAGGCCATCGAGACGGGCGACCGCGCGGGCATGCGCGAGGAGCTCGGTGACCTGCTGCTCCAGGTCCTGTTCCACGCGCGCATCGCGAGCGAGGACCCGGTCGCCCCGTTCACGGTCGACGACGTCGCGGCCGACCTCGTGGCCAAGCTCGTCAGGCGTCACCCGCACGTGTTCGCGGACACCGCCGTCACCACGGGCGACGGCCACGCGGCCCTGTACGCGCAGTGGGACGAGATCAAGCAGCAGGAGAAGCAGCGCGAGTCGGTCCTCGAGGGGATCCCGCTCGCGCAGGGCGCGCTGGCCCGCGCGCAGAAGGTCCTGTCCCGCGCGCAGCGCGCGGGACTGGGGGAGGCCGTCGCGGGTCCCGGCCCGACGGCGGTCGTCGCGTCGGTCCCTCCCGTCGCCCCGGGCGAGGCGGGGGACGGGAGGGGAGCGACGTCGTCGGGCACGCCGGGCGACGCGCTGGAACGGGCGTACGGGCACGAGCTGCTCGACGTCGTGCGCCGCGCCCAGGCCGACGGGGTGGACGCCGAGACGGCGCTGCGGGTCGCGCTGCGCGAGGTCGAGCGGGCGATCGTCTCCGCCGAGGGTGACGTGGCCGCCCGCCGAGGGTGACGTGGCCGCCCGCCGGGGGTGACGGACACGCCCGCTGAGGGTGACCGAGGCGTCACCCTCGGCACCGCAGCGCATCACCGTCGGCATCGCAGCACGTCACCCCCGGCGTGCACCACGGCCGACATGCGGGCGATCGTGTCCACGAGGCGACGTCCGAAGCACTATGTGTTCCCGACCACTAGGCTGGGTTGCGACAACCCCGGACGCGCCCGACCGCCATCGTCGCCTGCCCTGCGCTCCGGACCTGGAAGCAGCTGAAGGAGCAACCGTGGCAAGCATCGAAGCCGTTGGAGCACGCGAGATTCTCGACTCGCGCGGAAACCCCACCGTCGAGGTCGAGGTCGTGCTCGACGACGGTACCTTTGCCCGCGCCGGCGTCCCCTCGGGCGCCTCTACCGGCGCTTTCGAGGCCGTCGAGCGCCGTGACGGCGACAAGTCCCGCTACCTGGGCAAGGGTGTCGAGGGTGCGGTCAACGCCGTCATCGACGAGATCGCCCCGGAGCTGCTCGGCTTCGAGGCCGAGGACCAGCGCCTCATCGACCAGGCGCTGATCGAGCTCGACGGCACGCCGAACAAGGGCAAGCTCGGCGCGAACGCCATCCTCGGCGTCTCGCTCGCGGTCGCGAAGGCTGCCGCGAAGAGCTCGGGCCTGGACCTGTACCGCTACGTCGGTGGCCCGAACGCGCACGTCCTGCCCGTCCCGATGATGAACATCCTCAACGGTGGGTCGCACGCCGACTCCAACGTCGACATCCAGGAGTTCATGGTCGCCCCGATCGGCGCCACGTCGTTCCGTGAGGCGCTGCGCACCGGTGCAGAGGTCTACCACTCCCTGAAGTCCGTGCTCAAGAGCAAGGGCCTCGCGACGGGCCTCGGCGACGAGGGTGGCTTCGCCCCCAACCTGCCGAGCAACCGTGACGCTCTCGACCTGATCCTCGTCGCGATCGAGCAGGCCGGCTTCAAGCCGGGCGTCGACGTGGGCCTCGCGCTCGACGTCGCCGCGACCGAGTTCTTCAAGGACGGCGCGTACCAGTTCGAGGGCAAGGCGACGAGCTCGGACGACATCATCGCCTACTACAAGCAGCTCGTGGCGGACTACCCGCTGGTCTCGATCGAGGACCCGCTGTCCGAGGACGAGTGGAGCGCCTGGTCGCAGCTCGTGGCCGAGGTCGGCGACAAGGTCCAGATCGTCGGCGACGACCTGTTCGTCACCAACCCGGAGCGTCTCGCCAAGGGCATCGAGCTCAAGTCGGCGAACTCGCTGCTCGTGAAGCTCAACCAGATCGGCACGCTCACGGAGACGCTCGACGCCGTCGAGCTCGCCCAGCGCAACGGCTTCACCGCGATGGTCTCGCACCGCTCGGGCGAGACCGAGGACACGACGATCGCGGACCTGTCCGTCGCGGTCAACGCCGGCCAGATCAAGACCGGTGCTCCCGCCCGTGGCGAGCGCATCAACAAGTACAACCAGCTCCTGCGCATCGAGGAGGCCCTGGACGACGCGGCTCGCTACGCCGGCGCCTCGGCGTTCCCGCGCTGGAAGGCGTGAGCTGACGCATCCCCGCTGAGCACGGTCTGACCCTCGGGTCCGACCGGCGCCGGCACCCGGACGCCCGGTGGTTCCTCGGAACCACCGGGCGTCCGTGCGTCCACCACAGGCACCCGACACGCGCGGGGTTGTGAACGCTTGGTGTGGATCCGGCCACGTTGCCCCGGCACGCCGTGGACCCTGCGCCCGACCAGCGGCGCGGGGCGGCACAATCGGCTCCATGCCCACGAACCGTCGCCCGTCCACGCCCGGCGCCTCGCCGCGCCCTGGGGGCGGACGCAGCGGGGGAGGATCGCGCGGGGACGGTCGTTCGTCGACCAGCCGCGCACGGGGCGCCTCCGGCCCGACGACGTCGCGCTCGGACGCGGGCACGTCCGGCAGGTCCGGGGCCGGCTCGGGCACCCCGAAGGCCGGTCCCTCGAAGGGGGCGTCGAAGGACGCGAGCGCTGCCAAGGCCTCGAGCCCGGCGACCGGCGCGGGGCGCAAGCCTGCGGCGCCGCGCAAGCCCTCGAGCACCTCGGCGGCAGGGTCGGGCACGGGCGGACGGTCCACCGCCTCGACCTCCCGGGCGTCCTCGACGCCGCGAACCCCGCGACCGAGCACCTCGACGCGGGCCCCGGCGCTCGCGGACCGCCGGCGCAGCCGCAACGGGTTCCTGCTGCCCGAGGTGGTGACCGTCCGTTCGCTGGTGATCGCCGTCGTCGTGCTCCTCGCGGTCATCCTGCTGCTGCCGACCCTGCGCGCCTACGTGAACCAGACGGGCGAGCTGCGCGCCCTGCGTGCCGAGGTCGCGGCGGCCGAGGCCGAGCGCGAGGACCTCCAGGTCCAGCTCGGGCGCTGGGACGACGACGCGTACGTGATCGCGCAGGCGCGCGACCGGCTGAGCTACGTGATGCCGGGCGAACGCGCGTGGCGGGTCATCGACCCGGAGATCGTCGTCGACGACCTCGACCCCGAGACGGGCAGGAAGGTCACCGAGGGGCCGGTCGGCGTCGAGGGGAACGACGGCGCACCCTGGTACACCTCTCTCTGGCGGTCGGTACAGCTTGCCGGGGAGCAGCCTGCTCCCGGCGACGCACCGGCCGACCCGGGGGGCGACGAGCCCCCGGCCACGGACGCCCCGACGCCGTAGTTCCCACGCCGCACCCGCCCGGCGAGCCCGCACCACGCCCTCGCTCGGGTCGTCGCGGTCTCAGCGTCCTCGGAGAGCCCCTCGGAGGACCGATTGCCGATCCGGGCGCTCGACCGGGGACAATGGGTGGGCGCCGGCTCCCGGCGCCGGACCAGCACCGCACGCCGCAGAACGGAAACCTCTCGTGAACGACTCGACCCCCTCCTCCCCGGACTCCGCGGACCGCGGTGGCGCAGCCGACGCCGCAGCCCGTGACGCGGCACCGGTGACCGACCGTGGTCCCGCGCGCAGCGCCGACGCCCCGGCCGTCCCGGAGGCGGACCGTTCGCGCCCCGAGGTCACACCGGAGGATCTCGAGGTCCTGCACGAGCAGCTCGGCCGCCCGGCCCGCGGCGTCGTCGGGATCGCGGCGCGCTGCGTGTGCGGTCGCCCCCTCGTGGTGCACACCGCGCCGCGCCTGCCGGACGGCACCCCGTTCCCCACGACGTACTACCTGACGAGCCCGGGGGCGGTCGCGGGCGCCTCGACGCTCGAGGCGAACGGCGTGATGAAGGAGATGTCGGAGCGCCTGACCCAGGACGAGGACCTCGCCGCCGCCTACGCCCGCGCGCACGAGCACTACCTCGCGGCGCGCGAGTCGCTCGGGCACGTCGAGGAGATCGCGGGCATCTCCGCGGGCGGCATGCCCGTGCGCGTCAAGTGCCTGCACGTCCTCGTGGGCCACGCGCTCGCGGCCGGACCGGGCGTGAACCCGCTGGGTGACGAGGCGCTCGTGATGATCTCGGGGTCGTGGCGCGCGGACCGCTGCACCTGCTGAGCCGTCGCCCCGCGGGCGGGCTCGCGGCCGTCGCGGTGTGACGCTCGTGACGCCGACCGTCCACGGGCGGCGTCCGCGCCCGCCGCGGCGGCGACGGGTGGCACCCTTGATGTCATGACTTCTTCTCGCGTCGCCGCGATCGACTGCGGCACCAACTCGATCCGACTCCTCGTCGCCGACGTCGACCCCACGACGGGCGTCCTCACCGAGCTCGACCGCCGCATGGAGGTCGTGCGCCTCGGTCAGGGAGTGGACCGGACGGGCCGGCTGGCCCCGGAGGCGCTCGCGCGCACGCTCGACCAGGCGGCCGAGTACGCCCGGGTGATCGAGGAGCTCGGTGCGACGCGCACCCGGTTCGTGGCGACGTCGGCCACCCGTGACGCGGAGAACCGCGGCGAGTTCGTCGAGGGCGTCCTGGCCCGCCTGGGTGTCGAGCCCGAGGTCGTCTCGGGGACGGAGGAGGCCGAGCTGTCGTTCCGTGGCGCGACGGGCGTGGTCGCGGCGAACCACCCCGGCCCGTTCGTGGTCGTGGACCTCGGGGGAGGGTCGACCGAGCTCGTGCTGGGCACCGACGCCCCGGAGGCCGCGTGGTCGATGGACGTGGGCTGCGTGCGCATGACCGAGCGCCACCTGCGCTCGGACCCGCCGACCGGCGAGGAGATCGCGGCGGCCCGGGCCGACGTGCGGGCCGCGCTCGACACGGCGTCGCTCACGGTCCCGCTCGGCAAGGCGGCGACGCTCGTCGGGCTCGCGGGTTCCGTGACGACCGTGACGGCGCACGCGCTGGGTCTCGAGCGCTACGACCGCGACCGGATCGACGGCGCGGTGCTGTCGGTCGACCAGACGCTGGCCGCGTGCGAGGACCTGCTGGGCCGCACGCGGGCCGAGCGCGAGGCGCTGGGCTTCATGCACCCGGGCCGGATCGACGTGATCGGGGCGGGCGCGCTCGTGTGGGCCGAGGTCGTGCGCCGGGTGCGCGACGACGTCGCGGCCGCGGGCGGCGAGCTCACGTCGGTCGTGACGAGCGAGCACGACATCCTGGACGGGATCGCGCTGTCTATCGCGTGATCGTCGTCGCCGAGAAGTGGGGGGGGGCCCCCGGCAAGCACCACAAAAGGGGCGGGGAGAACAGAAGAGGACGGGCCCGGGCCGCGGGGGCGCGGGCGGAGGGGGGCCCC